>JAGNZZ010000010.1 GCA_017984135.1 Chitinophagales bacterium | reverse complement strand
GCTTCTATTAATTTTTTAGTATATTCCTGTTGAGGATGATTGTAAATATCATCAGCAATACCCATTTCTTCGATTCTTCCTTTATTCATTACGACCATTCTATCACTCATAAATTTCACCACCGACAAATCGTGTGAGATGAAAATATAAGTGAACTTAAATTCTTCGCGCAATTGGATTAATAAGTTTAAAACTTGTGCTTGAACCGACACATCTAATGCCGAAACCGACTCATCACAAATTATAAACTTAGGATTTAAAGCCAACGCACGTGCTATGCAAATACGCTGGCGCTGACCACCTGAAAATTCGTGTGGATAGCGTTGAAAATGTTCGGCTTTCATGTTTACTTTCTCTAGTAATTCAATCACTTTATCTTTTCGTTCGGCATCATTGCTATGTTTTTTGTGCACTTGCATCGGTTCCATAATAGCATTTCCAATTGTCATTCTTGGATTGAGCGAAGAATAAGGATCTTGGAAAATAATTTGCATGTGCTCTCTAAGTTCTTTTAAATCTCTTTGACCAAGGTTAAAAATATCTTTTCCATCAAAAATAGCTTTTCCACCAGTGGGCTCAATTAATCGAAGAATGGTTCTACCTAAAGTAGTTTTACCACAACCACTTTCGCCCACCAAACCTAAGGTTTCACCTTCATATACATCAAATGAAACATCATCTACTGCTTTAACATATTCTAATGGTTTACCTAATAAATTAGTTTTAGAAGGAAACCATGTTTGTATATTTTTTAATTGTAAAATTGGATTGCCTTGCTGTAACGTTTCGAAACGTATTTTAGTTTGTTCTTCACTCACAACAAATGCTTCAACTAAAGCATTCATGTCCGCTGCTTTTTCTGTAATAATGCCATTTTCTTCACTCATAAAATCGGCAATCACTGGTAGTTTGCTTAACCGTTTTCCTAGTGGTGGACGGCAAGCTAATAAGCCTTTGGTGTAAGGATGTTTGGGATTTGAAAAAATTTCAAATACTGTACCTTGCTCCACAATTTCTCCTTTATACATTACAATTACACGATCGGCAATTTCAGCAATTACACCTAAGTCGTGTGTAATGAAAATAGTGGACATTCCGGTTTGTTGACTTAAATCGTTGATAAGTTCTAAAATAGTTTTTTGAACGGTTACGTCTAATGCAGTTGTCGGTTCGTCGGCAATTAATATTTTAGGTTGGCAACTCATTGCCATTGCAATCATCACGCGTTGTTTTTGTCCACCTGAAAGTTGGTGCGGATAAGCATTCAATGCGCGTTTCGGGTCGGGTAATTTTACTTGAGCAAACAAATCGAGTGTTTTTTGTTCTGCTTCTTGTTTTGATATCTTTTGATGCAGCATCAAAGCTTCCATCACTTGATTACCGCAGGTAAAAACAGGATTTAAAGAGGTCATTGGCTCCTGAAAAATCATGGATATTTCATTTCCACGAAATTGGCGCATTTGATGATCTTCCACTTTTACTAAATCTATTGGTGTATTTCCATCTCGATAGTAGTTAATTTGTCCAGAAGTAATTTTTCCAGGTGGATTAGGAATTAATCGCATGATAGATAAAGATGTGACTGATTTTCCGGATCCTGATTCACCCACAATGCCGATAACTTCCCCTTTATTTACGTGAAAAGAGACATCGTTTACTGCTTTTACAATGCCATTTTCTGTATTAAATTCTGTTACTAAGTTTTTTACGTCTAAAAGTAATTCTGCCATAATTATATTTATAAGTTTAAACGAATATTTTTAAAAGTGTGCTTATTTTAATTTAATATTCGACTCTGAAAGCAAAGATAATCCTTTTAATTTTAATAAAATTTGTGCAACTGTTAAAACATCTTTTTGGCAATACGTTTTAATGCGTTCTAAGCCGTGTTCTTGCCAATAAACTTTACCTACATCTTTGCCTGAAATATCATCTTTTGGAGATGGAATACCTAAACAAAATGCCAATAATTTTAAAGAAATGTAATTTTTATAATCGCCAAATTTCCACCAATCCATTGAATCTAACAAGCCTATTTCCCATGGCTTTTTGGCCTGTAAGGATTCAAAATAATTAGGCAGTTTCAATTGATTCATCAACATTCTACGACAAATATATGGCACATCAAATTCACGAACATTATGTCCACAAATAGTTTTATTTCTATTTATTTTTAATTGATTTTGTAAAAATTGACTAAAATCGGACAAAAGTTTCTTTTCATCATCGCCATAGAATGATACTATTTCAAATTCTTGAAACATACCTGCTGATTGGAAATATCCTACTGAAATGCAAATTATTTTACCAAATTCAGCATAAATTCCGGCATTATTAAAATAGAAATAGGCTTCTGTTTCCTCTTCATTGCGATGTTTACCTTTTTTTTCATCCCACAAATCTCTTTCAATTTCATTTAATTGATGGTAGTCAGCACTTTTTGGAACTGTTTCGATATCTAGAAATAAAACATCTTCAATTTTCACGTTTTCAAGCATATACGTATATTTTTTATGTACTCAAATAATTATTATTCGCAATATATAACGAATTATAGATAAATAATAACGATTTTTTCAGTAAGTTTGTATTAACGTAAACATTAAAATATTTTTTTATGGCAGAAAATGAAAATTCCAATGGGAAATTACATGCAATGTATATTGTATTAATTGCATTATTGATTGGCGGATTGGTGTACACCAATCTCAAATTAAAAAAATCGAAAGAAACTATTGTTGTTACCGAAAAACAACGCGATGATGTTTCAACTTTGAAACAAGAATTAGACAGTAAATATGCTGAATCTATGCAAGATATTGAGAGATATCGTGCAGAAAATGCTGGTTTAGACAGTTTATTGACTGTTAAAGAGCAAGAATTAGGCGCTAAACGTGCAAAAGTAGATGCGTTATTGACGGAAGTATCCAAGCTTAAAAATGGTGATGCTACAAAATCTAAATTATTAGCAGAAGCACAAACATTAATTAAACAAATGGAAGACGATAAAGTGCGTATGCAAACTTCTATTGACTCTTTAATTGCTGTTAATCAGATTTTATTCCAGGAGCGCGACAGCATTAGTGGTGAATTGAAAACTACTATTCAAAAAAAGCAAGAAGTAGATGATGAAAATCAGAAAATGAAAGACAGAATTGACAAAGCTTCTATTTTAACAACAGCAAACATTCAATGCTCTCCAATTCGCATTACTAAAAAAGGAAAAGAAGATGAAGTAAGCAAAGCAAAAGATGCTGAAAAATTGAGAATTTGTTTTGATTTATTGCAAAATAAAATTTCACCAAGCGGTCAAACTGCACTTTCTATTCGCATTATTTCTCCAGATGGCTCCACCATACAAATGCAAAGTTTAGGTAGTGGAACATTTAAAGAAGCTACTACGGGAAATGAAATTCCTTACACCTATACCATTTCTCCGGATTACCAAAATGAAACTAAAACAGTTTGTTCTTATTGGGCACAAACGTTTAAATTTGCTTCCGGAAAATATTCTGTTGAAGTATATCAAAACGGTTTCTTAATAGGACAATCTACGTTCACCATGAAATAAACTCTATAAAATGAGTACCTTTGAGCAGCCAATTATTGGCTGCTTTTTTTATGTCTTCTAATTTTTACAAAGGAATAATTTTTGTGTTTTTTGGTGCTTTGTGTTTTTCTACAAAAGGCATTTTTGCAAAATTATCATTTCAATATGGAGTTAATGGATTGCAAATATTAATGCTACGCATGTTGTTTGCCTTACCTTTTTATGTTGTTATTTTGGCAAATGAATATCGAAAAAAAACACCTGCACAAATTAATAAAAATGATTGGTGGAATATCATCATCCTTGGGTTAATTGGTTACTACCTCGCGGCACTGTTTGATTTTATTGGACTTCAATATGTGAGTGCATCTTTAGAGCGAAATATAATTTTTACCTATCCAACTTTTGTGCTTTTATTGTCTAAACTTTTTTTTAACCGAAAAATAAATAGCACCCAAATAACCGCAGTTGTTGTATGTTATATAGGAATTGTCATTGCATTTTATTCCGACAAAGCCGCTTATGTTTCCAGCAATTTAACGAAAGGAACCATCTTTATTTTATTAAGCGCCTTAACCTATGCATTGTATTTGGTCAAAAGCGATCATTTAATAAAAAATGTAGGCACTATTCGTTTTACATGTATTTCCATGATTGTATCTTGCATTGCAGTGATTATACATTTTATTTTAGTCAATGGATTTGACATCTTTCACTTCCCGATTCAAGTATATTTCATAGGATTAACCATTGCCATTGTGAGCACAGTTTTACCATCCTTTTTAATGACAAAAGGCATTTCATATATTGGCTCATCCAATATGGCTATTATCGCCAGCATTGGTCCGATAGCAACGATAGTTTTATCGTATTACATTTTGAATGAAGATTTTACGTTAATGCATCTTTCAGGTACCATATTAGTATTGGTTGGCGTACTGCTGATTAGCATAAAAGGAAACAACAAATCAAAAATTGCCGAAGGATAATTAATGAGTTATTCCTAACATGCTTTATTTGGGTAAAATTATTTTATTACATTTGTTTCAAAGTGAATAAAAAATGTTTCAAAAAGATTTATTTAAAGACAAAATAGTTTTGGTTACCGGCGGTGGAAGTGGCATCGGCTATAGCATTGCAAAAGAATATTTAAGCTTAGGTGCTATTGTATATATTGCATCACGAAATGCAGAAAAAATAGAAAAAGCCGTAAGTGAATTAAAGAGAATTGGTGATGTAAGAGCAGCTATTGCTGATATCAGAGAAACGGAGCATATAGAAGCATTGGCACAAAAAATAAAAGAAGAAGCTGGCAGATTAGATATATTAGTCAACAATGCCGGCGGTCAATTTCCGTCTGCTGCAGAAAACATTTCGTATAACGGATTTCGTGCCGTGATAACGAATAATTTAATCGGCACATTTTATGTTACACAAATTATGGCGAAAACGTTTTTCATTCCACAAAAAGAGGGCAACATTGTAAATATCATCGCCAATATTTACAAAGGATTTCCAGGTATGGTACATACTGGCGCTGCACGTGCCGGCGTGGACAATCTCACCAAAACATTAGCCATTGAATGGGTTCGTTTTAATATTAGAGTAAATGCCGTTGCACCTGGAATTATTCGCTCTTCAGGGATGGATACTTATCCGCCACAAATTATTGAAGGCATTGAAAGTAGCATTCCAAATAAAAGAATGGGCACTACGGAAGAAGTGGCGTATCCTGTTGTGTTTCTATCATCACCTATGGCATCATACATTAGTGGAGAAACACTATATGTGGATGCAGGCAACCGACTTTGGGGCGACCAATGGAAAATGTGGAGCGAATCGCTAACTTAATTTTCAATTCAACACAACTAAACATCAGCTCTGCGGTTTAATGCTTATCTTGCGCCTCCATTATGCAATTACAAGGCACTTATAAAGAAATTTGGCAGATCTCGTATCCTATTATATTAGGAAGTTTGGCGCATTCTATTAATCAATTAATTGATACTGCATTTTTAGGACATTCGTCTAAAGTAGCCTTAGAAGCTATTACACTTGCTGGAATTTATTATTTCGTTTTTGTTTTTATTGCAGGTGGTTTGGCGCGTGGTGCTCAAGTAATTATAGCACGTCATAGTGGCGAAAATAAATTAAATCGCATTGGTACTGCATTTGATCATCTCCTAATTTTGGCAAGTATTCTTTCTCTATTTTTAATGTTATTTTTCAAATACATCACACCAATCATTATCCCTTGGGTAGTAAAATCAGTACCCATACAAAGTGCGGTTATGGAATATATTAACATGATGAATTATGCTGTCATTCCTGTAGTTTTAGGATTTTGCTTTAATGGATTTTATACAGGAATCGGCAAGACAAGGATTATTACTATTGCAACAATTTGCATGGCTATAACCAATATTATATTTGGCTATTTATTAATTTTTGGAAAATTTGGATTTCTGCCTCTCGGAATTAAAGGTGCTGGCATTGCTACTGCCATTGCAGATACCATATTATTTATTGTTTACTTCATCTATTTTATAGCATCAAAACATCCCCAAAAATATAATGCTTTCCAATTTAAAACTATCCGTTTAAATCTATTTACATCAATCTGTAAATTATCAGCACCTATTATTCTTCAGAATTTAATTGGAATTGGTTCATGGTGGTATTTCTTTTTATCCATTGAAAAAATTGGAACACATGAATTAGCAGTATCTGGAATTTTGAAAAGCTTATTTGTGTTTATTGGCATTCCAGTTTGGAGTTTAGCCAGCACAAGCAACACTGTAGTGAGCAATATCATTGGACAAAATAGAGTTCACGATGTTATTCCTGCACTTAAAAAAGTAATTATATTATCTGTTGGAATTTCTATGGCCATTAATATTATTATTTTACTTTTTCCACATCAAATTTTATCTGTTTTCACGAATGACACAAACATAATCCAAGATACTATTGCACCTTTTTACACATTAATGATTGCGATGCTTTTTTTCTCATCTGCCATGATTATGAATTTTGGAATCACTGGTACAGGAGCTACATTTGTTCCTACAATAGTTGAAGTTTTTTGTTGTATTTTTTATGTCATTTATTGTTATTATTTTATTCATATAAAAAGAAGCGAACTCTATATTGCTTGGGGTTGTGAAGTAGTTTATTGGACTACTTTACTTTTATTCACATCTTTTTATTGGGGAACTGGAATTTGGAAAAAATATATCAAAAATGTAGATACAGATTGATTTTTTTTCTTATTAAACGCATTTTCATTCCTAAAACTAAATATCTGCCAACAATTTTTGTAAATTGTACACACATATTTCAACTCTATGTCAGCACAACAAAAGAAATGGTTCGAGTTATGGTTTAATTCTCCATTATATCATGTATTATATAAAAATAGAAACCAAGATGAAGCCCATTTATTCATTGACAACTTAACATCTAAATTAAATATTAATAAAGCTACCATTCTAGATTTAGCTTGTGGCAAAGGAAGACATGCACATTATTTAGCAGAAAAGGAAAACAATGTGGTAGGATTGGATTTATCTAAAGAAAGTATTCATTATGCAACTTCTGCATATACCTTGCCAAATTTAGAATTTTATGTGCATGACATGCGTTTACCTTTTAGAATAAACTATTTTGATTATGTGTTTAATTTATTTACTTCTTTAGGTTATTTTGATGATTTAAACGAAAATGAAAAAGTATTTGAGAGTATGCATATTGCCTTAAAAGAAAATGGACATATTTTAATTGATTTTATGAATGCAGAAAAAGTCATCAATAACTTAGTGCCACGCGAAAATAAAATTATTGATGGATATACTTTTTATATTAGAAAAGAAGTGAAGGAAGGAAAAATAATTAAATCCATACAAATTGAAAAAGATGAAAAAATATGGCTTTATAAAGAAGAAGTACAAGTTCTGATGCAACATCATTTTCATACTTTTTTAAACAATACCGGTTTCACAATCGTTAATGAATTTGGTGATTATCATCTAAATCCATTTCACCCAAAAACGTCTGACAGGTATATTTTATTAGCAAAAAAGAAAGCAATATGAACAAAGTAATCGTAATAATTGGAGCAGGTAATGGAATTTCGAAAGCTGTAGCTGAAAAATTTGGAACGGAAGGATTTTCAGTAGTACTTATTTCTAGAAGAGAAGAAAAATTAGAAGAATTGCAGCATGCTTTAAAAAATAAAAACATCGATGCTCATTTCTTTGTTGCTGATGCCGGCGATTCCGATTCTATTAAGGATGCATTTAATCAAATTTGGGAAATTTGGGAAAACATTGATGTGCTGCATTATAATGTAGCAAAACGAAAAAAAGTAAATATTGTTGATGAATCTGTAGATGGATTAACACGCGATTTTAAAATAAATGTAGCTTCAGTAATGACTGCTGTAACATTAGTATTGCCAGATATGGAAAAAAAGGGAAAAGGAACTATACTATTAACCGGTGGCGGTTTTGCCTTGGAACCCAATCCAGAATTAGGCTCATTATCTATCGGGAAAGCTGGCATACGAAACTTAGCCAATTCTTTACATATTGCTTTAAAACCAAAAAATATTTTTGTGGGAACGGTAACTGTTTGCGGTGCGGTACAGAATGACAGTCCCGAACGCTCAACTCAACATGTAGCACAAAAATTTTGGGAATTATACACGAATAGAAATGAATTTGAAATTCAATATTAGTGGCTTCACTGCAGCATATTGATTATGTTTTGTTTGATTTTATAAATCACACATTAAGCAATCCATTTTTTGATATTTTATTTCCAGTAGTACGCCATGCAAATACATGGATTCCACTTTACTTATTTTTATTTTTATTTCTATTAAAGAAATACCAAAAACTAGCAATAGTTTATGTAGTCTATATCTTCATTTCTTTTGCAATGGCAGATTCTATTTCAGCCAGCATTTTAAAACCTTTTTTTGAACGATTACGACCTTGTCATGCTTATACTCAAGTACGTTTACTACTGGATTCTTGTGGTGGAAAATGGAGTTTCCCATCTTCACATGCGAGCAATCACATGTCAATAGCTATGAGTATCTATTTTGCATCTATATTTTCTAAAAAATGGACAATTGGATTCTGGTTTCTTTGGGCTTTAATAATTGGTATTGCACAAGTGTATGTTGGTGTGCATTATCCAAGTGACATTATCGGTGGTTTTATTTTAGGAACATTAATTGCCTATCTTAATTCAAAACTTATCCTAAAATATCTCTCCACATTTGTCCATTTTTTATTAAAGTGAATACCTACTAAGCAAAATAAAAATAGTCGATAGTTTTCACCATCGACTATTTTTAAAAATTCAATTTAATTCAATTCCTTAACCTCTTTATCTTTTGGATATTTGATAGTGTAAACTAATTTAATTTTTCGAATCTCATTTGGTTGCAATTTAACTTTCCAAATTAACTTACCATACGCTTCTGTAATTGTTGCGCCATCCGCATCTTCTAACTTCACTTCTATTTGTGAATTTTTAGATATTGGATATTGATCTAAAATTTCAATTTCAATGGCATTATTTTTATTATTCTTAATTGTAGTTTCAAATGCTTTCGTTTCTTTCACATTTCCACTTAATAATTTTTTAGACGAATACTCATTCAACTTCACACGTTTGATATTTATTTTTTCGTCTCTTCCTAAAGAAATCAATAAAGTATCTGCGCTTACATTCGGATTTAAATAAGATTTTCCAACGTAATTATCGTCATAAAATATATTGGCTTCGCCGGCTAATAAATTGTATTTTGCCCAATCGGTTACACGCGCCAACAAATAGGCAGTCATATCTAATTTTGGAACCGTATGATACGAATATACTGCCGGCATTTCAATTTCCTGAATGCCTACAATATGTTCTTTATTATCACTTTCAATATCTTGCAACGTTTCAATGGCATACTCAACAGCCATATCTCCTTCTAAAATAGTTACATGATTATCATCTGATTTCAGTCCATCTTCAAAACCAGTTTCCTCAGAAGCTCGTGCGATATCTACCGTTGCTGGTGCCATTGCCATATTTTGCATCATTTGTGAAGTATAGGATTTTTTAAGTTGATTTTTATAATAATCCGGTTGAAAAAAATCAACATAAATAGGATATAAAATAGGTCGATCGTGTTTAGAAGATGGATTTGCGGTGGACAATGTCAACTTTACATCTTTCCAATCATAACCAGTATTCTGCACAACTTTTGCGCGACAATCTAACTGCAAAGGTGAATTACTGTTTTTGGCACGAATATCATAAATTGGAATCCAATAAGCATTGGTAATAATGTATGATGTTTTAAATGTAACGGAACCAGCTGATTTTGCTTGAACTTTCAACACAATTTCTTTAATAGGTTGATGTTGTTTTCCATTAATCTCAGAAAGTTGTGCTTGTAATTTTGCTAATTTTTCTTTACTTGATTTTTGTTTTTTAGATAAATCAAACATCGACTTTCTAATATCCAGCGAACGCACACGATATAAATCTGCTAAGTCTTTTACTTGCTGTGGTGTAAACGCCACTTTATCATTGGATAATTTTCTATTTTCATCCAACACTTTCAATTCATCTTGAAAGGCTTGAATTTGTTGGTTTATCCAAGCAATATCCTCATTTAAATATTCTATGGAATCTGAAATTTTTTCTGCTTGTACCGATTTTAATTTATCCGATAAATAATTCAATCGTGTAGATACGGATAAAATTTTTACATTTCCTTTAGTTGAAATTTGTAAGGTGTTATCATCCATAAATGTACTGACATTGGAAATTACAATTTCGTTGTTTCCTTCGGGAATGGTAGTTGTAGCCAAACGAGTTTCTTTGGCATAGTTTCTAAAAACAGTCACTTCTTTGATTTTAGAATCGTTTATGTTTATCGCATTCAAAATGAATGAAAATAAAATCATCGGAATTAAAAATAAATGCTTCATAAAATTAGTTTTGATTTACATATCAAATTTGAAGCAAAAAAAATTAAAAATAGTAACTCTATTTAAATATATGATGTTTCTAACGTAAATAGATAAGAATCAATATATTGATTATCAAATACTTAATTATAAAAAAGATGATAAATAACACTCCGTTAAGAACGTAGTTAAAAAGTGTTATGAATAGAATTTTTAAAAAATTTGTATCATTTTGAACACAGTGAGAAATCTAACAGATGCAACTACATTCATATTGGTCTATCTATTTCAATACTATATAGCTTGTCTGCTGACATGTAAGCTTACTACGTTCGAGATGATGTTACATATTTTAATTTCTACTTCGCTCCTTTTACTATCTCTTGAATCAAATTGGACTTTGTAATTGCTGAAGCAGTTAATACACCACTCATCAATGCGCCACCAATACCTACCGTTACAATATCTTGTCCGGTTAAAAATAAATTTTTAATGGGTGTTTGTGGTTTTAAATATGCTTTTTCAAATCGTTCAGGCGGATGATCTAAGCCATAAATTTCACCATTTAAATAAGTACAAAAATGTTTGGTTGTAATTGGAGTCGATAATTCATAAGTATCAATTTTTCCTTGTACTTGTGGTTCATATTTGTATAGGTGAGCCAATAAACGTTGTGCTAGGTTTTCTTTCAATGTATCATAATCTTCACCACGTTTTTTCCATCTTTTATTTTCCCATTCTTTAAACCAATCAAATTTGGCCAGTGTAATAATTTCTATAGTGGAACGACCAGGATATTTATCTTCAAACATTGGATTTTTAGATGCCGGAAAAGAAATATACACTACCGGAAATTCTTTTGTATTGTCTTCTAAAAAATCTGAAATGGCTTTATCGTGATTATTACCAGTTGGATAAATCCAATAATTTGCTTTGGGTAAATTTAATTCTTTTGCAGTATGCTTTAATCCGATATACAAACTCAAATGCCCAACAGATGCTGGTATTTCCATTGCATCATTTAAAAATTTAAGCTTGGATTTATGAGAATCGTGAATGAGGTTATTAAAGGTTAGATGCACACCTGCACCACTCACTACTACATTACTTTTTATGATTTTGCCATCTTGCATAATAACACCTTTGGCTGTTCCATTTTCAATAAGTATCTCTTTCACTGCAGCACCAATTAATATGGTTCCACCGGCATTTATTATACTTGGAGCAATAGTATTGAAAATTTCTTCGGAGCCACCAACAGGATAAAATCCACCATTCATATAATGCAAGGCTACTGCAGCATGTATTACAAAACTACTTTGCGATGGTGGCATTCCATAATCTCCAAACTGTGCAGACAAAACAGCTTTCAATTCGTCGTTGTCCGAAATTTCATCTAATACTTGCTTGGTTGTTTTTTTTGCAAATGTTGCATATTGATTATTCAAAAACGGCGATGAAATTAATCGAACAAAATCGGGCATTACTTTCTTAGTGTAAAAATCTTTGGACGATTTATTGACAGCAAATAATAATTCAACATATTTATCAATCGCAATCGCATCATTTTCTGTTGGAAAATAATCTTTCATTTTTGATTTCCAAGCTTGTAATCCTTTATGGTATTCATACACTCTATCTTCAATAATTACTTTGTCATACACTTCGCCCATGTCTGCCCATTTCAAATTTTTATCAGTAATATGTTCAAAAACGACACGCAATAAAGAGCCTTTTCTATCCATATCACCCACATAATGCAAACCAACATCCCATTCATAATCGTTTCGAGTAAACACATGCGTAAAACCACCTGGTGTGGTATGTTTTTCGCACACTAACACTTTCATCCCTTTGCGTGCCAAAATAGAAGCTGTGCACAAACTACCTAATCCGGAACCGATGCAGATGACATCGTAATGTTCATTTATAATTGGTTTTTGTTTATACGATTGAGTTAACTTCATAGTACTTATTTTTTATATAAAAATTAAGATTGAATTCTATTTTCAAAATCTTCTAAAACTTTTGTTTTTATATTGGGTGATAAAGTAGAAACAATTTTAAGAATGCGTTGTACTTCATTGGAGGATAAATGCACAAAAATATTCAAGATGTTTTCATGTAATTGATTGGAATATGCATAAGTAATAATTTTTCCAATTCGATTGTCATCAAATCCTTCCACAATTTTTGCTATGTATGCTTTATTGTCGGCATAAGTAGCAATATGAATTAAATCATCTTCTTTATAAATTACTTTCGACAACTCTAACAATCTAGTCATTTCTAACACATCTACAAATCCTGCAGCTGTTACATATTTTTTTTGTTTGATTAATTCCGTTGTAATTTTTTTAAGTAGATCTATTGGAATATGACTAATCAATTTTTGGGCTTTCTCCGGAATTAAGAAATCAGACACATTACACAAAAAGCTATTACTCATATATTTCATAATAGAAACCGCATCTTTTTCTGGCATATAATAGCTCATATTAGCAGTAATTAATGCGCCTAAAACGGTTTCTGCTACTTTTGCATTCATATAATTTGGAAAATATTTTGAAACACCAGTTAATCGGCTCCAGATATCTGTTTGTGTAAATTGAGAAATATCTACAATTTTCAACCTCAAAAGTTGAATTTCCTCTTTCGTTAATTTATTCAAAAAACTAAGATTTGTATCCTTTTCAGCTTGCAACAAGTGTAATAATTTTTGCAATTCAGCTTGATTGCTTATTGTAGTACTCATTGTATAAATATAGAAAAATGATTCTATAATTGTACCTTTGTAAGGTGAACGTTTTTGAAACCAAAATAATCTGCAAAACTTTTCAAGGCTTGGAACAAGTGTTAGCAGAAGAATTAAATGCATTAAATGCCCAAAATATCAGCATAATAAAACGTGCTGTAGTCTGCGATTATAATTTAGAACTCTTATATCGCTGTAATTTAGAATTGCGTACTTGCTTAAAAGTATTAGTGCCAGTATTTGAATTTGAATCCGATTCACCAGATGATTTATACAATTTTGCTACTCGAATCAGTTGGGAAGACTACATGGATATTGATCAGAATTTTGCCATTGATTTTACCATTCAATCTGAATATTTTAAACACTCACAATTTGCTTCATTAAAATTAAAAGATGCTATTTGCGATCGATTTAGAAATTATAACAAAGGTAAACGTCCGGACATCAACACCGAAAATCCGGATATTCTTTTTAATTTACATATCTATCGAAACCAAGTAACCATATCCTTGGATAGTTCTGGAACATCATTACATCAACGTGGCAACAGAATTGAGCAAACCATTGCTCCAATAAATGAAGTGTTAGCAGCAGGCCTAATCTTACTCAGCAAATGGGACAAACAATCTCATTTTATAGATGCCATGTGTGGAAGTGGAACTATTGTAATGGAAGCAGCCAGTATGGCGATACAAAAAGCACCTAACTTAGATAGAAACTATTTCTGCTTCAAGCAATGGAAAAATTACGACAATGGATTATACGATGATATCTGTACAGAATTAGAACAAAAAATATCAGAATTTAAGTTTAAAATTATTGCTTCTGACAATAGTAAAAAATCAATTTTTACCACTAAAAATAATGTCAAAAAATCCGGATTTTCAAAATGGATTGACATAAGAGAAGTAAGCATTCAAAAGGTAATTCCACCTATGGGAAAAGGAACGCTAATAATCAATCCACCTTATGGTGAACGCATGGAATCGTATGAAATAGATAGATTATACAAACAAATAGGTACTGCATTTAAAGAACATTTCACCGATTATACTTGTGGTATAATTTCAAGTAACATGGAAGCATTAAAAATTATTGGATTAAAACCTTTAAAAAAATATCCCTTAATCAATGGAAAATTAGATTGTGTTTTTAATTTGTATGAAATGTATGAAGGAAGCAGAAGAAAGCCTAAATCAAGCGATGGATTGGATGAAAATGACATCAACTAAATACAGTACAACATGAAAAAAGCAGCACCACTTTTTTACTTAATGGCATTTTTAGTTTCATTTAGTTCTTGCGAACTCTTAAAACCTAAAGAAGAAAAAATAGACATTCCAGAAGGAATTACTTTAGAGCAACTTCAAGAAACTCGTTATAAATACAAAACTGAAAGTGCTTATAAAGATTCCTATCTGTTTCAAAATAAAAATGAACAAGCCGTTATAACCTTATTTAATGTCATTAAATATCATATTAGAGACAATAGTAAAAATGTAGGCGATGATTTTGATTATTACGTTATGGATATTGGCGTTGACAATCCGAGCAAACAAGCGTTTAAGATTAATGCGTTTACAAAAAGCTGTTATTTAAGTAATAGTGATTCTACATGGAAGTACAACCACTTAGAAAGTGTTTTAAAAATTTACTATTTACAAACCGATTCATCCGGCGTTGACACTTCTTACATGAATCGATTTTATAGAGATGTTTTAGCACCAAGAGATTTTATTCGGACAAAACTATTTGCCTTTGAAGTACCAAAAGAAGATGAGAATCCATTGTTTTTTCATTATAGTTTAGGAAATCAAAACTATTCTCTAAATGTCAGAAAATAATTATTTCGTTTAAAATAAATTGACATTAAATCTTTGCTATCTGCAAAAAATAAAATTGAAATATTAGATTTATGCTATAACTTTACTGTCCATAACCTCAACTGTTATGGCAAAGTTTATTTTCGTTACCGGTGGCGTAACTTCTTCTCTAGGAAAAGGCATTTTAGCTGCATCTTTAGCAAAGCTTCTTCAATCTCGTGGACTACGAGTTACCATTCAAAAGTTTGATCCATATATCAATATTGACCCAGGAACGATGAATCCTTATGAACACGGCGAATGTTATGTAACGGAAGATGGTGCAGAAACAGATTTAGATTTAGGTCATTACGAACGTTTTTTAGGCGTTTTTACATCTCAAGCTAATAATGTAACCACAGGAAAAATATATCAAGAGGTTATAAATCGCGAACGACGTGGCGATTATTTAGGAAAAACGGTTCAAGTAATTCCTCATATTACCGATGAGATAAAACGAAGAATGTTGCTTCTTGGAAATTCTGACCAGTACGATATTATTTTAACAGAAATTGGCGGAACTGTTGGTGACATTGAATCCTTACCTTTTATTGAAGCCATTCGCCAATTAAAATGGCAATTACCCAAAGAAGATTACCTCGTTATTCATCTTACATTGGTTCCATATTTAGCATCGGCAAAAGAATTAAAAACCAAACCTACACAACATAGTGTCAAAGAATTACAATCCTATGGTGTAAATCCGCATATTATTGTTTGCCGAACAGAACATCATTTAGGAAATGATCGAAAAAGAAAAATTGCTGAATTTTGCAATGTGGATTATGACTCCGTGATTGAAGCCATGGACGCTGAAACAATTTACGATGTTCCCTTAAATCTTAAAAACGAAAAATTAGATACCATTGTTTTAAATAAATTTGGATATTCTGATGTACGGGAAATTGAATTACCAGAATGGAATAACTTTTTACAACGTTTTAAATATCCTAAAAAAGAAGTTACCATCGGATTAATAGGAAAATATGTGGAATTAAAAGATGCCTATATTTCTATTTATGAATCCTTCGACCATGCTGGAGCAAAAAATGAATGCAAAGTAAATGTGGAGCGTATCCACTCTGAAGAAATTAATAAAAACAATGTAAAAGAAAAACTAGGTCATTTAGATGGAATTTTTGTGGCACCTGGTTTTGGGCAACGTGGAGTAGATGGAAAAATATACACGATTCAATATGCCCGAGAAAATAATATTCCATTTTTTGGTGTTTGTTTAGGCATGCAAATGGCAGTAATTGAATTTGCCAAAAATGTATTGAATTTGGAAGATGCCAATTCTTCGGAAATGAAACAAAAATGTAAAAATCCAGTGATTGACATGATGCAAGACCAAAAAACAATCGTAAATATGGGTGGCACCATGCGATTAGGCGCTTACGATTGCCACATTAAAGAAAGCACATTGGCATATAAGATTTATGAAAGCACACATATTTCTGAAAGACATCGACATCGTTATGAGTTTAACAGTAAATACCAACAAGATTTTATTGACAATGGCATGATTGCCAGTGGCATTAATCCGGAATCAGGACTAGTAGAAATAATGGAAATTCCATCTCATAAATTTTTTATTGGCGTTCAATTTCATCCAGAATTAAAAAGTACTATTTTAAATCCACATCCCCTTTTCACCGCTTTTGTAAAAGCATGTTTGGGTGATGTAAAATAAGAGAAAACACTTCTCTACCATTATTTGGGTATTTATTTTTGAATTACTTGATTTAATTTGCAAGTACAAAAATCAATCCTATGAGAAAATCTTTTTCCATTTCAATTATTGCTTGTGTCGTATTCATTGCTTGTAAACCAAAAACAGAAGATGTAAGTACTACATTGCCCGAAACGACCACACTTGAGACACCTGTTGCTAATCAACCATCCGTAAACGAATGGATGAGTTGGGAAGGTGGTATGGATGTGTCTGCTATCACCGACACGAGTTTTAAAATGCCGAATGTTATTGTGCACGTGGCGCGTATGGTAAGTACACCTGTTGGCAGTGCTCCCAGTGGCATGATATTATTTCAGCCAGATGCTACCAATCCACCTATTGTCATGGGATTTGTGAGTACCAACAAAACCGTAGGCGCATACTTTGGTCCAAAAATATTTGCAGGAACACCGTTCGAAAAAGCACCTGTATTAGATGCCACTTTTGATATTCAATATACGGATAAGGGTGCTACTGCAAAAATTGTGGTTAGTGGACATACATTTGAAGTAGAGATGTCAGATGTAAGTGCGCCATATCTCATTAATCGCGCACCAGCACAAATGCCACCTTTTCACCAACAAGGCGTGGAAAGAAGTGTAACCAAAACAAGTTTAAAAGTAGATGGCAAAGAAATAAAAATCATTGTTCCACCCATTGGAATTACCGGTGGACCTGGTGCAGTGATATCACCAAATGGTGTGTACGCACGCTAAAATTTTGTTTTAGTTAAATAAAAAAAAGGCTGTTGAATGTCAGCCTCTTTTTTTTTATTTAAGCACACACGTCATGCTGAACTTGTTTCAGCATCTAGCGTTTTTACAAAGTATTGTAAAATTTACTCAATCTTGCTTCAATGCGTTCTTTCAAAAAACCATCTTTCAAGGCTATTTCAAAAAATGGCGTTAAAAATTCTTCTGCTTCTTTAATTACAATTTTTTCAGTGATGTCATTGTCTTCTAAAATTTGAACTATTGATTTTTCGTTTGAATGTTCAAAGAAATGATTTAAGATATGTTCATTTAAATCGGCAACTGCTTCTGTTTGTAAAGCAGCATGAACGGCTTTTTCTACGGAATGTAAAATTGCCGTTCTATCCTTATCATTCAACTTCACTCCTTTTGCAATATCTTTCACATCGGTATCTTCCAACTTTTTCCAAATTCCTCTTGCCATTTTACGAAGTTGTGCATCGTTCAGTTTATCATTCAGCGTTTGCTCGCTTTTGGCAATGGTTTTTTGTAAATTATCAGCAATAAATTTTTTAATATTTCTATCTATAGAATCAGAAACACCGGATAATGCTGCACCTATTAAGCCTTTTCCTAAATTAAACAGAGAACCACCTACCGATTCGTTGCTTGGTCCACTTTGCGCGGCAAATGATTTAATGCCGTCATATAAAGTATCTGCCAACATTTCACCATAGAAAGGATTGTGTACAATATCTTTAATGATGCGTTCGCGAATTTCACGTTGCTCAATAATTTTATCGGCAATTTCATCAAATGATTCTTTATCTAAAAAATCAGAAACAGTATGTTTGCTTTTTAATGCTAATTTATGAATGGAATTAGAAAGGTCAACAATGTATTCTTTTTGATGTTTAGTAAGTTTGCGATTTTTGATATTGCGTTCTTGAAATTCAATCACTTTCTCAACAGATCCTACTTGATTTAATTTTACGGTATCTAACCATTTCCAAGCTGCACTGATTTCTTCTTTTATGTTTGCTTTCAGATGTTTTTTATCAAATTGTTGCATTTCAAAAGCAACATGTGCTTCGTATATTTTTTTAATTTCAGCGTTCATTCATTCTATTATTTAATTAAACGAAAATAAGATTAATTTTATTAGCAAGGATATACAATTGAAACTTTATCAATAAAAAATAAAATTAAACATTCATTTAGTAAAATCATATTAATCTATGATTTACTTTTTATGTTGATTGTTTCGTCTTCGAATAACCAGCCATATTGTTATTAGCACAATCAATACTATTGGCCAAGCAGTAATTAATCCAAGAATAAAATACAACATTCCTTTCCATCCAGCCACAAAGCTTTTTCCAATTTGACCAAAAAAACCAACTGGTGCTGATGTCGTTTCATAGAAAGAAAGATGAATGGTGCTCATGTTAACTTTGTCTTTCAAATATTTTAAACGACCTTCCGCACTTTCTATTTCTGAGCGAACAATATTTAATTGTTCTTCTACTTGTAAAATTTCGGTAACGTTTTTAGTTTGTTTTAATAAATCGTAATAATGTAGTTCCAATTCTTTTTTTGTTTTCATGCGTGCAGATACATCAATGTATTCTTCTGTAACATCTATTACTTCAATGCGTTTTTCATCAAAATTATTGACGTCATTTTCCATGCTTGAAATAAAATTATCAAACTGATTAGATGGAATCCGAATGCTCATTTTATTAGTCATTTGGTATTCATCTCGAAAACGGTTATCGCTGGAGATATATGCATTTGATTTTTTTGCTTGTGCTACGATGGACGCATGTGTTTTATCTACATTTGATGTTTCCCAACTTAGGTTGCCTTCTTTGGTTAACATGCGCTGAACGTTCGTATCAACATGTTGAGTAGGAATTGGCTGAGTAGAATTTGTAACAGCATCCGAAGACGCACTTTCTGCTTGTGGCGAGCTTAATCCCACTGCATCTTTCGACTGTATGGCTCCGTCATTCGATTTCTGACAACTATTAAGAGTAGAAATGCTGAGTAAGCAAACAATAGTTTGTTTAATAAGAATGGTTTTCATAATAGTGGTTGGTTTGGTTATACTAAATGTAACTAAATCAACTATTTTTTATTGCATGTAGCAATTTTATTAATAGAATTTAACTTATAAAATAAAAAAGTCGGATAATAATAATCCGACCTAAAAAATTTTTATTCAATATTATGCTAAATTATGAAAAACTGTTTGCACGTCGTCATCTTGTTCTAACTTATCAATTAACTCTAAAACCTCATCGGTTTGCTCTTCATTTAATTCTTTACCAATAGTTGGAATACGTTGCAATTCGGCACTAATGACTTCAATATTTTTATCTTCTAATGCTTTTTGTAGTGAACCAAAGTCCGAAAATTTAGCATAAAGAACTAAATGATTTTCATCGTCTTTTTCCATGCTGTCCAAACCGGCATCTATCAACTCAAACTCCAATTCTTCAGCATCAATATTTTGAGCTAAAATTTTAAAAACTCCTTTGCGTTCAAAAATAAAATCATGCATGCCTTGTGTGCCCATCGAGCCACCATTTTTATTTAAAATTGTTCTTAAATTGGCCACTGTTCGTGTTGGATTATCGGTAGCAGTTTCAATAACGATTGCAGTGGCATGTGGTCCCATGGCCTCATACACTACTTCGCTAAATCCTTTTGTATCGGTTGACGATGCTCTTTTAATGGCGGCTTCTATCCTATCTTTAGGCATTTGCGCAGCCTTTGCATTTTGGATGGCTCTACGTAAATTGGCATTCGTATCTGGACTTGCTCCGCCAGATTTTATTGCCATTGCAATTTCTCTTCCAGCTCTAGTAAATGCTTTAGCCATTCTGTCCCAACGGGCAAATTTGGCTGCTTTTCTGTATTCAAATGCTCTTCCCATATAGTTCTAATATTCTATTTTTTGAGTAACTAAATTATAAAAATCATGAAGTATTTTCAAAAGCAAAAATACAAAAATCTATAATAAAAAAATAAAGATAAATGGAATTAAACCTCTAAAAATCGATTTCTAATTTCGGGTGATGGCAACATACATGTTTCTTTTTTACCAAACCATTTGTATCTATTTTTGGCTATTATATCATAAACAAAATCAGTCATAAATAATGGAAAAACACTAAATAATTTCAACCATTTCCAAGTAATACCAAAATAGTTGGCAATTTGAAAAGCGGCAGTTGATTTAAAATAGGCACGATTATTTTCAATAAAAACAACACCATCTATTGAAGTTGGCATATTGTAATGTATTAAAAGTTGTTGTCCTAAATTAGATTGTAAACTGGCAAATTTTAACGAAGATGTTTTATCATTTTTTATAATAAATTGTACACTGGATGCACAAAAATTACAAACACCATCAAATAAAACAATTCTGTCAATTGAATCTAAAGATGGAATGGAGGTTGCTATTTTTGAATTATTATCATTCACTTTTTACAAATTTAGAAATACCAAATTGTTTAGTTTGTGTATTCGTTATTTTTATAACGTATGTGGCTACAGGAAGTTCATGAATATTTATTACATCAGAATTAAATAAATGAATTTGTTTCACTAAACTACCATTTAATGCAAATATTTCTATTGTATTTTCATCTTTAATTCCTTCTATATATAATACCTCTTTGGTTGGATTTGGATAGATTTTTATTTCGTATTGATTGGATTTATTCGGTTTTATAGGCGTCAAATAATCTGGTAATGGTTTGCCTACTACCGCATTAATCATCATAGTGCCGGCGATTCCTGATTCGCGCCATTTTTCCACACCATCTACGTAAAAATTATAATTAGAACGATTGTTATTTCTATCAAATCCTATCGTTAAAGATTCTTTATTTTCAACTATTAATCCAATAGCAATAGTATCTGAAACGATTAAAGGAAAACTTGCTCCATTCATCATAAAAGCTGGTTTTATTGGAACGTAATAAAAATTATTGAGCGTATCCACATTAAATTCTTTATTCAAACTTGCCAATTTTAGATTCGTTTGTTTGTAGAGCAAATCGGCATCAGTATAGACCGTATTTCGATTGAAATTTTTCCAAACACAAACACTAAAAGTTGCCAAATGATTATCTACTTGTGTAGGCAATACTTGAAATTTAATGGCTTGTAATGTATCAGGATTTCTAAATCCAAATTTGACAGCCATTTTATATTCATTTAAATTTTCTACCCAATAACCACGTTCTGCAGAGCCATCATCATACGCAAAATAATTACTAAATACTTGTAGATGCGACATTGAATTATTTGCCAACACATTGGCACTTTCACCGGCTTCTGCCGAAACATCAAAATGATAATCGACTCGGATAACAACGGTATCGGCCACAATATTTGTTGGGATATTAAATTTTGGATATTTAATTTCGTTTTGAGTTAATGGTCCAAAGTCACGCGAAGGGCCATTAAAAGTGGCAATCGTAGTATTGGTATTTACTATTTTCGCTATATAATCATCTATAATATCAGTGGTGGAATTGATGAAATTATTTTTTACAAAAATAGAAACGGTATCTGCCAAATCTGTTGTATCGAATTGATGATATGGCATTACGTAGTATTTTTTTAGTAAACTATTTGGCATAAATTCGTATGCCATTTCTTTAATGTTTACTTCGGTAGCAGTATCTCTATTTTTATCTATTTTTACATAATCAATGTGCCAAGTATCATTGGCACCATTTAAGTTTCCAATGGATTCAAATCGAAATTGAAAATTAGGATTTAAATAAATGGAATCAACCTTGATAAATACTTGACGCATTGCTGGAATACTTAATGCACTACTTTGCCACATTAAATTCCAATTTCCAGAAGTATCTTTGAATTGCAAGGTCAACAAATCATTTGGTGCAGAAGGCGATTCACCAAAATCACCTTGCAAAAAATAAAAACTTAAAAAAACGTTGCTATCTGCAGTTAAATCGGATAAGTCAATGGGATTTGACGTCAATTTATCAGCTGCTCCTGAAACCATGACAGCGCCATTATTGTATGGTACTCCATTAGCGTCTGTGCCATCAAATGTTGCCACACCTAGTGTTATGGTTTCTTTGGGATATGTGGCATTGATATATACAAAATTATCTTGCCATAAATTGATTTTTGGAAATATTTCAATTTGATTGAAATCATCGAAAAACGGCAAACTAATTGCTGCTGTTCTTTTATTCTTTTGTTGGTGGATAAATTGTCTGTTATTCGACTTATTTTTTTTAGGATGAAAGGACAAAGGTACAATTGCTTCCTGTTGTGCCAAAGTGGTAGCAAACATAAAAATTAAGAAAAATGTTGGATAAAATCTTTTCATCTATTTATTATTGATTCGTGTTTCCTTTAGGTATTAATTTATTCATGCCTGCATTCTCTCCTTGTGTATTTGAACTATTTTTATGTTGACGTATAAACATCTGTACAGTATTACCTTCACCTAATTTGCCAGGTTGACCAAATTTAGGTTCTTGATCGTACACATAAGCACTCATCGTATCTTCAATTTCTCCATCAGCAATTAATATCCCGACATTTAAATGTACTGCTTCTAATACGGCACGTGCTTCAATTACGGTTAAATCAGTTAAAGGTGGCACATCGGTTACTTGACTGCCAAATCCATCACCCAATACTAAATCAATAACAGTTCCTTTCCGTACAACTGTTTCGGGTTGCACAATTTTTCCATTCACTTGCATGTTCAAAACTGCATCTTTTGCCATATCTGGAATGTAAATATACCTTCCAATTTTCAAACCCCAATTATTCAAAATAATTTCTGCTTGACGCCGTGAATTGTCAATGATATTCGGAATTTTCACACTTGGTGGTGTTGCGGCATTTATGGTTAAATATATTTTTCTATTTTCTTTTACTTTTGCACCTTTAGATGGTTGTTGCTCTATGACGGATAAAGGTGGCTTACTTTCATCGAAAGTAGAGTCAACAACGATATAGTCTAAATCAAAATCATTCAATGTATTTTTTGCTTCAAAAAGTGATTTTCCTTTTACACTAGGCACTAACACAAATTCATCGTGGTTGGTGTACCAACCTAAACTCCAAAATGTAAAGATTAATAATAGGATTGCTGTGGCAATGATAGATAATATTGTAATAGAAATTTTATTCATCTAAATATATTTGACTAAACGTAAAAAAAACGTTCTTATTTCTTTAGAGCAAAAATACATAAATTACTTAGATATAAAAGTGTGTTGATTCGCACAAAAGTTTATAATCTTAACAAATAAAAAATAAAACGATTAATATATTTACACTCTAAAGTAAGGATATGTCAAAACAAAAAATGGGATTAATTTTTGGAGGAAAATCGCCCGAACACGAAGTTTCTATTATATCTGCAAGAAATATTTTTAATGCAATTGATAAAAATAAATTTGAGGTACAACTAATTGGGATTGCTCAAAACGGGAAATGGTATTTAGAAACAGAAGAAAATCTACAAGATAAAAATTGTGTCATTGGAAAATCTGGTGTGCAGCTCGCGGTTGTTTTTGGCAATGAAACCCATAAATTTTTACGTTTAGACAATCACAAATATATCGAGAATATTAAAGTAGTGTTTCCGATTACCCATGGCCCGAACGGCGAAGATGGTACTTTGCAAGGAATTTTAACGCAACTCGATCTTCCATTTGTGGGTCCAAGTGTATTAGGCTCAGCGGTAGCAATGGATAAAGATTTTACTAAAAAAATATTACGTGATGCTGGCATCGGACATGCAAAAGGATTGACATTTTACAAACATGAACGACATACAATTTCATTTAAAGACGTACAACATCAATTAGGCAATTTATTATTTATTAAACCTTGCAATATGGGTTCGAGTGTAGGCGTGAACAAAGCAACCAACGAAGAAGATTTTAATGCTGCCATTGATGAAGCGTTTAAATTTGATACAAAAATATTGATAGAGAAAGCAGTGATTGGAAGAGAATTAGAATGTGCCGTTTTAGGCAATGAACAAATAGAAATAAGTACATTTGGAGAAGTAATCATGCAAGATGGCATTTATGATTTTGAAAATAAATACATCAATGATAATGCAAAAATTGTGATTCCTGCAGAAAATATTTCAGATGATCAAATGCAAAAACTACAATCGACTGCAAAAAAAGCCTATCAAGCATTAGGATTAGAAGGCATGTCACGCGTGGATGTTTTTTTAACAGAAGATGATGAAGTCTTCATTAATGAACCTAATACACTACCTGGTTTTACCTCCATTTCGATGTATCCAAAATTATGGGAAGCTTCCGGTTTAAAATATGCTGATTTAATTGAAAAATTACTTCAATTAGCTATTGATAGACATAAAAAGGAACAAAAATTGCAACGATTTAGGAAGTAATGAGTTGAAAATATTCATTTTTCTACCGTTCAATCATTCAAGTCTACCATTTACTCATTTAAAAGTATAGTTTTTTATTCATTTGTAATCTTTGTAGTACAAAACCAAAAAGATTATGAAAAGTACATTTTTTTTGCTACTCGTGTTCGCACTCAGTGTAAATGTGGTAGCGCAGCGAAAAAATGAAACACAAAAACCATTCATCGGTTACTGGAAATTCAGTACCAAAAGTAAGTCTAATGATTTTCAAAAAGTATTTAATGGTTCAGAAGCCGTTGCTTACAAAAGTGAGTTTTTCATGTTTGCGACAGACGGAACTTTTAAGCATGACCTCTTGGACACTGAAGGAAATCTCATTCGAACCTTTCATGGAAAATGGAAATCCTCTAGTGACAAAATCAAAATTAAATACGCTGAATTTGATTATGACTTAGAGTTGAATTACTTTTTTATTGACAAGGATTTAGTCTTAGGACAAAATTTCAACCATGTTATTTTTACAAAAGAAATCAACTTTGAAAATCCTATAACGATGAAATGAATTTCGGTTAATTTTTGGTTTTAAAGGCGGGATATTTATGGCATATCCCGTTTTTTAATGCTAAATCCACAAAAAATTGAAGATTTAATTCGCAAATAATTGCATTTAAATACGATTTCTATACTATTTACAGCCTATTACTGGAAATGTCATATTATTTAACAAATAATCTATTGACATTTATCAATAAAATACCCAAATTTAATCAACCATAAAACAAATAAATTAAATACCATGAAAAGGCTAATTTTTCTAATGTATTTAGTAACCATAAGCGTTACAGCATTAGCAGGAAAGAAAAATGAACCTAAAAACCCGATAATTGGAACTTGGAAATTTTCAAGACAATCCATTAACAATGATTTTCAAAAGAAATTTGATGGAATGCGTTCTTATCCTATTGAGTATCTCACTTTCTATGAAGATCATACTTTTAAACATGAATTTTTGGATACTAAAAATAATATTGGAAAAACACTCATCGGTAAATGGAAAAACAATGAATCTGCTATTACAATTAACTATTCCGACATTGAATTCGCAGTGAATTCTAAATATTTCTTTTTGGATAATGATTTAGTCATTGGACAAAACTTCAATCATGTGATATTTACAAAAAGCATTACTGATTTTCCTATTGTAATGAAATAAGTAGCTATTATAAAACAATTTTCTAAAGAAAATTTGAACAACTTTCATTTTTTACTGAAAGTATAAGAATTTTGAGAATTATTAAGTTAACACGATTTATTTTAAATTCTCAAAAAATTTACATTGAATTTACAAATATTGATTTATTGTTTCAGAAGTTTTAATATTCATACTACATTAACCTACCATTCACAACAAATCCATTTTAAAATCAAGATATCATAATTGGAATTATTTGACTAACATCAAAAAAAAATCGAATTTTGTATTATCAATTTTGATAAAACAACAATAATTTTTTTAAAAATGGAATTTACAACAAAAGTTAGAGAAGCTGTAAACAGTTTCACAACAGAAACAAAAGCAAACGTAACAGAATTGCGTTACAACGTAGAAAACACTGTAAAAAATGCAGTTAGCGAAGCTAAAGATGAAGTAGAGATTCAAAAAAATCACTTCAATGCTACCGTAGAAAGAATTCAAGCAAAATTAAAAGGACCTTTCACGTTAGAAAAAGTACAAGCAGATGTAAAAGAAGAAGCAAACATTTTAGTTGCTGATTTAAAAACATCTTTCAACAGAAATTCTGACAGAGTTAAAGGTTTATTTAACGAAGCATCATCTAAAGTTGAGAAGCAAGTTGAAGAAGTAAAAGCAGAAGTAAAAAAAGCAACTGCTGAAGCTAAAGCACAAGTTAACAAGGCTAAAGCACAAGTTAAAACAAAAGCTAAAGCGTAAGCTTTACTAACTCAATTACATTTTTAAAAAGAGTCGCCAAATTAGGAGCGGCTCTTTTTTTTATGTTAAAAAATAAAGCTAAACAACAATTTATAAATTAACTTTGCTGTTAAAATCTTTTTTAAAAATGCGAATTGTAGGTCAAATAGAACATCCTTTTATAAAAATAACTGTGTTGCAAATGAATGAGCGATTAGTGTTGAAATTAGAAGCCAACATGCTGGAACAAACATACAAATTTCATGAAGATGATAATCTTAGAACGATGAAAGACATGGAAAAATTGGTAGATGAACCCTTTATACAAGATTGCATCAAGCGATTTTCTGAAATGAATAAAAGTCGCGGAGAAGCCTATCAGCGCAATATATATTAAGACTATTTAAAATCCTATATAATATAGAAACGCGCGACATTGTCGCGCGTTTCTATTATTTGAGATTTCCTAATTCAAGGAAATGCCATTATCAATGGAATTGTTCTGCTTCAGTTGATCCAGCCAATGCTGTTGTAGAAGATTGTCCTTGTTGACAAACTTGTTGAATGGCATCAAAGTAACCTGTACCAACGAAAGATTGGTGTTTGATGGCTTGGAAACCAGCAGATTCTAAAGCAAATTCTCTTTGTTGTAACTCAGAGTAACCAGCCATACCACGTTCCATGTAAGCTTTGCTTAATTCGAACATTACTGTATTATTTGCATGGAAACCAGCTAAAGTTATAAATTGGAATTTATATCCCATTGCTGCTAAATCTTCACGGAATGTAGTCATTGCTTTAACATCCATATATTTTGCCCAGTTGAAAGATGGAGAACAGTTATAAGCCAACATTTTTCCTGGATATTTTGCATGGATACCTTGAGCAAACTCACGAGCCATACCTAAATCTGGATTTCCGGTTTCCATCCAAATTAAGTCAGCATAAGGTGCATACGATAAACCTCTGTCGATACCTTGCTCTAAGCCGTTTTTTACATAGTAAAAACCTTCAGGAGCACGTTTGCCTTCAATGATGAATTTAGCATCACGTGGATCGATATCAGAAGTAATTAAGTTAGCCGCTTCAGCATCTGTACGAGCGATAACTAATGTTGATGTTCCACAAACGTCCGCAGCTAAACGAGCAGCTGATAATTTATTGATTGCTTCTTGAGTAGGTACTAATACTTTACCACCTAAGTGACCACATTTTTTAGCTGAAGCTAATTGGTCTTCCCAGTGTACACCAGCAGCACCTGCTTCAATCATTTGTTTCATTAATTCAAAAGCATTCAAGTTGCCACCAAAACCTGCCTCAGCATCTGCCACGATAGGAACCATCCAGTCACGTGTTGGCTCACCAGACATATATTCGATTTGGTCACGACGCATCAAAGAGTTGTTGATACGTTTTACCACCATAGGAACTGAATTTGCTGGATATAAAGATTGATCTGGATACATTTCTGCTGATAAGTTAGCATCAGCAGCTACTTGCCAGCCAGAAAGATAAATAGCTTTCATTCCAGCCGTTACCTCTTGAATAGCTTGGTTACCATTAAATGCACCTAAACCAGCCACCCAATCTTCTGCATGTAATTTATTCCATAATTTCTCAGCACCGTTTTTTGCTAATGTGTATTCAACAGGAACTGAACCACTGATATTGATAACTTCTTCAGCAGTATAATTTCTTTTTACGTCTTTCCAACGAGGGTTAGTTGCCCAATCTTTTTTTAGCGCTTCCGCTCTTTCTTGTTTTGTTGCCATTTTAGTTAAGTTATTGAATTTATAAATTAATGAGTTAAATTAGTCAATGTAGTTATAAGCTTCTAAGGTTAAAAATTCTTCTAAAGTATCTTCTAAAGACATTTTGGTAAATAATTCTATGGCTAAATCGAATTTTGAAGTAGCATATTTATCTCCTAACGTGGCTTGGTAGGCTTCTTTTTGTTCATTGATTAATTGTTGAACTAATTCTGCCGATACTTTTGTGCCATCATCTAATTTTGCATCTTCATGATGAACCCATTGCCAAACTTGTGTACGTGAAATTTCTGCTGTTGCAGCATCTTCCATTAAATTATGAATAGGCACACAACCATTTCCTCTTAACCATGCTTCTAGATATTGGATACCAACATCGATATTATTTTTCAAACCTGACAGCGTAATTGTTCCTGTTGGCACAGCTAATAAATCAGCAGCCGTTACATGTACATCTTCACGTTTTTTATCAATTTGATTTGGTGTCGGCATGTATTTATTAAATTCATCCATTGCAATCTGCACCAATCCTGGATGTGCTACCCAAGTACCATCATGTCCTGCTTTTGCTTCGCGTTCTTTATCGGCACGAACTTTATTTAAAGCAATATTGTTGGCTTCTTCATCATTCTTAATTGGAATTTGTGCTGCCATTCCACCCATTGCAAATGCATTGCGTTTGTGGCATGTTTGAATCACTAATTCTGAATATGATTTTAAGAAATGCGTGGTCATGGTAACTTGCATTCTATCAGGAACTAAAAACTGTTTGTTTTTAACAGTGCGTTTAATGAACGAGAAAATATAATCCCAACGACCACAATTTAAACCAGCACTGTGTTCTTTTAATTCAAATAAAATTTCATTTAATTCAAATGTAGCCACTATTGTTTCTATTAAAACAGTAGCTTTAATAGAACCTTGAGGAACGCCTAATTCATTTTGAGCATCCACAAAAATATCGTTCCACAAACGAGCTTCTAAATGGCTTTCCATCTTTGGTAAATAGAAATAAACACCACTTCCGTTGGCTATTCTCTGTTTCGCATTGTGGTAAAAATACAAAGCAAAATCCCAGATAGAACCGCTTGCCACTTCGCCATCTACTAATACATGTTTTTCTAATAAATGCCAACCTCTTGGACGAACAAATAAAACTGCTGTTTGGTCATTTAATTTGTATGATTTTCCATTAGACTCTAATGAAATAGATTTATTATTAGCATCTTTCAAGTTGATTTGTCCAGAGATATTATTTTCCCATGTTGGTGCATTTGAATCTTCAAAATCGGCCATAAATACTTTAGCACCAGAATTCAATGCATTGATAATCATCTTACGGTCCACTGGTCCAGTAATTTCTACACGTCTGTCTTGAATATCAGCAGGACAAAGCGCTACTGTCCATTCGCTATCACGAATTTCTTTAGTTTCTGGTAAAAAATCAGGTAATTCACCTGCATCTAAACGTACTTGACGTTCTACACGTTTTTGCAATAATTCTTTTCTTCTTGCATTGTGTTTGCGTTGTAATTTAGCAAAAAATGCAAGAGCTTCCGGTGTTAAAACCTCAGCATATTCAGGTAAAAATTTACCTTTTATTTCAATTCCTTCTGGAGTTTGGTAGGTTGACATAATACGTAAAAAATTTTGTTGCCGAAAGATACGAAATTGAAAAAAAAGAGGCACTTAAATGATGTTACCTAAAGTTTACTATATGGTTGTTAATTCAATGCATACATTGGAAAATACAGTCAGCAACTGAAAACAACAGTATATACAGCAAAGAGAAAAAAACAATAAAAGTTTTCAGGACTTACAAAAAACTGTTTTATTCTTAACTGTAATTGTGTTTTTATTTTAATACTACGACTTGAAACGATATTGATGGAAGTGGCTGTGTTACTTTTGGCGCTTCGAAGTATAAAAAAAATGAATCCAAATAAATATAAAAATGATACCTACTATTTTTACTTTTGCTTACTATCTTCTTATTTATATATATATTACTAAATAAATTCATACAAGATGATGTTTCTTTTAGAGAAATACAACTAATCACTGTATTCAATTATTATACCTTCCAAAATATTAGTTCTTTATTAAAAGTAAACATATCAAATTGGGAAACCATTCAATATTTTCGAGATGCAAACATATATTACAATAAAAAAAATCTTTACTATTTAGTTAATATTGATAGAAAATAATTAAACATTACAAAAATAGTCATAAAATATTCTTATCATGGCAATTGAATTTTTAAATGATTTTTGATACATACCATACAAGAGAAAATTTTTGGGACGAAATGGCTTTCCCAAATGGTGATGTGCGTGCGCATTATCAGAATATTTTTAAACAACTTAATAGTATCGAATTATCGGTACTCAACCGCAAGGAAGAAATAGCCAAGAAGATGTTTATGGATCAAGGTATCACCTTCACCGTTTATTCAGACGACAAAGAAGGAATTGAACGCATTTTTCCATTCGATATTATTCCACGTATCATTACTGGTACAGAATGGAATTTTATAGAGCGCGGAATCGAGCAACGCTTAAAGGCTCTCAATCTTTTTCTACACGATATTTACCATGAACAAAAAATCATCAAGGATGAAATTATTCCTGTAAACATTATTGCTACTTGCCCACATTATAATCGTGAAGTTTTCGGCATCGATGTGCCCTATAATATTTATGTACACATTGCTGGCATCGATCTGGTGCGCGATTCAGATGGTACATATTATGTATTGGAAGATAATTTACGCACGCCATCAGGTGTTTCTTACATGATGGAAAACCGCGACGTTACCAAATCTATCTTTCCAGAACTAATGAACGAGTACAACGTGCGAAAAGTCAGCGATTATCCGTTGGAATTACAAAAAATATTAGTTGCACTTGCACCAAAACAAATTCAAAATCCATGTATTGTCATTTTAACACCAGGCATTTTTAATTCAGCCTATTACGAACATACTTTTTTAGCACGCTATATGGGTGTCGAGCTAGTAGAAGGCAGAGATTTAGTAGTAGACAACCACAAGGTGTTCATGAAAACCACGCGTGGATTAAAACAGGTAGATGTTATTTATAGAAGAGTAGATGATGAATTTTTAGATCCATTAGTGTTCAATCCAACTAGTTTGCTTGGTGTGCCAGGCTTACTTTCTGCTTACAGAAAAGGAAACGTGGCAATTGTAAACGCGATGGGAAATGGTGTTGCGGATGATAAAGCAATTTACACATTTGTACCTGATATGATTCGTTATTATTTGAATGAAGAACCATTACTGAAAAATGTGCCTACTTATAAAATGGAAAATGAAGATGAACGAAAATATGTTTTTGAAAATATGCACAAAATGGTCATCAAAAAAACCAATGAAAGTGGTGGTTATGGTATGTTGATTGGACAAGATGCAAATGATGAAGAAATTGCAAAATTTAAAATTGCAATTGAAAAAGATCCACGATCATATATAGGACAACCAACCGTAAAAATATCTACGGTTCCTTGTTATATGAATGGCAAATTAGTGCCGCGTCATGTAGATTTACGACCTTATGCTTTATATGGACCAGATGGTTTTAAATTAGTGGCTGGTGGTTTAACACGTGTTGCCTTGAAAGAAAATTCATTGGTAGTAAATTCATCGCAAGGTGGTGGCAGTAAAGATACATGGATTATTGATTAACTAAACATGAAAAAAAACCTGAATGCTCAGTAGAATTGCAGACTCTTTATTTTGGATGAATCGTTATGTGGAACGAGCAGAAGGCATGTTGCGCATGTTAAAAATAAACTATGCAACTTCTTTAGATAAAAGTGAAAATGAAAACTACGACTGGCATTCGGTGTTAGATATTTTTACATATTTAAACGATGAGGAAAAACTTAAAATAAAAGATGATACACAAGCTGTGTTGAAATATATCATCACCGATAAAACCAACGAAAATTCTATTCGTTCTATAATTACCAAGGCGCGCGAAAATGCACGTGGTTTGCAAGATCATATTACCAAAGAAGCATGGGAAAGTATTAATGAATATTATTTGCGATTACATAATAATCGCATCGATGAATTACTAGATACCTATCAGCAATCGTATGCTATTAGTTCGTTGATAGACCAAAGCTTATATTATTATGGCGTTTTAGAAGTAACGATGCCTCGTGGCGAAGGATGGAATTTTATGGGCATTGGCAAAAATATTGAACGTGCGTTGCAATCTGCTGATATTATTGACACCAAATTTCAGGATATAAAATACGATTTGAATAATCCGATGGATATACCATACTGGAAGAATTTATTATTGTCGGTTTCTGGTTATGAATTTTATTTAAAAACCTATCCAACAGGTTTGCAAACACAAAATGTACTAGATATGATTTTGATGAATACTAATTTTCCTCGTTCCATTTTTTATTCCATCAAAAAAATAAATTATATTATTGAAAAAATTGCAGATGAACATACAGAAGAAGAAAAATCGCTCATAAGAATTGCCGGTCGTTTAAAAAGCAAAGTTGATTACGCAGACTTGCAGAGTATTTCTAAAATTGGATTACACGAATTTTTAGAAGATGTTCGTAATGATTTGTATATCTTCAGCACTGAATTAGGTAAATTATATTTTGCATATCACTAAACTTACAACTAATTATTATCCGCTAAAATGTCTCTCTATAAAATACAACATATCACAAAATACAAATACGACAGAGTTGTAAAAGAAAATGTAAGCCAGATAAAAATTTATCCATTTCCAAAAATTGGGCAAGATATTTTAAGTCACGAAATACAAATTACAGGCGAACCAAACGTGCATAAATTTTATGATTATTGGGGAAATCGTACAGGTTATTTCACCGTTGCAAAAACACATCAGGAATTAATTATTGACAGTCGTTTAATTATGAATTCGACTCATAAAATTATTGAGGAAAATTTATCAATTGTTGCTAACTGGAATTTAATACAGCAACTTGTTTCCAACGATATTCTTTTATGTGATTATTCTTTGAAAGAAAATATAAAACAACAAACTACTATTGAAAAAATAATTGAAGAATTAGCATTCGCCAATAAATCACCGTTACAAGCAGTGAAAGATGCTTCTGAATATATTTTCAACAATTATAAATACGTAAAAGGCATCACTACTATTGAAACAACGGTTGATGAAATCATTGAATTAAAATCAGGTGTTTGCCAGGATTTTGCGCACTTGCTGCTGCAAATTTTACGAACACAGAAAATTCCTGCACGATATGTAAGCGGTTATATTTGTCCAAATAAAAATGGCATGCGCGGTGAAGGTGCAACACACGCTTGGGTTGACGCTTACATACCAAATCTTGGCTGGATAGGCATCGATCCTACAAATAATTGTTTTGCAAATGAAAATCACATTCAACTTGCTGTTGGAAGACATTTTACAGATTGCACACCAATTAAAGGAACGTTTAAAGGTCCTGCAAATCAGGAATTATCGGTGTATGTTTCGGTTGGCTACGAAGACGGCAGCGTTTTTGAAGATGAAAATATGGTTCAGTTATATAAAGAAATAAACGAAGGAGTTCCTATTATTCAAAATCAGCAACAACAGTAATTATAGTGTCATTTCCTTAAAAAAGGGAATCTCATTATGTATTTTTCATAAATTACCGCTTGCATGGTAAAGACATTCTGTTCTTTTTAATTATTAAAAAAAACAATCAAGAACCTGTCCAGTTTCCTTTCCATGTTTTATCTTTCAAACCTTGTTGTAATAATTCCATAAATTTTTTCCGTGCAATATTTTTTGCACCTAAACTTTCTACATGCGTTGTATGTACTTGCGCATCTAAAAAATGAAAATCTTTTTGTTTCAACAATGCTACTAATTTTATCAATGCTATTTTTGATGTATTACTTTCAGTATGAAACATAGATTCTGCAAAAAAAACTTTTCCTAAACTCACACCATATAAGCCACCAACAATTTTTTCATCTTTCCACACTTCTACTGAATGCGCATAACCTAAATTATGTAATTCTAAATATGCATCTATCATTTCATTGGTAATCCAAGTTCCATCTTGGTTTTTACGTTCAACAGCAGCACATTGCTTTATCACAAAAGAAAAATCAGCATCAAAAGTTATCGAAAACCGATTAGAATTTAAAACACGTTTCATGCTTTTAGAAATGTGCAGATTGTCTAACATTAAAATAAATCTTTCTGCAGGCGAATGCCAGATAATGGGTTCTTCTTTGCTATACCATGGAAAAATGCCACAATGATAAGCCAATAATAATCGTTCAGAAGATAAATCACCGCCAATAGCAACAATTCCATCTTCTGCACCTTCAACTGGCGGAAAAATCATTTTTTCATTTAGTAAATATATCGGCAATTTTATGAATTACATGATTCTATTGCTGCAGAAATTCCTCTATCCAACAAGGCATCCTTCATGGGAATAAGCGTTAGTTCATCGCCATGTTGAACAGCATATTTACCTTTAAAATGTATAAACAAGGAGCATTGAGTGGCTTGTTCGTGTGTGTGTCTACAAATTTTCATTAAAGATTCAATCACCCAATCAAATGTGTTTACTTCGTCATTATATACCACCAATTGATGACTTAAAGTTGCCTCTATTTCTTCCAAAACATCTACATCCTGTTGTATATTTGTATCTGAATGAAGAGAATATATACTCATAATGTTTAAATCAATTTATTTTGTAAAGTTACTAAAAAATAAGATTTTTGAGAATATAGGAGAAATTTAATTTAAAATTGTACATTTGCACCTCGAAAAAGAATCGGCGAGGTAGCTCAGATGGTTAGAGCGCAGGATTCATAACCCTGAGGTCACGGGTTCAATTCCCGTCTTCGCTACAAAAAAAGAGGCAATCGAATATCGATTGCCTCTTTTTTTTGCTAAGTATTGTTAATAAAAATATCCAAACGAACTAATTCTTTGATTTTTTGGTTGATTAAATCAAAAATAACAAACATGAAAAAACAAGACATTAGTGTAATTGCCGTAGCCTTAGTAGCATTTTTTTATATTATAAATCCAACGGCAGGATTTATTGAGTTTATTCCAGATAATATTCCCATTATTGGAAATTTAGATGAAGCCGGTGCTGTATTTATTATCATATCTGCTTTAAATTATTTTGGGTTTAAGCTTCCAAATATATTTAAGAAGGAAGATAAAAAACAAGCAGATTCATCAAAACCTACTATTATTATTAATAAATAGAATCAAAATAAAAAAAGTCCCGATTTCTCGGGACTTTTTCTTTGCTATTGAAAAATATTATTTCTTAACAGCATCTTTAGCCGCATCTGCAGCTTTATTAACTGCACCAGCAGCAGCATCTTTAGCAGCATCTACTGCACCAGTAGCTGCGTCTTTAGCAGCATCTACCGCACCAGTAGCAGCCGCAGCTGTTGAGTCAGCTACCGCACCTGCTGTTTCAGTTACTGCATCACCTACAGCTTCTGTAGCTTCAGTTACTTCTTCAGTTGCTTCTTCAGTTGCCTGATTTTTGCAAGCTTGAACACCAATAAATAGTGTTGCCGCTGCGAACAATACAAATAATTTTTTCATTTTAAATTGGTTTAATTATAACAAAAATAGCTTTTTTGGCAAAATATCCAAATGTCTGATTGTTAAAATTTGTCAAAAGTGCAAAAAAAAACCCCGAAAAATTCGGGGTTTTATAATCTGTTTTCAACCGATTATTTTGCAACAGCTGTATCAACAGCAGTTGTAGCAGCAGAATCAACTACAGCAGTAGCAGTTGAATCAGCAGGAACTTCAGTTGTAACTTCAGTTGTTTCTTCAGTAGCACCTTCTTCAGTTGCTTGGTTTTTGCAAGCTTGAACACCTACGAAAAGTGTAGCAGCTGCGAATAATACGAATAATTTTTTCATTTTACGTTGGTTTAATTAGGTACAAAATTAAGGCAACTTTTGAGATTATTGAACAATCTAATTTTATCAAAATAATATCTAAGTGTTGATTAAATGTTTTAATCTTCCCAGTCTTTAGTTCGTTCCACTGCCTTTTTCCAGCCTTTAAGCAATTTTTCCCTTTTTTCTTTTTTCATTTTAGGTTCAAATACAACATCTACTTGTTGATTTTGCATTAATTTCTCTTTTTGATATAAACCAACTGCCAAACCAGCTAAATAGGCAGCACCCAAAGCGGTAGTTTCTATTACTTTTGGTCGTGTTACAGCCACATCTAATATATCTGATTGAAATTGCATTAACAAGTTATTGGCACAAGCACCGCCATCTACTTTTAATGCCTTTAGTTTTATTTCTGAATCCTTTTCCATGACTTCTAATAAATCATAGGTTTGATAAGCTAAAGATTCTAGTGTAGCTCGAATTAAATGATTTTTTTTGGTTCCACGAGTTAAACCAAAAATTCCTCCACGAGCATACATATCCCAATATGGCGCACCTAAACCTGCAAATGCCGGAACTACATAAACTCCACCAGTATCTTCTACTTTCATGGCGTAATATTCTGAATCGGGTGCTGTGTCTATTAATTTCAATCCATCTCTTAACCATTGAATGGCAGCTCCTGCGATAAACACACTGCCTTCTAATGCATATTCTACTTTTCCATTCATACTCCATGCAATTGTTGTAAGCAAACCATGCTTCGATGCAACACGTTCTGTACCTGTATTCAACAACATAAAGCATCCTGTACCATACGTGTTTTTTGCCATTCCTGGCTCAAAACAAGCTTGACCAAACAAGGCACTTTGCTGATCTCCGGCAACACCGCAAATGGGTATTTGCAAGTCATAAAAAACATCTGGGTGTGTGGTTCCAAAACTCCCAGAAGAGGGCAAAACTTCAGGTAAAATATTTTTAGAAATATCTAATTCATGTAATAACTTTTCATCCCATTGCAAATCTTTTATGTTGTATATTAAAGTCCGCGATGCATTACTATAATCTGTAGCATGTTTTTCACCTTTAGTTAAATTCCAAATAAGCCATGAATCAACAGTACCAAAACAAAGTTTACCTTCATGTGCTTTTTGTCGTGCACCTTCTATGTTATTTAGAATCCAATTAATTTTAGTTCCAGAAAAATACGCATCAATAACTAATCCTGTAGATTCTTTCACATATTGCTCTAATCCTCTCTTTTTTAAATCGTCACAAAAATTAGCTGTTCTTCTATCTTGCCAAACAATAGCATTATAGATAGGCTTTCCACTTTCTCTATCCCAAATAATTGTAGTTTCACGTTGATTGGTAATACCAATTGCTGCAATTTCTTGTGGTTGAATGTTGGCTTTTGCAATCACTTCACGAGCTACATCAATCTGTGTTTGCCAAATTTCATTTGGATCATGCTCCACCCAACCTGGTTGAGGAAAAATCTGTGTGAACTCTTTCTGTGCTACAGAAATTATAGAAGCGTTGTCATCAAACAGAATTGCACGTGAGCTAGTTGTACCTTGATCAAAAGCTAAAATATACTTCTTATTCATTTTTATTAAATAATGGGTAAATATAAAAAAGTTTATACAAGTTAACTTGTAATTTTATTTGTTTTTAGATATTTAGAAATGTATGTAAATTATTTTAGTTCTAAATAAAAACTATTTCTCGATGTAAAAAATGACTGTTTGTATTTCAAAAAGGTACTTACTATTAGTACTACTGCTTTATTTTATAAAAATCACAAAAAAATAAATATACACGCATTGTGTGGTTTAATTTAATTTTTATTTTTCATAATTAATTGATTAATAAATCAATCTTTTGTCACTTTTTTTAGTCAAACGGCCTGCGGCAAACACGAAAATGCAGCCAAATCTATTTGCCGTCAGACAGGAAAGACTAATCAAAAATATCGTTCCATGCTTATAGCTACACTTTGCTGACGATTCCGAAACTCCGGAATTGCCAATCCGCGCTTCTTTCCATCCTATTTCATTCAATTTTTGTACATCTTTGCCCGTTTTTAGTGATTCTCATACCGCACAACTGGATAAATATTAATTAATTTTCTAAAAAATCACTAAATGTTTCTAATTATTATAATTTAGCTATTCTGATTTCTTTTTCTTAAAATCAGATTTACCGCTCAAATAAATTATGAACGAAAAATATTTTCTTTTTATTATTCTAGCATTCATTTCTGAAATCCTTGGTACAATTTCAGGATTTGGTTCTTCTATTCTATTTGTACCTATCGCATCTTTGTTTTTTGACTTTAAAACGGTTTTAGGTATAACCGCTGTATTTCATGTTTTTAGTAATCTTTCAAAAATAGCATTATTTAGAAAAGGAATAAATAAAGAGATTGCAATTAAACTTGGAATACCAGCTATTCTATTTGTAATTCTTGGAGCATATCTTACCACGTATTTACCTACTCAACAGATTGAATTATCCATGAATATTATGTTGATTTTTCTTGCGATTTACCTTCTAATTAATTTCAATAAACCAATCCGACAAACCGACAAAAATTTATATTTAGGAGGAATTATATCTGGCTTTCTAGCAGGCGTAGCTGGTACAGGTGGTGCTATTAGAGGAATAACATTAGCGGCATTTCAACTAACAAAAGATATTTTTATTGCTACTTCTGCGTTGATAGATTTGGGTGTTGATGCAAGTAGAGCTATTATATATACGAGCAATGGTTATTTTCAAAGAAAATATCTATTCCTAATTCCATTTTTAATTCTTATAAGTATAGTTGGAAGTTATATAGGTAAATTAATTTTAAAACACACCTCAGAAACTATCTTTAGATACATCGTATTATTTATTATAATTTTAACTGCTCTATTTCAAATAATTAAATATTTTAAAGGGATAACGTTTCTGGATTCATTAGCACTATAATTTTCCTGCTCATTATATTGATATATATATATACATAATTATGTATATTAAATTTTAAAAAAAACAATATCGAACAAATTAAATAAAAAACAACAAAAACATAAATTGTAGGTTTAATAGAAACTCCTTATTTTCGTGTTCAAATGATGAGTATCCAAATTACATTTCCAGATGGAGCAATTAAAGAATTTAATGCAGGAATAACTGCATTAGAAATTGCAGCGCAGTTAAGCAACAGCTTGCCTAAAAAAGTATTAGCAGCCGAAATAAATGGCGAAGTTCAAGATGCGACACGACCTATAAATACGGATGTTACATTAAAACTATTAACGTGGAACGATGAAAACGGAAAATCAACGTTTTGGCACTCTTCAGCACATCTTTTTGCCGAAGCGGTAGAATCTTTATATAAAGGTGTAAAATTCGGTATTGGACCACCAATCGATCATGGATTTTATTACGATATTGATGCTGGTGAAAACAATATTACTTTAGCTGATTTACCTAAAATTGAAAAAAAAATGGTAGAATTAGCTGCACAAAAAAGTGACTATAAACGCCTAGAAATTTCAAAAAACGATGCCATCACTTATTTCAAAGAAAAAGGAGATGAATATAAACTGGAATTATTGGAAGGCTTAAATGATGGTGATATTACGTTTTATACACAAGGTAATTTTACCGATTTATGTCGTGGGCCACATATCCCAAATACGAACCATATCAAAGCCATTAAACTAATGAAAGTGGCTGGTGCTTATTGGCGAGGTGATGAAAAAAGGAAACAATTGACACGTATTTATGGTGTTACGTTTCCTAATCAACAAGAATTAGATGAGCATTTACGCTTATTAGAAGAAGCAGAAAAACGTGACCATAGAAAATTAGGGCAACAATTAGAAATATATACATTTGATGAAGAAGTTGGTCCTGGATTGCCTTTATGGTTGCCAAATGGAGGTTTTATAATTGAAAAACTTGAAGAACTTGCCAAAAAATCAGAAGAAGAAGCTGGTTACTCTCGAGTACGAACACCACATATTGCTAAAGAATCTTTGTATTTAAGAAGTGGGCATCTTCCCTATTACGCTGAAAGCATGTTTCCACCAATGGAACTAGATAATGTGAAATATTATCTAAAAGCAATGAACTGTCCACATCATCATAAAATATTTGGTGCCATTCCAAAATCATACAAAGATTTACCTATTCGATTAGCAGAATATGGAACTTGTTATCGATATGAAGATTCAGGAAGTTTATTTGGACTAATGCGTGTTCGTTCTTTACAAATGAATGATGCACATATTTATTGCACCAAAGAACAATTTGAAGAAGAATTTAGAGCCGTAAATGCTATGTATTTAAAATATTTCAAAATATTTGGAATAGAAAAATACAAAATGCGATTAAGCAAACACGATCCATCTAAACTTGGCCAAAAATACATCAATGAACCAGAGCTATGGATAGAAACCGAAAAAATGGTGCGTGATGTATTAATTAATTCTGGAATTCCGTTTGATGAAGTTCAAGATGAAGCTGCTTTTTATGGTCCTAAAATTGACATTCAAATATTCTCCGTAATTGGTCGTGAATTTACATTAGCAACCAATCAAGTTGACTTTGCACAAGGCAAACGTTTTAATTTAAAATATACCAACAAAGACAATCAAGAAGAATTTCCAATTATTATTCACAGAGCGCCACTAAGTACACATGAACGTTTTATTGGATTTTTATTGGAACATTATGCTGGAAATTTCCCACTATGGTTATCGCCAAAACAAATTTCTATATTACCAATAAGCGATAAATTTTTAGAATATGCCGAAAAAGTGGCTGCAACATTAAAATCTAAAGGATTTAGAGTAAAAATGGATGAACGTGCCGAAAAAATTGGCAAGAAAATTAGAGATGCGGAAATGATGAAAATACCTTATATGACTGTAATAGGCGAAAAAGAAGTAGAAAATCAACAAATTTCTGTAAGAAAACACGGAAAAGGTGACATTGGTACTTTTACTATTGAAGACTTTGCCGTATTATTGCAGGAAGAATTAAATAATTAAACAATGAAGTAATTAAATAATAGAATTACAAAATAACATTGCTACATTATTTCATTACTATATTATTACATTAAACAAACCAATTTGATACCTAGAAGAAAAGTATTTGTTCCGAAGAAAAAAGAAACGGAACATCGATTAAACAGAGACATTCGCGTGCCAGAAGTACGATTAGTGGGTGAAGAAATTGAACCTGGAGTTTATACTATCGAAGAAGCATTGCGATTAGCAAAAGAACAAGAGGTCGATTTAGTAGAAATATCACCCAAAGCCGTTCCACCGGTTTGTCGCTTAGTGGACTATAATAAATTCTTGTACGACAAGAAAAAGAAAGATAAAGAAATAAAAGCGAAACAGAAAAAAACGGAAGTAAAAGAAATTCGCTTTACACCAAACACTGATGATCACGATTTGGATTTCAAACAAAAACATGCTCAAAAGTTTTTGCAAGAAGGTTCAAAAGTGAAAATTTATGTACAATTTAAAGGTCGTGCCATTCAATTTAAAGATAGAGGCGAATTAGTTTTACTTCAGTTTGCTGATTCATTAAAAGAATTTGGAGCTTTAGAAGCAATGCCTAACTTGGAAGGCAAAAAAATGATTGCTTACATTGCACCAAAAAAGAAAGGATAATTTTAATGAAATCCGTTCATAAACTTATCTTTTTCATTCTTTTTTGGGTAGGTACTCATGTTGCTTATGCTCAGTTTGTACCTGGAATTCCTACGGTCATTTCAACACCTTATGGAAATATTCCAATTCCAACCTACTACCACATGCCTATTGCCTATTGGAATACCGGAAATAAATCAACTACATTAATCACAAAAGACTATTATTTAGTAAAGTTAAAAAATGATAGTACTTTAAAAATATATGGAGAAATAGATTTATCGAATGACAAACATTCTTTATTGATTAAAGAAAAGAAGGCAATAATTAGAAAAATATATCCTGACGAAACAAGATACATACTAGCATTAGGCGAAAAAAATTTAAAAACAAAAGGCGAACCTAATGATTCTTGCTGGGTATTTAAACAATTAAACGACAGTATTTCATTGTACAGTGTTGTTCCCATTGCTGGAACTGAATATTCAATCTATTTTTCTAAATCTGGAAATACTGAATTAATCGCATTGAATGAAAAAAATTTACTACCAATAGTTGGAGATGATGAAGAACTGAAAAAATTGATAACACATAAAAGCTATATTAAAGCGATTAAAAAGTACAATAACAAACTTCGAGAAAAAAATAATTAGCAAAACAATTTAGTGAGTAGTATATTTTACCATGATTTTACATTACAAAATGTAAAATTTTAGTAATTATCCGTATATTTGCAACTTAATTTCAAATTTAATAACCAATAAATAGCATTTTTATGCCTAAAATGAAAACAAACTCCAGCGCAAAAAAGCGTTTTAAAGTAACAGGAAGTGGTAAAATAAAAAGTGGACAAGCATATAAACGTCACATTTTAACTAAAAAATCCACCAAACAAAAACGTAATTTGACTGGTACGACAATCGTTCGCAAATGCGACGAAGGAAACATCAAGTCATTATTATGTATGAACTAAAACGCAATAAGTTTAAATAACTTATCCAAATAAAACAGACATAAGGCAAGGCATCGCCGATGGTCATATTTCTAACATTAAAAAATAAAAGTCATGCCACGTTCAGTCAATTCAGTAGCAGCAAAAGACCGCAAAAAGAAGGTCTACAAACTCGCCAAAGGTTATTATGGTCGCCGTAAAAACGTTTGGACAGTAACCAAAAACGCCGTAGAGAAAGGGTTAACATACGCTTTCGTAGGCAGAAAATTAAAGAAAAGAGATTTCAGAAGTTTATGGATTGTGCGTATCAACGCTGCCGTTCGTCCTTTTGGCTTATCTTATTCAGTATTTATGAACAAATTAAACAATGCAGGTATCGAAATTAACAGAAAAGCATTGGCTGATTTAGCATTAAACGACCCAAAAGCGTTTGAAGCCATCGTAAATCAAGTAAAATAATACACGCTTAATCAACGTAAATCCCGACTTATCGTCGGGATTTTTTTTTGCCTTTTTGCAAAAAATAATAATCATAGCCTAAACATAGGTATAGATTCGCATATATTTTTCGTGCAAACTTTTAAATGTTAAAACATATATTTACCTTAGTTCACGAAACTAATATGTTAAAATCTGTCATTCCACGAATAAAAGATTGGCCTATCAACTTGATAGCGCAAAAGAAGGAAAAAATACTTCAAGAAACCATCTCTGAATCGGTTTTAGAATTTAATAAATCCTATCCTACTTTAAATCAACTGCGTGAGCAATTGCAAAAAACATTGTATCTAGAAAACATTCGAATTCGCTCAGAATCTTGGGAAGTGGACCCAGAAGATGAAGGCGAATTTTGGAAGAAAGTAAAAAAAAGATTACTAGAAGCCGATCCTAATAAAATTGATGAAGATAAATCTAAAGTACTTCACCAAGAATTATTACAAGATATCATGTCACGTTATGCCAATGAAATTGTAGCGCATTTCAATCCCAATATGTTTTGGTTTGCACGCCAACTTTTAGTTCGCTTTTTCTCACGATTATTTAATTCCTATTTTGGAGGATTAAGTGGAATTTTTAAACCACAAGATGAACTAAAAGACAAATTAGTAGTAGCAGGACCAGTAGAAAAACTACGTCAACTATCCTTAAAAGGAACTATTGTTCTCGTTCCCACGCATTTTAGTAATTTAGATTCCGCCATCATCGGATTTGGTATGGATTATATTGGTATGCCTGCATTTCAATACGGAGCAGGCTTAAATCTATTCAACTCAAAAATATTTAGTTTCTTTGCAGGCAAATTAGGTGCCTATAAATTAGATAGAAGAAAGAAAAATCCAATTTACATTGAAACCTTAAAATCCTATTCAAAAACTAATATTTTAGCTGGTGCACATACTATTTTTTACCCAGGTGGAACACGTTCAAGAGCAGGAAATATTGAAACAGATTTAAAGCTAGGATTATTGGGCACCGTAATGGAAGCACAACGCATCCATTTTGAAAAAAATCCGACTAACTTAGCTCCTAAAATATTTGTCGTTCCATTAACCATAAGCTATAACTTCGTCCTAGAAGCTTCCTCTTTAATTACAGATCAATTAAAAAGAACTGGAAAAGAACAATATTTAGTTCACGAAACGCCACAAGTTGCCGGAAAAGGTATCTGGAAATTCTTTTGGGAAACTTTTACTAAATCAACAGACTTAACACTGTCTCTAAGTGAGCCAATGGATGTATTTGGCAATAAACTAGATGACGATGGGAATAGCTTAGATAAATTTGGGAATAAACTGAATATCCGAAATTATTTTGTAAATAAAGGAAAACTAAAAGCAGATGACCAACGCGAAATGATCTATACGCAAATGTTGGGAGAAAAAATTGTAGAAGGTTTCTTTAAAAACAATGTAGTATATGCCTCACATGTAGTAACATTTGTAGCATTTGAATTATTGAAAAAGAAACTCAACAATCCTGATTTGTTTACACTAATGCGTACATCAGAAGAAGATAGAGAAATAAATTGGGATGAATTTAAGACTTCTGTAAAACGTGTCATAGATGAATTGTATATGTTGAATAATCGGGAGCAAATAAAATTATCTCCCAATATCACGACCAAAGAATTACCCGAAATTATTGAACTTGGCATTTACAATGTATGTATTTATCATACTAATTTGCCTATCATGCGTAGCAAAGAAGGCAATATTACGAGTGAAGATTTAAAATTACTGTATTACTATCACAATAGATTATTAGGTTATGGCTTACACAAATTCATCTGACGACAATATGGTTGCCGTTATTGGAGCAGGCAGTTTTGGTACTGCAGTAGCTAACCTATTAGCCGAAAATGGTAAAGTACTATTTTATTCTAGAAGAGTTGATGCTGTTGAAATCATCAATACAGAACGAAAAAATAATGGTCAAACCATCCATCCTAATATTAGAGCAACTAACGACTTACAAGAAATCATAGACAAATGTTATTTGTTGTTTCCATCTGTTTCATCCGATGCTTTTAGAAACGTGATGAAAACAATGGCGCCATATCTTCGACCGGATCACATGATGATACATTGCACCAAAGGATTCGATATTAAATTAGAACCTGGAAAAACCATCTTAGATAAAGATGTTGTTTTACATGTGGAAGATATTTACACAATGAGCAAAGTAATTCTTGAAGAAACGTGTATTAAACGTGTAGGCTGCATGAGTGGACCTAATTTAGCACGCGAAATTGCCGACAACCAACCTGCGGCTACCGTAATTGCAAGTAAATTTGAAGAAGTCATTCGTGAAGGTGATGCTGCGTTGCGTAGCAATCGTTTACAAATATATAGCAATCCTGATATTTTTGCAGTAGAATTAGCGGGTGTACTAAAAAATTCAATGGCATTAGCCGCTGGTGCTTTAGGTGGCTTAGGATATGGGCAAAATGCTATGGCATTTCTAATTACTCGTGGCATGGGAGAAATAATCAGATTAGCAACCGCCATGGGTGCCAACCGTCAAGCGTTTTTAGGATTAGCTGGTATTGGTGATTTGGTAGCAACATGTACTTCACCATTAAGCAGAAATTATACTGTTGGTGCTCGATTGGCAAAAGGCGAAACATTAGCTCAAATTATTGCCACTTCTACTGAGGTTGCCGAAGGCATCAAAACGGTTAGTATTTCAAAAAAATTAGCAGACACAACTGGTGTAAAAACACCCATTATACAAACCATTTATAAAGTTTTATTTGAAGAGTTACCGGTAAAAAATGCCGTTGGTTTTTTAATGGAATATCGTTGGGGTCAAGATGCAGATTACCTGTAACATTCTATTTTTATTTGTTATTCTTAAACCCTTTTAAAAATTCTGTTCTATCCGTAATTTCAGTTTTAAAATGGGTTTCTATTTTCAATCCTTCTTCCAGAGTAGTATGCATACCATCATTGTATAATTGTTTGAGCGCAGCAATGGTTTGAGCTGAATTTTGTAAAATAGCATTTGCCATTTCCAAGCTTACTTTACTTAAATCCTCCAACGGAACAGCACGGTTTACTAAGCCAATTCGTTCTGCTTCTTTTCCACTAATGGGTTGGCAGGTAAACGATAATTCTTTGGCTTTATTTAATCCAACTAAACGAGGCAATCGTTGTGTCATACCCCAAGTTGGCATAATTCCCCATTTAGCATGTGTATCTCCAATTTTTGCATCATCAGCCGCAACAATTAAATCGAAAAACATCATAATTTCTGTGGCACCTGTATAACAATGTCCATGTATTTCTACCATAGCCACTTGTGGCATTTTTCTAATTATTAAAGCCAATTCATTGCCATCTAAAATAATTTGATTTTGAGTGAATTGTCCACCAATTAAACTTTCATTCATGGCATTTAAATCGACTCCAGCCGAAAATGCACGACCTGAACCTTTTAAAATGACAACTTTTATTGATGAATCTTTTGAAAGTTGATAAAACACTTGTTTTAATTCATGTACCATTAATGGTGTTAAGGCATTTAAGGATTGCGGGCGATTGAGTGTTACTATCCCAATTTCTCCGAGTTGTTCAAAGAGAATGTCTTTATATTCCATGCATTTAATTTTCATCCTTCTTCATAAAAATCTTGAATGGCTCCAAAATATTCATTATTCCAGCCTTCAATAATGTCATCATAATCTTCATCTGGTATGTTTGTATGTCTAAGTTCTACAGATGTTCCTTTAGGATGTTCATGCAATAAAATTGTAACGATGGAAGTTTGTTCTTGTTCACCAAAATACCATTCTTGTACAATTTTTTTATTCTCAATAAATTCTAAATTTTTTCCACAAATATTTCCTTGCCAAAGAGAAAATTCTGAATTTACTGTTGCAGCCATTTCTGCCTCATCACCACTCCATAATTTTATAATTGTAGGATTGGTTAATGCGAGATATAATAAATCTGGTGTTGCATTTATTATGTAATATTTTTTATAGTCTTTCATTTAAAAATATGAATCTGAAAAATTACTACATTTTAATTAATTTGAGCAATATTTTTTTTATGACGCATTCTCATTCTATAACTACTCAGAAAACGGCACGTGTATTTACATACGGTACATTGACATCCAAAACAAAATTAATTTGGTTAGTAGCTCATGGATATGGTTTCTTAGCTGAATATTTCATTAAAAAATTTGAAGTATTATCGCCTGAGGAACATTTTATAATTGTCCCAGAAGGCTTAAATCGATTTTATTTGAAGGATATGAAAGGTAGAATTGGTGCAAATTGGATGACCTCTGAAGACAGAGAAAATGAGATTGAAGACTATATTAAATACCTAGATAATGTTTACGAAACATTTATTTCACAAACAACTGCAAAAATAGTAGGTTTGGGCTTTTCACAAGGCGTTTCAACAATTGCACGTTGGGCAAAGCATGCACCAAACAAGCTGAATCATATAGTATTTTGGGGCGGAAGTTTACCATCCGAATGTTTGACCGACATCAAATGGCTAAACCAATTATCTCCTTATTTATTGGTAGGCGACGATGATGAATTCATTAGTAAAGAAATGTACGAAAACGTTTTAAAAACTTTAGATAACACTGGCTTAATATTTTCACATATTTTTTACAAAGGTGGACACGCTATTTTAACTGAACCTTTAATACAACTCTCTGAGCAGTTAACAAAACCGTAAAAAAGTGGCAGTATCTTTGCAACAGCTTTTTAGGCAAAATAATTTTTAACCAAAACAAAATTTGCCATGAAAAATGTAGTAAACACTTTTTTATTGATGTTCTCTTTTTTGCTCACATTATCTGCACAAACAGAATATGGTGTAGCATCCTACTATGGAACATACTTTCATGGCAGACCAACTGCTAGTGGTGAAAAATACAATCAATTTGCTTTAACGGCCGCACACAAAACATTACCACTGGGAACTATTGTGAAAGTAACTAATGAACAAAACAAAAAATCTGTTTTTGTTAAAATAAACGATAGAGGTCCATATATAAAAGGTAGAATTATTGATTTATCGACAAAGGCTGCTGATTTATTAGGTTACAAAAATAAAGGTACGACTAAAGTAAAAGTCGAAATTATTGAGGAAGATAAAACGCCAGAAGATCTCTTAGAAGCGACTATGGATATAGCCAAAGAAAATGGCATTCAAACGTATGACTCAACGACTACTGTTTCCGTAATGCATGCTGATTCAGAAAATACAACCGCTGAAAATGTGGAACAAACAACAAATATGCCTAAAAGTGTACCACCTCAAATGCCATTAACGGAAGTCAAAGATGCCAATTCTAATGCAACCACCAATCGCTCTTCTTATTATATAATCACCAAATTAGATAAATCAAAATCTGGATTTTTTGGATTGCAATTAGGTGTATTTTCTGACATGAATGTTTTATTGGCAATAATTGCTGATTTAGAAATAAAATATAAACAAAGCATGTTGGTGGAACAAGAAAACTTAAGCGGAAAAATCGTTTATAAATTGTTTATGGGAAAATTCCAAAACAGAGCTTATGCCGATGCTTTAAAATCTGTTCTTGCTGATAAATATGCCGATGCATTTGTAGTAAAATATGAATAAGTTCAACGTTAATATTCTCTACCATATTTAATTTAAAATTACACCAACCATTTTTTATACGGATACATTACAAACGTACGCTGTTGTAATGTATCGGTATCTTGTTTTAGGATTATTTCTTCTGCGTCAGAAACGAATGACACATACACGTTTAAATTCGTTTAATTATATTCTGTATTTTCTGTTTTATTTGGGATTTTACTCATGGCACGTTCGGTAATGGCTGTAATACTTAAGCTTGGATTTACGCCAGGATTTGCCGAAATCATACTACCATCACACACCATCATATTTTTATAATTAAACACAAAATTATCTTTATCAATTACACCCGAATTGACATCTTTACCCATACATGCACCTCCTAAAATATGTGCAGTTGTTGGGATACCAAATAATGTTTCGCTATTAATTACCATGGCTTTGCCATCAATTATTTTTTCAACATCATGAGCAATTTCTTGTGCTTTTGGGTTAAAGGCAGTTGGCGCAGGTCCGGAATCTAACGTAGTTTTCATGCCACCTAAACTATTGCGTTTAAAGCTCAAACTGGAATCTATACTTTCCATGTATAATAGTATTTGCGTACGCTTACTCCAATCGTCAACAAAAATTACTTTTAGGTTGGCAAGTGGGCGAACTACAAAATCTTTTATCATTCTATACAAGCGAGAAAAGAATGTATTTCCATGTACCATAGGTGCCATAAAAATGCGCCAAAAGCCTGCTCCTTCTGAGTATTTAACCGGTTCTAAATGTCGGCTTTCATCAATGTTTACGATAGATCCAATGGCAATCCCTTCTGAAAAAGAGATGTCTTTTCTAAAGGTAGTTACACCAATTAAACTTTCTGAATTTGTACGAACCCCAGTGCCTAATGTATTGGATAAATTAGGCAATGATTTATCTTTTAATTTTAACAACAAATCAATTGTACCTAAAACACCACCAGAAAAAATAACGGATTTAGCCGTTACACTGCCTTTGTTTGGAAAATAAGATAAAGAATCTTGATATTTAATTTCATAACCATTGCTGCCATCTTGGCTATTAATTGGAACCACATCGTACACTAATTTTTCGGCAATGATTGCTGTACCTAATTGTTGAGCTAAATGCAAATAATTTTTATCCAATGTATTTTTCGCATTATAACGACAACCCAACATACAACCACCACACAAATTGCAGCCGGTTCTATCAGGTCCTTTTCCATCAAAATATGGATCTGGTACTGTTTCGCCAATTTTACCAAAATAGACAGCCACATCTGTTTTTTCAAAAGCTTCCGGTCGTCCCATGTTTACTGCTAATTCCTGCATTACCTTATCGCTTTTACTCATATAAGGATGCTTTGCTGCACCTAGCATTTTTAACGCAGTGGCATAAAATGGTTTCAACACATCTTCCCAATTATCTAATCCGTTCCAATGACCTGAATTGTAAAATTCTGTTTTAGGAATTGGCAATGTATTAGCATATACCAAGGAACCACCTCCAACACCAACACCGCTTACAATGGCCACATGTCGGTAAAATGTGAGCTTAAATAAACCTTGCATACCTAATTTAGGCATCCACATCCATTTGCGTAAATTCCAATTCGTAGTAGGAAAATCTTCTTGTTTTTTAAACCATTTTCCTTTTTCAATGACTAATACTTTATAGCCTTTTTCAGAAAGTCGCAAGGCAGAAACAGAGCCACCGAAGCCACTTCCAATAATTACATAATCGTAGTCAAATGTTTGATTTGCCATAATAAATAAATATAGCAAACAATGTACAATTTACGAAGTAAAATAAGACTAAATCAAGGATAATAAATGAAAGAAAGTTTATGCATTGAATTTTTCCCAAGCATTTTTACTAAGCATGTATGTTAGATATTCAATATAATATGTACCTTTTGCAGCATCTTGTAATTCGGAAAAATACGATTCATGTTGCAAGATGTGTTGAATATTTCTGGCGATGCGTTTACCAAAGCCTGATGACGAATTTTGTATATCGTGTGGATTGATGATTAAATTATCACAACCACCAATAATGGCACTCATAGCTGCAGTAGTGTTTCGTAAGATATTGTAATTTTCATCTTCTTTAGAAAAATTGGTTATGCTGGTTTCTGCGGTGATTTGTATAGAATTATCCAATCCTTTTAAAGCACATATTTGATTCCACAACCAACGAAATGCGCGAAGTTTAGCAATTTCAAAGAAATAATTTTGACGAATATAAAAATGAAAATGTGTTGCTGAATGTTCTATTCCTTTTTGCAATGCCCTTACTAGTTCTTCTGTAATTGTATGTTGTTCAGGAATGGAGGCTCGATATATACCACTATTAGGAACAAATTTTTCTAAAATAGTTTTATTTTCAGGTACAAAATTTTCAAAATAAACCGGCGCAATATCCAATAAAATTTGTTGAATTAACGTTTGAATTTGGGTATCTGAAATGGGAATACATTTCAAATTAAATAAGATAGATGTTGCTCCGTTTTCTAAAGCGTGTAATGCTATTTTATTGGCTTCTTCTATTGATATCACTTCTACACGTTCTACAATTTGCCAAGTGGAAGTTGATTTTTGCGGAATGTGTAGTTGATATTTTTGAATATCTTCGTTGGTATAAAAAGGCAATACTTCAATATTTTCTTGAGTATGCCAAATCAGTTTATCAAACGGCTCTCCTTTTAAATCTTTACTGATTTTAGACTTCCACTCTTCAGCAGTTACAGCAGGAAACTGATTCACCAAATGCTCATATTTATCTAATGCCATAGCACAAATATACTAAACGAAAATTAGATTCGATATGGCTTACTGAACACTTAATATTTTAATTTCCACTCGTTGATTGAGTGGTGAACCAGGTGCCGAAATCAAATGTTGCTTTCCATAACCTTTATATGACAATCTATTTTTATCAATTCCTTTCGAAACCAAATAATCAACACATGTTTTAGCTCGATCTTTGGATAATTTATTGCAAAAAGCATCATCGCAAAGTCCGTTGGTATGGCCACCAATTTCTACTTTTATATTTATATTTTTCTTTAAAAACTCAGCTACTTTATCAATTTCTGGATACGATGGAATGGTTAAGTAAGCGCCATCCGCAACAAAGAAAATCCTATCGGCAATGGCAACGGCACCTACTTCCATTGGCACGTTAAATAAATCGTATTTCTGTTGCAATTCTAAATTTTTAGCAGCATTTTGTTGAACTTTAGCTATAGAATCAATGGCATTTTTCATGGCAAAAAATTCTTTTTCTTGTTGCTTTTTCACTAAATCTAGTTTAGTTTTTTCTTGTTCTATTTTTTGTTTTTCAGCAGCAAGTTTATCCCGTTCTTCTTGCATTTTTGCTAGCAAATCATCCATTCTTTTTTTCTCCAATTCTAATTTTTCTTTTTCGCTGACTAATTGAGTATTCTGAGAGGACAATTTTTCATTTTCTTCATTAAACTTAGTGCGTTGTTCTTTTAATTCTGATATATCATTTTCCAATGATTGTTTGCCTGCTTCCATTTTATCTAATTTTGTAGTTAGATTTTTTTCAGCAATTTGTTGAGCCTGTTTTATGGAATCTAATTTGGCTTGTTCAATTTCTAAAGTAGCCGTTTTTGATGGCAATTCAGTTGTTTTCGATGGTTCAATTTTTGATGGTTCTTGAATTGGTGCAATTTTAGTTTCTTCATCATTTACCACAATAGTTTCCATTTTTGGATTCGATTTTTCAGGCACTATTTCCTTACTTTTTTCTGCTATTATTGGAAGTTTGTTATCTGTAGCTATTGGTTGATTTAGGATTGACAACTCTTCTTTCAACTTACGTAATTTCTCTTCGTAAGATGAAATTATTTTATCCGTTTTTTGTGGTTGTTTTACTTCAGGAACTGTCGTAACTGTTTTTATATCTTGCTTTGGAACAGTTGTATTTACAGGTATTGTAGCTATTTCAGATTTAGAAGGCGAAGTAATTGTTGTATTTTTTTGTTGTTGTTTAAGTTGATTTAATTTTTGCTGATATTCATCGTAGGATTGAGCTGTTTTATCTTCTTCACGTTCTTTTAATGGTTGTGCATCATACGGTTTTGGCTCATACGGATTCGAATACATTTTTGTGCTTTGAGCGGTTTGATATTGTTGTTGTTTCAAGGCTTCTAATTTCTGTTGCAGTTGGTCGGTATTGGCATTATAGGTAGATTGTATCGGCGCAGGATTAGGATATTGTTCTTCAATGGTTTTAGGAATTGTATTAGACGTTGTTGTTGAAGTTGGTTGATTTAAACGTGCTTGTGATTGCTGATTTTTAAGTTCATTTATTTTCATTTGCAGTTCATCTTTTGGAACTGTATTTGTTGCTAAAGTTGGCGATGTATTTGATACTGAATTTGGAGTTGAAATTACAGGTTCAACTTCACTAATTTTATAATTATTGACTGGTGTAATCATATTTTCTGATGGCACACTTACATCTTGATTAATCGTTTCTTTCATCGGATTTTTAGTTAAGGAATTTAACCTATCCGAATTGGGATTAATCGATGGATTTGATTTTTGTTGTTCTCGAGCGACTAATTCTTCCTGTGTTAAGACATTTGGTTTTTTTTCAGGTGCTTTAGGTGGTTCTATATAATTTATCACTTCACGCTTCGTAACAACAGTTGGTGTGGTGTTGGCAGCAGTAGTTGTATTAACCGTTGTAGCCTTAGGCTCATTCGTACTAGGTTTCACTTGTGCTTGTTGCTGTTTTAAAGCGTCTAATTTTTTCTGCAATTCATCCGTTTGAGAATTTTGTGGAAGCGTTGTTTTAAGTGAGGAAGTAGCGGTGGCATTCTTAGTTGGTGGTGTGGTGTTCGTGGTAACTTTTGTAGCAACTGTAGTTTCTGTTTTTTTTAGTGGCGAAGTATTGGCTATTGAAATTAAATTTTTGGAATCTATAAAATCGGGACGAATTTCTTTGGGTAATCGAATACGATATAAATCATTCATTCCATACATAGTTCTTCCGCTGGAAAAATAGGCATAATCACCGGAAGCTGGAATCGTGTAATAAATATCCATTTCATCTGTATTTATTTTATCACCTAAGTTGAGTGGTTTCGACCAGTTCGTCCATGTATCATCCAATCGTTTAGACATATACATATCATAACTTCCAAAACCTGGATGGCCTGTTGACGAAAAGTAGAGTGTTCGGCCATCAGCTGCCAAAAATACACTTCCTTCGGCTCCAACTGTATTGATAATATGGCCTAAATTTTTAGGTTTTGTCCAATTTCCATCGCTATATTTTTGAGAAACATACAAATCCAAATCACCTAATGAATTATTATCTTGAATAGACATTAAAACTACATTTTCTGCAAGGTTTAAATAATAATGTGCAAATTCATTCTTATTCTGCAATTCAGGAATTGACAATGGTTTTGGTTTACTCCAAGTATTGTCTTTTTGTTTTGTAGAAACCGATAATCCAGTAAAATTGTACGTGTTTTTTACATATTTATTGGCGACATACAATCGATTGTTATCTGCACTGATATAGCAGGCAAAGTTATGTTCCGTGGTATTCAGTGGCGAGCCTATATTTATGGCTTTGGAGAAGTTGCCTGAAGGCATAATTTCTGAATAATAAATATCATCATCAAATGCAGATAAATTATTCTCATCAGAAAGTTTTCGAGTGAAATATAATTTGCTACCATCTGGAGAAATTAGCGGTAAATGATCATAGTTAGATGAATTAACGTTTGGGCCTAAGTTTTCGGGAATTCCTACTGCTTCACTATATTTCAGAACATTAATATTTTGAACATAAGGCAACGTATTGGAAGATATACCTATGCAATCAATTTCTTCACGAGCAATTGTAGCATTTGTGCTTAGAACTAATTTTAATTTAACGACATTATAGGTTGGTTTAATTTTAAAATAGGTCAATACATCGCCCATTTTATACGTTGGTCGTGGATTTAAACTTTCAAAAACAGTATATTTTTTACCTTTATTATCATATAAAATAATTTCGGTTATGGCTCCAGCATTAAAGTTCTCACCTACGATAACTTGCTGTACCGTTTGTGGTGTCTGAAAAGCGACCGTAATAAATTCTTTAGAATTATTTTGATGTTTGGGTGTCCAAGCTAATTGTGAAGAACCATACTTCAAACAATTGGGAAAGCCTAGCACTTGAGATGCGCTCCAACGAGTGGAATTTTCTCTAATTAAATCATCTTTATATTCAGATGAAAAGTCAATTAATTGAGTTGCCCATTGTACTTGAGAAAATGCTTGTGTGTAATTGAAGCATAATATAATTGAAAATAAAATGGTGTATTTATTACATTTTTTAGTCATAATTCATCAGCTAGTTCTATATAAAAATAGAATAAAATTCGATTGTATTTAAACTATAAACGAAATTACATTCAAAATCTTATCGAATTACGAAATATTTTGTCGTTTATAAATTTCAATAATTGAATTTATTACGCAAGAAGGGTTACAAATAACGTTCCAATTATTAAACTATAAAATATCAATAGAAATTTCCAAAATGAATGTGCCTGTTTTAATTCCATAAATTCAAATCCAACTATAATAAATTTAAGAATGGAAAAGATGGTGATGCTATATAATATGATTGTCGAATTACTAATTTTAGCAAGAACAGCCACTAAAACTGTTAAACAAATTAGAATTAAGTATGAATATAAAGATGTATTTTTCATTTTAAAAAAGAAGGTAGAGAATTGGGAATAGTAAGAGCCAAATCAAATCACACATGTGCCAAAATGCTGCGCCAGCTTCAATGTCTTCCATGTTAGCATTGTTTTTTTGTTGACGAACAGATCGTCTTAGAAAAAAAAGGATAATGATTCCTACAAAGACGTGAATCCAGTGAAAACCAGTCATCAGCCAATAAAACATAAAGAACGTACTGTATTCCATATCTAAACCGATTTCTAATTTTTCTTGGTATTCGATTAATTTCAAAATTAAAAATCCGAAACCAGTAACAATTGCCCAAAGAAAAAATTTGCTTGATTTTTCAAACTGTTGATGTTTGACCAAATGCACCGCTTTTGCTACCAAAAAACCACCAGTAAGCAATAAAATAGTATTAATGGTTGCAATTAATTTATTGAGTTGTTGGCTATCTTGGTGAAACTGAACACGTTCTTGAGCGCCATAGAAAGTTAATCCAGCGATGGCTAGTCCAAACGTAAACAACTCTACATAGATGATGATCCACATTAGTATTCCACCTGGCGGATACAATACTGATTTTTTATTTATTTCCATTTAATATAAGCTATTCGATTCGCCAAAAGAGTTATTGATGTTTAATTCTTTCGTATAGTTTTGCCATTGATTGAATTAAAGTCTCAGGACTTGTTAAAATTTGATAATGGTTTTGACCGAACATTTGAGGTAAATAATATTTTGCTTGCGCTTCAATGGCTAAAGCATAAGCATTTATATTTTTTTCATTTAGTTCTCGCAATGCTTGTTTCACATCTTGAATACCATGTTTCCCTTCGTATCTATCGTAATCATTCGGTTTACCATCTGATAATAAAATAATCCATTTATTTTTGGCTGCCGATTTAAGTAGTCGAGCGCCGGCATGTCGAAGTGCCGGACCAATTCTAGTATATCCACTGGGTTCTGCAGCACCAATTTTATTTTTTGCAACATTCCAATTTTCATTAAATTCTTTTAATGTTATATAGGTCGTAAAATTTCGAGTTTTGGAATAAAATCCATCTATTGCAAATTCGATATTAAATTCATTTAAAATTTCTCCAAACAAAATGGAAACTTCTTTTTCTACATCAATCACTCTATTTCCGGCAGCATAAGCATCACTTGACAAACTCAAATCCAATAAAACAAGTATGGATAAATCTTTTTCTTTTTTTCGTTTAGAAAGGTAAACGCGTTCATCTGGTGAAATTTTTGAATGGATATCTGTATATAAATTGGTGATCGCATCTAAATCAAATTCTTCGCCTTGTAGTTGTCGTCGTTGTTGTTGTAATTTATTATTAACGCTTGTCAGCATTTTTCGCAAGCCTAATAAAGTTGTTTTATATTTGTTAATCGTTTTTGTATAATAATCAGCGTTTGTTTTTATTTGAGTTTTAGGATATACTTTACAATAATCATTTAGATAATTTCTATTTTTAAAATTCCATTCATCATATTTTAGATGAAACCCTTTTTCATCCAGTTCAGCACTTTCAGCAACAGAGGTATTTTCTACAAATTCAGCTTGATAAACTGAATGTACCGCATCATCAACACGAACGGTGAACTGCATATTCATTTCCTCCAATGCATCTTGATGGTCTTCAAGCTCATCTTTTCCATCAAAATCTCGCCAATTTCCATTGAACTCTTCAGCTGTTTCAATTTTTTCAAAATTGTGAAGCATTACATAATCCTCTTGTTGTTTTTTATCGATAGTTAGAGATCGAATTTCTTCCACCGCCTTCGCTTGCAACGTGGTGCTTGCGTCCATTTTATTTTCATTGATTATTTTAGAAACGTCACTAAAATTTTTCAATTTATCTGTTGCCTTTTCTTCGGGTGAATTTGTCATCCATTTTCCATACAACCAAGTAAAATCTTTTTCTTGAGCACCTTTAATTACTGGTAATTGAAGAATGGCATCATAAAACCAATCTTGCAAAGTTGGATAATCCAGCATCATTTTTTCAATCACCAATGGTGCTGTTTCAATTGCTTTTGAAGAGGATTGTTCCGTATTGGCAGTTTGTGAAGTCCAATTTAGTTCAAGTTGTTTTTGAATTGATAAAAAAACAGTCCTAAAAATATAGAACTGTTGATTTAGTTCTTTAGTAGAAAATAAAGCACATTGAATAGGTAAAAAGAAATTATTGTTTTTAAAACCACCTTCACGTTCTGCAGGAAATATTTCTATATTTTCGCCGCACAAAGCTTTTGCTAACAAGGATAATCGAGGTTGAATATCTACTAATAAAACTTGTTTATTTAAAACGTCTGCTTTATTAAGGCGTCGGTTCTTAATATATTTTACAAATTTTGAATAAATAAATTCATCTAATTCGAAACCCATGATTTTTGGTTTAAATCATTAAATCGCATAAATCTTTTAAGGCTGAAATTGTTTCCTTTTCATCGGTTAACGGTTCAACAATTGCCACATGAACGGCTAATCTTTTAGGCAATCCATTATTAATTAATTTTGCTGCATCCACTAATAAACGAGTAGATACTGTTTCTGTCAGACCTAATTCTGTTAGATTTCTAATTTTTGATGCAATGGAAACTAATTTATGAGCTATTTCTTTAGAAATGGAAGTTTCTTCTATTAATATTTCTACTTCCGCTTTTGGTGTTGGATATTCAAATGATAGTGCCACAAATCGTTGACGTGTGGAAGGTTTTAATTCTTTAAATCCTTTTTGATAGCCAGGATTAAAAGAGGCAACTAGTAAAAAATCTGGATGCGCTTTCAATGTTTCACCCGTTTTGTCAATAAATAATTCTCTACGATGATCGGTGAGTGAATGTATGGCAACTATTACATCAGGACGTGCTTCTGCAATTTCATCTAAATACAAAATATATCCATTTTTTACAGCGATAGAAAGTGGACCATCAATCCAAATAGTTTCTGCACCTTTGATAATATATCGACCAATTAAGTCGGTAGAAGATGTTTCTTCGTGGCAACTCACCGTCACTAATTTTTGTTGTAGCTCAGATGCCATATACTCAATAAACCTTGATTTTCCGGTACCTGTTGGCCCTTTCAACAATAAAGGCAATCGCAATTGATATGCTTGATTAAACACTTCTATTTCAGCGCCAATTGCCTTATAATAGATATTTTTTTCTGCAATCTTCATTTTTCTTAAATTTAAAAGTATCCGAAACTAACTACAACTTGACTATTGTAATTAGTTCCGGCACGTAATAACCAATATAAAACAAAAATTTATTCTGTTTCAGCCACTAATGCTTCGTCCGTAGGTTTTCCATATTTCAAAAACTCAATGATATATAATATAATTCCGGTAGCGAATAAAGAAGCACATAATAACAATACGATAAAGTGTATCATAATTTCATTTTGAACATCCATAAATTCCATTTTCAATTTACGTTCTAAATAAACTTGTACGACACCAGCAACGCCAAATGCAACGGTCATTCCCAACATACCGACATTGGCAAACCAAAATGCGGCATGTCCTCTAGCATTGTTATATCGTTTTCTTCCAGTCATATTTGGTAATGCATAACTAATGATTGCTAAAACAATCATGGCATAAGCGCCCCAAAAAGCATAGTGTCCATGCATGGCAGTAACTAAAGTTCCATGAGTATAAATGTTGGTTTGAGGTAAAGTATGAGCAAAACCTAACAATCCTGCTCCCACAAAAGAAACTATTGATGCTCCAATTGTCCAGTATAAAGCAATTTTATTAGGATGAGATTTTTCTCCTTTATGGTACATATACACTGCAAACAATGCCATGCCTAAAAATGCCAGCGGTTCTAATGCGGAGAATATTCCACCAACCACTAACCAGATTTTATTTACGCCAATATAGTAGTAATGGTGACCTGTTCCCAAAATACCGGACAAGAAAGTTAAACCTACGATTACATATAACCATTTTTCAATCACTTCACGGTCAACGCCGGTTAATTTTATCAATAAATAAGATAAAATACCACCCATGATTAATTCCCAAACACCTTCAACCCATAAATGAACTACCCACCAACGGAAGAAAGAATCGGTTACTTGATTATCGAACCAAATCATACCTGGTAAATAAAGTAATGCGGCAAATACCAAACCCATAGTTAATACTAAGGCTGTTGTAGTTCTGCGTTTCCCTTTAAACAAAGTAGCTAGAATTAAGCCTAAGAACAGTAATACATTGACGACTACTAAATAATCTAATTCACGTGGTATTTCTAAGAATTTTCTTCCTTCCCAAATATTAAAATGGTAACCCACAATGGCAAGAACGCCTACAATGGCGAGTGAAATCAATTGAACATAAGCCAATTTAACATTGACTAATTCTGTTTGTGCCTCTTCTGGAATAATATAATATGCTGCACCCATAAATCCGGTAAGCAACCAAACTACCAACAGGTTTGTATGTACTGCTCTTGCTGTATTAAATGGAATGAAATCATGAAGATTATCCATACCGATACGTGCAAAACCCATAATAAAACCATAAACAATTTGCAAGGCAAATAAAAGCATACAAAGTCCAAAGAACCAATATGCAACTTTCTGTGATTTATATTTCATAATACGCTATTTTAAAATTAATTTTTGTCTTTGTCTTTTGATAATGGTGAAACGACTCTATCAAATCCATTGAGGTCTATTTTACCTATCCATTTTAAATAGGCAATTAAGGCTTCTGTATCTTCATTATTCATTTGATACTTTACCATTTTACGACCTCTTGGTCCCCAAGGAACTGGTGATTGCAGTACGGCTTTTACATAACCCTCTCCTCTTCTGTCGATGACTTTTGTAAGTTCAGGAGCATAATATCCGCCTTCTCCTAAAATGGTATGACATCCCATACAATTATTTGACTCCCAAAGTTCTTTTCCTCGAACAACTTTTTTGTCAATCTGTTTGTGATTTGTTTGGTCCTTTGAAGGACTAAACGAATAAATCGTCAGTCCAATAAAAACCAAAAATGTCACCACAGTTCCTCCTAAAAAAAAACTTCTTGCTTGTGATTTTGACAACATGATTTTAAAATTTTAATGAATACAATAAATTTCAATACAAAAGTATTTACTTCATGAATGACTAGCCATGATTTTTATCACACTTAAGGTATGACTTATATCATGTTTAAATCCTAAAAAATAGGATTTACGATACGGTCGTAGGAAAAAAATGAATACTGTAATGAAATTCGAGTTCCCAACAGGAAAAACAAACATTAAGGTCTTTTAATACTTTTATACGACAAATAACGTTTAATTTTGGAACAAATTTTGAAATACAAAAAGCATGAAAGAAAAAATTATTCTCTTTTTATTTTTAATTCCATTTTTTTCAAAAGCGCAACTCCTTCCTGAAGATGAGGTTAAAATAAAATTATATGAGGATACCATTCGTATATATGGAGATTCATTAATTAATAGTTTGACACAAGAAAATCGAACGATTGCCAGTTATCGAATGATTAAAACCTTGACAAGTGCTTTAAAAATTAAAAATTCATTTTATTATAAATGGGATGAACGTTTACCTTGGACAATCGTATCACCAGAAGATGGTACATTTAAAATATTTACGTGGTACGATAGGAATGATGAAGATTTGTATCGATTTTTTGGCACTATCCAAATTAAATGTGACACGTTAAAAATGTTTCCATTAATTGATTATTCTGATTTTATAGATCATCAAGAGGACATAAACGTAGATAATAGAAATTGGTTAGGTGCTTTGTATTATGGTATTAAAACAGTAAAAGACAAGAAGAAAACATATTATACTTTATTTGGTTGGGATGGCAATAATATCACAAGTAATAGAAAGATAATGGAAATCTTTTCTTTAAACAAAAAAGGATTTCCCCGATTTGGTGCACCTATAATTGATATGGGAAATGGAAAAATATTGAACCGGTTAATATTAGATTATGCAGAAGATGCCTCTATTTCACTTAATTTTAACACCATAGAAAACAAAGTAATGTATGATCACATAAAGCCAACTGGTGAGGATATGGAAGGATTTTTTGGCAACTATATTCCTGATGGAACGTATGAAGGTTTTTATTGGAAAAAAGGGAAATGGCGACATGTTGATAATATTGACTATGAAAAAAGGATAGAAGGCGATGTTCCGAATGTTGTGAAGAAAAAATCATTCGAGCTATATAAACCTAAAACTAAATAAATTAAAGCTTATCTAGAATTAATGCCGTAGCAATTGCCGCATTTAATGACTCCGCAGATCCAATACGTGGAATAGTAATGGGATATGAAATTTTCTGAAGCAATTCTTTTCGGATGCCATGTCCTTCATTGCCAATGAGAATAAAACCTTTATGGTTAAATGTTTGTAAGCGATAATTGGTACCATTTAACACCGCACCATATACTGGAAATGGAAATTGGGATATTATTAATTCAATATCAGCTTCCACCACTTGCACACGACCAATAGATGCCATGCTTGCTTGTATTACTTTGGTATTCCATGGATCTACACAACCATCTGAGCAGATAATTTTTTTTACCCCAAACCAATCACAAGTTCTAATGATGGTGCCCATATTTCCGGGATCTTGTATATCATCCAAAAGTAAAATCCATTCATCATGCTTTATTTGAAATTCGGTATTTGGTATTTTAAAAATTGCTAAACTATGATGATGTTGTTGTAATGCTGTTATTTTATTAAGTTGAATTTCTGACACTAATGTAACATTAGCATTTGAAAACACATTATTTATAGTGTATATGTGAACAACTTCCAATCCCTCAACTATTAATTCTTTTATAATTTTATCACCTTCAGCAATAAATTGAGCATACTTCTTGCGGTATTTCTTAATTTTGAGCGAATTAATATATTTGATATCATTTTGACTAAGCATGCTTTGTAACAAATTTCAATTTTGGAAAATATTGGTGTATGTGTTCTGCATTCAACTTTTGAGTGCATGCAGTGCCACCAAACATCTAATCAAAGATAATCAAAGCTTGTTAGTTAGTAATAATATTGACATTAAATTCAAAGGAAAAGTTGCTGGAGATAAAACAACACTAAAATCAGATCTTAGCAATCAAGTGGTTTACGACCAACATCCGAATAAAAAATTCTTGAGTTTATTTCGTCTGAAATTAGGAATTTACACGAAGTCTGTACTACGAAATGAGAAACGAATACTTAGAGAAAATAAATTAGATTCTATTTATTCAAGTAATAATTACAGTAACAAAGAAGAACGCGAATATAAAAAAGTTCAAAAAAAACGAAAATTTGAAAATATACTCAGTGAATCATCCAGTGGTGAAGCACCTGTATTCTTTGACTCTACAACTATTTCTACTTCTATCAATAGAATGAAAAATTATTTATTCTATCATGGTTATTTCTACAATGAAGTCACATCTTCATTCAAAACCAAAAAGAAAAAAACTGCGGTTACTTATCATATTGCAACTGGACCTCAATTCGTTTACAATACTATTCATTATTCTGCAGAAGATTCTATTGTTTCTTCCATAATTGAAAAAAATAAAAAAAATAGGTTGCTACTAAAGGGTGATCCATTTGATATAGACATTATCAAGAAAGAAAGACAACGTTTAGCTGACATTGTACAAAACAAAGGTTATTTCACTTTTAGTCCTGAATATATTTATTTAGACATTGACAGTACTATTGGAAATCAGAGTGTCGATATATTTTTAAAGGTAAAAAACGATGTTAACTCATTAATCCATCAGAAATATTCGTATATGCAAGTAGATTTTGAGATTCTTAATTTTGATAAAAAAAAAGAAAATCTAAAACTCAAACGTAATGATTTTATTTCTGATACTATTTGTGATGTGAATTATCGAGTACTCAAAACATCCGTGCTGCCACGTGCTTTAACTAAATCTATATACATCAAACCTAGTGATATTTTTAATAAAGATCAATTAATAAAAACTAGAAATTCATTAAATACATTAGGCGTTTTCAGATTTGTAAATATTGAGCATGTGCCAATTTCAATTTCTCCAGAAGAAAGTGGATTATATACCAAAATAAAATGCGCGCCGGCAAAACGCCATTCATTTAACACCGATATCGAACTCAATACCAATGCTCAAAGTACACTTGGATTTAATTTAGTTGGTGGATATAAAAATAATAATTTATTTAGAACTGCTGCTAAATTTGAATTTAACATAAGTGCTGGTGTTGATTTTCAATTATTAAAAGAAAAAAGGTTAGAAAATAGTCCGATTAATGCCGTAAACATTAATATGGAAGCCAAAATAAATTTAGCTAGAACGTTTCCGACATTTAAGAAAAATAAATGTGTTACCTATCAAAAATTTAGACCAAGAACATTTCTTAGTTTTAACTACAATTTTCAAAGAAGAATCGGCTTGTATAATATACAAGCTATTGGTGCTAATTATGGCTATGAATGGTATAACGACAAGATGCGTCATATATTTACGCCACTTAGCTTTACGTATGTGCTACCTTCAAAAATTAGTGATTCATTTCAAATACAACTCGACAACAATACACGATTGCAACAAAGCTTTAAACAGCAATTTATTTTAGGACAAGAATATTCATTTTCCTATAACAATCAAAATTTGAATGTGGGAAAATATAAAAACTATTTTTATTTCAGAGGCAATGTATTTATTTCAGGAACCATTTTAAATGCATTTGCATCTATTAAACAAAAAGACAATGGCAAACCTTATAAATTAGGTGGTGTCAATTTTTCGCAGTTTACTAGAATTGAAATTGAACCACGATATTTCTTTAATTTCAAAAAAGGACAAGCCTTAAGTTTCCGTATGTTTATTGGTGCTGGCATACCTTATGGCAACTCAAAATATATCGCTGAACAAACGAAATATCAAGGTCGAGATACTTTATTTTATCGAGAAGTAGCCTCTATTCCATATATTAAACAATTTTTTGTAGGTGGCCCTAACTCCTTACGTGGTTGGGGTTTCAGACGATTAGGTCCAGGAAGTTTTAATACGTATGAAGAAAATAGAAACAATTTAGATCAAACCGGTGATTTGAAATTTGAATTCAATGCAGAATACAGATTTAATATTTTCAAATCTTTTAAAGGTGCTTTATTTACAGACCTAGGCAATATTTGGTTGATTGAAGACGACCCAAACAAGCCGAATGCTAATTTTGAACCTAAACGTTTCATGAAAGAATTAGCTTGGGATATTGGTGTAGGTTTGCGAATGGATTTAAATTTCTTCGTGCTTCGTTTTGATGTGGGTTACGCCTTATATGATCCCGCATTTCCGGCTGGAAACAGATGGACATTCAACAAAATCAACAATGAAAACTTCAAAATTTATAAAGACCCTAAAAGTAAGGATTTACCACTTGGAAAATATAAGTTTAGTGTGAGAGATTTCTTGGGATTCAACTTTGCAATCGGTTATCCATTCTAAATAAATTATTTTCTACATGTGTCTTTTTTTATGAAAGTAAACTTCTATATACGCATATTTTCAGTAGTATATTACATTCTCTTTTTTGTAGTAACAATATATGGGCAAGCATTTCTGCCATATCATCATATCAATGTATTGAATAATAATAATCAAAGATTAGCGTATCCATTTTCAGGTGGAATAAACAATGTACAATTTGGGAAAGTAGATGCCAATCGGGATGGCATAAAAGATGTAATCGTTTACAATAAGGCAAATAAAAATTATTTGGTATTCCTTGCCAAAAATAATCACTCTACTGATTTTGAATTAAACAACAATTATGCGATGCACTTTCCTCCTATTTCAGGATGGATGATTTTAAAAGATTACAATTGCGATGGAATTGAAGATGTATTTACCTACAATGGATTAGGCAGTTTAAAAGTATATAAAGGTACTTATCGAAATGATACTATTCTCTATCTCTTACAGCAAGATGGATGTTATTATCAAGGAGTAAGTACTAAAATAAATGTTTATTGTTCAGAAGTGATAAAACCTGCAATTGTTGACGTTAACCAAGATGGTGACCTTGATATTATCTCTTTTAATGTAAATGGTAATCGACTAAATTATTATGAAAATCAACAAAAAGAAAACACACTAAGTTGTGATAGTTTATTTTTCTCAAAAGCAGATAATTGCTGGGGAAATATTGAAGATACTCTTTCTTCCATTTATGCACTTAGAGATACTTGTAGTTCAAAATTTAATAGACTACTCGGAACAGAACAAATACAACATACCGGTTCTATATTAGAAGCTATGGACATCGACAACAACAACGCTATTGATCTTATTATTGGAAGCATTAGTTTAAACAACTTAACACTCTTATACAATGATGGCACTAAAAATTATGCAAGTTTTTTAAGACAGGATTATTTATTTCCAAGCAATAATATTCCTGTCGATATTTATTCATTTGCATCGCCAAGTTTTATTGACGTTGACAACGATAATCAAATTGACTTATTGGTTTCCACGTTCGATAATGATGCTTCAAATGTAGATAATTGTTGGTATTATAAAAATATAGGCAACCATCAATTTCAATTACAACAAAAGAACTTTTTATTAGATAATATGATTGACCTAGGCGAAAATTCATATCCATGCTTTGCCGATATAAATCAAGATGGACTGATTGATATTTTAATTGGCAGTAATGGCAAAAGAAATCATTCAAATACAACTACAACGGCTTTAGCTTATTATAAAAATATTGGAACAACAACACTTCCAAAATATCAACTGGAAGAAGAAGATTTCTTAAATATAAGTACTTATGGCGTTTCTAGTATTGCTCCAAATGTAGGCGATATCGACAATGACAACGACAATGATATTCTCATCGGATTGTCAAACGGAAAAATAATGTATTGGGAAAATACATCAAACAATCCAACTTATGAATATAAAGGTTATTTAAAAGATGCCAGTAACAACGACATTCATATTGGAAACAACGCTACGCCACATCTTATAGATATAGACAAAAATGGAACTACCGATTTACTAATAGGTGAACGAAACGGAAATATCAACTTGTATATTAATCCATTAGCTTCCGGATTTGAATTAAATTTTTCAACAGATTCCGTAGGAAAAATTGCTATAAAAACTAACGGACTAAACATTGGCTACACACATCCAACTTGTATTGATATCAATCAGGATGGAAAGTTAGATTTAATTATTGGCACCAACACTCAAGGAATTATTTTTTACGACAATATAGAAGATTCTATCTATACGCACAAAACTGCATCATCTATTAATTTAACTCCATTTTTAGACCAACGTGCCACTTTAAGTATTGCAGATATTACTAATGATGGGAATTTAGAATTAGTAAGTGGAAATATTTCCGGTGGAATTTGTATGTACAGCCAATTGCCACCCATTATTTCTAAAATTATAACACCTACCAATTTTGAATTTTCAATCTATCCTAATCCTGCAAAAACCGAAATATTTATTCAACAAAATGAACTACACCAAAATTTTAAATTACAACTTTTTAATTCTTTTGGTCAAATGTGGATTCAAAAAAACTATTCCGGAATCCATCACTTATCGTTCGATATTCAACAAATTCCAAATGGCATTTATTATATAAAATTGTTGGACGAAAAGAAAATGGGCATTCAAAAAATTATTATTCAGCATTAAAATAAAAAAAGGCATCTTGCGATGCCTTTGAGGTCGATGGCGGATTCGAACCGCCGTACGAGCTTTTGCAGAGCTCTGCCTAGCCTCTCGGCCAACCGACCATTATTTTTTTGGAATTGCAAATCTACATCTTTTTTACACAAAATAAAATTAAAAAATATTTTCAGCAAAAAATTCCATTAAACTTTTAGTATTCAACTAATTAATTTTCCATTTCTATCACACTTGCCTCCACTTTTGCACCCAATGGCGGATTTATTTTCCTGATTTTTATTCTTATTTTATCTTCAATTGGGACAAAATCTTGAATTGAATCCATTATTTTTCTTGCCAAGTGTTCAATTAATTGAACAGGTTCTTGCATTTTTTGGTGCACCACGTTAAAAATCTTTTCATAATTTATCGTACCATTCAAATCATCTTCCTTCTCCGCTAATGAAGCATCCGTTTGAACCCAAACATCCACCACGTATCGACCACCAATTTTCCGCTCTTCAGCATACACACCATGATGCGCATAAAATTCCATTCCTTCTAAACCAATCCATACTTTTTTTTGCATACATTTGTTTTCTACAAAATTATAATATTATGTCCAATCGTTATGCATCTTCTTTTCGAGGTTTTGATTATTTAAATTATGATGCACAATTAAGCGAGGAACAGAAATTAATCCGTGATAGCATACGTGCTTGGGTAAATCAATCCGTAATTCCTATTATTGAACCATGCGCTGAGAACAACGAATTCCCAAAACATCTTATCAAAGAATTAGGCAAAATAGGCGCATTTGGTCCACATATTCCTACACAATATGGCGGTGGTGGTTTAGATACCATTTCGTATGGATTAATCATGCAAGAATTAGAACGTGGTGATTCAGGAATTAGAAGTTGTGCCAGTGTGCAAAGCTCTTTAGTCATGTATCCAATTTGGAAATTTGGAAGTGAAACACAAAAACAAACGTTTTTACCCAAGCTAGCCAATGGTGAATTTATAGGTAGTTTTGGTTTAACAGAACCCAACCATGGCAGCGATCCGGCATCCATGGAAACAACCATCATTCGAAAAAATGGAAAATATATTCTAAATGGAGCAAAAATGTGGATAACCAATGCTCCAGTGTGCGATTTGGCTGTAGTTTGGGCAACAAATGAAGATGGACATGTGCTCGGCTGCATAGTAGAACGCAATATGAAAGGCTTCACAACGCCTACCATTAAAGGAAAATGGAGCCTACGAGCATCTATTACGGGTGAACTTATTTTTGATGAGGTAGAAATTCCGGAAGAAAATATTTTACCCTTAGCCAAAGGGTTAAAAGCACCTTTATCTTGTTTATCTTCTGCCAGATTAGGAATTTCATTTGGTGTTTTAGGTGCAGCTATGGATTGCTTACATCATGCTATTGAATATAGTAAAGAACGTACTCAATTCGGAAAACCATTAGCCGCCTTCCAACTTACACAAAAAAAATTAGCCGAAATGCTCACCGAATTAAGCAAAGCACAACTCCTTTCCTATCAACTTGGAAAACTAAGCATAGAAGGAAATATTACACCTGCTCAAATATCTATGGGCAAAAGAAACAATGTAGAAATGGCATTAAACATTGCCAGAGAATGCCGTCAAATATGTGGTGCCATGGGCATTACACAAGATTTTCCATTTTTACGACATGCCTTAAACCTCGAAAGTGTCATAACGTATGAAGGTACGCATGAAGTACATTTATTAATTACTGGAATGGACATTACCGGACAAAATGCATTTTTATAAATGCTAAATAAACTAAATTGCATTTGCTTGTAGTTTTTTCATTATCGTTCTTTCACAAATAAGCCAATACGCTCCTTCTCTATTCAAAAAATAACATCCTAAGTTCAAGAATGCCTAAATATTATAATACAAAAATATGATATACTTATATACTTAAAATATTTAAAAAAATTCTTTGTCCACTTCAAGTATTACTTTATTTGCAATACTAAAATCTTCTAAAAAAACTCAACGTCTTCAATTTCAAGGAATAAACATATCGTTTCACAAGACAATCACTTATAAACAATCTATCCACATCAGTTATTAACAAAATAGTTGACTATTCACTCAATTTCATTCAATTTATAGTTGTATTTTAGGCGTCCCAATGGAAAAAGAATCAAACAACTTAGCGAAAAAGAGTACTCGTTTTACACGCAATAAAACAGAAGATGTTTCCAGTATGTTATTTGGAAAAATTCCGCCTCAAGCACGCGAATTAGAAGAAGCAGTATTAGGCGCAATATTAATTGAAAAAGATGCCATTTCTTATGTTTCAGATATTTTAAAAACCGATAGTTTTTATTTAGATGCACATGCTACTATTTTTAATGCCATTCAATATTTATTTGGAAATTCTCAACCGATAGACATTTTAACCGTTGCTGAAGAACTTAGAAAAACAGGTAAATTAGAAGCAATTGGCGGTGCTTATTATTTAAGTGAACTCACCAATAAAGTAGCATCTTCTGCCAACGTAGAATATCATGCCCGTATCATAATTCAAAAATTTATACAACGTGAATTAATTCGCATTTCAAATGATATTATTCGTGATGCGTATGAGGACACAACGGATGTTTTTGATTTATTAGATACTGCTGAAAAACGAATTTACGAAATCACCGATAAAAACTTACGAAATTCAGTACAAGGCATTGGGCAATTAGTTTCAAAATCTATCTTACAAATCGATGGATTAATAAACCGAAATGATGGCTTATTGGAAGATTCAGTACCATCTGGCTATTTAGATCTTGATAAGATGACTTCTGGATGGAAAGCAACTGATTTAGTAATTATTGCAGCTCGTCCATCCATGGGTAAAACTGCTTTTGTATTAAACTTAGCACGCAACGCAGCCGTAGATTTCAATATGCCTGTAGCTATTTTCTCCTTAGAAATGGGTGCTGTACAATTAGCAAAACGGTTAATTTCGTTAGAATGTGAAATAGATGCACAAAAAGTGGCAAATGGAAAAATGAGCGATCAAGAATACGCCATTCTTAGAGATAAAGTGGAAAAATTATCGTCTTCGCCTATCTATATCAACGACCAACCTGCCATAAATATTTACGAACTACGTGCACAGTGCCGACGATTGCAAAATGCGCATGGTATCAAAATGGTTATTATCGATTATTTACAATTAATGAGTGGTGGTGGCGACAAAGGCATGAATCGTGAACAAGAAATTTCATCTATTTCACGTTCCTTGAAAGGCTTAGCCAAAGAACTAAATATTCCTGTAATTGCCTTATCACAGTTAAACCGAAGTGTGGAAACGCGTGGTGGTGAAAAAAAACCACAATTATCCGACTTACGTGAATCTGGCTCTATTGAGCAAGATGCCGACATGGTCATGTTCTTGTATCGTCCGGAATATTATAAATTAGACGAAGGAAAAGATGGCGTATCACAAAAAGGTGTCGCTGAAATTATTATTGCTAAACACAGAAATGGACCTGTTGGAACAGTACCACTTAGATTCAATAACAACTTTGGTCGTTTTTACGACAGCACCGGATTATATGAGGAAATGCAAGAGTTTAGTAGCTTTAAAACAATGCCCTCAAAAGCCAATTTCATGAAGGATGATGACAAAAAAGGAAACGATGAGTTCACTGTTTTTTAGTATTTTTTATAGATTTCTTTGAATTTAATCTCATTTTCTTGATAAATAATAAGATATACAGCAGAAAAATATGAAACCGTATTTATTTGACTTGTATCAAAGATAAATAAAAAGTTTGCACTTAACTTTGTATTAACAAATCGAAAGATTGTTTAGAAACATAAAAATCCAGATAAGCTGTCGTTTTCGACAGCTTTTTTTATTTTTTAGAGGGCAAACGCAATAAAGCAATCGGATTATTTTTTACTTCTTGCACATAATCTTCCATTTCATCTTTTAAAGTTCGCAAATCACGAATACCCAAACGTTGCAAGATGTCGTCGAATTTAAGTTGAATGGATCCATGAATAGAATCAATTTGCGAACGACAATCTACTAAAAAAGTATCGATAATTCGTTTCCCTTCATCTTCCGTAAAATGTTGGTTTTGAATTAAGTCTTCCACTAATTCTTTAAATTTTTCTTTTGTAATAGTTACCGCTCCAACGGATGTATATACCATTCGTTTCATTAATTCTGACATACTGCAAATTTAATTCTATTCATCAAATAAAAAAAAATCAGTTATACACAACATAGAAATTTTACATTATTTTATTTTAAAATAATCCAGCTTCGTATATCCTTCATTTAATCTTTGTCTATTTATACCATAAATTATACTACCACTGCAATAATATCACCTCTAAAAAACCAAAGTATATAAAACGAATAAAATTATTTATTCCGCCAACAATTCAATACATTTGACTTATGATGATTGCACAAAAGAGATGGACAAATTTAGAAGCGAATGAAAATGATGTTCATGAACTCCAGAAACAATTAAACATACATCCTACTTTATGTAAATTATTAGTGCAACGCAACATTAGAACTTTTGATGATGCCAAAAATTTCTTTCGACCTACCTTAGAACAATTGCATAATCCGTTTTTAATGAAAGATATGGAAAAAGCTATTCATCGTATTGAATTTGCTATTGCCAACAACGAACACATTTTAATTTATGGTGATTATGATGTGGATGGAACCACAGCTGTTTCTGTCGTTTATTCTTTTTTAAAAGATATCACTGCTCATATTACTTATTATATTCCGGATAGATATTCTGAAGGATATGGAATTTCCATACAAGGAATTGATTTTGCTAAAGAAAATGATATACGTTTAATTATAGCCTTAGATTGTGGAATAAAAGCGCATGATAAAATAAATTATGCCAAAGAAAAAGGAATTGATTTCATTATTTGCGATCACCACTTACCCGATGAAACCTTACCGGATGCAGTTGCTGTGTTAGATCCCAAACGAAAAGATTGCAACTATCCTTATGATGAATTAAGTGGTTGCGGAGTTGGATTTAAACTCATTCAAGCGTATGCCATTAAGAATAATATTGATTTAGAAAAAGTGTATAAACACTTAGATTTAGTGGCTACCAGTATTGCCTCTGATTTAGTTCCTATCACCGGAGAAAATAGAATACTAGCAAAATTTGGAATTGAGAAAGTAAATAAACATCCACGTGCCGGCTTTAAAGCATTAATGAGCGAGTTAAAGCTAACTCGTGTTCTTGATATTACCGATTTGGTATTTATTATTGGTCCTCGAATAAATGCTGCCGGAAGAATTGCACATGGTTCTGAAGCCGTTACTTTATTAGTGGAAGATGATTATGATATTGCCCTCGAAAAAACAAAGAAAGTACAACAAAATAATACAGACAGAAAAAGCCTTGATAAAGACATCACGGAAGAAGCCTTGGCCTTAATTGATAACAATGAAATACTCATCCAAAAGAAATCTACCGTATTGTATCAAGCACATTGGCATAAAGGTGTAATTGGCATTGTTGCCTCAAGATTAATAGAAAAATACCATCGACCAACTATAGTACTTACAGCATCAAATGGAAAAGGTGTTGGCTCTGGCCGCTCTGTTCCAGGTTTCGACCTACACGATGCTATTGATGCTTGCAGTGAACATTTAGTACAGTTTGGCGGCCATAAATATGCAGCAGGTCTAACCATAGAAATTGATAAAATAAATGATTTTATTGAAGCATTTGACAAAGTAGTGAGTGAGCGCATTTTAGATGAACAGTTGATACCTCAAATAGAAATTGATGCAGAAATAGAACTGACAGATATTAATGAAAAATTCTATAATATAGTGGAGCAAATGGCACCTTTTGGCCCTGGAAATATGCGGCCAATTTTTGTTACTAAAGATGTGTATGATACTGGTTATAGTAAAGTTCTGAATGGAAATCATTTAAAATTAAATTTACTCAAAGACCACCAAGATCCGAGAAATGGAATTGGTTTTGGCATGGGCGATTACATGAAAATTATGGAACAAAAAGAAACCGTTGATATCTGCTATCAATTGTATGCCAACATTTGGAACGGACAAACTAAAATCGAATTTAGATTGAAAGATTTAAAATAAATCAACTTAAAAAAAATAGCTTCACTTATTTTTCGTCAAGCATAAACAAGACTAAACATGATACTTCGAGCGGAACATTTAGTAAAAACATACAGTAAACGCAAGGTGGTGAATGATGTTTCTATTGAAGTCAACCAAGGTGAATGCGTGGGCTTATTAGGACCTAACGGCGCCGGAAAAACCACTACGTTTTATATCACAGTTGGATTAGTTACACCCAATGAAGGAAAAGTATATTTAGATGATAAAGATATTTCATCCGTAGCCATGTACCAGCGTGCTAAATTAGGCATTGGCTATCTGCCACAAGAAAACTCTGTTTTTAGAACCTTAAGTGTGGAAGATAATATCAAAGCGATATTAGAATTTACGCCTTTAAATAAAGCTGCACAAAAGGACAAATTAGAAAACTTACTTGAAGAGTTTGGATTAAAACATGTACGCAAAACTGCCGGAAAATTACTCAGTGGTGGCGAACGCAGAAGAACCGAAATTGCTCGTGCCTTAGCTTCCGATCCTAAATTTATTTTATTGGATGAACCCTTTGCCGGCATCGATCCTATTGCGGTAGAAGACATTCAGCATATTGTAGAAAAATTAAAATATAAAAATATCGGAATACTCATTACCGATCACAATGTGCACGAAACATTAACCATCACCGATAGAGCTTATATGTTATTTGAAGGCAAAATTATTAAACAAGGAACTGCCGAAGAATTAGCCTCCGACGAACAAGTACGAAAAGTATATTTAGGTCAAAATTTTGAGTTGCGAAAGTAAACTAAAAAACGAAGACAAGACAAGAATCAAATTGTTTAAAATACACAAATTTCAAGTTCGACATGGTATGACTTGAAACTTTCATTTCATTTTTTCAAAAAAAATACTTCCTAAAGTGGAAGCATTTTTGGTAGCCC
>JAGNZZ010000040.1 GCA_017984135.1 Chitinophagales bacterium | reverse complement strand
TAGCACAAAAGGTGATAGAAAGTTTATATCATTCTACATTACATCGACAAAATTTATTGAGCAAAACATTTAAATTTTGCGCCAATGGAATTGCACTAGAACGAAAAAATGAAGATGTGTATTTATATGTTACTCAAGATTTTTATAAATAAAATATCAGCTTAAATTTTTCTGCAAAGTCTTTGCGCGCTGATCTTCACCATTATGATTCCAACCTGGTGAATTAAACAAATAATGCCATTTCGCTTTTAAAGTCGGAGCTTTTCGCACATCGTTCCACATGTTTTTCCATTCATGAAAGGCGATATAAAACAAGTTATAACTCTGTATATTTTTGGTAATTCCATAAATAGGTTTTTCACTGTCTTCTTCTTTAAATGTACCAAGTAATCTATCCCAAATAATAAAGATACCTGCATAATTTTTATCTAAATATTTTATATTGCTGGCATGATGTACACGATGGTGCGATGGTGTATTAAAAATTAACTCTACCCATTTTGGAAATTTGGTGACGGCTTCTGTATGTGTCAAAAATTGATACATTAAATTGAGTTGATGAAGCGTAAGTATCATCAAAGGATGAAAGCCCAGAATCGCCAATGGAATGTACCAAGCATCTTTATAGAGCAACTCTAACCAACTTTGACGCAATGCCACCGCGAAATTTAAATTAGTGGAGGAATGATGATTGATATGTGCTGACCATAAAATACGTATTTCATGACTCAAGCGATGGTGCCAATAAAAGGCAAAATCTTGCAAAAACAATGCAATCACCCAAACCCAAAAATGAGCTTGATGCCATTGCCAATTTGCAAATTCTTCTACAGAATGAGGCCCTAAATTTTCAAATATTCTAAATTGATAAAACCAAAACAAATATCCTAAAGCAATCCCTTTCATCGCTATATCAATTATTACAGAACCCAAGCCCATACCTATGCTAGCAGTGGCATCTTTATAATAATTATTATTGGGATTTAATTTCTTTCTGATGAAGAAGTAAAACTCTACTACAATAAGCAAAACAAATCCTGGAATGGCATAGGTCACCGGATCATTAAAATCAAATGGATTGAAAAATTTCATGTAAAAATATTATACTTAAAAATACATCTTTACACTAAAAAAACGACTATAAAAAAGTGATTTACTTCAATAGTTAAGAAAAGGTGGTCGATGCTAATCTTGTTTTATTGTTCGTTTGCCTATGTTGTTGTATCCGCCTTTATCAGAAATTATAGGCTTTCCGGATTTATTTGGAGTTGCTTGCCAACTTACAAAATTATAATCGTTCTTTATGTAAATTTCGTGTACGGATTCCACATCAATTTCATTATTTTTTCCAAGTATGGATAATTTTTCTACATATCCATGTATTGTAATTTTATTGTCGTTTCCGGCAATTACAACATCTTTGTCGTTTAGGGTTAGTTCTTTTTCTAAATTACTTTCCTCCATTCTCAATACAGAAGTGTCTAACGTTTTTGTTGGAATGTTTGTTTTGGCTGGAAGATTTCCATCAGCATAAATAAAATTAAATAGGCCAGTACTCATTACAAAAATGAATAGAATTATTTTTTTCATAAGAAGAATTTAAAGATGAATATCCAAAATTATACCAAATTAAAATACTTATTCTTTCTTCCATTTCAAGGAATATTTTTTATGTTGATTTGCTTTTTCACATGTCTAACACATTAATCCTATCGGTCGGTGTCTCAACCACTAAAATTGAATGTTAGTCTATTTTCTTTAAAGTTAAACTATATTTTTTATGTTGAAGTACACTTTCTTTTGACCAACACATTGGGTAATTTTTTCCATCGAACCAATCTCTTAATTGGTTTTTATAAAATGGACTTGCCATATTGCCTGAATTTCCTAGTGGCATAATCACTGTTGAATTATCAAAATTAGCAAAGTCGATAATTTGGCGATACGAAGGTGCCGACAATTCGCCACCAAAACTATCTACAGACATATTATAGGTTTGATGTGGTGTATCTTTATCGCCACCTATTGGAATTGGGCCTACATTAAATACTTTATCTAATGGTGCTTGTGCACTTAACGCATGCGGAAATACGATGGCATGCAGATTTCCCCAATTCCATTTTTTAGACGAAGTTCCGTAATTTAGTTTCAACCAATCGATGGCACTTTTAAATCCATCTTTAAGTATTTTCTCTTTTCCTCCAGCGGCCTTTATCCAAAATGAATTTTCATTCTCTAAGATGCGCAATAAAATTGGTGTATTATGTCCAAGGTACGCATTCACTGGCCCGAAAATGGCATTAAATCCTTTTCCTAATAATTCATCTACTAATTGTTTATCATGAATGGCAGATTCAAATACTTTTCGGACAATCATTAATTTTGAAACATTGTATAAACTACCTTCTACCTTATCGGCCGATAAATTTCCATCCCAGTGGATTAATAACTCTAAGTTTCGTTGCAAGTCTAGTTCATCGAAATGAATATTTTTAAAATGGGCGGCAAATAGTTTTCCGGGCGTACAATGAAAATCCATTTGCATTTCAATGTAATCTTTTGCGTCTGATTTTTCTTTGCGTTGCAACATCTTTTCTAATCTGTCGGCTCGATATCCATTCATATAAATATCACCCAAGAAATGCGGAAAATCATCTGGTTCAATTTTATGATTGGCTGTGATGACATATCCTTTTTCTGGATTCAAAGCATACGGCATTTCTTCGAAAGGAACAAATGATTTCCAATCCTGTTCGCCTGTCCAGCCGGCTTGAGGGAACGAAGCGGTTGCTTTATCACGCACCGGAACTTTTCCGGAATTATAATAGCCAATATTACTTTGTGTATCGGCATACACAATATTTAAACCAGGTGCAGAAATGTAACTTACGGCGTTTGTAAAATCATTCCAATTTTTGGCATCATTGAGTAAAAACCAACCTCTCGTGGTATTGGATGATTTAAATGCCATAGAACAGAGTGTAAGTTTCATGGATGAGTTTCCAGTGACATCTGAAACCAAAACCCCATGAACCGTTTCAAATACTTTTTCTATAAATGGCATTTTTTCACCTTTTATAAAAATTTTTTCTTCGATGATGTTTGTTTCTTTTAATTTTCCTTCGTGGACGTATGTGGTACATGTATCATCGGTAAATTTTTCTACAAAAACATCTTCTAAATCGGTAAAACTAAGTGTAATTCCCCATCCGATGTCGTTGTTATGTCCTATTTGCACCATAGGAACGGCCGGTGCGGTCACGCCACTTACATGAATTTCTGGACAATGTAAATGATTCATATACCAAATATTTGGATTTTTCAAGGTAAGATGTGGATCATTGCACAAAACAGGTTTACCGGTTTTTGATTTATTACCACTGATTGTCCAAGCATTGCTTCCACTTATTTGTGGCATATATGGCCCTTTCAGTGCTTCAAACTTTTCTGAAATTTGAAGCATATTAAATTCTATTCCTTTAGGTAATGTAATTGGAGTATCTTTGGTATAGGTATTATCTAATTCCAAAGCGGCATCCATACCTACAGCTTCCACTAATTTTGCTCGTATAATTTCATCGTACCAACCCCAAGTTAGCAAAGAAGTTAACAGCCGGGAAAAGGAAGCCACATCCATTGGATCCCAATTTTCTGGTGTATGTTTTAAAAGTTTAAATTCAACGGGTAACTTAAAATCATCACAGTGCAGGTAGGCATTTATTCCATTACAATAATCTCTAATAACTTGTTGTTCTTCATCGGTGAATAATTCCCAATCTTGTTTAGCCACTCGTTCATAACCCATTGTTCGTGCAATTCTGTCGGTATCTAATCCTTTAATACCTACAATTTCACTGAGTTTACCACGTGCCACTTTTCTATTTAATTCCATTTGGAATAATCTGTCTTGAGCGTGCGTAAAACCCTGAGCAAAAATTAAATCTCTTTTATTTTTGGCATAAATATGGGCTACTCCTAATTCATCTCTAATAATTTCCACTTCCTCTTTTAAACCTTGAACATAAAGTTCTCCATTTATTTTGGGCAATTGTGCTCTGCTCCACTCTTTAATAATTGGTTTTAAAATAGCACCACCGATATTATTTATTACTGACATCGTAATCTTTTTTGCTATTAAAGATACTAATAAATAGAAGTTATTCTATTTACACATCAAAATACAAAATAAAATATTGATATTATAGCTTTTTGACTTATATTTACAACTCTATTTATCTAAAAACATAAACCACTAAACATCATTATCTTATGAAAACAAATGTAAAACTATTAGCTCAAATCTGTGAAGTAGCAGGAGCACCTGGGCACGAACAACGTGTAAGAGAAATCGTATTAAAAAATATAGATGGCATTGCTGATCAAATTGAGCAAGACAATCTTGGCAATATTTATGCTATAAAAAAAGGGAAGGACAGCAGTAAACGTGTGATGATTGCGGCACACATGGATGAAATTGGGTTTATGGTCAAACATATTGACAATAATGGTTTTTTAAGATTTCATACATTAGGTGGTTTTGATGCAAAAACTTTGACTGCCCAACGTGTAATTGTTCATGGTAAAAAAGATTTAATAGGTGTGATGGGCAGCAAGCCTATCCATATCATGACTCCAGAAGAACGGAATAAGCCGGTTCAGATTCATGATTTTTTTATTGATTTAGGATTGCCACATGCTGAAGTTATCAAACAGGTTTCTATAGGTGATGTAGTAACTCGTGATAGGCAATTGATTGAAATGGGCGATTGCGTAAACTGTAAATCGATTGACAATAGAGTAGCAGTATATATTTTAATGGAAACATTAAAATTATTGAAAGATTGTCCGTACGATGTGTATGGTGTTTTTTCGGTACAAGAAGAAGTAGGCATTAGAGGTGCCAATGTGGCTGCACACAATATCAATCCGACATTTGGTTTTGGATTAGACACGACCATTGCGTATGACTTACCCGATTCGAAACCAGAAGAACAAATTACAAAATTGGGTGAAGGTGTTGCCATTAAATTAATGGATGCTTCAACTATTTGCGATTACAGAATGGTAAAATATCAAAAAGAAATTGCCGATAAATTTGAAATTAAGTGGCAACCTGAGGTTTTACCAATGGGCGGAACGGACACTGCCGGCATACAGCGAATGGGAAAAACTGGTGCAATTGCAGGTGCAATATCCATACCGACACGCCACTTGCACCAAGTGATTGAAATGGCTCATAAATCAGATATTGAGGCAAGTATTCTTTTATTAAAACATTGCATTGAAAACTTAGATCAGTTTGATTGGAGCTTAAAATAAATTTATTTTTGAACTAAATAGAAAATGTCCCGAAATTCGGGACATTTTTTTTATATCGAATCGAATATTTTTACTCTTCGCTTGTCAAACTTGCCGCAGCAAATTCTCGATTTAAGCGAGCGATATTTTCTAATGAGATTTCTTTAGGACATTCTGCTTCACAAGCACCTGTATTGGTGCAACTTCCAAATCCTTCTTTATCCATTTGAGCAACCATATCCAGTACTCGAGATTCACGTTCTGCTTGACCTTGTGGCAATAAAGCAAATTGTGAAACCTTTGCAGAAACAAATAACATTGCTGAAGAGTTTTTGCATGCAGCTACACAAGCGCCACAACCGATACAAGCTGCAGCAGCAAATGCTTTATCCGCATCTACTTTTGGAATGGGCATAGCATTTGCATCTACCGTAACACCTGTATTTACAGAAACATAACCACCTGCTTGAATGATTCTATCAAAAGCAGCTCTGTCAACTACTAAATCTTTAATTACTGGAAAAGCTTGTGCCCGCCAAGGCTCTACTACAATCGTATCGCCATCTTTGAATGCTCGCATGTGCAATTGGCAGGTAGTGGTTCCATGCCATGGACCATGTGGACGACCGTTGATATACATTGAACACATTCCGCAAATCCCTTCACGGCAATCGTGATCGAATGCGATAGGTTCTTTATTTTCTTCGATTAATTGTTCGTTTAATACATCAAACATTTCCAAGAAAGACATTTCTGATGAAATATTTTTCACTTGGTATGTTTCCAAACCACCTTTATCGTTGCTGTTTTTTTGTCGCCACACTTTCAGTGTGAGGTTCATATTGTAATGTTCCATAATTTTTTTTAATAATTAGAGAATTAGCTTTGCTAATTGACACATTTATTTACTTTTATTTATAACTTCTTGCCGCTATTTTTATATTCTCGTAAATCAATTCTTCTTTATTCAAAGTCCAATCGCTTTCAGCTTTGTATTCCCAAGCCGAAACAAACTTAAAGTTTTCATCGTCTCGTTGTGCTTCACCTTCTTCAGTTTGAGATTCTTCACGGAAATGACCTCCACAACTTTCTTTTCTATTTAAAGCATCTCTGCACATCAACTCACCCAATTCTATGAAGTCTGCCACGCGACCGGCTTTATCTAATTCAGGATTAAATTCGTTTATTGAACCTGGAATTTTCACATCGCTCCAAAATTCCTTTCTCAATGCTTGAATTTCAATGATGGCTTCTGTTAATCCTTTTTCATTGCGAGCCATACCACATTTTTCCCACATGATTTTCCCTAAACGTTTGTGGAAACTTTCCACGGATTTAGTTCCTTTTATGTTCATTAAAATAGAAATGCGATCTGCCACTGCTTTTTCTGCATCAGTAAATTCTTTGCTATCTGTTGGAATTGGTTTCGTTGCAATTTCATCTGCTAAATAATTACCGATGGTATAAGGAATTACGAAATAACCATCTGCCAATCCTTGCATTAATGCGGAAGCGCCTAGTCTATTTGCGCCATGGTCGGAGAAATTACATTCTCCTAAAGCATATAAGCCTTGAACGGATGTCATTAATTCATAATCTACCCAAAGTCCGCCCATCGTATAATGTACAGCAGGATAAATTCTCATTGGTACTTCGTATGGATTTTCTGCTGTAATTTTTTCATACATTTCAAATAAGTTGCCGTATTGTTCTTTCACCACTTCCTTTCCTAAACGAATTAAAGTTGCTTCATCCGGATTTTCGATTCCTAACTTAGAGGCTTCTGTACGTCCATATTTATTTATTAAATTATATCTAAAATCTAAGTAAACCGCTTGTTTGGTGGTACCTACGCCATAGCCAGCGTCGCAACGCTCTTTAGCGGCACGAGACGCTACGTCTCGAGGTACTAAGTTACCAAATGCAGGATACCTTCTTTCTAAATAATAATCGCGTTCCTCTTCGGGAATATCGTTTGGTTTTCTATTGTCATCTTTTTTCTTAGGCACCCAAATTCTACCATCGTTTCTCAATGATTCGGACATTAACGTTAATTTGGACTGATGATCGCCGGAAACGGGAATGCAGGTTGGATGTATTTGAGTGTAACAAGGATTGCCAAAAAAGGCACCTTGTTTATGTGCTTTCCACGCGGCCGTAACATTAGAACCCATCGCGTTGGTGGACAAATAAAACACATTGCCATATCCACCAGTTGCCAATACCACTGCATGACCAAAATGACGTTCTAATTTACCTGTAATTAGATCACGAGCAATAATGCCACGCGCTTTACCATCTACCATAACCACATCTAACATTTCATGCCGAGTATATTGTTTAACACTGCCTACGGCTACTTGGCGTTCTAATGCGGAATATGCCCCTAATAATAGTTGTTGTCCGGTTTGGCCTGCTGCATAAAATGTACGTTTTACTTGTGTGCCTCCAAATGAACGATTATCTAAGAAACCACCATATTCGCGTGCAAAAGGAACGCCTTGCGCTACACATTGATCGATAATATTTACGGATACTTCTGCCAAACGATGAACGTTTGCTTCACGTGCTCTATAATCGCCACCTTTTACTGTATCATAAAATAAACGATAAACAGAATCACCATCATTTTGATAATTCTTCGCAGCATTAATACCACCTTGTGCCGCAATAGAGTGTGCACGACGTGGTGAATCTTGGAAGCAAAATACTTTTACACGATAGCCTAGTTCGCCTAATGTTGCGGCAGCAGAAGCGCCAGCTAAACCAGTTCCTACGACTATGATTTCTAATTTACGTTTATTTGCCGGATTTACTAATTTGACGTGACCTTTGTAATCGGTCCATTTTTTATCTATATCTCCTTGGGGTATTTTTGAATTAAGAGCCATCTTATTTTAAAATTTGTACTTGAACTAAATTTATTGAACTAAACCAAAAAAAACTGCTAATGCTATGATTGCAAACAAGCCGGGAACCACTATTGAAAAAGCTGTTCCAGCGGCTTTAATCATCGGTGTATATTTTTTATGATTTAATCCTAAAGATTGAAATGCACTTGGAAATCCATGCAACAAATGAAATCCTAATGAAAATACACCTATTACATATATAACCAAAAAGATTGGTTCTTTTAAGGTTTTCACTATTTCTTGATATGGATTATCCACTTCGTGGGTGATGTATAATGCTTTTTTAGTCGCCCACCAAAAATCGGCCATGTGTACCACTAAGAATATCAACAATAAAGATCCTAGAACGCCCATGGAACGAGAATACCATTTAGAATTGGCATTTCCTGGTTGTACTGCGTACGGTACAGGTCTTTTTTTCTTATTTTCAATGGTTAATTTTAGTGTTAATCCGATATGGATTAAGATTCCTACCAACAAGCCTATTTCCATGATACGAATTAGCCAAAAATGCGACATAAAATGTGCCGCTTCGTTAAATGTTTCACCATTGTCATTTAAGAGTATCAAAGCATTGATGCCTACGTGTACAATTAAAAATGATATTAAAAATAATCCTGTAAAACCGACAACTAATTTTCTGCCGATTGATGAAGAGAAAAAACTTTCTTTTGCCATGATAATGAGATTTCAAAAAAATCGATGCAAAATTAACCATTTGACATAGAAAAAACTTTTCATTAAGGTTAATTTTTTTGATTTATGATAGTTTGGAATTAATCTAAATTACAAATACATAAAGCATCTGTAATTAGACAATTTAAAATAGATTTAATTTTTATTTATGTGTTTGTAATAACTCACTTACTAAATCAATGTATTTTTGTTGCGCAACGTCTGTACTCATTCCTGATTTTGCCTTCCACGTTTCCCATTTAAATTTACCTTTAATGTCGAACATGCCTGGTTTTGAGGTTTTATTATCGCCTTCAGTTGCTTGTTTAAAAAAAGCATACAAGTCTAATAATTGCATGTCTGAAGGTCTTTTAGTTAGTGATTTTACATCTACTTGTGCTTGTTCAAATTGTTTATCTAAGCTCATTTTTCTAATTTTTGCTAAATTTATAAAATGATTTTTATTTAAAGAAATCTATTTTATCTTACAACTCTATGAAAAGACTCCAATTTGCGCTTTTGTTAGCCATTCCTTTATGCTGGTTTTTTTTTAAATTATTGCCCATTTACACACAGCCGGCAGCATGTAGTACTGCCAACTTCATCTATGCCGAAAATTTAGAACATTATAAAATATGGTTTTTTCAAGTTTCTAATTTGCAAATAAATGCGTTTGATGATAGTACAAATTTCTTATATGTAACGGCGCTTTGGACACTTATTCATTTTTTTAAGTTTACTACAATCAAGGCTGCGCTTACCATTTCTGCCATCAGTATAATCGTATCTATTTATTTGTTACAACGTATTATTGATTCAAGATTTTGGAGTATAAATTTATTGTTGGTGGGTTTGTTGTTTATGAGTACCCAAATTTGGGCAGGTGTTTTAGGCGATGAAATCTTATTTCAAGGTATGTTATGGTTGTTGGCATTGCGCTCCTTTTGGAAACATCGTTACAGTTGGTTGATGATTTGGACGGCTGTCAATATCATAGCGCGTATCGACAATTTTTTTATTTTAATGCCATTAATTTTAGTAAGCTATTGGGATATTAAAGAATTAAAAGAACGATACAAACGGAAATTCATTTTAAGTAGAATTCGAAAAACAATCTTGTTTTTAATCCTACCTATTGCTATTTTTTACTTTTATAGATATCTATATTTCGGAAAAATAGCACCTTACCATTGGTTACACACCTCAACGGATTCAAAATCTATTTTAGGATTTTTCAACAAGGATGCTTTTTATTTTTTAATGCATTATTTGCGTTTTATGATTTTACCATTAGTGATTGGTGTTATTTTCTATTTCTTAAAAGAAAGAAAAGATTTACATTTTCGGTATTATGCCATTGCAGTAGGATTCATTATAATTCCAAGTATCTATGTATGTACATTTTCTCAAGAAGAAAACTTAGCCTATAAAAATTACTACAGTATCTACATTGGTTGTATGGTTTTATGCTTATTGTTTATTCGCGACTTTAGGTCTATTTCACAAGCCATTGCTACGGCTATTTTTGTTGGATTTTTTGGTTTCAAAACGGCCTTTTCCTTTCTTGAAAAAACGCTACAAAGTGACTATAGTAATATGTATTATCTTGCCAATGATTTGTCATCCATAAAAAATGGGCATGCAGTGGTGTATTATGATAATTATATCTCTTGGATGGGCAATTGGAATAGTGTTTTTGCATCTGGAAAACACACTACATCCGGAAAGCAATTGAGTGTACAAGAAATTTTAAATGAACAAGCTGATATCATTTTAGTTCCTCAAAAAATTCAAACACAGTTGTACCATGACAAATACGACAAGATTGTATTACCGGCAAGTACTCGTCAATTTGAAAAACAAAATAAACCTGAAAATTCGTTAGAACTTTTCTTTTATAAATATGCACACAAAGTGCCATACAATAAGTCTGAAAAAATAAATTTATTAGTTCTAAAAAGCAGCAAACACTATAATAATATTTTAGAAATAACAGCCGAACATGCCGGAAAATTAGAATAATGAATGTGATTGCATCGTTTTATTACTACATTACTTAATTGAATTTCCGGCGGCAACATGCGAAGCATTCACAAAATATAATTTTCCGTTTCCATCTTCAGCCATTAATATCATGCCATTGCTTTCAATTCCACGCAATTTCCTAGGTGCTAAATTAATCAACACGGAAACTTCTCTTCCTATAATTTCTTCGGGAGCAAAATGTTCCGCAATACCGGAAACAATAGTACGTTTTTCAAAACCTACATCCACTAATAATTTCAATAATTTATCGGCTTTGGGCACTTTTTCTGCTTCTAAAATGATGCCTGTTCGAATATCTAGTTTTGAAAAATCATCGTAAGTAATTTCAGCTTTTGAAGGCATCATTTCTAAATTATTTTCTTGCTTCGTTACTTTTGTTTTATTTAATTTCTCTATTTGATAAGCAACTTGTTCATCGGTAATTTTCTCAAATAAGATTTGAGCAGGATTTATTTTTTCAGTGAAATCATTAAACTGATGTTTTAATTTAGCAGAAGTAAATGGCAATAATGGCGCAATCACTTCGGTCAAAATAGCACAAATATCAATGCTTACGCGCATTATTACTTTTGCATGTTCTTCATTCGTTTTAATTAATTTCCATGGTTCATTATCGCCTAAAAATTTATTTCCTACAGATGATATTTGCATGGCACATTGCAAGGCTTCTTTAAATTTAAAATTGCCAATAGCAGTATGCAACTTTTGTTTGAGTTCATTTATTTCATCAAAAACAACACTATATGTTGCTGTATCTACATTTGGAATTTCACCCTTGTAAAATTTGTGTGTAAGCACTGCCACACGATTTACAAAATTGCCCAAATTTGCTGCCAGCTCATTGTTTACTCTATTTTGAAAATCTTGCCAAGTAAATTCAGCGTCTTTATTTTCTGGCATATTCGCAATTAAGCAATAACGTAGTTCATCTTCTTTTCCCGGAAATTCTTCCAAATATTCATGCAACCAAACCGCCCAATTTCTCGAAGTAGAAATTTTATCTCCTTCCAAATTCATAAACTCATTGGCAGGCACATTGCTCGGTAAAATATAATTTTCGTGTGCTTTCAATATCGCTGGAAATGTGATACAATGAAACACAATATTATCTTTTCCAATAAAATGAATGAGTTGTGTTTCCTCATCTTGCCAGTATTTTTTCCAATCTTCTATTTGTGCATTTTCAAATGTGCGATGTGTGTAGGAAAAATTAATTTGTTGATTGGCTTTCTCTAAAAACAATTGCTTTGTTGCTGAAATATAACCAATGGGCGCATCCAACCAAACGTATAGCACTTTGCCTGCACTGCCTTCCATTTCTGGTGGAACCGGAATTCCCCAATCCAAATCTCTTGTCATGGCACGTGGCTTCAATCCATCGTTCAGCCAACTTCTGCATTGTCCTAACACATGAGCTTTCCAATTGTTTTCACCACCAGTCTTATCTAGCCAATTTTTAATTTCCTCTTGTTGTGTATCTAATTTTAAAAACCAATGTTTGGTGTTTTTCAAAATTGGAGTAGAATGTGTTAAGGTCGATTTAGGATGAATTAAATCCGTTGGATTTAATGAACTGCCACATTTTTCACATTGATCGCCATACGCATTTTCATTTGCACATTTCGGACAAGTACCCATTATATATCTATCTGCTAAAAATTGCTTGGCTTCTTCATCAAAATACTGTTCACTTTCAATAATTTCAAATGCGTCTTTCTCATTCAACACTCTAAAAAAATCTTGTGAGGTGTCGTAATGAATTTTCTCAGATGTACGATGATAAATATCAAAGGTAATTCCAAATTTTTCAAAACTATCTCGAATTACCGAATGATATTGGTCAACAATAGCTTGTGGTGTGGTATTTTCTTTTTTAGCTTTAATGGTAATAGCGGCGCCATGCTCATCACTTCCACAAACAAAAATAACATCTTTTCCTTGCAAACGTAAATGGCGAACATATACATCAGCCGCAATATATGCACCTGCTAAATGGCCAATATGTAAAGGACCATTTGCATAAGGCAAAGCGGCCGTAACGGTATATCTTTTTGGAGTGGACATGGCGCTAAGTTAAGCAATATTTGATTTTTATATAAAGTATTAAAATTATGGAAGTATGAACTTCAAAAAATAGTATTTTTGAAGCGGAACAATACAACATGATACGACCACCATTTTTAAAAGAAGGAGACAGCATTGGCATTACTTGTCCGGCACGAAAAATAAGCTTAGGCGATATTCAAAAGGCCATCGAAATTTTAGAAAGCTGGAATTTAAAGGTGATTGTAGGCGATACCATTGGCAAAGAAGACCATCAATATGGTGGAAGTGATACGGAACGTCAAGCCGATTTTCAACGCATGCTCAACCATCCAAATATTAAAGCAATTATTGCTGCACGTGGTGGTTATGGCAGTGTACGCATCATGGATAACTTGGATTTTCGGGCGTTTTTAGACCATCCGAAATGGCTCATCGGCTATTCCGATTTTACGTATTTTCATACGCAATTAAGCTGTAATATTGGTGTTGAAAGTTTACATGCTACAATGCCTATTAATTTTGCGACAAATACAACCGACGCCATTTCGTCACTTAAAAATGCTTTATTTGGTAAGTCATTAGAATATACTTTTCCGGCACATCCCTTTAATAGAAATGGAAGTATGCAAGGTGAAATTGTAGGTGGAAATTTGTCCATTTTATATTCTATTTTAGGTACTAAAACCATTTTAGATACCAATAAAAAAATTCTTTTACTTGAAGATTTGGATGAATATTTATATCATATCGATCGAATGATGATGGCCTTAAAACGAGCCGGAAAATTGAAAAATTTAGCAGGCTTATTAGTAGGTGGCATGACAGATATGAAAGACAATGCCATTCCGTTTGGGAAAACTGCAGAAGAAATTATACAGGAACATGTAGCAGAATATGATTTTCCGGTAGCCTATCAATTTCCGAGTGGACATTTTGAAGACAACAGAGCCGTGTTTATTGGTAAAAATGCCCATGTAAATGTAGAACAAACTTCTTCTCATTTTAAACAATAAATTGTTATTCTATGCGTAATTTATTTGCTTTTATTTTTATTTTATTATCTACCATCTCTTTTGCTTGTGGTAGAAAAAACAAGCCTTCTAAACCGAAAAATAAGGCTGAAATTTGGATGCAATATGATGAAACAAAATGTCAAAATCCGTGGCATCTTAATTGGTTGGTAAAACCGACGGAATCACAATTATTAGGTGCTGTAAAAAGTCATTTAGTTAAACAAGAAATAAATATTCTTGAAATTAGATCTAAAAATGAAGATGGCCTGATTTCATGTGAAGCATGTCAATGTTTAAATGGAAGGCATTTTTATGTGCGTGTGCTAAAGTCGGAAAAATCAAAATTAGAAACCCTTAAATTTTATGAAATTAAGGAAGTGCCTGCTACTGGTTCTTTTATGGAGGTTCAATAAAACATTTACTTATTATTTTTCAATACTAATATTATTCTGAAAAAAAGCTACTTCCATCTTTTCTAACTTTTGCTGCGCAAAGGCTAGGCGAAAGTTGGAAAAGTGGATTAGAAAGCATCCAACTGACATTCTAATACTGAAAAAAAACAAAGCATTTATACGTTTAATGCACCATTACTTTTTTAGCCTGGATCGATTTTTCATCGATTACTTGAATGATGTAAATGCCATCCGCTAATTTATTTTTCAAATTCAAATTAAAACTATTATATCCTCGTTGCACCAGTTTATTTTCTTGATGGATTAATTTTCCGGAGATTTCAAACACATTCAAGCTAATTGGTTTGTCGGTGGTAGAGCTCACTTCCACCACTACATTCGGTTGGTTGTAATATACATTCATACCATTTACTTCACCACATCGAACATGGATAAATGAATAAATGGTTTGTTTGCCATCTTGGTCAATTTCCACTAAGCGATAATAATTTGACGTAGTCTCCGCAGAAGTATCGACAATGGAATACGTTCTCAATTGAGCAGAATTTCCTGCACTTGGCACTGTGGCAATCGTTTGAAAATGGATACCATCTTCGGAACGTTGCACTAAAAAGGCTTGACTATTAAACTCGGAGGCGGTTGTCCAATTCAATAGCACTTCGCCGTCGGTACACTGTCCGGTAAAGGAGGTGAGCTCGACAGGAAGAGCAGTAGAATTTAAGTTACCTCCCGCAGGTGCAAAATCTGAAAATCCGGAATACCCTTTACCCGGAATATTGTAATAATAACCGACTTCGCAGATATCGCCACAAGTAGAACAGGTTGCAGGGTCGCCAGCATAAGATTTCCAATCCGTTGTTCCTGTTAAAGATTTTAAGGCTCTATAATTTTTTTTATAAAATAAAGGATCGGCATTAGCATCTTCATTGGGATAAATATCTAAATTAACTTGATTGGGGTGTAAATAAATATCATACGTAAAAGTAGTGCCGGTACTGCTGCTCATATTCCATTTCCCTTCGCTGGTCATTTTCTGGTATTCGAAAAATTTGGTAACACCACCACATGAAAAATATATTGGGCCTATTACACAATTTCCGGCACCACCGGCAACAGGAATAAATTGTGCTGTAGCCTTACCATCGCCTGTTTTTCTGTCGAAGCGCAACGGATTATAGCCTTCTCCCGCCACTGCATCACCTATAGGATATACGTAAATAGCGGAACTATTGATATATCTTTCCAATTTACCCCATACATATTTATCATTAGAATAATTAGGTGCGCCAGTGTTTGCAATAAATGGTGTTTGAAAACCGGTAACGGCATTTACTGCATCGCCATTAGAAACACTAAAAACGTTAGTACCTGTTTTTAATATACCTCCACTATTAAAATTCAGCTTATTATCGGCTGTTAAGTTCACTTGTTGGTCAACTAATGTTTGAGTATTTTTATTCAGTTCTACATTCCATAAATTAAATGTTCCTGAGCCGCTAACCGCTTGAGTGGCTCCGCCTGAAAACATAAGAATTCCGGTTGAATTAGCATTATTGGTAAGTGTGCCGTTATTGGTTAAATTGCCAAATAATTCAATACCTGTTCCGTAACCATGCACAGAAGATGTTGAACCATTATAGGAAATATTTGTAAATGAAGACCCCGAGCCAATAGACAAACTCCCCAATATTTTCATCGCTTGACTATAGGTGTTATTATTATAAATTTGCACACCACTACTGCCTGTTGTTCCTATAAACATATTACCTTTTACTGTACAATAATCTGTAGTTCCTTTTAATAATGATGTTGCCGTAATAAAATCATGAAAAACTCCTGTAGTATTTTCGAAATATAAATTTGGGTAATACATACCTACGGCATTTACCGATGGGTTTCCATCACCATTGTAACTGTAAGTCCACTTTGCACCACTTGAGCCATCAGGTATATTACTAATTCCATCTTGATAATGTGTTTTATAATCATCTACTGAGGAGGCATTTGTTTTTATTATAGTGCCTGCATTTCCTAATATCCAACCTGAACCGTTTGTATAAGATGAACCCGTAAAATACACCCCATTGCTTGTAGAACCTCTATCTATCAATGTTCCATTTACAATTATGTCTGCACCGGCAGCAGTACTATCATATACAGTAATTTTAGATTTAGTATGCAACTCTAAAGTACCTGTATTTTCTATGGTTAGTTTATCAATATCTGTTGTAAAACTTGCTATTCCATCTCCTATCGTTGTTTTAGTTCCGTTTTGAATAACTGCTGCGGATGAATTTGCAGAACAAGGATAAGCACATGCAGTAATAGGTGTAGGTGATACAAAATTTGCATCATCTGTCATTTCCCATTCGGAGGCAGTTGTCCAACTTCCATTGGTGGTGCTTAATTTAGTTCTATAATATCTGGCAGTTGGATAAATAAAACGAGCTGCGTCAGTATATTTTGTACAAGTATTTCCGCCATTTGATTTAGTTACTACACAATAAAATTGATAATTATACAATGGAGCAAAATCTGCTGGTAGCGTGAGTGTTGCCGTATTTGTACCGGTTGCACTTGCAATATTACCACTTACTAATTGCCAACCAGCCATATCTAATGAATTATTATAATACCAATTATAGGTTGATACTGGTGAAGGATTAGCTGTAGCAGCTACGCTAAATTGAATACTTCCAACAGGACAAATGGAATTGTCAATTGGGCTTGTGTTTATGACCAATAAAGGGTTGCTAGTAAGTGAAGAAGTACCTAAAGTTGAACAAGTTTCTGTACTTGTAAGTGTCCAATTAGCAGCATTAAATGTTGGAGAGGGTGCGCCTGTAAGTGTGTTTCTTTCTAAGTTAAATCCAGTTTCATTTGGTGTTTGTACTCTATCTATTTTAGTAGTGCCTTTATATAATTCTATGTAGTCATTTTTATTATATCCCGATGAGGTACTTCTATTTATTAATAAAGCTCCGGTTGCAGAAATAGTCGCATCACAGTTAGTGCCACTATTACCGATTTTTACTACGGCAAATTGATTAATACCTAAAGTTCCGCTTAACGTAACCCAAGTAGTAGCACCTGTGTATATTTTTAACTTATAAGAGGATAAATTAACCGCAGCACCAGTACCATTATATATTTCGATATATCCTCTACTGCCTACTTCTGCATCATATACTTCTGATATAAATAAATCGGATGCAGTAATAGCACCTCCGGCTCCACAATTACCGTCGCTTATTAATACAGTAAAAGTAGGCGATGCTTTAGGGCAGCCGCTGTTATATATATTTATAGAATTTGTGGTTGCCCCACTTGGAATTCTAACAATTATAGTAGTAGTATTTAATACTGTAAAATCTGTAACGGCTACACCACCCATGGTAATATCCGTAACATTAGTAAAACCAGTTCCTGTTATCATTACTCTAGTGCCAACGGGGCCAGTAGTTGGTAAAATACTTGTAACCGTATGCGTTGCTGCGGCACAAGAAGTGGTAGTGACATTTATTTCATTAGAATTGGGTGAAGAACAATTTCCATTATCTGCTCTTACTACATAGTAATAAGTAGTATTAGGCGATAAACCAGTAACTACTAAAGAGGTGCTGGTTGTATAAACGTTTTCATAACCAAGTACATATTGTTTTCCTGCAACTATATCATGGCTGCCTAAATGTGAAACATCATCTTGACTATATAAATCCCATTCTGTTGCTAAAGTTGGGAAACCTGAAGATGGATTTGATGAAACTCCCGAAATGATTGAAGATTTTCTTACCAAGGTTTTATCTAAGGTTGAATAACCACCTGCTGCCGTCCATGCAGTACCTGGGTCTTCCCCTATTCGTCCAAATATATCTACATAACTCGACGTTGTGGTTTTATATAAAGCAACCGCATCATCTCCATTAAAATTACATGCGGCATTATCAGTTGTACTACCTGCATAAATTGTAGATCCACTATTTTGATATACAATTACGGCACCATCTGCCAATGTTCCGCTTAATGTTATATCATTTGTAGGAGAAATAGCTCCGTTTGCAAACAAACGTAATTTATAATTACTTAGGTTAACAGATGTTCCAGTACCATTATATATTTCTATATATTTATTATTACTACTGCCTTCTACATATTCCGAAATAAACAAGTCTGTAGGGCTTGGATTACTTGTATAAACATCTACATAATAGCCTGTAGCACCTGCTACGCTGTTCCAGTTGGCAGTAAATGAAGTTCCATCAATGGCTGTACCAGCAGTGGCTGTTGGTGCTGATGGTGTTGTCAATATAGTTACAGCAAGTGTACTTGCAGTGCTACTACCACATGCATTATTTGCCGTTACACTTATTGTACCACCCGAAGTTCCTGAAGTAGCAGTAATACTATTTGTTGTAGATGAACCACTCCATCCACTTGGTAAGGTCCAAGTATAAGAAGTAGCACCAGCTACCGGATCTACCGAATATACCTCTTCCACTCCTGGACAAGGCGATGTTTCCCCAACAATAGGATTGGGTTGTGTGGGTGTAGCCACTGGGGTTGCTGTTATTAATGTTCTAGGTGTGCTAGTTGCACAACCAACAGCAGCAACAGAAATAGTACCTCCTGTTGTATTTGGAGTAACTGATATACTATTTGAAGTGCTTGTACCTGACCAACCACTTGGCAAAGTCCAAATGAATGTAAGACCTGTAATATTAGTAACTGAATAGGTTGCTGAACTGCCTACACAAAGGTTGCTTGGTGGAGTGATGACACTCGGCTGTGCTTGTGTTCCTGCTACTGTAACATTAAAGGTACCAGTTGCTGTTCCATAAAGTGCTATGCGTATATAATAAGTAGTGCCATTAGTAACGGAAAAAGCAGACGTTGTTTCTGTAGTTTTTGAAGTTGCTGCACCGTTCCCACCAATTACATAAGAAGTTGCAGAGCTTGGACAGGATGTACTAAAAACATAAATGTCTAAATCCTGTCCTGATGTAGAAGTAGAAACGGTTAATGTCCCTGTACACGTGGGAGTTACTTTATACCAAACATCAGATGTATAGGCATAAGGTTCACTTGTCAAAGTATTTAAAGTAGCTGAAGTGGTAGTCCCAGCAGTTGTAGAACCTACTATTACATCTGTTGCATTGCTACATTCATCATTGGCTGGTGGAGTAAGTGTCGTAAAGTTATTAGGATTATCAGATGCAGTGTTTGTTAAATATTTTTCAGAACCCGGACTGCAATTATATTCTACAACCATTGCTCTGTATGTAGTTGAAGGAGTTAAACCCGATATAGTAACTGAGTTACCAGTGCCATTATATACACAATACCAACCTGAAGAACCAATTTGAGTGCCTGAGCCAAAAGTGGTATTGGCAGTGTAAGTAGTTCCATCTATAGGAGAAGGTGTACCGCTACTAGTTTGTTTTACAAAAACTGCACGATTAGTTCCGTTCCCATTTGTCCAAGATAATGCAGTACTTGTAGTTGTAGGAGTTGCAATAATATTGGTTGCCTCAGTTGTAGGAGGAGAAGAACAAGGTGCAACAGATTCATATACAATTGTATATTTTTGTATGTATAAACTATTTTCAGTAGCTGCAATTGAAATAACAACATTTTCACCTGAACCAATAGAATAGGCAGTAGGTGTTTTTACTACATTAACATAAGAAGTACTCCAGGCTCCGTACCAAGAAGCAGTATTAAAAGCAGCAGTCGGGCTAACAGACGATATTGTAGTACTTCCTGCTACTACACTTAAAGTTCCTATTCCTTTAGAAGTATTAGACTTCATCTCTAACGTAATCTGAGTTATTTTATAGCCAGCATATCCAGTAAGAGTAAGTGTGGCGGAATTATCTTTTGTAATTTGTTTAGCTGCAGTGTATGTTTGAGTGTAACTAACAGATGAACCACTTGGTGCTGTTCCAGTGGGTGTTACTGTAGTAGTAGAAGCAACTTCATAAATTGCAGTCGTCTGCCCCGAACAATTCCCACCCAAAAACAACAAAAATGCCAGCAATAAAAATGCGTATTTATTTTTCATAAATGCAGCTGCTTTCGTACGGAAAAACAAAGATGTAGTATCCTCGTTTTTAGAATTTAAAATAACACTAAGAAAAGTTTGGGGTTTGTAAATTTCCTTCATATACGTTGTTTTAATTTCGGCCGCCGTACTTTAGGCACGGCTTACAAAATTAATTCAAATCAATGAATTCTGCACACTTTAAATAAGAATTAATATTGAACTTTAGGTGAACTTTTTAACACGCTTGGGCTTTTCCACTGTTTTTTGTGTATAAATGGTGCGTGGTTTATTTTATTCAAATAAATTATATCGAATAATACAATACAAGGCGCGAAAGGCATCTTTCATGCCTATTTTTTTGCCTTCCTCATAGGTGCGTCCATAGTAGGAAATGCCCACTTC
>JAGNZZ010000039.1 GCA_017984135.1 Chitinophagales bacterium | reverse complement strand
AATCCGATATGCTCCACTTTATATTTCTAATGGTTGTCCAATTTTTAAAATAGCCAATTTTCCGTTTAATTTTTTTTCATTTTTCATTTCTTGCATAAGTTTTACGGGTTCTGAAGCTGGTTCATCACTTAAATCAAAAGTCCCATAATGCATAGGAATAAACATTTTTCCTTTCAATTCATGAAATGCTTGAACCGATTCTTCCGGAGACACATGTGCCCATTCCATGATATATCTCGGCTTATAAGCACCTATTGGCATCAAACAATAATCAAATGATTTATATTGTTCATTTATTTCTTTAAAATGATGCGCATAACCGGTATCGCCGGCAAAATAGATAGAAGTAGCATTGGATTGAATGGCAAAACTTCCCCAAAGTGTCGTGTTATAGTCATTAATAAATCGACGGTTCCAATGTTTTGCCGGTAAGAAATCGATCGTGATTTTTTTTGTATGATATTGTTGCCACCAAGCGGCTTCTTGTATGTGTTTAAAGCCCATTTTTCGTAGCATTTTAGTAAACCCTAATGGACAAAGTACTTCAACATTTGGATTGTATTGAAGTAATTTTTTTAATGTTTGGCTGTCTAAATGATCGCGATGACCATGCGATAATAATATATAATCAATGTTAGTGAAATCACTTGTTTTACATGGTATCGGATGTCTCCGTTTAAGCAGTGGATTGATGTTGTAAAATATAGGATCAGTAAGTAGCCGAATGCCATTTAGTTGAATGTAGAATGAGGAATGTCCCAACCAAACAATCTTATCTTCCTTACTTTTTAGAAATGAATTCGTAGATATTACCTCTGGAATATATTTATCTGTTTTCTTTTCTTTTTTCTGAGGATTGCGTTCCGTAATCCATTTAATAAATCGTTGATATGGTAATCGATCTCTTTTTTTTAAGAAGATAAATTCATCATCGATTTTTTCATTCCCTTTTATATTTTCTTTTATAAAAGGAAGCTTTGAATTGTATTTGAATGTTGCTTTCATAGATTAAAAAAACCTGTTAGCATAAATACTAACAGGTTTTTATTAAAGTTGTTTAGATATTTTTATTGTACTGGTGAAAAATCAACTCTTCTGTTAGAGTGGTGTTGTTTTTCATTGACAGCATCTTTAATTAATGGGTCAGATTTTCCAACTGGTAATTTAATAAATCTATCTTCAGTAATACCATAATTATCTTTCAAGAATTTGATAGCACCATTTACTCGGTTTTCTGATAATTTTTGATTGAAGTCTGATGAACCTCTAATATCAGTATTGCCTTTTACATTTACTCTCATATCCGGATAAGTTTTCATTAAAATACCTACTTTTTTCAATTCTTCAGATGATTCGTTGGTGATGTTGAATTTATTCAAGTCGAAATATATAGAAGTTAATTTCCATAATTTACTTTCTACTTCTTGAATTTTCTTATTCAATGCTGAATCATTGTATGGCTCGTATTTGAACTGCGGTGCGCTTACTGAGTCAATAATTTTTTGCTCTGGTAATACATTTTTGCAATCAACGATTGGGAAAGCAGGAGATGAGAATGGTTCTACATCTTTGGTGTCTGGGCAACCATCTTTATCGCTATCTAACGTTACACCATGAACATCTACTGCATAACCAGCAGGTGTTGTAGGTTCTTTATCTAAGATATCTAATACACCATCGCCATCCGTATCTTTTAAGTCTAACTCTTTTGGTTTAGGTTGGTTTGCCATAATGAATGCGATAGGATTTACCCATTCAATATGTTCTTTTTGAGAACCAATTCTTCCAAATTTATAAGTGAAGTTCAAATTCACATACGCATACGCATCTCTGTTGATTTTAGAAAGTGAATTTATTGTTTTACCACCATCTACTCTTGATTGGAATTGGAAAGCATCTAATTTATCGGAGTTCGTAAATGTAAATGAACCTTCTAGTCCTATATCAAATGCTTTAGAAACTTTAAATTTCATACCAACCGCCAACGGGAAAACAACTTCTGTGAATTTATTTGTAAAACCTCTTAAATACGCATTGTTTGCAATAGGTTTGTCATTCGATACATTATATATTTGAGATGAAGTACGAATAATACCTACACCAATTTTTGTATAAAATGCAAATTTTCTTGATTTAATGGGTTTGCCAGTTATTTGTGAGCGAATATATTGGTTATAGCCCATTCCTAAACCCAACCAATCAATGTAAAAGTTCACTGAACCTTGGTGAAACACGTTTGTTTTAAAGTAAACAGGACCATCAGCATCCGTTCTTTCAGGAAACAGTTGTTTCCAATATTGTCTTTCTTCCGCGAAACCACCACGCTCTACAGTTCTTCCTAATAAACGACCTAATGTATAATCGATATTTAAACCAAATGCACTATTGAACATTTTAGTTAAACCAATTCCAACACCCCATTGTAATTCACTTGGTTTTTTTACCTGACGTGACCAGTCGTAGCTTCTAATATCCGTAAAAGGAGTAGTAGTTCCGAAGTGTAAAGTTAAGCTCCAGTCTTTTAAATATTTTTTTGCTTCTAAGTTGTAGTACTTCTTAGCATCTTTTGATTCTTTAGATTCTTTTGCACCACTTCCTGGATTGGCTGCAACATCTATACTTGAATTTTTTTTATTTTTTTGCGCAACAGCTGGTGTTGTAACTGCAATAAAAAACGCAAGTAAAAACAGATAGTTAATTTTGGCTTTCATTTTTTGGTATATTTGAGATAAAAATAGTGAAAGTTTGTTAAAAGAACAAAGATTAAATAGATAATTAATAATTATTCAACATAATCTAAATCTTTTCCATACGTTTCTTCTAATTGTGACCATGCTAAAATGGAAATCGAAATGCAAATAATTCCCACTAATATATTGGCCATTTGCGTAGAAAAATGGAAATTATTTTTAAAAGTGATATAAAGCATATTGATGGCAATTACAGAACCACGAACAAAGTTAGGTGCTGTATTGCTGACAGTGGAACGAATATTAATACCAAACGATTCAGTGGCTACACTCATAAACATTGCCCAATAGCCAATGGTTAATCCCAAAATAAATATCCATACATAAAACATTGTCATATTAATGCTGCCTAATGTCCAAAATAAAATAATACAGACGATTAATAAGCATATATATATAAGTAAGGCTTTTTTTCTACTTTTTAAATAATTGGATACAATGCCGCAACTTACATCTCCAATTGTTAAACCTGAATAAATGGCAAGAATGGCATATACGGCAACTTGTTTTTTATCAGGATATTGCAAACCTATAGCATCGGCTAATTCAGGTGCATACTTTGCATACAATTGTACTACATACCAAATGGGAATGGCTAGCGCGATAATGGAAATATATTTAATAAATCTTTTTCTATCCGTAAAAAGAATACTAAAATTACCAAGCTTATTTGTTTTGCTTTTTACATTTTGATACATACCGGATTCATAGATGCTTATTCTGAGTATTAATAATGCAAATCCCATTATACCTCCAATTAAATAACACAATCGCCAATCTTTAAGCCATAAAACGATTACACAACCAAACACAGCACCAAACACGCCAAAGCCAGCAACAATAGCAGTAGCAATTCCTCGTCGTTCTTTTGATAAGCTTTCATTTACCAAAGTAACACCTGCACCTAATTCACCGGCTAATCCAAATCCAGCAATAAAACGCAATATTTCGTATTGAGGAATGGTTTGAACATAAGAGTTTAAGGTATTGGCAATGGAATAAGTTAATATAGATCCAAATAAAACAGAAAGTCGCCCTTTTTTATCTCCTAAAATTCCCCAAAAAATTCCACCAACAAGCATTCCAAGCATTTGCCAATTATCCAACCGTAATCCAATGCTTTCCAATAAGGCATCATTCACGCCTAAATCTTTTAAACTGCTGATGCGCACCATTCCGAATAAAAGCAAGTCAAAAATATCCACAAAATAGCCTAATGCGGCTACCATGACTAATAAAGTAACAGCTCTATTGTTCTTGTTTTCTATTGTGCTTGCTTGGATACTCATATAATTTAATAGCGTACAAAATACAAATAATATGAAAAATGGAATATCTAGTAATAAAAAAAAATAAGATTATGTTTTATTGCACTAAAAATGCTTTCATGTGGTCAACGGTATCATTTGGATATAATGATAAACAAAAATGTCCACCTTTTATAGGTTTATATGTTTCATTCGGAGCAGCAATTATTCTATCGTTTTTGTCGTGTATTCGCAGTGGATTGGGTAATGTAGATGTAATTCCTTTTTCGTATAACATCTGAGTCATTAAGGCTAATTCGATATTGCTGAAGGTTCTAAAATTGCGCATGACATAAGCTTGAATACTTTTATGATTTTCATCTTTAATTTTTCCTGTCATATAATTTCGAATAAATTCTGTTTTTGTAATTCCTAAAATAGTGCTAATTTGAGTAATGCGTGGAAATTTTGGGAATAAATGAATGACTTTATCCGTATTATTAAAAGAGGCAATCATACAGATATCACAGTCCAAAATTTCACGCATTTGAAAGGCAATATAACCACCCATGGAATGACCGATTAATTTATCCTCTTTCGTAATTTTATATTGTTTGATTAATTGACGCGAAAATTGGTTGACAGAAATAAATGGAAACGTAAATTTGTTCAATGCATTTCTGTAATCTATGTGCACAAATTGATATCCTTTAATTAGTGGAATTATTTCATTAAAGCAAAAAGTATCTTCGCCAAAACCAGGCAATAGTATTAATCGTTTCTTCATGATGCAAACTTACTTATTCTAATGTTGTTTTTGATTAACAATTGAAAAAATTGTATTTTTGTACTATGTCTGAACTACGTTTACCTGCTGAATGGGAACCACAAGATGCCATTTTAATAGCATTTCCAAGTGTAAAATCTGATTGGCTTCAATATTGGGATAAAATTATTCCATGCTACATAAATATTATCAAAATCATATCTTCCTATCAGCCATTGATTATTGTATGTGATGATGATGTTGAGTTGAAAAGTCATTTACATGCTGTTGACCTTTCCAATATTAAAATAATTCAAACACCGATAAACGATACTTGGGCTCGCGATTTTGGTGCTATTACGGTACAGAAAGATAATTCCTTTGTAGTGTATGATTTTATGTTTAATGGTTGGGGATTGAAATTTGCATCCGATAAAGATAATTTGATCAATCGCCATTTATTTGAAAAGCATATTTTTAATACAAAGGATTTTTTAGTTCCAGATATTGTATTAGAAGGTGGAAGCATTGAAAGTGATGGAAAGGGTACAGTATTAACCACCACAAATTGTTTATTATCACCCAATAGAAATCCTCATTTAACTCAAAATGAGATTGAACAAAAACTAAAAGATTTATTTGGGTTAGAAAGAGTATTGTGGTTGGGAAGCGGTCATTTAATTGGCGATGACACCGATGCACATATTGATACAGTGGCTCGTTTTTGTGATGAACATACCATTGCTTATGTACAATGTACCGATAGGAACGAAGTGCATTATGTGGATCTGAAAAAAATGGAAATGGAATTAAATCAACTAAAAACCATAGATGGTCAATCGTATCGTTTAATTTCATTACCAATGGCAGATGCCGTATTTGCATCCGATGATAACCGACGTTTGCCGGCAACTTATGCCAATTTTTTAATTATGAATGAGGTCGTGTTAATGCCAACCTACCAATTACGACAAGACGAAGAAGCTATTAATCAATTACAAACGGCATTCCCATCTAAAAAAGTAATAGGTGTAGATTGTAGTGCACTTATTTTACAACATGGTTCATTACATTGTATCACCATGCAGTTTCCAAAAGGTTCAATCCATTTTTAATAATAAGTTATAAAATTAATATGAAAGTAGGAATCGTACAGCAAAGCAATACGAATGATATTGCGGCCAATATCGAAAAGAGCATAAATGGAATTAAACAATGCAAACAACAAGGTGCGGAATTAGTGGTGCTTCAAGAGTTGCATTGCGGTATTTATTTTTGCCAAGCAGAAGAAACTGCTTTGTTTGATTTAGCACATCCTATTCCCGATGTAACGACAGAATTATTTTCAAAAGTAGCGAAAGAGAATGAAGTAGTATTGGTTACTTCTTTATTTGAAAAACGTGCAGCTGGTTTGTATCATAATACATCAGTAGTGTTTGAAAAAGATGGAAGTGTAGCCGGAAAATATAGAAAAATGCATATTCCGGATGATCCAGCTTATTATGAAAAATTTTATTTCACACCAGGTGATTTAGGGTTCAAGCCTATTCAAACTTCTTTAGGCAAATTAGGTGTGTTGGTTTGTTGGGATCAATGGTATCCGGAAGCTGCTCGATTAATGGCATTAAATGGCGCTGAATTATTGATATATCCAACAGCCATAGGCTGGGAAAGTTCAGATTCAAACGAAGAAAAAAATAGACAATTTAATGCTTGGCAAATCGTTCAACGTGGACATGCGGTTGCCAATGGATTGCCTGTAATTACAGTTAACCGAGTAGGCCATGAGCCAGATTGGACGGGAATTACAAATGGAATTCAATTTTGGGGACAAAGTTTTGTGGCAGGTCCTCAAGGGGAACTTTTATTTTCAGCTCCATCAGATTTAGAAACCAATTCAGTTATTGAAATTGACAAAAAAAGAACCGAAGATGTTCGTAGAATATGGCCGTTTTTACGCGACAGAAGAATTGATGCGTATGCTGAAATTTTAAATCGCTACGTGGATTAAAACAAGCATTTTACCTATTTCTTTCTGGTTGGCGAATGAGTAGTTTTTTCTTTACTTTTATTCTTCTCCTTTTTTAATACAAGATGTGTATCCTGCTTTTCGCTTTTATTTTGTTTTGTTTGATGATGGAAAAGGTGATGCAATGAGCCTTCAATAGGTAATTCAAAATCTTTAGGTTCCATAGGAATTGGTTTTAAGTTTTTTCATAATCAGATACAGCTTTTGCTACATATCTTTAAAGAAATTAGAACAAAAAAATGAGATTTTTTTTACGAAAAGATATTTTTTTGAACTGAACTTAAAACTAATCAATACTTTATAAGCACTTGAATAAAGTGAGTATTCGGTCGTTTTGAGTGAGAATTCGTTATGAAAATGGAAGTGTACTGTTTTAAAAACGCTATACTCTTTTTAACATACTATCGTGAATTTGTGATAAAGTGGTTTTTAAATCGTATTTAAAATTCCATTCAGGATAATGAAGTTTAAATTTATTGACATCAGAAATATACCAAATATGATCGCCAATTCGATTGGTTTCCACATATTGGTAGTTCATTTTATTGCCAGATATTTCTTCGCATAGTGTGATACCTTCTTGCATCGAGCAGTTTGAATAGCGAGCACCACCGGCATTATAGGCTTCGCCTTGTCGAGGATTTTGATAAAAATGCCAAAACATATTTACTAAATCATAACTATGAATGTTATCGCGCACTTGCTTGCCTTTATATCCAAAAATATTATATTGAGTACCAGTGATCGCACATTTCATCAAATAAGATAAAAATCCATGCAACATAGCACCACTGTGGTTAGGTCCAGTTAAGCATCCGCCACGAAAAACGCCAATATTCATTCCAAAATATTTACCATATTCTTGACACATAATATCTGCTGCTACTTTTGACGCACCAAAAATGGAATGTTTTGTATGGTCTAAGCTCATTTTTTCATCAATACCATCTTTAAAATAAGGATGATTTTCATCGATTTCCCAACGTGTTTCTTTTTCAATTAAAGGTAAATAGTTAGGATTATCACCATATACTTTATTGGTAGAAGTGAAAATAAAAACAGCGTTGGGTGCGTACAATCTTGTATATTCCAACATATTTAAAGTGCCATTAGCATTGACTGTAAAATCTGTAAATGGTTCACGTGCTGCCCAGTCGTGAGATGGTTGTGCTGCAGTGTGAACAATTAACTTAATATCATCTTTATATTCTTTAAATACATTTTCCAAAGTAACATTTTCGCGAATGTCAATGTTGTAATGTTTGTAATTTTGATATTGTTCTTCTAATCTATTTTTATTCCATTTTGTCGAAGCTTCTTGCCCAAAGAAATACGAACGTAAGTCGTTATCGATACCAACTATTAAATCAAATTTATCGGCAAAAAATGCTACGGATTCACTACCAATTAAACCACCCGAACCGGTGATAACACATATATTCATTCTAATAAAAATTTAGTTCGCTAATATAAAAAAATCAAGCCGTTTTTTGAAATAATAATCAGCTATTTTACAGTTTATTCCAGGTGTCCATTAAGGATTGCAATTTTGATTGACCATCTGCTAATTTTTTGCGTTCGTTTTCAACTACAGATGCTTGCGCATTGGCTACAAATTTTTCATTGCTCAATTTTTTTTCAATGGAAGTAATAAATCCTTTGTAGTAATTCATTTCTTCTTGAATCTTATTCTTCTCTGCTTCACTGTTTATTTTAATTCCAGTTTCGATATAAATTTTATCCGTTTGGATGAGTTGTGTAACAGCACCTTCAATATCTATTTCAGTAAATTGTATAGGATGAATATTGGCAATTTTTAGGATTATAGCTCCGAACATTTCATAAATAGACTTGTCTTTTGTTTGTATAAAAACCGTTAAGGTAACTTTTGGTGAAAGTCCATTTTTATTGCGTACATCACGAATGGCTGAAATAATTTCTTTGAGTTTTTCGCCTTCTTGAATTATTTTTAAATCGTAATTTCCAATTATTGGATAGTTTGAAACAATAATATCTGATTTGTTATTTTCATTTAAGTAATGAAAAATTTCTTCCGTAATAAATGGCATGAATGGATGCAATAATTTCATTAATTCTTCAAAATATTGAACTGTTTTTTGATAGGAAACAGCATCTATTTTTTCGCCATAAGGTGGTTTTATAAATTCTAAATACCATGAACAGAAATCATCCCAAATGAATTTATATAAATCAATTAATGCTTCTGAAAGTCGATAAGTGGAATAAGATTTTTCTAAGTTTTCTTTAAGTTGTTCAAGTTTATTTTCAAACCAAATAAAAACTGGATGTTGAGTGTGTAGCGTTGAGTGCTGAGAATTTTCATCTTGACTTTCAATTTCCCAACCTTTTACCAATCGCAATGCATTCCATATTTTATTGCTAAAATTTCTTCCTTGCTCACAAAGTTTTTCATCAAAAGGCAAATCATTGCCGGCAGGTGAACAAAATAACATGCCTGTACGAACACCATCTGCTGAATATTTTTCAATTAAGTCTAATGGATCTGGAGAATTACCCAAAGATTTAGACATTTTCCTTCCTTGTTTGTCGCGTACAATGCCTGTTAAATATACATTGCTGAATGGTTTTTCATTTTTATATTCATATCCAGCCATAATCATTCTTGCCACCCAAAAAAATAAAATTTCTGGTGCAGTTACTAAATCATTGGTTGGATAATAGTATTGAATGTCTTTTCCATTTGGATGCTTAAATCCATCAAAAACCGCAATGGGCCATAACCAAGATGAAAACCAGGTGTCCAACACATCTTCATCTTGTTTTAAGCTTTCATGTTTTAAATTTGGAAATTTTTCGGCATAGATTTTCTCTGCGGCTTCAAGTGTTTTAGCTACTACTACATTTCCTTTTTCATCATACCAAGCCGGAATACGATGGCCCCACCAAAGTTGTCGGGAAATACACCAATCGTGCACATTTTCCATCCAATGTTTGTATGTATTTTTAAATTTTTCGGGAATGAGTTGGATGTTATTATTTAGTACATTTTCCAATGCAGGTTTTGCCATTTCATCCATTTTTAAAAACCATTGCATGGATAATTTAGGTTCAATTACAGCGTCCGTTCTTTCTGAGTAGCCTACTTTATTTTTTATCTCTTCAATTTTTACTAAGTTGCCATTTTCTTCTAAGTCAATGGCTATTTTTTTGCGAACGGCAAATCTATCTTCACCAATATACAGTTGGGCTTTTTCACTCAAAGTACCATCGTCATTTAGTGTGTCAATGATTTCTAATTGATGCTTGATGCCTAAATTATAATCGTTGATGTCGTGTGCTGGTGTTACTTTTAATGCGCCAGTTCCAAATTCAATGTCGATGTGTTCATCAAAAATAATAGGTACGACACGATTGATTAAAGGAACGATGGCAGATTTCCCTTTTAAATGCGTGTAACGTTCGTCGTTTGGATGTACACAAATGGCAGTATCACCCAAAATCGTTTCGGGTCGAGTGGTTGCAATGGTGATGTATTCATCGTTGGTTCCATCAATTTTATATCGTACATAAAAGAGTTTGGAATTCACTTCTTTGTGGATGACTTCTTCATCAGAAACTGCGGTTAATCCTCTAGGATCCCAATTCACCATGCGCACGCCGCGATAAATTTTTCCTTTTTTATGCAAATCGATAAATACTTCAATTACTGAATCACTCAAATCATCTTCCATCGTGAATCGAGTTCTATCCCAATCACAGGATGCGCCTAATTTTTCTAATTGTTTTAAAATAATACCGCCATATTTTTCTTTCCATTCCCAGGCATGTTTTAGAAATTGTTCACGAGAGATGTCTTTTTTTTGAATGCCTTGTTCTTTTAATAAATTCACTACTTTCGCTTCCGTTGCGATGGATGCATGATCGGTGCCAGGTACCCAACATGCATTTTTTCCTTGCATTCTAGCTTTGCGTATTAATATATCTTGAATGGTATTGTTGAGCATGTGACCCATGTGAAGAACACCAGTCACATTGGGTGGTGGAATGACAATTGTATATGGTTCGCGGTCGTCTGGTACGGATTTAAAATATTTTTTTTCTAACCAATGGTGATACCATTTTGTTTCAATTTGTTGATGATCTAAATTCTTCGGTAACTCTTGCATAGTTTATTATTATAAAAAATGCTGAAATTAGTCCAGCATATTGAATACAAAAGTACGAAAATGTTTAGCCGTTTTTTATTAATTGACCATTAATTAATGGAAATAGGTTCAACGGTGAATCCTTGTTTGCGAAGCAATTCTAGAATGCCGTTTTCTCCGGCTAAATGTCCAGCACCAACAGCTATAAAACAGGTTTTTTGTTGAATTAATTGCTCGATTTTTGGAATCCAATTTTTATTTCTTTTAACGAGTAGATTTTCTTTTATACTGGTATCTTGTTCTGCTTCAATGGCTTTGTTTAATGCCATTAAATCCTGATTTTTATAAGCTTGTACTAAATCATTAAATTCTTTTGTTCTTGTTGAATAATTTTTAATGGTATTTACGATGCTGCTAAATTGGTTTTCAAGTGGAATAGCGTCTAAAAATTGTAATTGTTCTTCAAAAGTTTCTAATCCGATTGTCTTTTTATTTTTGTTTTCGGCAATTTTTTTAAGATTGATTTCATAGAGTTCTTTCTCATCGCCAATTTGTTTTAAGTAGATTAATTGCTCTACAAAAAATGGTTTCAATCTAGCATAGAAATTTTCAAAAGTAAATTTATTGATGCCAATGGTATCTTCCATAAATAGTTGTATGAGTTGATAATCGCTGTCGCTTAAATAGTGCTGAATGGTTCTGCCACTGTCTAATATACTAACAGATGTTAAAGCTGCGATGTTTATGTTGTTCATATCTACATCCATTTCCAACACTAAGGCATCGCTTTGTTCTACTTTTTTCTGTACATTTTTACCTAAAAAATAGTCTTCGGACGCAATGATGTGAATGGTGCCAAATAAATAAGATGGCGTATTTAATCCATTTCCTGAAATTTGCCAAAGCAAAGAATTGTTTGTGGAGATGGGTTGGTCTAACTTTATTTTTTTTTCTTTTGGCTCATTTTTTTGTGGTGGCTTTGCAGCCAATAATCCAACTAATAATAGGAGCGAAGTATAATGGTAAATCTTCATGTTTTGTATAAATAAAAAGCTGCTTTTTGCAGCTGTTTTGTTTTAAATTTATTGTGGTGCTACCCAAGGTGTTTTTCTCGGACTTTTGTAGTTTACTTTGTATTCTTCAAGGTTTTTAGTTTTAGATGGCATCCAAAAATCTTGACCTAAATAACTAATAATAGGTTCAAAATTAGGAACAGGAATATAGCCTTTTAGTGGCGTAATTAATTTAAAATCAGCAGTTAAAACACAAAATGTGGGATAAGATAGTTGGTTTTGCATAAAATAAGCAGCTAACTCATGGTATCCTTTTCTGCCACTAGGTACAAATTTCCAAGTTTTATCTAAAAAATGAATACTATCACTTCTTTCTGCATCGAATTTAACACAGTAAAAATCTTTCATCATTAAATCAGCAACTATAGAATCTTCAAAGGTGTTTTTGTCCATTACTTTACACCAGCCACACCATGAAGTATAAAAATCTATGAAGATTTTCTTTGGGATTTTTTCATTTAGTTTTACCATTTCATCCCAAGTTAACCACGTAACTTTTCCTTTCTCAATCGTGTAGTTAGAACTTGTAATTTTATTATTATTGGAGGAATTAGGTGTTCCGGCATATATATTTAATGCCAAACCGAATAAAACAAAACCTAATGTTTTTTTGAATATTTTCATAAATAAATAAAGAAATTATTGACCAGATTGAAATTGCTGAAAGTCCATTGTTTTATAGCTTCCACTTTCGTAATATTTTAAAATAACAGACATTGTTTCAATATCTTTATATCCAGGAAATGCTTGTAATTTATTGCCATTTGCATCTAAGATTACAATAGTTGGATAGCCTAATTTTCCACCAACACTACCTAAGTCCAATGCTAATTGATTGGCACCACGAGCACCTGTTTTAACAAATGCATACGATTTTCCATTAAATGTAACAGGTAATGGAGTTTCGGCATTAAATTTTACCGCAACAAAATTAGTATTTATAGATTGAATAATGCTTTCCTCTTCAAAAGTGTTTTCGTCCATCTTTTTGCACCAACCACACCAGTCTGTATATAATTCTACAAGGATGAATTTTCTATTGTCTGCTTTCACTTTCGATGTAGCATTGTCAATATTTGTCCAATTGATTCCGTTATCTGCAATGCTTTCAGCTTTCACTTTCGCAAACACGACAGAAGCGGTAAGCAGCATTAGAAATAAAAATAATTTGTTCAAATTTTTCATTTTAATTTGTTATTTTGAATGGATATTACAAATTTAATACCAATCTTTAAGTTTTGTAAATTTAATTAAAAAAGTGGAAAGAAAAATAATCGTTTCAATTTCGGGAGCAAGTGGCTCTATTTATGCTAAAGTATTGTTTGATAAGTTATTACAGATTAAAGACCAATGGTCGAAAGTGGGCGTAGTGCTTTCTGACAATGCTAAAGATGTTTGGAAGTACGAATTAGGCACTGATTCGTACTTAAATTATCCGTTTGATTTTTATTCAAAAAATGATTTTTTGACGCCTTTTGCTTCAGGTTCGGCTAAATATGATACGATGATTATTTGTCCATGCTCGATGGGAACTCTTGGACGCATCGCAAATGGAATTTCAAACGATTTAACGACACGTGCTGCTGATGTTATTTTAAAAGAACGACGTACATTAATTCTCGTGGCTCGAGAAACACCATATAGTTTAATTCATATTAATAATATGAAAACCGTAACGGAAGCCGGCGGCATTATTTGTCCTGCATCGCCAAGCTTTTATAGCAAACCTGAAAACTTTGAACAGCTGGCTGCAACTGTTATTGATAGAGTAATAGATTTAGGTGGATTTAAAAATGAAAGTTTTCGTTGGAATGAAAACTAAAATTTTTTCGTTTACTCTTTACTTCTAATTTCAAAATAATTAACATATTTTTTGGTAGGATAATGTTGTTTAATCCATCTAAATAATAGGATAATCAAGCCCAGAATTTTCTAATGGCATAAATCCATCCTTTAATAAGGCAGTTTGAAAAATGGGAATTGCATAAATCGCATTACTGTCGTTTTCTATTTTTGAAATGATTTTTTTTAAAATTTTATCATTTGGAATTTCCGTTTTATTAGGCCATTCTGTCAATATTTTGGATCGATGTGATTGCATGATATTGCAAGCAGTAAAATCTGGAAGAGCAATGAGATTTGGGTTTGATTTTTTGAGTGAATCTAATTCAGTTAAAACAAGGAAGTTATTTTTGTTGGTATAGATTCCATTTGCGCCTTTAACAATGTTATCTAACTTATAGTTTAAATGAATTAGACTTGAATCTCTATAAGTATATATGTATCGAGCACCAATAAATATCGAGCAGTAAATTATAATCAATACCAATTCTATTATTTTTCTGGGTTTGAAACTATCGTTTATTATAGCATATTTATTGCTTATAAACATAAACCAACTTATACATCCACCAATAAATAAAGCAGGCGTATTATACCCAACTGAAATGGAAACACACCATGTTAATACTAGAGTTATTAATGCAATTTTGATTTCTTTTCCGATATAAATGGATGAATTATATTCATTTTCATTCGACTTCCTTTTACCTTCAACAAAACCAAAAAATCCACATTTTTTTAAAAACACAAATACTAATTCTGCTGCTAGTATTGCAACGAGCATATAACTCCATTTTCCATGATAGTGATTGCTTATCATTAGAATTAAGTAATAAAAAATACAAATTTGGATTATTAATGTCCTCAAATTTTTAAATATTCCATCTAAATTATCATCTTTAAGCATATAACGAAACGATAAGAATCGAAGCGATAAAAAAAGAAAGAAAACAAATAGGAATATAGGATTAAATAGATACGAAAATAAACCGACTTTTAACAACTCATGATGTCCACCTAGTTGAATACAGAAATCTTGAAAACCGCCGTAAATATTAATAATTCCAACGTAGATTATAATAGGAAGTAATCCAAAAATAAAATTTTTCCATAGATTTATTCTATGAAATAATAGCAATGTAATAGGTAATACAATTAAATAATTTTGTTTGCACAAGGCTGCAAATCCTATTAAAAAATAACCTAAGTAGTTCCATTTTTTTTGGGAGGAAATAACCAAATTTAATCCAAGAATACACATCAACAATCCATCAATGGTGTGCAATACTGAAGCCGGAAAATAGTGCACGTTAAAAATGAAACAGATTATTGTAAATAGATATTTGTTGTAGGTAGTAATTTCAACCTTCAATGTTTTTTTCAAAAATTGAATCCAAAAAAATGCAATCAGAACTTGTTCAAACCAGAATACAAATCTCGACACTAAAAATATTTGTTTTTTGGAAATTAATAATTCAGGAATGTGTAAATAAGCATATCCTAATGGACGAACGGAAGAAAAATCAACATGAGGAATTTGACCATGCAGTAATCTGTTGGATGAAGACAAAACGAATCCTTCATCCGTTGGATTAAATCCATATTTTGAAAATAAGAAATGACAAATAGTTGTTACAATTAGAATAAATACAGAATCATAAATGTTTTTTTTTGTCATTGAACAAAGATATAAACTTCTAACACAATCATAAACTCTATAATTTCATCATGTTTGTGTCTTTGTGTATTTTTGTCCATACTTAATTTTTTATGGAATATAATTTCTCGGAAATAGAACAATTGGCACAGCAAAAATGGCAAACAAATAATGTTTATAAAGTGGACATTGACACATCTAAACCAAAATATTATGTGTTGGATATGTTTCCGTATCCAAGTGGAGCCGGCTTACATGTAGGTCATCCATTAGGTTATATTTTTTCAGATATTTATGCTCGTTATAAACGCATGAAAGGGTTTAATGTGTTACATCCAATGGGCTTTGATGCATTTGGATTGCCGGCAGAACAATATGCGATTCAAACTGGTCAACATCCTGAAATTACCACCAAAAATAATATTAAAACATACATTAGCCAATTAAAAAAGATTGGTTTTTCGTATGATTGGTCGAGACAGGTTACCACTTGTGAACCTCAATATTACAAACATACACAATGGATTTTTTCGCAATTGTTTAATTCGTGGTACAATAATGAAACCGAAAAAGCAGAAAATATTAATCAACTTATTTCCATTTTTAAGAAACAAGGAAATGAAAATTTAAATGCTGCTTGCGAAGATGGAACTCAAAATTTTACAGCAGAAGAATGGAATACGTTTTCCCAAAAACATCAACAAGCAATTTTGATGGAGTATCGATTGGCATTTCAAAAAGAATCTTTTGTAAATTGGTGCCCAGCATTAGGAACCGTTTTAGCAAATGATGAAATTGTAAATGGCGTTTCAGAACGTGGCGGTCATCCTGTGGAAAAGAAACGTATGTCACAATGGTTTTTGCGAATAACTGCTTACGCAGAACGATTGTTGAAAGGCTTAGATACTTTAGATTGGACGGAAAGTATGAAAGACATGCAACGCAATTGGATTGGCAAATCAATCGGGGCAATGGTATCTTTTCCTTTGAAGAATAAAGAGGGCATTTCCATGTCAAACATAGATGTTTTTACTACACGCGTAGATACTATTTTTGGCGTTTCATTTGTTGTTATTGCACCTGAACATGAATTGGTGAATCAAATTACAACGGTCGAATTTAAAAATGATGTAGATAAATATGTAAAACTTTGTGCCTCGAAATCAGATATTGAACGGCAAGCAGAAAAACAAGTAAGCGGACAATTTACAGGTGCTTATGTTTTACATCCTTTTACACACCAAGAAATTCCAATTTTTATTGCTGATTATGTATTGGCAGGTTACGGCACAGGTGCCGTAATGGCAGTACCTTCTGGCGATCAACGCGATTATTTGTTTGCTCAAAAATATAATTTGCCCATTATTCCAATATTAGATGCACAACAAAACATAGAAACTCAAGCAGATGCCACTAAAGAAGGAATATACATTAACTCTGATTTTATTAATGGTTTGAACTATCAAAATGCTACCTCATTATTGATTCAGAAATTGCAAACACAAAAAGCAGGTTATGGCAAAATAAATTATAAAATGCGCGATGCTGGTTATTCTCGTCAACGGTATTGGGGCGAGCCATTCCCAATTTATTACGATAAGGATGGATTAATTCATGCTGTTAATGAAAATACATTGCCGATAACCTTGCCAAAAGTGGATAGCTACAAGCCAACTGGAACCGGCGAAAGTCCATTGGCTACAGCAGCTGATTGGGTACAACAAAATGGAGAACATACTAGAATGGAAACCGATACAATGCCTGGATATGCAGGAAGTTCATGGTATTTTCTACGCTACATGGATCCACAAAATGAAAACGAAATGGTGAGCAAGCAAGCTCAAGAATATTGGCAAAATGTGGACTTTTATGTAGGTGGCTCAGAACACGCAGTAGGTCATTTATTATACGCTCGTTTTTGGCATAAATTTTTAAAAGACATTGGAAAAGTGAGCACCGAAGAACCATTCCAGAAAATGGTCAATCAAGGTATGATTGGTGGAAGAAGTTTATTGACAAAGAAAGGTCAAATAAAAAATGTAGAAATTGCTTTACATATACCGGTAATGGTGGCACAGAATGATAAATTATTCAAAGATAAATTTCAGGAACTAAAACAGACAGATAACAGATTTGAAAATATAAATATTGATGATGTCTTTTGGGAAAATGATAAAGATGGAAATGAATATATTTCTTTAGATGTACAATTAGAAAAAATGTCAAAACGCTATTTAAATGTGGTCAATCCGGATGATATGGTCGCACAATATGGCGCAGATACTTTCCGTATGTATGAAATGTTCTTAGGCCCAATTGATACAGCAAAACCTTGGGATACCAATGGGATTTCCGGCGTTTCTAATTTTATCCGTAAATTTTGGCGTTTGTTTTATGATGATTTAGGAAATGCTAAAAATTTGAATCAGGAAGCGACATCAGATGAATTGAAAATACTTCATAAAACCATCAAAAGAATACAAGAAGATATAGAACGATTAGCGTTTAATACCTGCGTTTCTACCTTTATGATTGCAGTCAATGATTTGTCAAAATTAAAATCAGTTTCAGTATCTACTTTATTAGATTTAATCAAATTAATGGCTCCATTTGCACCTCATACTTGTGAAGTACTATGGTCAAACTTAGGTCAAGAAATCTCTATCGTAAACGCAGCATTTCCTAATTATGACGAACAATATTTAGTAGAATCAAGCTTCAATTATCCAATTCAAATTAATGGAAAACATCGTGCAAATATCGAAATAGCTTTAGATATGTCCAATGATGATATTAAAACAATCGTGTTGGCGGATGAAAAGGTGCAAAAATTTTTAGAAGGAAATGAACCTAAAAAATTCATAGTTGTTCAAGGTCGTATTATTAATGTAGTAGTTTAATTTATAAACTATATACTAATATATTTTTATTGTTATATGTTAAACTTTTTCTGTTATCGTGAATTATCTAAAGTTAATTTTGGTTAATTTTGATGATTTCGTATCTTTATATTCCAAAACAAATTTTTTATGATGAAAAAAATTACATTAACACATTTGTTGGTATTCATCTTTTGTAGCTCCTTTGCCGTGAGTTTTAAAAAGTATTCAATAGATTATTTAAAGAAAAATCAAACCACACTACAGCTTTCTGATCAAGATATTATTGATTTACAACTTGTAGAAGAAAAGCTAGATGATTATTCTAATATCACACGTTTGTGGTTTCAACAAAAAGCCAATAACATAGAAATGAGAAACGGATTTGTTTCCGTTCATATCAAGAATGGCAAAGTAGTGAATGCAAATAATAGTGGTGTATTTGATTTAAAGAAAAAAATGAATGCTTCCATTTCTCCAAAAGTGGATGTACAATCAGCCATCTCAAAAGCACTCATTTTTAATGGAGAAAAAAATAACATTCAATTAGTACAAAAAGGAAAATTCAATAAAGATTTTAATTCCTACGTATTTGAACCCATTTCAGGTATTAGTGATTATGAAATTCAAGCACAATTATATTATTCTCAAACAAAAATAAATGGAGTTAAATTAGTTTGGAGTATCCAATACCATTCCATCGATAGAAATCATTTTTGGGATATCGAAGTAGATGCTGTTTCCGGTGAAGTACTAAAAAAACAAGATTTCATTTTGCATTGCAGTTTTGGAAAAGGCAATTATTTGTCTTCACAAACCAATCATTCCCATAATCATTCATCTAATTTTGAAAATACACCAGCCATTCCAACAGGTGCCACAGAAGATGTTGCACAAACAACTACTGGAAGCTATAGAGTGTATCCATATTACATCGAATCTTCTTTGTACGGAACAAGACAATTAATTGCCAATCCGGATGACCCAACGGCTTCTCCTTATGGTTGGCATGATACAAATGGCGCTGCTGGAGCAGAATCTACTAAAACAAGAGGAAATAATGTAAATGTTTATTCAGATAAAGATGACGATGATAAAGTAAATCCAACCGGTGGAATCGATGCAAATTATGCCGATGGCGGCGCATCCTTGGTTTTTGATTTTCCATTAGATTTTAATACCCAATTAGACACGTTAACCAACTCTCAAGCCATACAAACACAATTGTTTTATATGTGTAATATCATGCATGATATTATGGCAAAATATGGCTTTAATGAAACCAATAGAAATTTCCAATTAAAAAATTATTTAGGAAATACGGTTACTGACAACGACCCAGTAAATGCGGAAGCACATGATGGTGCAGGAAGAGATAATGCCATTTTTTTGACGGCACCGGATGGTGTGAATAGTAACGCATTAAGAAGTAGAATGCAAATGTTTATGTGGAACGGAACACCACCATCTACTTTAACTTATAATGCTCCAGTAGGCATTGCAGGAGATATTGTTCATGGCGATCAAAATGGATGGGGACCATGTTCGTTTAATGTAACTGGACCAGTAGCCAATGCTACATCTGCTACTCCACCGGCATCTTATGTTTGCGGACCAGTAAATAATCCTGGAGCTATTAATGGTAAAATTGCATTAATAGACAGAGGAGATTGCCAGTTTAGTGAAAAAGTATATAATGCACAACAAGCAGGAGCAATCGGCGTGATTATCATCAATAGACAAAGTGCTGGTGATTCATTGTTAATCATGGCTGCTGGTACTAATGCAGGTTCTGTTACTATTCCTGCTGTAGTGGTAACGTGGGCAGATGGCCAAAAATTGAGAAATAACCTTGGAACTGCTAATGTCACATTATATCGCCAATCAAATACAAATTGTCTTGACTTAGATGGAGCATTAGATAATGGAATTGTGGCGCATGAATATGGTCATGGTATTTCAATACGATTAACAGGAACAGGTCCTACCGGTACAACTGAAAATAATTATAACCATTGTTTAACCAATAATGAACAAGGTGGCGAAGGTTGGAGCGATTTCTTTGCTATGTATTTAACTAAAAAACCAGCAGATACTAAAAATACACCCCGAGGAATGGCTAACTATGTTTGGACGCAAGATCCGAACGGTGATGGAATGCGACGCTATCCTTATTGCTTTGATATGTCTGTAAATCCATTAACTTATGCCGATTTAGAATTGAACCCTGAAGTGCACGATATAGGTGAAGTTTGGACATCAGCATTATGGGATATGTATTGGTTACTTATTGAGAAATATGGCTATGATAATGATTTATATAACGGAAATGGTGGGAACAACAAAGCTTTAAAATTAGTGATTGAAGGATTAAAACTACAAAAATGTAATCCTGGTTTTTTAGATTCGAGAAATGCTATTTTAAAAGCAGATTCTATTTTGAATGGCTTTGCCAATAGATGCGAAATATGGACAGCCTTTGCTCGTAGAGGAATGGGTTTTTCTGCATTACAAGGTTCTGCTGATTTAGCAACGGACCAAACTGCTGCATTCGACTTACATCCTTTGTGTAATACCACGCCCTCCGCAACAGCCAGTTTCACAGCGAGTGATACCACCGTATGCGTAGGCGGAAGTTTAACGTTTACGAGTACTTCCGTAGCAACCAATGGTGGCACCTTAGACTCTATCCGTTGGACACT
>JAGNZZ010000009.1:51520-76288 GCA_017984135.1 Chitinophagales bacterium | reverse complement strand
TCAAAAAATCTGAAAATTAACCAACAAAGTTTAAAACTTATCAAATTAATGAATACAGACCAATTCCTTATTAGAAAAGCAGTAAGTAATGACTTAAGCGAAATTGTTGACTTGTATATTCTTGTTAGTAAAACTATTGGAGGACTTGCAAGAACTGAAAATGAAATTACAAACGATTATGTAAAAGAATTTATGGAGAAATCATTACAAAATGGTGTTCAGTTTGTAATCGTGGATAATTTTAACAACGAAAAAATTGTAGCAGAAATTCATTGTTATAAATTACAACCGAGCGTATTTGGACACATTTTAAGTGAACTTACTATTGCAGTGAACACTGAATATCAAGGAAAAGGTTTGGGTAAAAAACTTTTTGAAACAGTTCTTAATTATATAACGGAAAACCGAAATGATATTTTTAGGGTTGAATTAATTGCTAGAGAATCAAATACAAAAGCACTAAAACTATATGAAAGTATTGGGTTTAAAGTAGAAGGCAGATTTATAAATAGAATAAAGAATAGTGAAAATAATTTTGAAGCGGATATACCAATGGCTTGGTTTAACCCTAAATTCAAACAATAACTAAATAAACAACGAACCACTTGCAAATTGCAGTTGTTGGTGTAATAACAGTAAATACAAATAAAACATTGGTATCAAAGATGAAAATTTATGGCAAAAAAATTAAATCAGTATTTGATAACATTATGTTAGATGAAACAATCGTTTCGCCTCTGTCAAGTGTTATCACCTGCTAACTAAATAATGCCACGCAACAGTAAGTATATTTATTTTCATTTATTCTCATTTTTATTTTTGCACATCAAAATACCTTATTTTATTGCTATTTTGAAGAATGAAATATTTTTATTTTTTTTCATGTATGATTGCCTAACAAAGGTGATTAGTATTTCAGGTATAAAGAAATGAAAAATTTTAATAATCAAATACAGATTATTGGACAAAAAAAAGCTACACCATAATGATGTAGCCCAGTGGGAATCGATACGTACTACGCTTAATCTAACGTAATATCTTTTATTGCATTTGGACGAATTTCTATTTTAGTTGGATCTGTTGAATTATTATAAATCATGTAGTTGGAAAAATTTGATTCATCAGAAGAAATAGTTCCATCTAAATCCAGGCCATAGCGTTTGTACGCAGGCTCTCGCTCCAATTCATATAAACTAATTTGATGTTTTTCCATATCTAACGTGATTCGTTTTTTTATCAAATCGCGTTCTAAATCCTGTTTGTCTTCAATTTCAATATTCGAGTGATTGTCTTCTCTTTCAAACAGCGTAAATTGCTTGTCAGTTGCAGAGCTTGATTTCGCCGCTTCATCCATTTCATTTACAAATTGATTACGTGGTTTATCCACTAATTGTATATCAAATTGAGGTGAATTTAAGTTGATTTCAAATTCCACTTCATTTTCTTTCGTCTCTGTTTCAATCTCTTCTAATGATGGAATAGAAAGATCATCCGAATCTACGTTTGTTTCATCTGTTTTTTCATTTATGAAAGAGGTATAGTTAGATTGAGAACACTCAATAACACCGATAGTTTCTTTTAGGTCGGATGGTGTAACTTCTGTTGTTGGCTCAATTTTTTTTTCAATTGGTGCCGCTTCTACTTCTTTTTGAAGTGTATAAACAACTTTTTCTTCTTTTAATTTCTGAACTTGTTTTCTTTCTTTACTGCTTTCTCCACTTTGAAATCCAGTTGCTACAAGGGTAATGGCAATTTCATCATCTAATGAATCATCTTTACAAACACCCCAAATAATTTCGCAATCGGTTTGTGTTTGTTCTTGGATAGATTCTGTAATTAAATCTAATTCACGCATCTTAATGCCATTGCCATACGTGATATATAACACGACACCTTTTGCTCCAAAAATATCGGCATCTTCTAATAATGGAGAATTCATCGCTTCATGAATGGCTGTTTGTGCGCGATTTTCGCCACTACCTTTTCCAATACCAATAATGGCGACACCACTATTAGACATCACGCGTTTTACATCGTTAAAATCTACGTTTATTTTGCCTGGTTTCGTAATGATTTCTGTAATACCTTTAGCCGCTGTAGTTAATATATCATCTGCTTTAGAGAATGCTTCGTCGATGTCTAAATCCGGAAAGATATCGTAGAGTTTATTGTTAGACACAACAATTAAAGCATCTACATTTTCTTTCATATTTTGGATACCTCGTTCTGCTTTATCGCGTTTCGGTTTTCCTTCGTTGGTAAAAGGAATGGTGACAATGCCAACAGTAAGAATGCCTAATTCTTTAGCAATTTTAGAAACGATAGGAGCGCCGCCTGTTCCAGTTCCGCCACCCATGCCGGCCGTTACAAATACCATTTTAGTATTATTGGAAAGGTACATGCGTATCTCTTCTTCTGCTTCTAAGGCGGCTCGTCTTCCTTCTTCTGGATCGGCACCAGCACCTAACCCTTCTAGAAGATTGGTACCCATTTGGATTTTTGTGGGAACTGGACTTTTTAATAAATCCTGTTTGTCGGTATTGCAAACGCCAAAGTTTACCCCCGGAATTCCTTGCTCATACATATAATTTACCGCATTGCAGCCACCGCCACCAACACCTAAAACTTTAATGATAGAGCTATTTTCTGTGAACATTTCAAATTCCATTTGATTATTTTTTATGGTTATTATTTATTTTCGAAATCTTCTAAATCTGAACGCATCCAATTGTTGAGTTTTTTACCCCAAGCGGCAATTAAGGATGGTTCTTTAGTTGGTTCAAATATTGGTTTCTTAATTTCGTCCATCTGCACTTCAACCACTTCTTCCTCTTTTGGTTCTTCAGAGATATTGCCAATCGTATCAGTAAGTACAGGTGTACTTGTTTTTTCTTCTTCGATTTTAATTTCAGTCGTTTTTTGTTTTGATACAGTTGTTTGTTTGGTTTCAGCTAGGAACAATGCTTCTTCATCTTTTAACTTAAATGCACGTATCAATAAACCAATTCCGGTTGCATAAATTGGACTATCAATATCAGTAGATTTATGAGCAGCTAAATGTTCTTTCGGTAATCCAATGCGTGCCCGTAATCCAGTTTCTAATTCGGTTAATTGGGTAAGGTGTTTTAGTTGTGAGCCACCACCAGTTAATACAATGCCACCGATTAATTTTTTATGGAACCTTGATAAATTGATTTGATAGTTAACGTGTGCTAATATTTCTTTCATACGAGCAGAAATTACTTTAGACACAGAAAGTAAGTTTACTTCATTTTTCCCAATAGAACGGCTGCCTTCGCCTTGCATGGATACATGTTTGTTTCTCAAGTCATCAGTAGGAATGGCACTGCCATATCTTATTTTTAATAATTCTGCTTGTTCTTTTAATATTTTAAAATCACGTAAATCTTCCGTTACAATGTTTCCACCAAAAGGAATTACCGCAGTGTGTCGGATAATATGGTTTTCAAAAATGGCAATGTCAGTTGTTCCAGCACCGATATCTACTAGGCAAACGCCTCCTTCTAATTCATGTTGGCTAAGTACGGCATCTGCAGAGGCTAATGGCTCTAACTCAATGCTGGCAACTTCTAATCCGGCTACTTCAATGCAACGCTTAATATTTTTGATGGCTGTTTCTGCACCTGTGATGATATGGAAATTTCCTTCAAGACGAATGCCCATCATGCCGACCGGTTCGCTATAAATTCCGGGTTCATTGTCCACAATATATTCTTGAGGTAAAACGTGTAAAATTTTATCGCCTGGAGGCAATGCCAATTTATACATTTCATCTTTTAATTTTTTGATGTCTTCATAGCTAATCCAATCATCGTTGTTATTACGTGTTAGAATACCACGATGTTGAATGCTTTTGATGTGTTGTCCAGCAATACCAACATGTACTTTTTGGAATTTTATTCCAGACTGACGTTCTGCGGCCATCACTGCCTTTTTGATAGCATCTACCGTTTTGGCTATATTGTTAACCACACCTCTTTGAACGCCAAATGATGGACAATTGCCAATTCCAAGAATTTCAATCTTGTTAAATTGGTTTCTTCTGCCCACTAATGCAGCGATTTTAGAAGTGCCTATGTCGATAGCACATACTATGTTTTCTGTTGGATTTTCTAGTGCTTTTTCCATGGCAGTTTTTGTTACTTTATCAAATTGCATATTTCATATTTTTATTTTAAACAAACGACTTGATTTTTATACATTATGTTTATAACCTTATAATAATTCCAGCCTACTTTCTTCAATACATCGAAATAAAAAACTTCTAATTGCTTGAGTTTTATATCTACGTTTTTATCATCACCAATAAGAATGCTAGCGTTTCCAAATCGAGGGATTAGTTCAATTTGCATTTTATCATTGATGTAATATTGACCAATGAGTGCGCTCCATAGTTTATTTTTTTGTACCGTTTGAATGATGTTAAATACTTGATGTAGTTTTTGATCTTTAATTTTTTGTCGTGTGGTATCTATTCGTTCAATTATTTTCCCACTTACGATTGGAACATTTGCAGTGAAATGATTGGAAGGTAGAAATTTAATTTTGTTTTGATCAACATAGTAAGAACTGCCTTGCAAGTTGTACACTCTTAGCACAGGAATGCGTTGTTCAATTTTTATATTTAAATTTCCCTTGTTATCTGTGAAAGCATTTGCTGTTCGAACTTGTGGGATAATTGAAATTGCTTTTTCAATTTTTCCTAAATCTCTTCCACTTAGTTTTTTTTGGTAAACATCGTATCGATTATTGAGAACGGTTAAAACTTGTTCTTTGTTAACAAAGAAATTTCCTTTCCAATCATCAATTTCTATGTTTATTTTTTGTACTCTATTTTCATTTCTATTTTGAAATGCCATCACTATTAAAGCAATAAATACAAGTATTCCCAGTAATATGGAAAAACGAAGTAGTATATTTTTAATAGTTTTATTCATGAATCATTTTTTTGTTTCTAAATATGTTTTAAGTTCATTTATTTTAGTATCAATGTCGCCGGCACCAACGGTTAATACCACTTCAATGTCATTTTGATTTTTGATAAATGAAATAAATTCATCTTTTGTGCTTAGGTGCTTATCGTCAATGCTTACTTTGTCAAAAATGATTCTACTGCTTACTCCTTCAATTGGTTTTTCACGTGCAGGATAAATATCTAACAAGATTAATTTGTCAGCTTTGGATAACGAAAGGGCGAATTCATCACATAAATCATTCGTTCGAGAGAAAAGATGTGGTTGAAAGATAACTGTTATTTTTTTAGATGGATACAATTCTTTTGTTGCGGAAATGGTGGCATCTAATTCACGTGGATGGTGCGCATAATCATCGATATATATAACGTTTTCATTGCGTACATGTGTTTCAAATCTTCGTTTTACGCCTTTGAAAGAGGCAATAGCACATCGAATGTCTTCTGCTGAAATGCCAATGTTTAAAGCAATTGCAATGGCACCGATTGCGTTCTCGATATTGTGTTTTCCACCATAGTAAGAGATTACATTTTCTATAATTCCATTAGGGTGTACAACATCAAATGTATATGTGCCATCACAGATACTCAAGTTTTTAGCGTAATAATCGGCTTGGCTATTATCCAAACTATACCTGTAATTTTGAACATGCTTATTCAAAATTTTATCGGCAACGTGTATATGTGTAATTAATTTTCCATCCGAATGAACGTTCTTGCAAAATTGATGGAATGAATCTTCAATGGCTTCTAAATTTCCATAGATATCCAAATGATCTGTATCTACGGAAGTGATGAGTGCGATGTTGGGTTTTAAATTTAAGAAGGAACGATCAAATTCATCGGCTTCAGCAACGGCATATTCATTTCCATCTATAAAATTAGAGTTAAAGTTGACACAGATTCCGCCTAAAAATGCGGCGACACTTTTGTTGGCAGTTTTTAAAATATGTGCGGCAATAGAGGATGTGGAGGTTTTGCCATGCGAACCACCAATAGAAATATTAAACATAGAATTTGCTGCTAAGCCCAATATTTGCGCACGTTTCAGAATGGTAAATTTATTTTGAATATACCAATTGTATTGTAAATGATTCGTAGGTATGGCTGGCGTATAGATAATGAGTTCCGCTTCTTTATCCAACGTTTCTACCTTGTCTTCAAAGGTGATGTGAATGCCTTCTTTTTCTAATTCACGGGTTAAAGTAGTACTTGTTTTATCATAACCAGTTACTGTTTTTCCATGTAAATTAAAATAACGTGCCAATGCACTCATGCCTATTCCGCCGATGCCCAAAAAATAAATTCGCTGTATGTTTTTTAAATCTATCATCGATTATGAAAAATATTTTCAGTGATTAATGTCTTGTAAAATGGCAGTAACGATTTCGGTTGCTGCATTTGATTTTGCTAATGTTTTAATGTTGTTTGCTAATTCAATTAATTTGGTTTCATCTTGTAATAGATTTAGAATAGTTGTATCAATTGTATCTTTTGCTTCAACATCCTTTATTAAAATAGCAGCATTTTTAGTTACTAATGCCATAGCATTTTTAGTTTGATGGTCTTCCGATACATTCGGTGATGGGATTAAAATAGAAGGCTTCCCAATGATACACAATTCAGAAATAGACAATGCACCGGCACGAGACACAACAATGTCAGCAGCAGCATACGCCATATTCATTTCTCGAATAAATTGCTGTATTTTTATAGAAGATAAGTCTATGTTTTTTGTGCGCTCGATAATTCCATCATAATACACTTTACCGGTTTGCCAGATGATTTGCAAATTATTTTGTTGAAACTGTAGTAGATTTTTTTCTATTGATTCATTAATTGTTTTAGCACCTAAACTTCCACCAATTATTAATATAGTTTTTTTGTCTGTACTTAGTTGAAAGAAGTTACATGCTTCTTTTTTATTGGGCAAGGTGGTTGTAATATCTTTTCGAACAGGATTGCCTGTTTGAATAATTTTATTGGGATTAAAGAATTGATGTAAATTATCGTACGCCACAAAAATTTTGGAGGCAAATTTGGCAAGTATTTTATTGGTAATTCCTGGATATGAATTTTGTTCTTGGATATAGATTTTTTTGCCTAACAACCTGCCCATAAATAATACGGGTCCACTGGCATAGCCACCCACACCGATGCAGGCATCTGGTTTAAAATGGATCACCACTCTAAATGCTTGAATTAAACTCATTAAAAGTTTAAACGGAAATTTTAAATTTTTTAATGTAAAACTGCGTTGTAATCCAACTACTTCTAATCCAACAATTTTATAACCAGCTTGTGGTACTTTTTCCATTTCCATTCTTCCAGCGGCACCTACAAACAATAGTTCAGTATCTGGTTGTTGTTGTTTTAAAGCATCTGCAATAGCTACAGCCGGAAAGATATGTCCTCCAGTTCCACCACCTGCAATGAGATAGCGTTTTTTGTGTTTTGTGATATGTATTTTACTTTCTGTCACCTTTTATTTTTATTTATCATCCATGAATTTCATCTACCACTTTTTTCTTTTCTTTTTTGGATGAAGTGGGTGTATTTATTTCTTTTTCCTCCACAGAACGACTGATACTTAAAATAATTCCAAATGCAATGGAGTTAAACCAGATACTTGTGCCACCCCAACTTATAAGAGGTAGTGTGATGCCTGTGTTAGGTAGAATGTGCACATTTACACACATGTGAATGATAGATTGAAGTACGATGCTGATGCCTAAGCCTACTGCCATTAATGCGCCAAAAGCACGAGACGATTTTTTCACTAATAAAATGATGCGCCATAGTAAATAGAGATAGACAAAGAGTACGATTGCTCCACCAATTAATCCATATTCTTCAATTAGTGTTGAGTAAATAAAATCGGAAAAGGCATCGGGCAAGAAATTACATTGTGTACTTTTTCCGGGTGCAAGTCTGAATATGCCACCTTTGGCAATAGCAATATAAGCTTGTTTTTGTTGATAGAAATCATCGGCTTCTTCATTTGGATGTATCCAACTTTCAATACGACTTACCCATTCGTCAGCTCGACCATGATCTTCAACGAAATACCATAAATAGGCAAATACTAAACTTGCCACTATCATTCCGCCAACTCCAATAGAAAGTATGAATTTAGTACTCACACGACCAATAAATAAAATGACAATACAGGTTGCGAAAACGATTCCTGCAGAAGAAAAATTTTCCAACATAATTAAGCTACAAATAGTAAATATGGGCAACATTAGGTGCAGTATAACTTCTTTCATGTCTTTAATCACACCTTGTTTTTTAGAAAGTGTTCTTGAAGTGTACATGATTAATGCTAGCTTTGCAAAATCGGAAGATTGGAAGGTAAGCCCAATAACAGGAATTCGTACCCAACGACTTGCTTCATTAATCGTAACACCAAAAAATTTTGTATAGATTAATAATGGAATGGAAATAATAATCATCATTTGTGCTACACGAGAAAAATATCGATAATCAATTTGATGTACTAAATACATGATGATTAATCCTGCTATTAAGATAATGCCATGACGTAATAAATAATATTCGGTATTTCCTTCTGTTTCTTTATAGGCTAATGAACGTGTGGAACTATACACTAACACAATAGAAATGGAACTTAAAATGGCGATGATAATCCAAATGTGTTTATCTCCTTTAATGTTATCTATAATTTTTCGTATCATGTTAGCTGCTTGGTGAATATTATAAATTCATTACATTGCGTTTGAATTGCTTGCCTCTATCTTCATAGTTTTCAAATAAATCGAAACTGGCACAACAAGGGGACAATAATACTACATCACCTTTCTCACTGATGTTGTATGCCATTTGTACAGCTTGTTCCATGCTTTGCGTATCTACGATGTAGCCGACTTCGGATGAAAATGCTTCATGTAATTTTTCATTGTCTTTACCTAAGCAAATGATGGCTTTCACTCGTTTGTTGACTAAGTCTTTGATTAAGGTGTAATCGTTTCCTTTGTCCACGCCACCTAAAATAAGTACGGTTGGTTTAGTCATTGATTCTAATGCATACCAAGTAGAGTTTACATTGGTTGCTTTTGAATCATTAATAAAATCAACGCTTTTAATGGTAGCAACAAATTCTAAGCGATGTTCTAAGTTTTTAAAATCTTCTAAACTTTCTCTTATTTTTTCGTTGCGCACGCCAACTAGTTTGGCAGAAATGGCAGCAGCCATAGAGTTGTAGGAATTGTGAATTCCTGGAATGGATAATTCGCTGATTGGCATAATGAAATTGGTTTTATTGAGTTGGATAATAATTTCTTGATTGGATACATACGCACCTTCTTTCACTTCTTTATAATAAGAAAATGGAATTTTAGATACCTTTGGATTGGCTTTGTGGAGATATTGAATGCTTACTTCATCATCTGCACAATAAATAAAATAATCTTGTTCCGTTTGATTTTTAGAGATGCTGAATTTGGATTGGATATAATTCTCAAATTGATAATTATATCTGTCTAAATGGTCTTCTGTGATATTGCATAGAATGGCAATATGTGGTTTGAATGTAATACAGTTATCGAGCTGAAAACTACTTAATTCTAACACAAAATATTCTTTATCGCCCGTTGCTACTTGTCGGGCAAATGATGTGCCGATATTTCCACCAAGACCAACATTTAATCCTGCTTTTTCTAAGATATGATAGGTTAAGGAAGTAGTGGTTGTTTTTCCATTAGTACCGGTGATGGCAATAATTTTTGCTTTAGAAAATTGATAAGCAAATTCGATTTCAGAAATAATTGGGATATTTTTTTCCTTTATTTTTTGGACAATGGGAACTTTGTCGGCAATGCCTGGGCTTTTAATAATAGTCGATGCTGAAAGTATTTTTTCTTCGGTATGTTGTCCTTCTTCGAATGGAATTTCTAACGCCGTCAATTCATTTTTGTAGGCTTGATTTATTGTTCCAAAATCAGAAACAAACACATCCATTCCTTGCTTATGTGCAAGTATGGCGGCACCTACGCCACTTTCACCACTTCCTAATATGACTATTTTTGGTGTCAAGGCTTATCTTATTTTTAAGGTTATAAATGTGATTACAGCTAATAGAATACTGATAATCCAAAAACGTAAAACGATTTTAGCTTCGTGGTATCCTGATTTTTGATAATGGTGATGTAATGGTGACATTTTAAATATGCGCCTTCCTTCACCGAATCGTTTTTTGGTGTATTTAAAATAGGCAACTTGCAACGTGACGGATAATGTTTCTGCGAAAAATATTCCGCATAAAACAGGAATCAATAATTCTTTACGAACGATGATGGCAATAGTAGCGATTACGCCACCTAACATTAAGCTGCCGGTGTCGCCCATAAATACATTTGCCGGAAATGAATTATACCAAAGAAATCCAATGGTTGCTCCAATAAGTGCAGCACAAACTATAACGACTTCTCCGGTGTCAGGAATGTATAATACATTGAGGTAGTCAGCAAATTTTATATTACCGGAAACGTATGCAAAAATTGCCAAGGTGATGAGTACAATCACAGATACACCTGCTGCTAAGCCATCAATTCCATCTGTAAGATTAGAGGCATTCGATACTGCAGTGATTATAAAAATTACAAATGGAATAAAAATTATCCATCCCCATTTTTGATAGTCATCAGTGAATGGTTTTAGTAGATAAGCATAATCTAAAAGATTATCTTTTAGAAAAGGAACATTTGTTTTTAAGGAACGCGTTTCATGTGAATAGAATTGATCGCCTTTTACTTCACCTTTCCCTAAATAAATTGCTTTGGTAACAGAATATTCTTTTATAGGATTACTCCAATCTATTTTATTATTTTCATTTATTTTATAAACGAAAACAGTATTGTAATCTCGAACTTTTACGGATGGATGAAAATATAAAACACTGCCTACAATTAATCCTAATACAATTTGCGCTAATATTTTAAATTTTCCACGTAAGCCTTCTTTATCCTTTTTAAATACTTTGATGTAATCATCTAAAAATCCGATGGCACCCATCCAGATAGTTGAAATCAATAATAGAATTACATACACATTATCTAATCTTGCAAATAAAAGTGTTGGAATAACAATTGCTGCAATAATAATGACACCACCCATAGTAGGCGTTCCTTTTTTTTCAGATTGACCACTTAATCCTAAATCACGAACAGATTCTCCTATTTGCATTTTGTGTAGCCAACGAATCACACGTCTTCCAATGAGCATCGAAATAATGAGTGATATAATGATTGCCATGGATGCACGAAAGGAAATATATTGGAATAATCCGGATCCGCTTAATCCGAAGTTTTCCTGTAGATATTTGAATAAATAGTATAGCATAATGGTTGGTTAATTCGTGATGTATTATTTCTATTTATTTAATTCTAAAAATGTTTGCATTAATATTTTCTTATCGTCAAAGTCGTATTTAATCCCATTTATTTCTTGATATTTTTCATGTCCTTTTCCTGCTAAAAGAATGATATCTTTTTTATTGGCAAGATTGCATGCTACACGTATGGCTTCTTTTCTATCTGTGATGGACATGACTTTATTGTAATTATGTGGCGGTACACCAGCTTTCATTTCTTGAATGATATCTTCTGCTTTCTCGTTTCGCGGATTATCGGATGTGAGAATCACTTTGTTGGAAAGTTCGCTAGCAATAAGTGCCATATCAGGACGCTTGGTTTTGTCTCTATTGCCACCGCATCCTACAATGGTTATTACTTGTTCATTGTGCGATCGAATTTCATTAATGGTGTCTAATACATTTTTAAGTGCATCAGGTGTATGTGCATAATCCACTATGCCAATTGTGTTATTGGCTGAAGTGAAAACATCAAACCTTCCTTCGGCACCTTTTAAGGTAGAAATTGCACTTAATGCTTCTTCATTGTCCATGCCTAATAATAGGCAAGTAGCATAAATAGCTAATAAATTATATGCATTGAAACGACCAATTATTTGTAAGTGTACTTCGACCTCTTTATTTTGAATGACTAAACCATTAAATGTATTTTCTAAAATTTTAAATCTGAAATCGGCTAAAGACTTAATGGCGAATGTATATTTTTTAGCAATGGTATTTTGTAACATCACTTCACCACGTTTGTCATCAATATTGGTTAAAGCAAATGCAGTTTCCGGAAGTTGATCGAAAAATTTCTTTTTCGCATAAATATATTCTTGAAATGTTTTATGATAATCTAAGTGGTCATGTGTGATGTTCATAAATACAGCACCTGAAAATTCTAAACCAGCAATTCTGTCTTGGTCGGCAGCATGCGAGCTGACTTCCATAAATGCATATTCACATTTTTCTTGTACCATTTTATCTAACAATGCATTAATGGCTATTGGATCTGGCGTAGTATGTGTGGATGGAATTTCTTGATTATCTATTTTATTTACAATAGTAGAAATTAAGCCTGTTTTTATATTTTTTTGAATATAGATTTGGTGTAATAAAGTGACAACCGATGTTTTTCCGTTGGTACCAGTGATGCCTACTAATTTTATTTTTTTTGAAGGATTTTGAAAAAAGTTACACGCCATTAATGCACATGTTTTTCTAGCATCTTTTACATGAATATAAACGATGTCAGTTTTAATTTCAGAAGGAAGTGTTTCACATACAATTACTCTGGCACCTAATTTAATTACATTATCAATGAATGCATGTCCATCAACAGTAGTGCCTTTAATAGCAAAAAAGACATCACCATTACTTACTTTTCTTGAATCTAATTTTAGTTCATGAATAGAAATAGAAGTGTCGCCCATTATGGAAATGGTTTCTATCTTTGCTACTATTTCTTGTACTGTTTTCATTAATGTTTTTCTATAGTTTTTTTAGTTTAATAATAATTGTATCCAACTGCCTTTTACGATTGGAGTTCCGACTGTTTGCGATTGTGCGGTGATTTTACCTTTACCTGAAAAAGAAACTTTTAATCCATTATTTTCTAAAATGCAAATGGCATCGTCTATAGACATTCCTTTCACATTAGGAATGGTTTTAGCGTTGAGTATATTTAATTTGGTAATTGATTTTTTATTTGAACTATCATTTCTTAATAATGCATATTCCCAATCTTCTTGGAAGTCAAATTTTAATTTGAAACGTTGCATTAATTCATTTACATGGTTAGATGAACTGATTATGCTTGGAAAAGGATGATTGAGCAAAAATGAATCTTTGTTAATTGCTGTATTTGATTTGATGTTGGACGTAATTATTTTATCTGCCATGGTTCGGAAAATTGGAGCAGAAACAGCACCACCTGTTGTGAACAAACCTTGTGGCCCACCAACTACCACAATGCAAGAATACAAAGGTTGTTCAGCTGGAAAGAAACCAACGAATGTAGATAGATTTTTATTGGTGTATCCTTTGTTGGCATCGCTCATTTTGGCGGTACCTGTTTTTCCGGCAATTCTATAATAAGGCGATTTGATTTTTCTGCCGGTTCCATTTTCATCTTCAATAACTCGTAATAAAATTTCTTTTGCCATTTGTGCAGCATTTTCGCTGCATATTTTTTGTTCAGTTGCTTTTGATGAATAATCGCGAATGATAGTTCCATTGTCTTCCACTCGTTGTACTAAATATGGTTTCACGCGAATGCCATTGTTGGCAATGGCATTGTAAAAAGTAAGAATTTGAAGTGGTGTAAATTTTACTTCGTATCCATGTGCCATCCACGGAATAGACATGGCGCTCCATTTTTCTGGTTTACTGATGTATGGTTTTCGTTCTCCTAATAAATCGATTTTTGTGAAAGATGTTAATCCAAATTGGCTAAACTTATTATAAAGTTTTTGTTTGTTGTTGCTATAAAATTTTGTCAACCATTTTGCAATTGCCACATTTGATGAAATGGCTAATGCTTTGCCAGGTGTTAAAAAGGTGTATTGAGTATTATGTCCATCGTCTGTTAAATTATTGCCGGCAAAAACAGCACTTGCATGGTTGGTGTTAATTGAATCTTTGGTTGTAATAAAACCATCATCAAACAAAGCTAAATAACCAGCAGTTTTAAAAACGGAACCAGGTTCATTGGAAATACCTATGGCATAATTGAAATCTTCAGCAAAGCTTCCGGATTTAGTTTTTCCTAAATTGGCGATTGCTTTTATTGCGCCAGTTTTTACTTCCATTAATACAGCGCAACCAAATTCAGCTTGATATTCCGTCATGGATTGTAACAGCGTAGATTCAGTGATGTCTTGCAATCCTAAGTCAATAGTTGTAATAATATCATAGCCATTTTTTGGATCAACTTGATTGTTTGATTTTACCGGAATCCATTCACCACCTGCAATTTTTTGTTTTAGAATTTGTCCTTCAGTTCCTTTTAATAAAGAATCCATCGCTTCTTCCAGTCCAATGTCTTTTGCATTTTCACGTATTAAGCCAATGGTTCTTTGAGCTAAATATCCATAAGGATTTTTTCGTTCTTGATGCATTTCCACAATTAAACCACCTTTAAATTTTCCTTCTCTAAATAATGGCCATTGTTTTATTTCTTTTAATAAAACATAATCAGCATTAGCACATAATGGAAAATAACGTTTCTGTTTACTTCGCGCTTGTATTAATTGTTTTCTATAAGCACTTGCTGTATTTTTTCCAAATTTATTTGCCATATAAAATGCCAATGAATCTACGTTTCGACGAAAAATTTCGTTGGTCATTGCTTTGGAGCCAAAGTCGATATGTAATTCAAAATATGGAACAGATGTTGCAAGAAGCTTATCATCCGCAGAATAAATATTTCCACGTTCGGCTTTAACGTCAAAATAGCTGTTGTTTAAACTGTCGGCCTTTGATTTCCAACGACCATTATCTACTGTTTGTATATGGTATATTTTGCCTATTACGGCGATACCGAAAAACACACAAATACCACCGATGAGGTAAATACGTAGTAATATGTTGGATTTAACGTTCAATTGTAGATAGTTGATTGTTTTATTTCTCTAGGATATTTTTTTTTACTTCAATTTTTTTTGGTGGTTCTTGTAAAGATTTAATTCCATACGGCTCCAATATTTTTTGCAATTCAGATTGTTTGCTTTTTAAATTCATTTCTGATTTTACACCAACATATTCCCATCGCAGCTCCTTGATGAGTTTTTGTTTGTTGATGATATTTCGGTTTAATCGAACGGCTAAATGCGTATTGAATACTTCTAAAACCGCGATGAACACAATCGCTAACACAAATAAGAAATTATGCATTACATGTGCATACGAAATAAATTCTTCGATACCAAGTACACGCAATACGCTTTCAATCATCCTTTGCATTTGGTTGGGAGATTTAAGTGTATTTGAAGAGTTGCTATTTTCTAATTCTTCTGTCATGTTTACTTGTTTCCAGTCATTTATATTTTTTCAGCTATTCTTAATTTGGCACTTCTTGCCCTTGAGTTTATTTTTAATTCTTGTGTGCTTGCTTCTATTGGTTTTTTAGTAATTGCTTTTAAATGATGTTCAAAATTTCCATAAATATCTTTATGTGGTTCCCCTTCAAAAACACCATTTTTTATAAAGTTTTTTGTCAATCTATCTTCTAGTGAATGGTAGGACATAATCACGAGTCTTCCGCTTGTTTCTAATACTTCTTCACTTTGTTGTAAGAAATCTTTTATTGCATTTAATTCATCATTTACTTCAATACGAATAGCTTGAAATACTTGAGATAAATATTTTACTTCAATTCCTTTAGCTACTGTTTTGCATACATCTACCAAGTCTTTGGTGGTTTCAATAGGTTTTAGTTGGCGATGTTCTACAATTTTGTGTGCTAGAGTTTTTGCGTTAATGACTTCTCCATAAAATCCAAGAATATGTTGCAATTGTTCTGCTGAATAGGTGTTCACAATTTCCTTTGCACTCATTCCTTCTTTTGCATTCATGCGCATATCTAATGGTGCATCAAAACGAGTGGCAAAACCTCTAGACGGCTCATCAATTTGGTGCGATGAGATTCCGAAATCGGCTAAAATGCCATTTACTTTTGTGATGTTGTACAATTTTAAAAATCGTTTAAGATGTCTGTAATTAGATTGAATTAAAGTAAATCGTTTGTCGTTCGGAATATTACGTTTCGCATCGTCATCCACATCAAATGCAAATAGTTTTCCATTTTCATGTAGGTTTTCCAATATTTTTTTGGAATGTCCGCCACCACCAAATGTTACATCTACATAAATTCCGTCAGGTTTTATTTGCAACCCTTCTATACATTCGTTCAGCATTACCGGAATATGATACATGTACTATTTTTCTTTTTTTACTAAGAACTATTTGTTATCACTTAACTTTGACCAAACATCATCTGCCATGTCTGCAAAATTTTCAGGTTCCACAATGGTTGCAGCGTATGTTTTGCTGTCCCAAATCTCTATCACATCGTGGAATGCAGTAATGACAATTTCATCTGTAATTCCAACATTTTCCATCAATCGTTTAGAGAGTAGAATTCTGTCGTTGCTGTCTGCTTCTACTTGAGTGGCTAATTGGTAAAATGCTCTAAGGAAGTTTCTTTCATCTGTTCTGAAATAGCTAAACTTATTCATTTCTTGTGTTACGCTATCCCATTGAGTTTTTGGAAATAGACGAAGACATTTTCCCATTCCTTTATTTAATACGAAATGTGTTTTTCCATTTTCCGGAAGTTGCTGCAAAAGATTAGTAGGCAAACGCAATCTGCCTTTGCTATCCACTTTTACTTCATAATTTCCGGTTAAGCCTACCATTTATTCGTTTAAGAATTTGAATAAACAAAAATAGGATAAAACTTACACAAATTCCCACTTTCAACCACTTTTTACCATTCACAAAGATGTTAATAAGTTGAAAAATGTGCATATCTGCTCTGTTTTTGTGCATTGAGTGTGAATTAAAAGTATAAGTTAATGATATTCAATGCTATTTTATACACATTGGATTTTGCACAAGAATTTATTTTTGTAGAAAAATTAACTGGAATTTCAATTTTTTTGAAAGCATGCATCGTTTAAAAAATTCTCAAATAGAGTGGTTTATATGGAACTTATTTTTATTTTTGATTGCATGCGACAACATTCTATTGTTTTATTAATGGAGAAGATGGAAACTCTTCACGGCAAAGAAATAAGCCAATTTTTAGCAACTCTAAAAAAACAACGCACAGAAAAATTATACAAGCTAATTACCTCAGCTAAAAACGAGGATCAGTTAGATAAATCATTGTTGTTTAAAAAATTATTCGGTAAATCGTATTCTGAAAAGAATGATTATTTATGGCGCAATGAAATTAGATTATTGAAGGAAGAATTGGAAAATTTTCTAATCCTGAAAGAACATGAATATATTTCGAAAAATAACGATGCCTATAATGATTGGCTATTGATGCATGCTTATGATAAATTAAAATTTACAGATGGCATGGATGAAAAACAGGAAACACTTTTGAATGAAAAAGATAATTACGCTTCTTATCCGTTTGTAATAGATGCCTGCTTGTTGCAGTTAAATAATTTGCATCACAAAGTTCCTGATATAATAAAACGCATGAATCATTATCCTGAACAGATTAAAGAAACTAAACAAGCATTAGATGATATGATTTCAGCGTATTGCGCCAAAATAAATTTACATAAAAACTACTACAATTGGATTTCATACAACCACAAATTAGAGGAACGAGAAATATTAATTTTGGAAGACTACCACCTCGTTTTGGAAAAAAATCCGATCAGCAATTTTTATAATAATTTTATGCAATCATTTACAACGTCTGATAATCCGAATTCATTTGATATACGAATAAAACACTTAAATAATGCTATTGAAATAATTGAACCATTATACAAAAAAAATAAATTATTACAGGAAGCCCGTTTTTTAGTTTTGATGGGTAAAGGCAGAGAACTTTCTGCTAATGGTTTTTTTTTAGAAGCACATGAAATACTCATTCAAATAAAACCTCATGCTGAACAAATAAACATTCACAACAAAACCGTTTTTTATGTAAATTATATTACTAATTTGGTCAAATGCAAATTTTATAAAGAAGCATTACATACATTAGAAAATGAATTTCCTGTAGAAAATTCGCTGTATAAAAACATGCTATTATACAGCAGGTTAATTTGTTACTTATATTTGCGTGACACCGAAAATTTGGCAAATTATATTTCTTATGATTTAGATGCTGCTCCTTTTCCGCAAAACTATGTGCTTAAAATGATTAAGTCAATCTACTTTTATTTGATTGATGATCATGAAACAGCACTTTCAATTATCAATAGCTTATTGTCGGCAAAATCTTCGTCTGATAATATGCAATATTATCAACCGATTTCATTAATTTATAAAAAACTTTATGTACTTGCATTGAAAAATAATTTGCAAAAGAAATGGTCAGCAAAAGATGTAAGAACGTTACAAGATGCTACGGATGAATTTGAAAAAAAGGCTTCGTCTGAATTTAAATTAGTATCTACTTATTTGTGGGTGAAAGATGAAATTGAACAGAAAATGAAACACCTAGATTAATTATATCGTATTAATTATCAGCTAGTTAAAAAGGCATCTTGTACTTAGATTCTCACAAACTGAAAAAACTTCATTTCGTTTCCTTTTTTATTTGATACAATTTTACATCAACAAAAAATGGATTATGAAACAACAAGTTCACACATGCAAAAATACTAAAACCAAATTAGCAAGTAAAAGATTCTATTTGTTCTTTAGTATCTCTATTATGACTTTGCTTTTTTCTTCTTGCAAGAAAGAAAATAAGTCGCCGGAAACTTGGCAATTTACAAAACTTGTAAACGCAACATTAGATAACAATGGCTACATGGTCAACATACAATTTTATCAAAAAAAAGGAAACCAATGGCGTATCGTTCGTATGTCACCAGATGATTACACTAAATTTAATTTTGTAGATGATAGTGTAATCACGCCAAATGCATTTGAATTGCCTGTTGATAATAAAAATGCTTTTATGACAAATGATGTTTTATTGTTTAATCCTGCGGACGACAAAGTGTATAACCAAGGAAATTTGCGTTGGTACTTGGGTGATCCAATTCAATTTAAAACATTTACTACGTTTGAAACTGAATTTCCAGATATGCCTGCTGCTTATAATAAAATAAGCAAGTTTAGTGCAGCTACATTTTCTTTGGAGCAAGCATACGACAATAATTCAAAAACAAGCACTTATATTTTTTATGATTTCCCGAATCAGAAATATGTGTATTATGGCACAAGAAGTGGAAGTGATTTAATTATTGAAAATACCTTGCCGTTGCTATGCACTACTTGTGGAGGCATCAATTGGAAAAATATAGATGCCGTCACATGCACTGGCGAGACTAATGAAAGCTATTATTATTTCTTTGATTTTGATGCACAAAAAATGTATATTTTATCTAGAATTGATAAAAACACCAATCATCCATCGTTCCAATTTGATACAGGAATGACTATAGATTTTGCAGATGCTTTTAAAGGGAAATATGGTACCGCCAACCAAAATGTAGCTTTTGATTTTAGTAAATAAACCAAACAACAATATGTGTATTCATTTAAAACCACTAGAAGATTATTTGAAAGAATTAGGTATTGCCGAAACGTTCAGAGGACAACCTTGGTCGGAAAACTGTAGAGAGTGGGTCTATTTTGATTGTGTTTTAAATCCAGAAAGTTTAAAGACTAAATTAAACTTAGGAAAATCTGTAGTGGTATGGAATTATGAAGACATAAAGGTAGGTTCTGAGCTTGGATTAGAATGTAAAAAATGCAAAGATGCCATTATTGGACCACATCCAAATTCCAGCTATGGAAATAACAAGCCAATAATAAACTAATGATATAAATACTAATTATCAATTAATCACAATCAATAGAAACAAAACAACGCTCACAAAATATAAATACTTCATTTGTACTACTTTCATCAATTAATCAACTTTGTACAAACAATAGAAATTACAAATCAATAAAAAATAAAACTATGAAAAAAACATCCAACAAAACAATATTGCTATTAATTTTTATAGCAATTCAAACAATGCTAAGTTCTTGTTCGCAAGATGTCACTGAATATTACGAAGATCATAAATTAGTTTTTTGGTTTGATGAAGAAACTTCGAGAAGCCTGTTAGATGATGGTGCAGAAACACTTACTTTTTATGTAGATAACAAAGTGGTAGCCACATCTTCTGTAGACGATGTTTATTGGGAAACAGCACCATTGTGCGATGACAGCGAAGCCATTTCGACAAAAGCGCTTTTAAGTAATAAACGAAATTCATTTTTACTAAAAGTAGTGGATCAAACTGGTTTTGAATACTATACTGATGTAAAAAATACGATACATCCACAATCATGTAACGCTATTAAAATCGGAATATCAAGACTTAAATAATCACATCAATTTATTCAATCATCTTAAAAATTACAAAAAATGAAATTAATCAAATCACTTTCCATCCTGTTATTCTTTGGATTAGCAATTGTAGCAACCTCTTGCAAAAAAGATGGCAGCACATCAGGAAAAACAGGCACTTTTTCTGTTGATGGTGTAAATTATTCAGGCAAAACGGAAACACAAACTTTTGTAAACGACAACTATTCTGTTTTGTGTGAACAGGATAGTCCTTACAAATTTGTGCAAGTTACTTTTCATAACCAAGCAGAAGCAGAAGCTGGCGGCACTTTTGATGTAGAAGATTATGGATTTGATATAGCAAGTGGTACTGTGCAAATTGGCACTTCGGATATAATTACTGCCGACCCGACAAGCTCTAAAACTATTACAGTTAGCGGTAAAAAAATCACTATTGACAATGTAAAAATAAAATCTACTGGCGGTAGCGGTTTAACAGCAACAATAAATAGCGCAAGTATAAATTTCTAAATTATAAAACTATGAAAAAATTACTTAGTTACATTTTTGCATGCAGTATTTTATTCACTGCGTGCAAAAACAACAAAACAGATAGTACCGAAACTACTATCCAGCAAAATATGGATGAAATAAAATCATCTACAGCGGAACAAGGAAAAGCTGGAAAAGGAAAAATTGCCTTACAATGCAACGGAAAAACGTATGAAATAAATGGCGTTTGCGGCGCTGTTACTTCTATGGGTACATTAACAATTGCTGTACCAGATGATAGTTTTCCTGCAAAAGTTTTTACAATTAATTTTACCAATGATAAAATGCCTGAAGCCACTTCAAGTTATTCTATTGTTGGTTCTGTTTATGACGACAAAGATGCTACGCATGTATCTATTGGTTACACAGATATGCGCCAAGCAAACCCAATGATTTGGGAAAGCGACAACAAAACTGGAAAATTAGATTTTACTGTAAATGGAAATGAAATAAAATGCTCATTTTCAAATTTATCGCTACAACCAAACACCATGTACAACAAAGGCGAAGTAGCAGCAATGGCAACAGTTTCAGGTGATTTAATAATCTATAAAAATTAAAATTTATGAAAAAAATAATTCTAATACTTTCTGTTATTTCTGTTTTAATTAGCAGTTGTAACAAAGATGGAAACAAAGTAAAACAAGTTCGATTAAAAACATACACACATGAGTACTACACACGCACTCCAGCATCCGTAGATAAATACACAATTGAGTATAATAGTGCAAATAAAATCTCGAAAGTGACTGTAGATATTAATGGTGCATTATACAAAACACAATATTGCATATACAATTCTTCCAATCAATTGGATAGTATTACAGAAAAAAATGCATCTGGAACATTGACTTACTATTACAAGATAAATTGGACAGGCAGCAAAATAACAAGCTATAAAACACCAAGCGGAAATACTACTCAACTTACTTACAATAGCGATGGTTTTATAGATAGAATAACATATACGGATGCTAGTTACTTTAGAAATGAATATAAAAGCGATTCTGTATTACAATATTACAAACCTGTTTCAACACCAGAAGTAATATCAGCTCGTTACAAACTTTCATCAACAATAAAAAATCCATTTTTAATTTCTGGTTTTGATGCAGAATCTTTTGTAACGGGTTTTTTATTTTATTACAACAATAATTCTAATGCATTATTACCAAATATAGAAGACGCTCAAATTGCTTACCTAAATGGCAGTATTTGGTATCAAAGTAGTTACACGTTTGAAGGTGATTTTAATGGTTATCCTTTAAAAAGAAACGACCTTACCAACACTTTAGATGGAAATAAAAGCAAAGAAACATTTACGTACGAAGAATTCTAACTCCAATAAAATAATAAAACTATGAAAAACTCAAACATCTTAATTACATTTTTTTCCATTGCTGTAATACTAAGTACTTCATGTAAAAAAGAAAAAATAAAAGTGATTACGCAATTACCAGCTGAATACAGCAATCAAGGAACTATTAATGTTGCCCACAAAAATATTTCTATTTGCATTTATGATAATAGTGTAGAAGATGGTGATATTATTGATTTATGGTTTAATGGAAATGCATTGATAGAAAATCATGAATTAACAATTGCAGAAAAATGTTTCCATGTTAGCCTAGAAGAAGGTGACAATTGGATTGGGATTAAAGTAGATAACGAAGGCACCAATCCACCAGCATCGGTTACTGTAAAAATTGATGATGGTGCTACTGAACAAGAATTTGATATTGATGGCGAAATTGACCAACCAGGCGCATATATCATCAAACTCTAATTAAAATAAAAATGCGTTCGATTAGAACGCATTTCTTCATTTTTTGTAATCGAAGCCGCAAGGCTTCGTTTTTATTATTAAGAAAACTATCTATCGTCTCTTTCTCTGGCTTTGTCAACCATTGGTTTTCCGTTTCCTTTATTACGTTTGTAAACTGCCAATATTTGTTCTGCATCATCGCCATTGGTGGCGAAAAATGAAAAATTATCTAATATTCTGATGTCATCAATTCTACGTGATTCGATGCCAGCTGTATTTTTTAATTCGTCTAACAAAGCACGAGGTGTCATGCCATCTGCTCTGCCTTTTGCAAAAAATAATCGCTGTGAAGAACCACCTCTTTTGCGAGGTGCACTTTCTCTATTGTCGCGTCTGTCACCAAATCGGTTATCACGTCTTTCGCCTCTGTCGTTGCTTCGTCTGCCTTTATCACCAAATCTATCTCTGCTAAATTCTTCTCTTTGTACAGCTTCTTTTATTTGCTTGTATGCTTTCGGATTCAACTCATCTTTTGCAAAATGTTTGATTAATGCAGCCACAATTACATTAGTTTCATTATCGCCAATTAATTGCGCAGCCAGTTCTAAATATTCGCTGTAATGTTCTGTACCAATAATAGTTTCTACGTGTTCAGTTAAACGACGTGTTTTAATTTTCACCATATCATCAGCATCAGGCAATTTGCCTTTCTTCATTTTTGCTTTAGAAATTCTTTCTACAAACAATAATTTTCTTCTTTCAGATGGTGAAATGATAGCAATTGCTTTTCCTAATTTTCCTGCTCTACCAGTTCGTCCAATTCTATGTACATACGATTCAGGATCTTGAGGCAAGCCATAATTAATTACGTGCGTCAAATCGGAAATATCAATACCACGTGCTGCTACATCTGTTGCCACTAACACACCATATTTATTGGTCTTAAATTGCTTCACTACTTTTTCGCGAAGGTTTTGCTGAATATCGCCATGCAATGCATCAGAAGTATAACCTTTGTCATTTAGGTGATTAGAAATTTCAACCACTTCTGCTTTTGTGTTGCAAAAAATAATTCCATAAAAATCTTCTTCCACATCTAACACACGACATAAAGCATCAAACTTATCTCTATCAGGAACTTCAAAATACGACTGGTCGATATTTACATTTGTGATTTCTTTTTTTGCAATTTGCACCATGTCATATTTTCCCATGTAGCGTTTTGCCAACGATAAAATTCTATCAGGCATCGTTGCAGAAAACAATAACATTCTTCTTTCCGTTGCGCACGATTTTAAAATCAATTCGATGTCTTCGATGAAACCCATATTTAGCATTTCATCCGCTTCGTCTAAAACTACGTATTTTACTTCGTCAAGAATTAATTTTTTTCTTTCGATTAAGTCAATCACACGACCAGGCGTACCTACAACAACATGGGTGCCTTTTTCTAGTTCACGCATTTGTGCGCCAATTGGTGAGCCACCGTAAACTGTAGTAATCCAGATTCTTTTAGAACCTTTAAAACTTTTAATTTCTTCTGCTGTTTGTATTGCCAATTCACGAGTTGGTGCTAATACTAATGCCTGTACACTTTTTTGTGTCGGGTCGAATTTCTCTAAGATAGGCAAACCAAATGCAGCTGTTTTTCCAGTGCCAGTTTGTGCTTGTCCAACAATATCCAAATTGCCGTTTAGCAATAATGGTATCGTTTGTTCTTGTATCGGTGTAGGCGATTCATAGCCTTTTTTTTCTAATGCGTCTAAAATTTCCTCACTTAAACCCAACGCTCTAAATCCTTCCATAAATTTTTATTTAGGGTGCAAAGATACAGCTATTTCAATAATGTTTTTGTTGTTAAATGTGTATAGGATGTTGTTATTGAGTTAATTAAAGTAATTTTTAATTACTTCTATGTATTAAGCCATGGTTCTTGTCCTCACGAAACACATTTAAGTTATTGTGTTTGGTTTGTGAGATACGAACCATGATTGTAAAATAAATTGGTTCTATCGGTTGGTGTCTTCACCAACCGAAAA
>JAGNZZ010000009.1:50198-51420 GCA_017984135.1 Chitinophagales bacterium | reverse complement strand
GAGTTATCACCTTGCGATTGATTCACGATAGATATACTTTATTTTTATAAAACATGAGTTATTTTATAAAAGGTTAATTATCTGGAAATAATTGACAGGTGATAACACCTGTCAAGGGCGGAGAAATAATTGACAGGTGATAACACCTGTCAAGGGCGGAGAAAATCTTTTCACCGCACTAAAAGGGACAAGTAAGGAAAAATTATTATATTTGTAAAAAACAATATCCATGAAGCAATTTTTGCCTATCTTCTTCTTTTGTTTTATAATATTATCTTGTAAAAAAGAGAATACATTAGAAAATATCCATAATAATTCATTTCCACGAATGGTGATGTGGATTAATGTCGATTCAATCACAGGAGCAGAACTAGATACAATTGCTGTCTATGATTATTTTAAACAATCAAACATAATTGATTATGACAGTATAAGTATAAAATATCCCAACCAAGGAATTTCTTACGTTTACAAAATTGCAAAAAACGGAAATAATTTTGAAATGCTATTAGATTCTGCTTATGCTGATATACTTTATTATGATTTACTTAGACATAAAGGTGCCTTTATGAAACACGAGAATAATATTTCTAATATTTTTTCTTTCTACTCATTATGTGGAAGTTCTGGTGATCCTGCAAGTTATTTAGCAAATTTTGAGTTGCGGTATGACACATTAAATAGAATATCCAATTATAATTATGTTACAAGTAGCACCCATTGTGCTGTAGATGGAATCACTAGCACATCTGTAGATTATACCTATTCTATAAATGAAGATTCTTGCTTCATTAACTATTATGGAGATTATTTTGGGTGTCAGGAGCAAGATACTATAATATATTATGATGATTACCATAGAAGCAACATTCCATATTTAGCTTTTACCTATCCAACCTATTCTGAATGTACATTGCGTTTTTCTCACGGCAAGGATTTCTTTCCGTATTCCACACATTATTATAAACTTATAAAAGAAGTGCGTACAAGAATTGGATATAAAAATTCAATGGATAATTCGCCTTTAACCATTGTGTATTCTGATTACAAATTTGACGAACATGACAATGTAAAAGAAGTGAATGTTAAGCTTACTTCTACAGTATCAATATACAATTTAAACAATTGTAAAATCAAATTCTTTTATTAGTTCTATTGGTAGTTGTCAGCAGCCATGGTTCTTGTCCCATTACTTGGCGTAGGCTATGCCTACATCAAACCA
>JAGNZZ010000009.1:43113-50098 GCA_017984135.1 Chitinophagales bacterium | reverse complement strand
TTCTACAGTATCAATATACAATTTAAACAATTGTAAAATCAAATTCTTTTATTAGTTCTATTGGTAGTTGTCAGCAGCCATGGTTCTTGTCCCATTACTTGGCGTAGGCTATGCCTACATCAAACCATGTAAGTAGCCTGTGGCTACAAAACAAATTTTAATGTCTATGCCGATTCCACATTAACCAAACCTTTTATTCCTGCACAATCTCCCGAAGCCGTGGTTCGTGTCCTCACGAACCACTACAAAATCAAAACTCATCCATCAAATTCTTTATAAATGTATAATTTTTGATATTCTTCTCATAGTACAATGCTGTAGAATATTTATAATCAGCAGGTTCTTTTGCCAAACCGAAGCCGTGGTTCGTGTCCTCACGAAACAGATTTTTACATATTGCAGTTTATGGTTCGTTTGACAAGAACCATGATTGTAAAATAAATTCAATTATACAATTTATCATAATCAAATTTAGATAGGTTTTTTGTTGGATTACTTCTTAAATAAATTATCTCAATCGTATCGTTAATATTAAAATTAGAATTTATTTTTTTCAAGAATATATCGCCTTCATACTTAGTGCTATTCACCTGAAATCTATATTTATAGATACTGCCTCTGTTTGCTGAGTTTAAATCAACATCATATATAACTGCTTTTGCATATTCTCCTTTATCTCTTAAATCTTTAAATTTATTTCTTTTTGCTGTTGTAACTAAATAAAAAATTAATAAACAAAATAATATAAATGCAAATTGGAAGAGATATTTATTATTCAGTATTTTTTTCATAAATATTTTTTGTTATTAGTTCTATCGGTTGGTGTCCATATGCCGTGGTTCGTGTCCTCACGAACCACTACAAAATCAAAACTCATCCATCAAATTCTTTATAAATGTATAATTTTTGATATTCTTCTCATAGTACAATGCTGTAGAATATTTATAATCAGCAGGTTCTTTTGCCAAACTCCATTTTTCAATAATTGGATTATTATGAATATATTCTAATTTTTGCAACGCAACATTTTCAGTAAAAAGTGGAACTGCTAAGGAATCTCTTTGCCAAAATTCATGTTGTTTATTATTTGCTGCTACTTTGTATTTTACTAATTCTTTAGGATTTTTATTTCTTAGTTTCTTCAAAAATTCATGTGCCGTAAATTTCATAAAAGAACCAAGCGTTGTTTCCTTTCCATTATTTTCATTGATACGCCAAATAAAATGTACATGGTTTGGCATTATTACAAATGCAAACAAATCTATCTTCTTTTTTTCTGATAAGTGTTTCAACGACTGAATAATTACATCTTTAAAATCATCATCTTTCAACAATAACTGCCAATTATTTATGGTGGCTGTCCAAAAATAAATTCCACCAATTTGAACAAACGATTTTCTATTGTATTTAAAATAGGTTTCTTGCATTTTTTTATTATGTATGTTATGGTTCGTGAAGACACGAACCACTACGTTGGCTACTTACTTGCCGGAGCGTAGGCACAGCCTACGCCCAGATTAGGGTTCGTGAGACACGAACCATGGCCAGTGTTGATTTTATATCACACCATTATTTATTAAACTATAATAATTATTATGTGCAATAATTATATGATCTAATACATTAATATCTAACAATTTACCGGCTTCAATCATCTGTTTGGTCAACTTAATATCAATTTCACTCGGATTTAGATTGCCAGACGGATGATTATGACAAAGAATAATAGCACTTGCCAATTCTTTTAAAGCATAATTAAAAATCAACTTTGTATCTGCAACTGTTCCGGCAATTCCGCCACTACTTATTTTATGTTTTGAAATGTATCTGTTGCTTCTGTTCAGACAAACTATCCAAAATTCTTCATGAGGTAAATCAGATAAAATAGGCGACATTAATTCAAAAACTTCTTTTGCTGAAATAATTTTATCCGTGGGTTTAGATTCTGCTTGTGCTCGTCTTCTTCCTAATTCTAATGCGGCTGCAATAGATATGGCTTTCGCTTCGCCGATGCCTTTAAATTGCATTAAATAATCGATTGGTTTTCTGCCTAACTCAAATAAATCGTTGTTTACTGCTGATAATATTTGACGCGATAATTCAACTGCACTTTGTGTCGTATTTCCGGAACCAATGATAATGGCTAATAGTTCTGCGTCAGATAGGCTATGTTTTCCTTTAAATTGTAATTTCTCGCGCGGACGGTCTTCTTCCGCCCATGTTTTTATCGTTAATTTGGGTTCGATAAGCATAAAATAAAAATTGGTGTACTCATAAAGAGACACCAACTATATATTTTCCATAAAAAAAAATGAATTTTTTTTCTTAAGCTTTTAAAGCATTTAAGTGCTTCATCACTTCAGATTTTATGTGACTAGCTTTGTTTTTGTGGATTTGGTTTCTTTTTGCCAATTTATCCACCATTGCAACTACTGAAGACATTGACTTTTCTGCTTCACTTTTATCGGATAAGCCTAAGTACTTACGCAATGCATTTCTGGTAGTTTTACCATAATAACGGTTTTCCAATCTTCGTTTTGCCGTTTGTCTAATTCTTTTCTTTGCTGACTTATGATGTGCCATTATTTTAAATTTGAGTGTGCAAAGATAATCAATAGTTTACATTTAAAAAAGTGAATTTTAGGTTAATTCTGAACTATTTGCATATTTATTGATTTATTCTATAAGAAAATAAACTTTTTTAATGCTTTTTGTATTATAAAAGCACGATATTTGCAACATCAAATAATGTATATTTAACATGGAAGATTTATCTATCCTCTCAAACGCGCACCCAAGCTACATAGACGCACTGTATCAAGACTACTTAAAAGACCAAAATTCTGTGGATCTGGAATGGAAAAAGTTTTTTGCCGGATTCGATTTGGCCTATAAATATGGCGAAAATGGTGCTGGTAATATTTCCACTTCTGAAAGTACTGCTACACCGACAGCCACCACAGGTTTCGTGTCTCCAAAAGAATTTAAAGTACTGAAACTAATTTCAGGGTACAGAAATAAAGGACATTTGGTAGCAGTAACGAATCCATTACGACCACGAAAAGATAGACATGCTGATTTAGAACTCCATTTCTTTGGATTAGATGAATCTGATTTAGATATTGAATTCTATGCCGGAAAAGAAATTGGTATAGGCAAAGCTACTTTACGAACCATCATCGAGCGGTTAAAAAAAATATATTGCCGAACTATCGGATGGGAATATAATTATATTTTAGATAGAGATGAACGCGCATGGATGCGTGAGCAAATTGAACATGGTTATATTGCTTACGAACATCCTATCGAAAAGAAAAAAAGAATTTTATCTAAATTAAATGAATCGGAAGTATTAGAAAAATTCTTAGGAACAAAGTATATAGGTCAAAAAAGATTCTCTTTAGAAGGTGGTGAATCAACCATTCCAGCATTAGATTCTATGATTAATGTCGCAGCCAATCATGGCGTAGAAGAAATTGTAATTGGTATGGCGCATCGCGGTCGATTAAATGTGTTGACCAATATTGTAGGTAAAACCTATGAAGATATTTTCTCAGAATTTGATGGTATAGCACCGGATGACTTCTCTACAGGAACCGGTGACGTTAAATATCATTTAGGATTTTCTGGTCAATATGATACCATGGATGGCAAAGAAGTGTATGTGAAACTTTTACCCAATCCATCCCATTTAGAGGCCATAAATCCTGTGGTACAAGGTTATTGCAGAGCAAAAGCAAATGCCATTTACCAAGAAGATTACGATAAAATATTACCTATCACGATACACGGCGATGCTGCCGTTGCTGGACAAGGTATTGTTTATGAAGTATTGCAAATGCAATCTTTAAAAGGATATACGGTTGGAGGTACTATACATTTTGTAATTAATAACCAAATAGGATTTACCACTGACTTTGATGATGCTCGTACTTCTAATTATTGTACATCGATTGCTTCCACTATTCAAGCACCTGTTTTTCATGTTAATGGAGATGATGTTGAGTGTGTTACTTATGTGGCAGAATTAGCAGCTGAATATCGTCAACGATTTAATAAAGATATCTTTGTGGACATGGTTTGTTATCGACGTTGGGGACATAATGAAGGCGATGACCCTTCTTATACTCAGCCTCAAATGTATAAAATAATTAAAGGACACGAAGGAGTACGGGATTTGTATCAAAAGAAATTATACGAGTGGGGAATGGCAGAGGCAGAATTTGCCAAAAAAATGGAAGAAGAATTTTGGTTAGAATTACAAGCTCGATTAAATAATTACAAACAAAATCCTCGAAAATATATTCCACAATCTACGGAATTAGCATGGAATGCCTTGCGAAAATCTACAGATGAGGATTTTCAGGAATCTCCAGAAACTAATATATCCAAAGATGATTTGGTTAAAATTATTAAAGCATTAATTAAAATTCCTGAAGGATTTAAACCGCTCAAAAAAATAAATCAATATTTAGAACAACGTCGTGTTTTAATGCGTGAAAATAATAGCGTAGATTGGGCTGCGGCCGAGTTAATGGCTTATGGTTCAATTTTATTAGATGGAAAGGATGTTCGATTGAGTGGCGAAGATGTGAAACGTGGCACCTTCTCTCATCGGCATGCTTGTTTGTATGATGAAGTAACGAACGAAGAATATAACCGACTTAATTTTATTGCTGAAGATGGAAATCAAGGTAAATTCAGAATTACCAATTCTCATTTATCGGAATATGCCGTATTAGGATTTGAATTTGGCTATTCCATTTCTTCGCCATCTGCACTTACCATTTGGGAAGCACAATTTGGCGATTTTAATAATGGTGCCCAAATCATCATCGATCAATTTATTGCATCTTGTGAAACGAAATGGAACCGACAAAGTGGTTTAGTATTGTTATTGCCACATGGTTACGAAGGTGCAGGTCCGGAACATAGTTCTGCACGTTTAGAACGTTTCTTGCAGATGTGTGGCGAACATAATATGATAGTGACTAACATATCTTCACCAGCTAATTACTTTCATGCCATACGTCGTCAATTAGCATGGCCATTTAGAAAACCCATGATTAATATGTCGCCTAAATCCTTATTGCGCCATCCTAAATGTGTAGATCCGATTTCAATTGTGTATGAAGGAAAATTTAGAGAAGTGATTGATGATGCCAACACAGTAGAAGCGAATGGCGTGAAAAAAGTATTATTCTGCACCGGAAAAATCTATTACGATTTATTGGCAAAAAAAGAAGCCGATAACAGAACGGATGTTGCCATTGTGCGTGTAGAGCAATTGTATCCTGTTGCGGATAAACAATTAGATGCCATCATAAAAAAATATAGCAAAGCCACCTATCATTGGGTACAAGAAGAACCTATAAATATGGGCGCATATAGCTTTTTATTATTAAATTACAATAAAGCAAAATACTTGCAATGTATTGCACGACCGCAAGCTGCATCACCGGCAACAGGTTTTAGTAAATTGCACGAGAAAGAACAAAAAGCATTGGTAGAATTAGCGTTTAGCTAAAAATAAATTAAAATGCAACCGCAAACGATAGAAGATATACGTAATTATTTTATTGAACACGATTTGTTCAATAAATACAACCTAACTAAAATAGGTGTGTTTGGCTCATTTGCACGTGGTGAAAAATTTAAGGATATTGATTTGTATATAGAAGATGATATTGAATTAAGAAAAGCTGCTGAATTAAAAATTTTATTACAAAACTATTATGACTTGCAAATTGACTTAGTTCTAAAATCTAAAGAAAACAAACTAATTATGTTTTATGCAAAAAAAAACATGAAATATATTTATGCTAATTAAAGAAGACTATATAATTGTTTTAAACATGCTTCAAAGTATTGAAAAGGTATTTTATTTTACAAATGAATTTAATACTGCTGAAGAATATTTTAAAAACAGAAAACAAGAAACTTATTTAGCATCTTTAGCACTCATTACAAATATTGGTGAGCAATCAAATAAGCTTTCAGATGATTTTAAATTTAAAATTAATTCCATTAATTGGAAACAAATAAAAGGATTGCGAAACTTTCTAGTTCACAATTATGAAGGTGTTGATTACATCATTATATTTGATACCATAAAGAATGATTTACCAATCTTGAAAATTCAATTAGAGAATTATCTGAAAGTAGAAATAAGTTCTAATCGAATTAATAAAGATATTTTTGTTGAATTCGTTTTAAATAATCCATTTTATGATTTTATAGATTTTAAAAATATAATCTAAAATGCAACCGCAAACCATAGAAGATATACGCAATTATTTTATTGAACACGATTTGTTCAATAAATACAACCTAACTAAAATAGGTGTGTTTGGCTCTTTTGCGCGTGGTGAAAAATTTAATGATATTGATTTATATGTAGAAGATGAAGTAAATTTATTAAAGTTATACTATTTAAAAAAAATATTACAATATGAATGGAACATAAAAGTGGATATAGTACCTAAAAAAGAAGCAGATCCACTAATTATGTATTTTGCGATTAATGACATGAAATACATTTATAAATGAGTAAAAACATTCTGTATTTATTAAGGATCCTACAGCATATTGGCAAAGTTCAATATATAAATGCCAAGTTCAATTCATTAGATGACTTATTTGAAAGTAATGAACAAACTGAATTTGATGCAATTTTAATTCACTTAACTCAAATAGTAGAAAATGCTTCAAAGCTAGATCAAGAAATTAAAATTATCTATGATTCTGTTCAATGGCAGAAAATAAAAGATTTTAGGAATTTAATTGTTCTTGAATATACAGGTATAAACAAACAAGCGGTTTTCGATATTTTAAAGATAGATTTAATTACACTAAAAGTATATATTGAAGAAATAATAATTAATGAGATTAACCTTGAAAATCAATACAGAACAGCATTACAAAAATTATCTACAAATGCTTTTTACAAATTTGTAGATTTTAATAAAATTTTAGAAAAATAAAA
>JAGNZZ010000009.1:0-43013 GCA_017984135.1 Chitinophagales bacterium | reverse complement strand
GCCATGCTCACAACATTTAATGAAGTGGACATGACGCGCATTCACGAAATTCGTGCACAATACAAAAAATCCTTTGAAGAACAAAAAGGAATTGGATTAGGATTTATGTCGTTCTTCACCAAAGCATGCGCTATTGCTTTGCAAAAATTTCCGGCTATTAATGCATACATTGACGATGAAAACATTATCTACCACGATTTCTGCGATATTTCTATCGCCGTTTCTACGCCAAAAGGATTAGTCGTTCCGGTAATTAGAAATACCGAAAGTATGTCGTTTGCAGAAATTGAAAAAGATATTAAACGCTTGGCTTTATTAGGTAGAGATGGCAACCTGACCTTAGAAGATATGGAAGGCGGCACCTTTACCATTACGAATGGTGGCGTATTTGGTTCGTTGATGTCAACACCAATTATCAATCAACCGCAAAGTGCCATTTTAGGAATGCATAAAATACAAGATAGGCCAATGGCGATCAATGGAAAAGTAGAAATACGACCAATGATGTATTTGGCATTATCGTACGACCATAGAATTGTAGATGGAAAAGAAAGTGTTGGTTTCTTGGTAATGGTTAAAGATTTATTGGAAAATCCGGAAAAAATGCTGTTTGCCGGCGATCCGGTAAAAACATTATTGGAATTATAAAAATAATAATTGAAAAATTGTAATTTAGAATAAATCAAATGCAATGAATATCACATCCCAAAGAAAAGAAATACATCACTTAATTGAAGAAGTAGATAACGAAACAGTTATTGCTGTACATTCTTTACTAACTAAAATCAAAGAAGTTAATTCTTTTGAATTAACAAATGCAGAAATAAAACAATTAGACAAAGAATATAGTGATTACAAAAAAGGCATCACCAAAGGATACTCTTTAGAAGAAGCTAAAAAATTAATTTCGATAAAGAAATAATGTACACCATCATTTTTTTAGAAAGAGCTATTAAAGAGGCAAACAATGCTTTTTTATATTATGAAAAAGAACAAATGGGATTAGGTAAAAAATTTGAAACGAATCTTTACAAAGCAATTTTCTACATTGAAAAGAATCCATTACATTTTAGAATTATAAAAAACAACATAAGGCAACTATTAATTACAAAATTTCCTTATGTAATTATTTATAGAATCGTAAGAAATAAAATTTACATTCAAAGTATTTTTCATACAAGTAGAAATCCAAAAAGAAAATTAAAAATATAAATTCGTAGCATACAATATTGCGTAAAAACATTATTGGAATTATAATGCCACTAATAATTTTCAAAAAATCAAAAAAGCGACTAATGAAAAGTCGCTTTTTTTTAATAAAAAAATGAAAAAGACACTACCAACATTTTGATTTCTTAGCGAATTTAATGCCATAATTACTTGAGTTCACTATCGTATTTCCGTAAGAAGTAAGTGTGTTAAAATTTCCATTCGATGTCATTTGCCGAGCAGCACAATTGTCATTGGTCCACACCCAAGCTAAATAACCTATTTGATTATTATGTGCTGCTTGCATTACTGCTGCCACATCTACATTTAAAGAGCAATTTCCTGCATTGTCATCTTGTTTGTTGGCTATTTCACCCAAAACAATTGGAATATTCCATGTTGCGGCATCGTTTAGTAAATGGTTTATGGCAGTGGAGGTATTGGCATAGGCTGACCAATAAGCGTGTGCCGAAAAAATTAAATTATGCTTTGGATCAAACGTTTGTAATGCTTGTCCAATATTTTTCCATAAATTTAAATGTTGCCCACAGTCAGATGCATCCAACATTAGAGGCATATTTAATCCGGCATTTCTCAAGTTTGAAATGATTGTTTGATACATTAGCTTAAATCGAGTTTCGTTATTCCCATTCCATTGAACATAACCGGCTTCATTAACCGGATTTAGAATCAGCCATTTTTGATATTTCAATAAAATTGTTTTTACTGTATTTTGTGTGAGATAATTAGCAGTAGTAATGATTGCCGTAGTATCATTAGAGCAGGTAACATCATGCAATTCTAAAATGGGAATCATTTTCTGTTGTACACATCTCGATATTGCGGAATCTAATAAGGATAAATTGGAATAGGCTGATGCCGAATTATTTTTATACCAAACGATTCGAACACAGTTTGCACCCGACAGCGCAATTTCGTGAAATAAATTTTCAGTAGCATTCCAACCCCAATTGTACACGGCATAATTTACACCTTTAAGTAGGATTGTATCTCCACAAGGAGCTATAATATGTTTACCTTTCACGGTAATGTTTGGGAGCTTAGGTGTGGAGGTTCCACCGCCGGTGGGTATGCATGCTTGAATTAGTATGGAAGCAAACAAAATTAAAGCTAAATTTTTCATCGTGTTTTATTTTTTTATTTATAACTTTTGATAAACTATCTTTTCATCAACGTTTTCAAAGGTCATTTTATTGCCTATGAATGAGATGGTGTAGGTAGTATAAATACTAAAATTTGTAACACTTATTTTTATGGAATTTCCTTCTATTTTCCATTTTTGATTTTTGTATAATTTTTGTTGCATCTCTACATATTTTGTTTCGCAACCGGAATATGCTTTCACTATTTTACCATCTTGTAGAAAATCAATCACTGTGTTTTTAGTACAAGGTCTGGTTTGAAATAAAGCTTCTTGCATATTGGTTTTCTTTTTGTCGAAGCTAGAATAGTGTGCAATGTATTTCCATTTTCCAATAGGATTTTGAGCAAAAGTAATGGAAATAAATGAGCATAAAATCAATATTAAAATGTTCTTTTTCATCGGTTTAAATTAAATATTTATAATTTATTTTTCTCCAGCCTTTATGGTACTATTTGCTTTCTTGTGATACGCAATTTCTTTAATGGTAACTTGTCTATTATCTGCTGAAACATTAATTTTTATCCAGCCAAAATGAATAGTTCCACCATTTTGCGCTGCTTTCTTAAACTTAAAACCAATGTAGGTATCGCCTTTTCCTTTAAGTGCTCCAATTTGCGTTTTAGTACCTAAACTATCTAAATATTCACTTCCAATATTAGTGTAAGCATAATGCAAATCATCAGCAGTTTCATCATTAATTAGCGTGTTTTTATTTAATGCTGCAGCATAATAAAAGGATGAACCAATATCAGGAAAAGTAAGCAACGATGCATTAAAATAAATTTCAGTTTGTATGCCAGAAATTTCTAACCATGAATGATATCCTTTTGTAGTAGTTAGAAAAACGGCAGACACAGACAGCTGAATGTCAGCAACACCATCTTTGTCGATATCAGCTAAACCATATATTGGCGATGTAGAAGTAGCAGGATAAAAATGTGATGAAAAATCGGTGGTTTCATTGATGATATATGATTCAATATTAGGATTGTCATTGGTACTAGGATTTTTAGTGCAACTGGAAAGTATAATCATAATTGCCAATAGAATATAAACTTGTATTGTTTTCATGTGTATGATTTTTATTATTTTTCACCAGCTCTAACTTCTACATTCGGACGAATTTCATACGCTACTTCTTTCACTGTAACCGTTTTATAATCGGACGAAGCATTAATTTTCATCCAACCATAATGAAGCTCAGTGCCAATCAAAAATCGAACACCAATTAGTATATCGCCATTGCCAGCAAAGCCAAATTTCTCTTCTGGATTACCAGGTGATTTTTCAATTTCAAAAAAATTACAATATCTGTACCATGTAGAAGAACCACCAGAAATTAAATCATTTTTATTAAGCTGTTTTACATATTCTTCGGAGTTGATTGCTTGAGTAAGAAATTCATTGCCACTTTGCTCATAATCTAACCATAATTCATAATCATAATCATCTTCAGCATCTTTGTATAAATCCAACTCAATTTCAAAATCCTGCATACCATCATCATTGACGTCAACGCTCATTTCAGCGTCTGCATTGTACGAGCTCACCTTCATTTCTAGATTTACCGTTCGATGGTTGATGTTTGGATTGTCCGTTTCCTTTTCTTTTTTACAACTTATTGTAAACAGGAAAAATGTCAATAGAAAAAAAATGTTTGTTGTTTTCATAGTATTTAATTTTTATTCGTGATAATAAAATTTTCCATCTGTGATGTTAATTGTATTGCCTTCTACACATTGCATGGTGCCACTAAATGTTGCTTCTACTATTTGTGGATTTTTAGAAACTTTTGTGATTACAATCGTAAAATTATAATCTTGAAAAGTTCCACCACATAAGTAATTACTAGCAGTTAATTGTGCAATTTGCACTACGCTATTATCAGCATTATCTTGATTAAATGTATAAGTTCCTTCTGTTGCCGTATTATAAATATTAATATTAAAAGGCTGGTCGTTTGGTGCATCACCTTTGCTGCCTGCAATTTGTATCAATTTCGGACCTAATGTTTCATTAAAATGATAACTGCCAAATACTTTATCTTCTTTAGATTGCCAACTTGTTCCATCAATCTTAAAGCTTAGGAAATTTTTATCGGAAAGTTTATCATTTGTACAAGCAAATAATAATGTACTGGTTGCTACAAGTAATAATAAAATTTTTGTTTTCATTGTTTTCATTTTTTTTTAATTTGGTACAAAGATGTATCACTATTAATTTATATTCAAATCAATCTATTGTTATTTGTAATGAAAAATTATGTAATTTTAAAAAGATTTTTTTATTAAAACTGTTGAAAATCAATTTGTTAAGTTAAATTTTCTGTAATGAAAGATTTAGTTACTGTAAGAATTGTACATGCTTTATGCGAAACTCAGGAAAAAATGATTTATGCATCTCTAAAATTTGAAAAACGTACATCGCTGCTTCAATTATTTAAGTATTTAAGCAGCACAAAAAATGACGAAGAAATTTCAAAATCAGTAATTTTTTTAAAGCTATTCCAAAAAAAATGGACAAAAGAAAATGATTATTTATTACGAAACGAATTGAAATTATTAAAAGATAAAATTGAAGAAATTTACATGCAGCAACAACTCAGTAAATTACCTGAAAAGTATAAAAATCAACTAAAATTAAAATTATATCAGCAATTAAAAATTACTGACGAGTATCAATCCGTTTTCAATAAAATAATTAATTATAATGCACAACAGCACGAACTACAAAACACCCTTGAAAATAGTTTTGCGTACGCAGATTTTATTCGTCTGAATTCACCAAATTACGCAGAACGATTAAAGCTAATGCAAGCTAATCAACAATTATTTGAAAGTACTTTACAGCAATATATAAGTGAACAGTATAGTAAATTATGTTTATTGAAATCGCACGTTTTATTTCAACAAAAACAATCAGACAATCAATTAGTGAAAATTAATTTTGATTATGATATTTTAAAAATTGATACAAACCAATACAGAACCATTTTCACAGATTATCATATTGCATACGCAAATGCTTACAGGAATTACGACACATCTACAATTGAAGAATGGGAAAATGTGTACGCATTACTACAGCAAATTTCTACAATCAATAATTACGTACAAAATGAATATTGTTTCACACTTGGTAACTTAGCTACGATTTGTTCTATCAGAACCAACTATGAAAAAGCAGATGTTTATTTCTCTATTTTATTTAAAGAAATTCCTGTTGAAATCACGCAACAAAATATTGCGCTGACTTTAAACTACATTACCAATTTAAATAAGCTGAAACAGTATCATAAATGCAAAGAAGAAATGCAACAGGCTATTCGTGTTTTTGGCAATAAAATAAAAACATTTTCGCAATTTAAAACGCAAGAAATTGTGACTGCTTGTTATTTAAATGAGGTAGAAAAATTAGGCACTCTATTGGCTATAGACTTTGAAACACTACAACCATTTGAACGCATTTTCTATCGCTTGTTTTATTGCATTTATTTTTTGATGAAAGATGAATTTGATTTAGCATTTACTGAAATTCAAAATTTACAGCGTTCTAAATTAATGAATGAAATAGATGCTCATTTTAATGAAATTACACAATTTATGTTTGTTTGTATTAAACATATTACAGCAAATGGCTGGCAAAAGAAATTTCCGGAAAAAGCGAATAAAGAAATAAAAACAGCCAACCATAAAATTGTGCAAGCCAATATTCCTATGTTTTTAAATTATACGCCTTATGTTTGGATGAAAGAAAAATCAAATATAGAAAACAAGTAAAGGAATCATTAAATCTCATTTTTATTTAAATCTTTTAAAGCGTATTTTTGTTCTATAATCAGATAAATAGTTAATCATGAACAAACACGATATTACAATTATAGGCTCAGGTCCAGGTGGATATGTTGCCGCTATTCGCTGCGCACAATTAGGTTTCAATACAGCAATTATTGAACGATACCATACACTTGGCGGCACGTGCTTAAATGTAGGTTGCATTCCTTCTAAAGCATTATTAGATTCATCGGAACACTATCACAACGCGCTACATACATTTAAAGAACATGGCATTGAGTTACAAGAAAATCCAAGCATCAATTTTGAACAATTCATCGCACGTAAACAAAAAGTGGTGGATGCCAATACTTCCGGCATCGATTATTTAATGAAAAAAAATAAAATCACCGTTTATAATGGTCATGGTTCTTTCATTAATAAAAATACTATTTCTATAAAAAAAGCAGATGGCACTGAAGAACAAATTGAAACGTCTAAAACCATCATTGCTACCGGCTCCAAACCATCTTCATTGCCGTTTTTATCAATTGATAAAACAAGAATCATCACCTCAACCGAAGCCTTATCTTTAAAAGAATTACCAAAGTCTATGGTCATCATTGGTGGCGGTGTTATCGGTTTAGAGTTGGGTTCTGTGTATCAACGATTAGGCACGCAAGTTTCCGTAGTAGAATTTATGGATAAAATTATTCCTACCATGGATGATGATATGGGAAAAGAATTACAACGAAGTTTAAAAAAATTAGGCATTAAATTTTATTTGTCGCACAAAGTAACAGGAGCAATAAACAATGGCGATTCGGTAACAGTAACTGCATTAGACAAAAAAGAACAAGAAATAAAAATAGATGCCGATTATTGTTTGGTGGCCATTGGCAGAAGACCATATACCGATAATTTAGGCTTGGACAATATCGGCATTACACTCAACGAACGCAAACAAATTCCGGTAGATGCGCATTTGCAAACGACAGTGGATGGTATTTACGCCATCGGCGATGTGATACAAGGCGCAATGTTGGCACACAAAGCAGAAGAAGAAGGCGTTTTTGTGGCAGAAACTATTGCCGGACAAAAACCACATGTCAACTATAATCTTATTCCTGGTGTAGTATATACTTGGCCAGAAGTGGCTGCGGTTGGGCAAACAGAGCAACAATTAAAATCAAATAATATTGCGTATAAAGTGGGAACATTTCCGTTTCGTGCCTTAGGTAGAGCACGCGCAAGTATGGATATTGATGGAATGGCAAAAATTTTAGCAGATGCCACAACGGATGAAATCTTAGGCGTACACATCATTGGTGCACGCGCTGCCGATATGATTGCCGAAGCAGTAGTTGCGATGGAGTTCCGTGCAAGCGCCGAAGATATTGCACGTATTTCTCATGCACACCCAACTTATACAGAAGCGTTGAAAGAAGCAGCATTAGCAGCAACTGCCAATCGGTCGATTCATTCATAATTCTTTAGTTTGGAAAGAAGAAAAAAATGAGTAAATTAGACAAATTAATACTTAAAATATTATCAGGAAATGCTGATAATAACATTGAGTTTTCAGATTTAATTAAATTATTAGAAATTTTAGATTTTAATTGTAGAATAAAAGGAAGTCATCATATTTTTTATAAAGATGGAATTGAAGAAATTATAAATCTGCAACCCAACCATTCTAAAGCAAAACCATATCAAGTAAAACAAGTGCGAACTATAATTATTAAATATAAACTCTTTAACGATGCAACCTAAATACGAAATAATTATTTATTGGAGCAATGATGATAATTCTTTTATTTCAGAAGTACCAGAGTTAGCAGGTTGCATGGCTGATGGAAAAAGCTACTCAGAAGCTTTGCATAATGCAGAAATAATAATAACCGAATGGTTGGAAACTGCAACATCTCTTGGGCGTGATATTCCTAAGCCAAAAGGCAAATTAATGTTTGCATAAAAAAATTATTCAACTTCTAATTTTATTTAACTTCATACTTTGTTATTCAATTATTACTATGAATATCACTCTTAATGAATAATAAACCAAACATTCATCATCCACAATTAATTAAATTACTGCAAATGGCCTATTCGGCAGAGCGTGCAGCTTCGTTTGCTTATCAAGGTCATGCAGGCTCGGTAAAAAATAAAGAAGAAAAAATGGCCATTCGCCAAATTGAATTAGATGAATGGTATCACAGAGATGAAGTGTTGAAGATTATGCAGCAATACCATATCCAAATCTCTTCTTTATACGAGTATAAATATTTTATCATAGGGAAAATAATTTCTTTTTCTTGTTATATTATAGGTTGGTTTATGCCGTATTATTTTGCTGGAAGATTGGAAAGTGGCAACGTTTGCGAGTATTTCAGAATGATACATTATTTTGATGAATTAGGAATTACACAGCATCATCTAACCTTATTAGAAATGGGCATCAAAGAAAAAGAACACGAAGAGTATTTCCTTTCTAAAATTAAAAACAAAAAATTATTACCCATTTTTGAAACACTATTTTCTTGGGGAAATAAAAAAAAATTAAATGATATTGACTTAGCAAAAAAATATCCTATTGACGAAATGAAATTGCTTTGTCAGTATAAATATTTTCAACAAGAAAACGCAAAATAATAACTAACTTTAATTCATTAAGTAATCAATAAATACAATAGACTTATGCAACTCAAAATATTTCTTTTAGGTTTATGCTGCATAGTTTTTAGTAGCGTATATTCTCAAACACGTCAGCAAGATTCTGCACAAGTTGCCCAAACACTTATTCAGTTGGCATCAATATGTAAAAATGTAGATTTTAATGATCCAAAATCTTTTGAATTAGGTTATTTCTACAAAGCAGCACCTTATGTAGTATATAGAGGTGATGATAAAAGCCGAGCCTGGAAAACGGTTTCCAATTATAAAAATGAGCTTGAAAAAAATGGAGTTGATGCAATATGTGAACGAATCAATCAAACAGTAAATCAAGATAGTAAATACAAAATTGTTCAATATTTTACGGAAAATGAATCGGAAGGCACATGGCATATTTTAATCGTCACGTATTATAGAAAAGGAATTGAAAAATCAAGTGCCTTTGCTTTCTTACATATAGAAAATAATTTTGCACTGGGTGATATCGACTAAATGACTTTTATTGTTTAGATGCAATAATTATATTATTATTAAACAACATTGTTGCTGTTTCTCTTTTTAGATTCTTAATAGAATTTTTTTTTGATTCCTTGTCTATTAATTTAGAACCATCTTCTTTTAAAGTATTGTCCTTGATTTTATTAAAAAACTATCTAAAAATCATTTGCTTATATCTTTTAAATAAATTATCTTTAATTAATCAAAAAAATGAAATCTATGAAAAAATTTAAAAAACTTAGTGTACTGCTAATGCTAATCTTAGCAGTAACAGTGGGATCGTGTAAAAAGAAAAAATGTGAACCAAGTGCAGTTACTGCATCCTTTACTTGGGAGTTTGGTGGTGGAAATTTTAAAAAATCACCCACTGACAGATCAGAAGGCATAATTGGACCAACAATTGAATTTACCAACACTTCTACCAATGCAAAAAGTTATGTTTGGGATTTTGGAGATGGAAATACCTCTACAGCAGCGAATCCTACACATACCTACTCAAATTATGAAGTAAGAACCGTAACCTTAAAAGCGACAAATGGCAGTTCTTCTGCAACAGCAACCACTGTAATTGATGTACCTATTTAAACAATTTCTAATTTTTAAAAATAAATTCTATGAAAAAAATATTTGGAATATTAGCAATATTTGCTGTTGTTATCTCTACTTCTTGTAAAAAGAAATGTGTTGCCCCAACTATTGACGTAGTGGCTGCGTTTTCAGTTCCATCCATGGAAGGTTTCACCAGCGCATTATCCTATTCTGTTACTTTTGAAAATGAATCAACAGGCGCAACTTCTTATTTATGGAATTTTGGCGATGGTACTACATCAACGGCAGAGAATCCAACACATGAATATACATCCGGTGGGGCAATGGAAGTTAAGTTAACAGCAAGTAATGGAAACGTGAAAGCTACTGCAACAAAAACAATATACATCTACAACGAAACAGATTAAGTGTAATTTCATTTTTAATAGAGGCATCCTTTTGGGATGCCTCTTTTTTATACTCCAAACTGTTGTAAATGATGGTCAATATGCTTGTACATCAAATTGTTCCATTCTGTTGGCGTGAGTTCATCAAATGAATTTGATTTTTTACCATTAAAATGGCTTTCACCTAAAGTGACCACCTTATTGATGTAATTAATTAATCTTGTTTTTTCTTGCTCATAATTCTTTGTATCCGGAATAATAAAAGCAGGTGCCGTTTTCATACTTTGCGTGTAAGGTTGTTCACCAACTACTTTATTCTTTACAAATTTTTTCAACAACCATTTTACTAAAAAGTTGGGATGGTCAGCACGTTCATCAAAAACATATTCATAGGTTACATTGCAATGTGCTAACATTTGAGACACATTCATTTTTCCCCATTTTGGAGACGTAGTTGGTGTTAATTGATTGATGCGTTCAATTAATTGTAGTACAACTTGTGCATCATAAACACTTGGTAAAGCCATAATTTTTTATTTTATTGATTGGTAAATAGTAAGTAATAGCTCAATTCTTACACTTCTCCAGTTTTCAAACTTTCATTTGCATTTTTTTGAAAGCCAATGGAATGTACGATGAGGTTTCTACCATTTTCAGAAACAGTCACTCTTAGCCAACCATAGTAAAATAAGAGTGGATTGGAATGATCGGTTGCTCGGAAAACTATATATTTATCGCTTTTCCCAGCTAAGTTTCCTTTGTGGGCACTTGGATTGTTGACATAATCGAATGCAAATATGCCATCTTCATTTTCACTCCAACTTCCACTAATTGTAGAATCTATTTTTATTCCAGAATCAAAACTCTGAATAAATCCATTATTGTCAATTAATACATCACCATCATTATTATTAAAGTGCAAATAAATGCCATGTGTGTTCGATGGAGCATACCAATACAAATTAATAATTAATATACTGGAACTTGGTAGGTGTGCACTAAAGTCGTAATTATAAATTCCTTCAAATGCCGGACTAGGAGCCACTTGCGGATAAAAAGATTTCAAGGTAGTGTCAATGCTTTGTGAAATAACATCTGGATTGTCGAACGATGGTGTGGCTAATTTTTTACAAGAAAAAATCAATACCGACAAAATGAGATAGCCAAAAAGTAAAATATTTTTTTTCATGTTCAAAATTACTATTTTATTTTTTTATGTTGTATAAATCCTTGCAACCAAGTTCCTGCTAAAAATATGGCAGATGGTGCGCAATCAGTATGATTATCTGCACCTAAATCAATCAGTTCTACAGGTGCACCTTTTGCGCGGAAAACAGAATCTGCATAAACAGCATTGTCATAAAATACATTGTCATCGCCATGGCAATGGTACAATCGAGTAGGTGTTTTAGGTGTCCAATCATCTACTAAATCATACAGTTTACAAGCAATTCGAATAGGATGATTTGGATTGATTCGAATGGCTTGTTTTACGGAATCTAGGAACATATTGCTTACATAATAATCAAATTGAGAATTGGCATACGAATAGGAATGATATCCATCAATAATGCTTGGAATACTAGTGGCATAAGGCTCTTTGAAAAGTTCGCTATAGGAAGAGTAAACATGAAACGTATTAAATAAACTCACCGCTAAATAAGGTAAATAAAATGGATTTGGGTAATACAAAGAATCTAACATCACATTAAATTGAGAAGTTCTACTCATGGCATAAGGACCAGCCATTGGTGCACTTGCAGTTAGTGTAAATTCATTTTCATTTTCTAATTCCATTTGTCGTTGTGCAGCCATTGTGGCATGGCCACCTTGCGAGTAGCCGTATAATAAAACCTGACCATTTAATGCAGTAAAACCACTGTCACGCACTAGCTTTCTGGCACATCGTAAAATATCTCGTACGGAATTGGCTTCTTCTCTCGGATTTAAATACATGTGTAATCCATCGCCAGTTCCAAGCCCTAAATAATCCGGCACACAAGCCAATGTACCGCTCATGCTGGCAATCGCTAAATTTAATTTATATTCTTCTCCTTTCACTATGGATGGCGCACTTGTTTTAGGTAGCACTGTTCCGTGTTGATAGCTTATCAGAGGAATAGCAAAACTATCCATCATCGGAATGATGATGATACCACTTGCTTTGACGGTATCTTTATCTTTGTTTTCTGATTTATATTCTACAAAAAATACTTTAACCGTATATTTTGGAGTGACTAATGCAGAAATTGAAGAAGGCAGCTGTGCCAACACTTGTGTCGGTGAAAATGTTTCTGTTTCAATAATTCGAATCACATCACCTAAGGTTCCTTTATATTCAAAGGCTTGTTTGGGTTCATCCTCTTTTTTACAAGAAAAAATAAATAAAGTAATAATTGAAAATAAGCATAGATTTTTAGACCACATTTTTTATAATTTTTGGTTGTTTGAAACCATAAATATAAGTAAATGTTGTGGAAGATGCAATATAATTGATTAGTATATAATGAGTTACATTAATAACGAATCAACGTGTTATCAATCTCATTAATATAGGCTAGGATGCCGCCTTTTAATGAATAAATAGAATGAATACCTACTAAATTTAATAGTTCAACTGCTTTTCGACTACGAACGCCACTTTTACAAAGTACCACCACTTTTTTATGTGTATCAATCTTATTTTTATTTTCTAAAAGATGAGATAGTGGAATTAATTCTCCACCCAAATTCACCATGTCGTATTCCCATTTTTCACGAACATCAATTAATTGAAAGGCTACTTGACTCGTTTTCCAATATTGAAATTCATGCACATCGATTTCCTTTATATTAGTTTCATTTGTGTTGGAACAGGCTTCAGTTGAAACAGACTTCAATTCAGTAATGGTGATTCCGGAGGCTTGAATTTTAAAAGTTTGAATGGAATTGTTTAATACATTAAAGCACCAAAGTTTTCCTTCCAACGATTCGCCAATTTGAGTAGCTATTTTAATGACTTCATTGGCTTGCATGCTGCCCATTATGCCACATAAAACACCCAAAACGCCCGCTTCTGCACAGTTTTGTACTTCTGTTGGTGGTTCAGGAAAAACATCTCTATAGTTTATTTTTGTTTGATGATTAAACACAGAAAGTTGCCCTTCGTAACGTAAAATTGATGCACTTACAAACGGTTTATGGGCAAGCACACAAGCATCATTCACTAAATAACGAGCAGTAAAATTATCTGTGCAATCACAAACAATATCGTATTTAGAAATGTGTGTGATGGCATTCTTTTCATTCAAATATTCTGGTATAGCATGTATGGCAATATATGGATTGAGCCTACTTAATTTATCTTTGATTACCTGCACTTTGGCTTTGCCAATATCATCGTGTGTAAATACTACTTGTCGCTGTAAATTTGAAATAGAAACAATATCCGCATCCATAATGCCAATGTTTCCTATGCCTGCAGCTACTAAATATTGAGCCACCGGACAGCCCAATCCGCCAGCTCCAACAATTAATACGTTGGCATTCTTTAATCTTTCTTGAGCTAAAACATCAAAATTCGGCAAAATTATTTGTCGGCTATATTGCTGAATTTCTTCTGGAGTTAAGTTCATTTTAACAAGATTAAAATGGGATTAAATGCATTAAAAAGTGTATCGAAAAAAATAAATTTATCGATAAAGTTTTAAATACGTTTTCATTTCTGTTTGTAAGCGCATGGCTTCTTCTCGTGCTTTTTCTGCAAAGTCTTTTCCGTTGGAAGCATAGATAATACTACGTGTGGCGTTGACCAATAAACCCACCTCTTTGTTCATGCCATATTTAGATAGTTTTTGTAAATCGCCACCTTGCGCACCAACACCAGGCACTAATAAAAAATGATCTGGACAAAATACTCGGATATCTTTAAAAAATGCTTCTTTCGTGGCACCTACCACAAACATCATGTTTTCCGTAGTTCCGTACTGCATGCTTTTTTCTATGACATGTTGGAAAATAGGTTTTTTATTTGCTTTTAAAAATTGAAAATCTTGTGCACCTTTATTTGAGGTTAATCCCAAAACAATCACCCATTTGTTTTTTATTTTTAAAAATGGAGTGATAGAATCTTCGCCCATGTAGGGTGCAATGGTAATGGCATCAAACGGCATATTTTCTAAAAATGCTTGTGCATACATGGTAGAAGTGTTGCCTATATCACCACGTTTGGCATCGGCTATTTTAAATATATTTTCAGGAATATGGGTAATCGTTTTTTCTAATGTTTCCCAGCCTTTCGCACCATATATTTCATAGAAAGCAAGGTTGGGTTTGTAGGCTACACAAACATCGTGTGTTGCATCAATAATTTGCTTGTTAAACTCTAAAATCGGATTTTTATATTTTAGAAGATGTGGAGGAATTTTTGAAATATCACTATCCAATCCTATACATAAATACGATTTTTTTCTATTGATTTGTTGGAGGAGTTGTTTCTTGTTCATTGCCGCTTTTTTATATGGCTTCCACCGCAGTAATTTCTGGAACAAAATTTTTCACAGTGGCTTCCACGCCTGCTTTCATGGTGGATGAGCTCATTTTACAGCCTTCGCAATTGCCCAAAAGCTTTACTCTTGCTATAAAATCATCGGTGATTTCCAATAATTCAATATCACCTCCATCTGATTGTAGAAATGGTCGGATATTATTGAGTGCTTCTTCTACTTTACTTAATAATTCAATCTTGTTTACTTCCATCGTGTTATAAAATTAAGATAATACTTCGACTTTTGCATTTTGCACGGCGATTTGTCGGGCTACTGTTTGGGCTAAATGCTCAAATGCTTTTGCGCCAAGTGTAGCTGACTGCAAGGCAATGGGTTTTCCTAAATCACCGCCTTCTCGAATATCTTGTTCAATGGGTAATTCCCCTATGAATGGTACATCAAACTGTTGAGCCAATAAGCGTCCGCCACCTTTTCCAAAAATATAATATTTTTTATCAGGTAACTCTAAAGGAGTGAAGTAAGACATGTTTTCAATAACGCCTACTACATTTACATTTACCGATTCTAACTGATAAAAAGCGATGGCTTTACGTGCGTCAGCCATGGCTACTTCTTGCGGTGTAGTAACTACAACTGCACCTGTAACAGGTACTAATTGAGCTAACGTTAAATGTATGTCGCCAGTTCCGGGTGGTAAATCCAAGACTAAATAATCCAATTCACCCCACAAAACATCGGTAATTATTTGCCGTAAGGCAGAAGTAGCCATTGGACCGCGCCAAGCTACCGGCTGTTTGTCTTGAATTAAAAAACCGATAGACATGACTTGCATACCTAAATAATCAACCGGAACAATTTTGTTTTTATCATCTATTTTTTGAATAGTGGGTCGTTCATTTTGAAGGCCTAGCATGGTTGGTACTGAAGGACCATAGATGTCGGCATCAATTAATCCTACTTTTGCGCCGCTTCGCAATAATGCTAAAGCTAAGTTTACGGCAACTGTCGATTTTCCTACGCCACCTTTTCCGGAAGCAACAGTGATGATGTTTTTTACAGTAGGTAATATGTCTGATTTTATATCTCGCAATGTGGTTACTCGAGATGAAAATTCGATGTTTACTTTTACTTCGTTGGATACGATTTGTGCAATAGCATTTCTACAATCGTTTTCTAATTGTTCTTTAAGTGGGCAAGCTGGTGTGGTCAGTTCAATAGTAAAATTAATTTCATGGTCTGTAAACGATAAATCTTTTATCATTTTAAGCGTAACCAAATCTTTTTTAAAATCGGGATCTTCTACTTGAGATAATGCCTGTAAAATTTGTTGTTCAGTAAATTTCATATACAACGTATTTGAATGAAATTCTGCCAATCTCAGAAGTGTTTTTGCTATGTACTTTTAGCTCTGAGATTATCAGAATCTAAATTTATTTTCAGAGGATAAAATTACACTTATTCTGTCGCTTTAAAGAATATTATAGGCTTAATTAGAAGTTAAGAAAAGAAGAAGAATGATTTAATTACATCAATTTTCTTCTTTTTTCTGTTTTTGTGATAAAATCATCTATTATGTTTGCTGTTCTCATGGGATGAATCATGTGATATAAATGTTCACGGAAAAAGTCTTTTTCGTTTCTATCTGTTACATTTAATACTTCCACACCTTCACTTTCATACAAACGTGGAACATATTTAGCAACACCATCTCGATCGCTTTTAATGATAAGGATAGGAATATGGTATTTAGCCATATTAAATAAACCGACCTGATGGTCGAATTTATATGATTCTTGAATAGCTGAATGTGCTTGAATTACAAAAATTTTTGCAGGAACCTTATTGAGTGCTTTCTCGATTGGTATTCGATTGAGCTGTGGTAATGAGTCCATCGTTGTCATTAAAAATACGATTCGACTTTTTATAGATTTCCAAACGCCTTTGTCGCCAATGGTATCTTGTGAAATCAAACTTTTCATTAATGCGATACTTCTTTTGCGAACACCTTTTTTCGTATCTAATGGTACAATTCTACGAAATGCATAAAATAATGGTTTTTCAATAAGATTATCAGTGATAGACATCGAAGGAACAATCACATCATCTAAAAAGCCCAATAAAGCATGTTTGGTTTCTTCTCCAAAGAATGGATTGGCGCCAATTCTTCCATGTAAATATTTTTTTATTCCAGGATAATCATCAATTTTTCTATCCATCATGAGAAAATAAGTATTTCCCATGGAATGGTCAAATAGATAAACCGGATGGCCTTTTGAGCCAAAAAATTCTACCACTGCTTCGATATTTTTAGATACATGCTTTGAATAATCATCGATAGGTAAATCAGAAGGAATAGAACCATAATGCATGGCTGCTGCAATATATTTTGAAGAGGCAATATTGGTCAATAATCCATCAAAAGAATTCAATCCCAAAAATCCGTGAATAAGAATGATTACCGGTAATTTTTCTTTAGCATTTTCTTTGTACGGATTGGGTAAATCTATTACAATATTACTAACTCCATAAGGCGTTTCGCGTTGTACGGTAATCGTTGGCCATGTGAGTGCTTTGTCATCTATAAATACGGTTAATCTATTTTTTACATCGTCTATAAATCGGATAAAACTTGGGCTTTCATTGGGTTGTCCATACGTACTGTAAAGCCAAGCTAAGGTTCTTCGTTTATCGGCTTTAGTGGCTAAAAATGCGACTCTTCTAGATTTTAATAAGAAAGATGGCGTTGCGGTAATTCTTTTATCTTTTCCGAGTGTAACTAAGGTGAAAATTTCGTTGGAATCAAACGCTTTTGAGTTTCGCTCAATACCACCAATTCTTCCATTAGGGTTTGATGCTAAGAAAACATAGTCAAATCCTGTTTTTCCATTTTCGTCTAAAAAATTTTGAATAGAAGTATTTAATTCGATTAAGGTATTTTCTATGTTAGTTTCATCTAGGGATCGACCAAAGATCTGTTCTGTTTTTACGAATCCGTTTTTTATTAAAGTTTTTAAAAATTCAGCAGCTGTGAACATTCCTTCCAATCCAGTTTGTGTTCTTAATGGTGAATTCAAGAATGTATAATAAATATATTCAGGATTTTTAATTCTGTGATAGTTTTCTGCAATCTTTTTATAAGCACCAACAGGTGATTGTCCATGAGATAAACACACGAAAAATTTTTGTTTTTTGCTGGTTAGTTCATTGGTGTATTTTACAAAATCAATGCTTACAGCTTTGTCAAACTCTTCTTGTGTTTTAAAGTATCTTGTGTCCGGTGCAATGTATGTGTGGTAGGATTCTTCTGATTGGCTCATTAAATAAAATAAATTAGGTGTGCTAAAAATAAATAATAATCATTGTTAATGCAATGGTTTTGAAAATTTCAGTACTATACAAGAGTAATTTTTTTTGGAATTTTAAATAAGCGGTATTCTATCCAACAATGATTTTTTCTCAATGAAATAAATTAAATAATCGTTTATAATTTCTTTGGATACTCTTTTGAGTACGTTTAATTTTTCTTTTAATGGATCTACTTGTGCGCCATGTTTCCAAAAACGATAACAAACATGTGGACCAGTTGCCAATCCTGTGCTGCCTACATATCCAATTACTTGCCCTTGTTGTACGCGTACACCATTGCGTATGCCTCGAGCAAAACGACTCATGTGTAAGTATTGAGTTTCGTAGGTTTTGTCGTGTCGGATTTTTACGTAATTACCATTGTTTTGTTTAAACTCACAAGCAATAACTACACCACTTGATGTTGCCACAATAGGTGTACCAGTTGGAGCCGCAAAATCAGTACCTAAATGTGCTTTTTCAACTTGCAAAATGGGATGAAAACGTTTTAGATTAAATCGAGAAACTATATTTCCTCCTTTTTGTAAGGGTGATTTCAAGAAGGAAGTTTTGTAATAATTTCCTTTTTCGTCAGTATATTGATAGCTGCTATCATCTTTAATAAAATAATCGATAGCATAGAATTTTTTATTTTTAGTTTTACAACAGATTGCTTTTAGTTGCCCATTTTCTAAAAATCTTCCATTAATACTTAGTTGGTTATACATGAATTGTAAGGTGTCGCCTTTGCGTAGTTTATTGACGTTAAATTTTCCGCCAAAGGCTTTATTGATATGGTCAATTATTTTATTGTCGAGTTTGTTTTCTTTTAGTGTTTTTGCAATGGATTTTTGGATGACAGCAGCAAAATAAATTTCTGTGGTGTCAATTGCTTTTTCGTAAAGTGTAATATGTAAAGGATGATAATAAATAGGCTTGTATTTTTTGTTTTTTTTCTTTTTCTTCTGATTGATATTGGTTTCTACTTGATTGTATTGAACTAAAGTAGTATCGGTGCAGTTGGCAATGATATATTCAAATTCAGACACTTTAAACGCTAAATAGTGCAATTCTGAAGATGAATCTGTCTCTTTCGTGATGGTAAAATATTTATGTTTTGGCTTGATACTGTTTAGGTCTATGTATTCTTTTGTTTCTTCAATAAACTGTTGGTATTGCTGTTTATCTAACTTCAATGTTTTAAATATTTTTTGGATATTATCTCTTCGTCCCACTTCTTTTTCTTTTACTAGAAAACTATCTACAACAATATCTAAAAAAGTACTGTTGCTGCTGTCAATACATGGTTTTTCTATTGAAGATGGTTGTTGTTTATTTTGGGCAATAGATTTCTGTTCTTGTTTCTGAGAACATGCATAAAAAAAGAAAAAGATAAACAAATAAACTAAACGTTGTTTCGGCATTTATAGGCTTAGTTGAAAAGTAAATATACTACATTTTCTGTATTCTAAATTTGATTTATGATAAAGAATTGTACAATAGAAAATAGGACTAAAATGAGTTGGATAACTTATTTTTTATTTAAAAATTAACAAATATAAAACAGGAATAGCGAGCAAAAGCCTAATGATTTCAAGTATTACAGACCATTTCTGCTTTTCAAATAAAGTTCCAATGGTGATGGTAGAAAGTATAATAAATGCAACACCTATTATTTTTTTAGTAAAATTAAATTGTTCGACTTCAAATAAAAAATACGAAACAAAAGCCAACATCAATAAAAACTGGATGACAATATATGTTTGAACAGCAATACTACTTTTTACATCATATAATTTTCTATTGATGTCAATTTCTTTTGGTTCAATGGTGCCCCCTAAATAATCAGGTCGCCAACCTGGTGGCTGAATTAAAATGAACAAAGCATCTTTTACTGTTTTTACTTTTGCAAGTTGTTTTGTAATCCAGCTATAATAATCAAAATTGGCTATGGCTATATTCCAGCTGTTTAATGGAGATGTAATTCCATAATGTACAGTTTCTTCTTCTTCTTGAAATGTACCAAAAATTCTGTCATAAATAATGAACGTGCCACCATGGTTTTTGTCGATGTATTTTGGATTCACACCATGATGCACACGATGATGTGATGGCGTATTGAAAATAAACTCAAACCATTTCGGAAACTTATGAATCATGCGTGTGTGTATCCAAAATTGATAAAGTGTTTGTATTTGCGAAACCAGGAGAAATGAAACAGGATCGAAGCCAATAAAAGCCAAAGGTAAATAAAACCAAAATGAACCAAATACTTGTGTGGCAGATTGCCGTAAGGCTACCGATAAATTGTATTCTTCGCTTTGATGATGCACCACATGTGTACCCCATAAAATACTAATTTCATGAGAAAGACGATGAAACCAATAGTAAAAAAAATCAACAGCAAACAATAGCAATAACCAAGAATACCAAGTGAGAGGAATAGTGGTGATTCGATAATGTTCATAGATGTAGATGTACACTCCAACATTTAGCAATTTCAGCAAAACGCCAGTTACTTGTTGTACGATTCCTGTGTTGATATTACTAATAGAATCGTTTAAACGATAGTAGTTGGTTTTTTTTATTTTATCGATGATTAATTCGATGGCAATTAAAATAAAAAATGCAGGAATGGAATAAACGATCAGCGATTTCATTTCAAAAGCTTAGGATTAAAATCAAGTAAGATAATGTTATAATCTATTTACTTAAAGATAGGAATAAAATGAAAATATATGCGATGAGGAAGTAATTTATTTTTTTTCAGCTTCTTCCATAAAAATGTATAAATCTTCGCTGTCATTTTTCATCCAATAATGTTCGCGTGCAAACTTTTCCATTTTTCCAATGCCAGAAAATAATTCTTCTTTTTCTTTTTTAATTTTGAAAATTTCTTGTGAATAGTAGGCTTCTTCTTTTTCAAGTTCGCGTAGTTGCATCGCTAATTTAAATTGCGCATACATGGTATTTTGCGAAAAAAAAGCCCAGTAAATGAAATAACCCAAAATCAATAAGAAAAATTTATTTCTCAATAGCGCTGGAATTTTTTCTTTCAATTTTGGATCGATAATAGGCATGATGTAAAAGTAGTAAGTATTTCGAGAAAATGAAATGACATTTATAAACGCTTGTTTGTTTTTATTTTTAAGACTTTTATCCAATAGGTAAACGGAATAGGAATGATGTAAAATTAAAAATGGCTTGCTAAAATAAATTAACAAGCCACTTAATATTTTTAGTTGTTTATAAAGCAGCTATTCCTGCTTCTGCAACAAGTTGATCGTTTTCCACAGTGGAACCGGAAACACCTATGCCACCAATTACGACATCTCCTGATTTTATTGGCAAACCACCCGGAAAAGTAATTAAACCACCATTAGAATGTTCGATGTTGTATAATGGTCCGCCTGGTTGTGAAAGTTCACCAATAACACCTGTTGGAAAATTAAAAAAACGTGCTGTTTTTGCTTTTTTAATGGAAATGTCAATGCTGCCTAACCATGCGTCGTCCATGCGTGCAAATGCTTTTAAGTTAGCACCCGCATCCACAATTGCGATGTTCATTTTAGTGTCGATTTCTGCTGCTTTTTTCTTTGCTGCTGCAATAATTTTTTCTGCTTGTTCGAGGGTAATGTCCATGATTTTTTTTAATTAGTTTGATGTATTTGTAAAATGCTGTAAAAGTCTAAATTTTTAATTATCGGTTGGTTTCCTTGCCAACCGAAATACAAATGTTTGGTAAGCGAGAACACCGACCAATAGAATCTATTTCTTAAAAAAATCGATATCCTTTTCCTGGATAGAATGCTTCGTCGCCCAATTCTTCTTCGATGCGCAACAACTGATTGTATTTTGCCATTCTATCACTTCTTGAAGCTGAACCTGTTTTGATTTGTCCGCAATTTAAGGCAACGGCTAAATCGGCAATGGTGCTGTCTTCAGTTTCTCCACTACGATGACTCATAACGGAAGTATATTTATTTCTATGGGCTAAGTCAACGGCTTCCATGGTTTCTGTTAATGAACCAATTTGATTCACTTTGACTAAAATAGAATTAGCGATATTATTTTTAACACCTTCGCTTAATCTTTTTACATTGGTTACAAATAAATCATCTCCAACCAATTGGCATTTATTTCCTATGGTTTCGGTTAATAATTTCCAACCTTTCCAATCGTCTTCTGCTAAGCCATCTTCAATAGAAATAATTGGATATTTTTTTACCCATTTTGCCCAATAATCAACCATTTCTTCACTCGTCAATATTTTATTATCGGATTTATGGAAAATGTATTTTTTCTTTTTAGCATCATAAAACTCAGATGCAGCTGCATCCATTGCAATTTTAATTTGTTCGCCTGGTTTGTATCCAGCACTTTCAATGGCTTTTAATACCGTTTCAATCGCTTCTTCATTGCTTTTTATTTCTGGTGCAAATCCGCCTTCGTCGCCTACATTGGTAGAGTAGCCTTTGGCTTTTAAAACTTTTTTTAGGTTATGAAAAATTTCAACGCCCATTCTTAGTCCATCCGAGAAAGTGCTGGCGCCTACAGGCACAATCATAAATTCTTGAAAGTCAATTTTGTTATCGGCATGTGCACCACCATTTAAAATATTCATTAACGGAATAGGTAAGGTACGTGCATTGGTGCCACCAACATATCTATACAATGGCAAGCCTGCCACTTGAGCGCCAGCTTTTGCGGCAGCTAAAGAAACAGCTAAAATTGCATTTGCACCAAATTTCTTTTTGTTTTCTGTGCCATCTAATTCCAATAAAATAGTATCTATTTCGCGTTGGTTTAAAACGTTTTCACCAACTAAGGCTTCCGCAATAAAAGTGTTAACGTTGTTTACTGCTTTTTGAACGCCTTTTCCCATATAGGCCTTGCCGCCATCGCGCAATTCTACCGCTTCATGTGTGCCGGTAGATGCACCTGAAGGTACTGCTGCTCTACCCAAAAAGCCACTTTCAGTAATTACGTCTGCTTCAACAGTAGGATTGCCTCGTGAATCTAAGATTTGTCTAGCTCTAACGGAGATAATATGATTCATACAATTTAAAATATAAGTTTATGATGGATTTTTTAAATTTTACCGATGTACAAAAAGGTGTTATATGCAAAAGTAACCATTTCATTTTGTTTGTACGAATTAAATAAATGTGTGATAGCATTTTTTAACTGTGGAAAATTTTTATCGGATGTATTTGGCATATAGGATGATGAAATAATCCGGCCAATTAATCCTTCTAAATTGAACTGTTGTTCATGATGAAATGTGAATTTATTAAATGTATGTGGCGTGTAAAAATCTTGAATAATTTCTGGAGAAATATTGCGATGTGAAATTTTAGTATAATCAATGGAATATTCCATAATCAGTTTTTCATAAGCTTGCATAAAAATATCTGTTTCATTGCGGTCGTTCCAAATTAAACATAAATGTGCTTCGTTGGCCGCAATTCGTTGGAATTCTAATTTTGTTCTTGTTCTGTCGAACCAATGAAAGGCTTGTGCACAAACTATTAAATCAATGCTGTTGTTCGGCAAGGTAGTTGCTTCTGAACTTCCATGTATGCTCTTGAAATTGCTATACTCATTTAGAAATCCTTCAGCTGCTTTGCGCATGGGTTCGTTGGGTTCAACGCCATATACAGTGTTTCCATTTTCGAGGAATAGTTTTGATGACAAACCGGTTCCGCTTCCAATGTCTGCTATTGTATCATCTGGCTTTAAGCCTATTTCTAATTGGAGTGCAGGAATAATTTCAACTGGATATCCAGGTCTGAATTGTATGTAATTTTGAACTCTTGATGAAAAACGTTGTTTGTAATCCATGTGTAATTTTGCAGTTTAAAAATACAAATTTTGCATTATATCTGTAAAATTACAAAGATAAAAATTATTTCTTAACTTGAAATTTGCATTAAGAATGAACTAATTTAAAAATCAAGGCATTTTAATTAAATATACTTAATGTGTTACTAACGCTCGATTAATAGCAGGTATTTATTTTTGTAGTATCAAAAAATGTAAATAACATGGACACAACTAAAAAATTTCAAGAAGCATTTGATAAATTATTCAGCGATTTTAATGCAAAAATTGAAGAAGTTAGAAGTAACTTTTTAAATCTTAAAGAAGATGTAAAAGTTCAAGTAGATGGACAGAAAGAAAATTTGCAAGAATATGGTGAAAAAATAAAAGGCAGAATTTCACAAATAGTAGATGTGGACAAAGTTCGCGCTAATATTTTAGCAGAAGCTGAAAATGTTGTAGATGATGCAAAAGTAAGAATAGAAAAAGCATTTCAATTTGTAAATGAACAAATTCAAAGTGGAGAAAAAAGAGCTAAAAAAGCTGCCGCTAATTTCTCTAAAAAAGCGGATAAGTTTACAGATGAATTAGAAGATGATGTAAAAAAAGCAACGGCTGACTTGCAAAAAAAAGCAGATAAATTCGCTAATAAAGTGGAAAAAGATGTAAAAAAAGCAACTGCAGGGTTACAAAAAAATGTAGCAAAAGCGACGAAAGAAGCGGAGAAAAACATCAACAAAGTAAAAAAACAAGTGGAAACAAAAGTTGAAAAAGTAAGCAAAGAAGTGAAAGCATCTACAGCAAAAGCTACTAAAGAAGTGAAAATGAAAGTGGCGAAAGCTCCGGTAAAAAATGTAGTAACTCCAGCTCCTAAAAAAACAACAACACCAGCTCCTAAAAAAGCTGCTGCTCCAGTAAAAAAAGCAGCGGTACCAGCAAAAAAAGCAGCTGTTCCTGCTAAGAAAGCACCGGCTAAAAAGAAAGCAACTAAGTAATTAGTGATTAATAATTCTTTGGATTTTATTTGGTTAGTAAAATCATAGGTTCACCATTTGGTGAACCTATTTTTTATAAAGTCAACAAATAAAAGTCAAACATTTTTTTTTAATCTAAAGCTCTTGGATAGCCGTCATCACTCTGTCAACAATAGCATTGCAATACACTAAATTAAATTCAAATAATTCGGTAGCAGCATACGATTTTTTAATTTCAGCTTGCAAAGCGTTTTTTGCTCTGTTGAGTCTTATTTTGACGTTTGCTTCTGAAATATTTAAAAGTTCAGCCGTTTCAGCTGTGCTCATTGCATTGATTTCTCGTAGAGAAAACACCATTCTGTATTCCAATGGCAAGGTGGCAAGAGCTTTTTCAATAATATGTCCTAATTCATAATTCTGAATGGACTTTTCTGGATGCTGTTGCGCATTATTCGTAAACATCGGTTCTGCTTGGTCGTGTATATCATGCATGATTTCATTTTTAAAACTTGATTTTTGTCTTTTCTTATAACAATGATTAATCATAATTCGGCTAATCCATGTTTTGAATTGTGCGCGACCTTCAAAGCTTGAAAGACTTTTATAGGCGTCAATAAAAGTGTCTTGCATTAAGTCTTGCGTGTCTTCATGATTATAATTGTACGAACGTCCTATCTTATATAAATATGAATTAAATCTCCGTATAATAATTTCATAAAGCGATTTTTCTCCATTTAAAATGCTACTAATAATTTCTATTTCTGTCAGTTGTTCAATTTGCTTCATCAGATTTCTATTTTTTGGTTACATAATTTTAGATATTTTAGCCATCGAAAATGCGGCAATCGCCATTGCTAAATCTCTCACAGCTACATCTACAAAGTTAAAGCCCACTAGTAAGCTAAGTGCAATAGATGTTAGCCACGCAGCAACTATGTAGCCACCTATTTCTGGTTTTTTGAGTACAATGAATCCGGCAATAATTTCAATGACGCCAACTATCATCATAAAGGTAGCTGCAGAAAATGGCAATATTCCAGCTAATGTAGGATTGATGTATTGTTCCCAATTGGTCAATATGTTCAAAAATTTGTCGGCACCTGCAACAATGGGTATTACAACAAATGTGTATTTCAACAAGTAAAATGTTGGTGCTAATGCTTGATTGGTTGTTCTGTTTTCCATCTTATTTATATTTAATTGTTCATCTTATTAGAGTATATGAAAACTAAAAAGGTTACAATTAAATATGATTTTTAGGAAAAGAACCGATGAAATTTATTTTTTAAATAATTTTTCAATGCTCTTTCCAATTTTTTGTATGGTTTCAATGCCTTTGTTTAATGGTTCTGCATTAACATCTTCCAATCCTTCCAATCGATAGGTTTGCTCATATTGTTGAGGAAAAATAACCAATTTACTGTGTTGGCTAAAATGTTTTTCTAATTTTAAAGGAATATTTTCCAAATAAGTCATGTGAGATGCAGCGCCTTTTCTTGCTGAAACAAGAACCATTAAATCATCTTCTTGAATGAATCTAGAAATAATTAAAAAATCATCCCAATCATTGAAGTAATTTATTTTTATTGGTGTTGAAATGTTTTCTGTTGTTAAAATTCGGTTGACTGCTTTTTCTGTAAACTCATTACAAAATAATTGGATTGGAATAGATAATTCTTGCGAAAGCTTGGTTATTTTAGAAATCCAATGTTTGAAACCGAATTCATGTTCAGCCAAAGGTGGAGCAGCTACTATTATTCTTTTAAGTTGAACCAATGCTTTTTCAATGGAACAAATAAAAATACTTTTATCTGTATTGTTTAAAATAGCATCTAATTTGTCTCCTGTTATTTTTTGGACCAATCCAGCTTTTCGTGGCCATCCTAACAAGATGATATCAGCCATAATTTCGCGAGAAATACGGATGATGCCACTTGCGGTGTTGTGGTCAATCGTACTGATGGTATTAATCTTTGTTTCTGTAGCTGCCGCTAATTTTACATATTCATCTAATTTGTTTCTTGTTTTAAGGATGTTTAATTCTGCTTCTTCATTATTAGAAACTACCGATAGGATTGATAACGGATGTATTGATTTTTTATCTTTTATTATGATGGCTAATTCCAATATTTTTTCTATATTTTCTACATTGGCAATGGGCAATAAAAGATGTTCGTCATTCACAAAATTTGATTTAATAATCGCATCGTCAATCGCATCGTCGTTCGATATAATAATTTCTTTAGCGGCACGTTCCGTTGCAAATGATGCAACAATGCAGGTAATCAAAATTAAAATGATGGTTCCATTTAAAATATTTTCATCTAAGATGCCTTCATTAAATCCTACTAAAATTACGGCTAAAGTTGCTGCAGCATGTGCGCCACTTAATCCAAAAATTAATTGACGTTGTGCATTGGAATAGTTGAAAATTAATTGTGTAAAAAAAGCAGCTAGCCATTTTCCCAAAATGGCAACAATAGAAAGTGTACCAGCAATTATTAAAGCCATTGGACCAGATAATAAAACACGCACATCGACCAACATACCTACACTAATTAAAAAGAATGGAATAAATAATGAGTTTCCCAGAAACTCAATCCGATTCATTAATGCTGATGAGTGTGGAATGAGTTTGTTTAAAGCTAATCCGGCAACGAATGCTCCAATAATTGGTTCTACGCCGGCTACTTCAGCCAAAAATGCGGCAAAGAAAACAACCGATAAGACAAAGATATAATGAGAATGTTTTTCACTTTCTAATTTGCTAAAAAACCATTTCGCAATTCTTGGTACAAGTAGAAACATAATTGCCGAAAAAATAGATAAAGAAATAGATAGTCGAATCCAAAATTCACTAGACAAATTACCTTGACTTTTACCCATAATAACCGCAAGAATAATTAATACTGCCGTGTCGGTTAAAATGGTTCCACCAACCGTAATGGCAACTGCTTGATTTTTAGAAATACCAAATTTACTGACAATAGGATAAGCCACTAACGTGTGTGTGGCAAACATACTTGCTGTTAAAAAACTGGCATCAAAATTATATCCTAATAAATAATAGCATACAGGAAATCCAATGCTTAGTGGAATAATAAAAGTAAAAAATCCGAACGCTACACTTTTGTTTCTATTTAGTTTAAATTCATTTAAATCCAACTCTAACCCAGCAATAAACATGATATACAATAATCCTATGGTGGAAAACAAATCAATGGCTGAATTTTTAGCAAGGATATTAAACCCTTCTGGTCCAATCACTACACCGGAAATAATTAAACCGATAATTCCAGGAATATTTATTTTGCGCAATAAAATTGGGGATAATAAAATAATAAATAAGATAAGTGAAAAAACCAATACTGGATTTTTCAATGGTAGCTCAAATTCATGTGCCAAATGGCTAAAGAAATCAATCATAATTTATAATTTTTAGTTATAAAGAATTTACAACAGAATGCAAGATTCTATTTAATATATAAATCGAATTAATGTTAATTCTAGTTATTGGCCACAGCGGCAACCTTTTGTCTTTTTTGTTGCTCGTGTAATTCTCTAAATAAACCACGTGCAATGAGCAGTTTCATGATTTCGTTGGTGCCAGCGTAAATACGTGCCACTCTATTATCTGCATACGCTCTGCCTATAAAATATTCCCACATATAACCATAACCACCATGTAATTGTAAGCACTCATCAACCAAGCTAAAGTGCATATCCGTACAAGAAGATTTCGCCATAGAGGCTGTTTCAGCACTCAATGTACCTTTTACATAAAGTTCCACACACCGATCAATAAATGTTTGGTGTATTTGTAAATTAGTGGCTAATTCAGCTAATTTAAATTGGGTATTTTGGAAGCTGGCAATTGGTTGCTTAAAAGCAGTTCTTGAAGAAACATATTGAATTGTATTCTCAAGCGCACCTTCTGCCGCACCACATGACATCAACGCAACCGATAATCGTTCTCTGCTTAATTTCTGCATCATGTAGATAAATCCTTTTCCCACTTCACCTAATAAGTTTGCTTTTGGAATTTGTACATTGTCGAAAAATAATTCACAAGTATCTTGCGCTTTCATTCCCACCTTTTTAAAAGGCTTACCTTTGGAGTATCCTGCTCTGGTAGATTCAATTATAAATAAAGAAATACCATTGTCTTTTCCATCAATAAGTGTACGTGCTGCAATAATGGCCATGTCGCTCATGTATCCATTGGTGATAAATGTTTTTTGTCCATTTATTACGTAGTGGTCGCCCATATCCATAGCTGTTGTTTTTAAGGCTTGTAAATCGCTGCCACAACTAGGTTCTGTCATGCCAATAGCGGTAATGGCTTCTCCACTCACCATTTTGGGCAACCATTCATGTTTTTGCTCTTCAGAACCAAAATCTATGATATAAGGTGCCACGATATCTGAATGTAAGAAAAAACCTGGTCCGGTATAACCTGATTTTGAAATTTCTTCCGTAATTAAAGCACAGAATGAAAAATCTAATCCAGCACCACCATATTCGCTGGGTACATCTAAGCATAATAATCCGGTTTCTCCAGCTTTGGTCCATACTTCACGACTTACTTGTCCTTGCTCTTCCCATTCTGCATGGTAAGGCATAATTTCTTTCTCAATAAATTGTTGACACATTTTTTGCAACATCAGATGCTCTTCTGAGCTATATACATCTCTTTTTAATTTAATATTTGAAAACATAAAAAAAACGAATTTGGATAAAAATACACAAAAAAATCGAAAAATTAGGCTAGTTTTTGTGGTATATTGATGTCATTTAATGCTGTAAAATGTCTTGCTTTTCAATATAAAACGTACATTTGTACAAAATAAAATAGATATGTTATTAATAAACAAAGATATGGTGGTAAGTGTCCACTATGAACTAAAAGTAGATAAAGAAGGTGAGTTAGTTACAGCAGACAAATCAAATCCTGAACAACCTTTGGTATATTTACATGGAGCAGGCATGTTATTGCCGGAATTCGAAATCAATTTGGCTGGTAAAACGACTGGAGATAGTGTGTCTTTTAAAATTGCTGCTGAAAATGGGTATGGTGTTCGTAATGAACAAGAGATTGTTAAAATGAGTATTGATAGCTTTAAAGATGCAGAAGGAAATATTGATACCGATATGGTACGTGTGGGCAATGTATTGCCAATGATGGACGATCAAGGTCGTCAATTTCAAGGAATAGTGTGTGATGTAACTGCTGAAGAAGTGATCATGGATTTTAATCATCCAATGGCAGGCAAAGAATTAAACTTTACAGTTACTGTGGCAGAAGTTCGTGCTGCGACAGCTGATGAAATTTCTCATGGTCATGTGCATGGAGCTGGTGGACATCACCATTAATTATGGCACTTAATCAATCAAACGTAAATCTCACTTTCATAGTGAGATTTTTTTATGCTATTCACTCAATACTTGAAACATAGCTTTGGCTTTTAATAAACACTCTTCGTATTCCTTTTCGGCATTGCTATCAATAGTAATTGCACTTCCGGTGTGCATGGATACGTATTTATTTTTACTGTTGTATAAAATACTTCGTATCACCACATTGAAATCAAAATTTCCTTTAGGCGTGAGGTAGCCAACGGCACCAGAATATAAACCTCGATTATTTTTTTCGTATTTTTCGATTAATTGCATGGCAGCAATTTTTGGTGCGCCTGTCATGGAACCCATAGGAAAAACAGCTCTAATGATATCGGTGAATGAAAGTTTAGTATCAATTTTACAAGTAATGGTAGATATCATTTGATGTACTTGTTCGAACGAGTAAATACCAAATAATTCTTCTACTTCCACTGAATTTTTTTGTGCAATGCGGGCAAAATCATTTCGTACTAAATCTACTATCATCACATTTTCGCTTCGCTCTTTTTCGTCAAAAAATAATTGTTGCTTAATAAAGTTGTCTTCTTTTACATCATGTAAGATTCTTTTTCTCGTGCCTTTAATTGGTTGAGAGACTAACACATTATTTTGTTTTTTTAAAAATCGTTCCGGCGATGCACACAATAGATAATTATGTTCTGTTTTGTAAAATGAAGTAAACGGCGCTTTGGAAAGTTTATTTAATTTATTAAAAACTTCAACCGGTTGAATGCTTTTGTTTTCTAAATAAAATTCTTGACAGAAATTCATTTCGTAAATATCACCACGTTGGATATGCTGTTTAATTTGTTCAATTTTTAATAAATATTCTTTCTTACTTATACGATGTTTTATTTCATTTTTTGAAGGAATATATGACGAAGGATATACTATTATTTTTTTGATAAGTTGATGAAAATCTTCCAGATGATTTGGTTGAGTGATGCCAATTTCTACGACGTTGTTTTCAATTTTTATAATGAATTTTGGAACGAAAAAATGAATGATTGGTTGTTCTATAAAATCAATTTTTGGAGAAGTAGAAATTGATTCAATTTCATTTTTTAAATCATAATTTAAAAATCCAAAAATCCAATCGTTCTGTTTTTTTTGAAAATGATGCAGTTGTTCTAAACTATTCGAGTTTTCTATACACACATTAAGTGCATCAATGGCAAAAAGAGAACCGAAGGTAGAATACGGATAATTGGGATAATTATTGGAATCTAAATAACAAAAATAATCTACGGAATTGGATACATCTAAGAGTTGATGTTTAAATTTTTCGATATCATCAACGGCAAGCGTATGAAAAATTCGCATGTTTTTTTGTGATTTTGTTTCGCACAAATCTAAGCGATTGCACTGGAATCTTCCAAATCGATCAGTTGCTCTCTTCCTGGACCATTAGATACCATACTCACTTTAGTTTGTAAATAGTCTTCAAGGAAGTTTATGTAATCTTGCAATTCAATAGGTAAGGTTCGATTGTTTTCGAGATTTCCCCAACTTTTGAAATATTCAAATATAGGTTTAATCTCTTTGTTCACCATGTCGAAAGGTAATTCATTGGTTTCGATTCCGTCATACTGATAGTTTGTGCAAACACCAAACTCACCAAATGCGTTTAAAATATCTGCTTTTGTGATGATTAATTTGGTTACGCCATTAATCAAACAGGTATAATGTAATGCAGGTAAATCAATCCAACCACATCTGCGTGGCCTGCCAGTAGTGGCTCCAAATTCTGCTCCTTCTTTACGTAATTTTTCACCGATTTCGTCTTCTAATTCAGATGGAAAAGGTCCACTTCCCACACGTGTGCAATATGCCTTGGTGATGCCAATGACATCGCCAATATTTTGTGGTGAAATGCCTAATCCAGTGCAAACAGCAGCACTGATGGTGTTTGAAGAGGTAACAAATGGATACGTGCCAAAGTCAATATCTAACATGGAACCTTGAGCACCTTCCGCCAATATTTTTTTTCCAGATTTTAAAGCGTCATTGATGAAATAAACCGATTCAACTTGCTGGTAGTTTTTTAATTTTTCAATGGCTTCTAACCAATCCACTTCTGCTTCTTCTAATTCAAAATTGTAATTATAAACTTGTAAGAGTTGAAGATGTTTGGATTTTAATAACTCATATTTTACCATGAAATCATCTTGTAAAATATCTCCGATGCGCAATCCATTTCTACCGGTTTTGTCCATATATGTTGGTCCAATACCTTTCAGTGTAGATCCAATTTTTGAAGTACCTTTAGCGTGTTCCGAAGCTGCATCTAAAATTTTATGTGTCGGTAAAATTAAGTTGGCTCTTTTTGAGATAATCAATCGTTCTTTTACGGGAATGCCTTGGCTTTCTAAGTTCTCTATTTCTTTTAATATTGTAATTGGATCAATAACCACTCCATTGCCGATGTAATTGGTTTTTCCATCTCTAAAAATACCAGAAGGAATGGTGTGTAAAACGTGTTTTTTGCCATCAATATACAAGGTGTGTCCAGCGTTAGGGCCACCTTGGAAGCGTGCAATAATGTCATATCTGTCAGCCAGATAATCTACGATTTTTCCTTTTCCTTCATCGCCCCATTGCAAGCCTAATATAACATCTACCATAAAAAAAATACTAAAAAAATAAACAATTTATTATGCTATGAAATTGAGGAATTTATTTAGTATAAACAATTTTTGTAGATAAAATAATTATTAGTGTTTAGAAGTTGATAGCTTTGGAGTGAAACGCATCCATGCTCTTTCATGAAAATAATACAATATAATTTTAGTTACTAACTCAGTAGCTCCAATTTTTAAAGCTTGGGCATAATCGCCGGTAATAAAGGTGGCAATAATAATGGTATCTAAAGTGCCAAAAAATCGCCAACTTACACCTTTTATAAAACTTCTATAATGTTCTTCCTGAATTTCTAGTAAATTTCTAGTTTCATCATCAATACAAGGCCGATTTTCGAGGTTCACTATTTCACGAATATTTGTGCCCCATTTTATGCGTATCCAGATACGCTCATGAAAATAAAACAGGATTATTTTGGTAAAAACCTCAATAAATCCAATTTTTAATGAATTGCCAATATGACCTGTATATATGAATGACAGTAAGATGGTATCTGCCGTGGCAACCACTCTCCAAGTGATGCCTTTTAGGAAGCTAATATGATGTTTTAAATCCATAATTTTCATTTTAATGACACAAACCTACTTAATCTACTTAAATTATAGACTATGTATAGTATTAAGATAAAGTTAATGATGTTATTTAGAAATTTGTATTTTTAGAAAAATAAAAAAATGGATACTATGTTGACAAATTACTGGATATGGTTGGCGATTGCTTCGAGCATTTTAACCAATATTGGATTTAAATTAGCTGCCATGGTGACCAATCATCCAACTAAAAAATGGATGACGTTTGCTGTAGCACTTATTTTTGGATTAATTAATTCTGTGTGTATGACAGAAGCTTTAAAAACCATACCATTAAACATTGCCAGTGCTTTGTTTTTTTCGCTGACCATTATTGGTTTATTATTTTCCGCTCATTTTATTTTTCATGATGCCATTACTTGGAAACAAATGGTGGGTACTTGTGTCATTATTGTGGGTGTTATTTTAATTAATCTATAACTATTCAATCTTCTGTTTTTTTCTTTTTGGCTTTATTAGGATTGATGTGCACGATATCGTATATTATTTCGGTTTCTTTGAAAAAATAATTTTTGAGTTGCTTTAATCGTGTTTCAAACTCTTTGAATTTTTTTTGAGGAGCAGCTGTCCACATACATTCAGCCAAGGCAACCAATCGCGGAAAAACCATATATTCTAATTCTGTAGAATCTTTTATAAATTGTGTGGGCGCACATGCTTGAGCACCGATAATTTTAGCTTTTATTGGAGCCTCTTTTATTTTTGAAATGGGATTAAACGCATAAGCTTTGTCGAGTGGAAGATAGGTCATATATAATGCTTTCTTTTCATCATCCCAATATTGTTGAAAATCTAATGAGCAATAATTTTTGGGAGATTGAATGATGGATTTACCTAATTGTGCTAATGTGCTTGCATTTTTTTTACTGTTGTAAGCTTGATAAATTCCATTGTTGAGCACATTTACATCTCTTTCAATGCCAATTTTATTTTTTGATATCAAATATTGTTCAATTTCTTTTTTATAGTTTTTATAAAAATTTAAATGGATGTATTTCCCTTGGAACAAGCTTGTTATTTCATCCAAACATTTTTTTTGTTGTGCAAAGTTGCTGTCATTTAAAAAGGAAGGAATCGCTAAATTAATTTCAGGAATTATATTAATGAATCGTTCGTTGGCATATTGTACTACTTCTTGCATGGCTGCCATGGAATAGGCTTGTTCCGCAATGCCATCTATGTTGGTTTGTTTTAATTGTAAATGCCAGGAATGCTCATCCGTAAATTGTAAATGCAATTGATTTAATTTCAATAAGGCCATGGCATCTATGTAGCGTTTTATGGTAGAAATTGTTAAATTTCGATGGGCAACATCAATATGAAAACCGCGATAGGAGAAAGCCGGAATATCTTTTATGCTGACGCAATTTATTTTCTTAGATACGTTGAAATGCATCAATTGTTTTAAACTTTGAATGCCGTAAAACAAACCGACATTGGTGGTAGCCGTGATGTGAATCTGATTAGGTGAAATCGATAAAAAATATCCATCATTTGGAATGCTATCCACATTTGCCTTTAATAAGTTTAAAGAGATGAACGTGGCTGAAAATGGTACAATATTTATTTTTTTTTCTTTGACAAATGCGATTAAATCTTTTTGAAGCACTTGTGTTGCATTGTCGCCTCGAGCAATTTTAATATCCAATCCTTTGGAGAAATTAAACTGACCACTATCTAGTTTGATTTCGTTGGGTTTGGGTATAATCGGAATTTGTGCGTAACCTATGGCACAATTAAAAAGTAGGCTAATAAAAATAGTCAATAATTTAGTGGTCATAAGTTGGCTATTAGTATGATATAATCTGTAAAATAAAGACTTATTTCAATAAAATAAGTTAAGATTTTTTATTTTCGCAGTTTTTATGATGGCAGTTGCCGTATAAAGTGAGGGAATGCGATTTTATGGATTGGTGAAACAATTCGCCGGCACTGGATTTTACTTGTTGTAAACGTGGGTCGCAAAACTCAAAAACGTGACCACAATCTATACAAATTAAATGATCGTGATTTCTGTTGCCATACGATTTTTCGTACATGGCATGGTTTTGTCCAAACTGATGTTTGGTTACTAATTCACATTGTACCAAAACATCTAATGTATTATATACAGTAGCTCGACTTACATTGAAATCATTGTTTTTCATTTGCAGGTACAACTCTTCCGCATCAAAGTGATCTTCTCGGTTATATATCTCTTCCAAGATAGAAAAACGCTCAGGTGTTTTGCGCTGTTTATTATTTTCTAAATAAGTAGAAAATATATGTTTTACTTCTGCGAAAAGTTTGGTATCCATTGCCATTAGGCAAAATTAGTAAATAGTTGGAAGTTATTGGAAAATGTTTTTTAAATAAATAAATCCATCTAAAAATAGAATTAGTTTTTTACCCAAAGCTGTCGCAAGTTTGTAGTATAGCGATAGCGTGGGAAACTTGTGACGATTAATAAATCAAGTTTTTAACTTGTTTAATAAAAAACTCCTCCAAAGCTGTCGCAAGTTTGTAGTATAGCGAAAGCGTGGGAAACTTGTGACGATTAATAAATCAAGTTTTTAACTTGTTTAATAAAAAACCCAAAGCTGTCCCAAAGCTGTCGCAAGTTTGTAGTATAGCGAAAGCGTGGGAAACTTGTGACGATTAATAAATCAAGTTTTTAACTTGTTTAATAAAAAACTCCTCCAAAGCTGTCGCAAGTTTGTAGTATAGCGAAAGCGTGGGAAACTTGTGACGATTAATAAATCAAGTTTTTAACTTGTTTAATAAAAAACCCAAAGCTGTCCCAAAGCTGTCGCAAGTTTGTAGTATAGCGAAAGCGTGGGAAACTTGTGACGATTAATAAATCAAGTTTTTAACTTGTTTAATAAAAAACTCCTCCAAAGCTGTCGCAAGTTTGTAGTATAGCGAAAGCGTGGGAAACTTGTGACGATTAATAAATCAAGTTTTTATCTTGTTTAATAAAAAACTCCTCCACCTTTGTTGGTTTGTAACCAACAAACTACGAGCAGTCGCAAGGTGATAACACTTTGCGAGCGCAAGTAGCAGGCAATTGATTATTCAATAATATCATCCTTTTTGTTTCGTTCATTCCCAATACTCAAATCTGAAATCATAAATCTAAATCTCTTCTCGAATGACCGAATTAACACCATCTATGGCTTTTAGTTTTTGAAGTAGTTTATTCACTTGGTCGTTGTCTTTTACAAAAACTTTTATGATGCCTTCAAAAATGCCTTCATTGGTTTCTAGAGAAATAGACTGCATATTTAATTTCATTTCTCCTGAAATGATAGTAGTCAATTTATTAATTATACCAATATCATCTAAACCGGTAAGTTTTACAGTAGTTAAAAATGCAGGAGTGGTTTTTGCCGTCCAACGTGTTTTTATTATGCGATAACCATATTTTGATGCCAGATTGATAACATTCGGGCAACCGGTTCTGTGGATTTTTATCACACCATTTATTGATATAAAACCAATCACATCATCACCCGGAATGGCACCACAACATTTTGCAAACTCATACGGAAATTTCGATGATTCATCGAAAATAACCAATTCTGCATTCTTTGGTATTTCACCATTATTATCATCATTATTCGTGTGGTAATAAACTTCTTCATCTTTTGGCTTGCCAATTTTTTCTGCTTTTATAATTTCTAAATTACCACCTACATTTTTAAATTTCTTTAACTCTAATAAATTGATGGTGCCTTTTGCAATGCCATACAATAAATCCATCGGACTTGGCATTTTGTAAAACGAAGCTAACAGCGTAATATTTTCGTTGTTATAATTTGCTTTTAACTGGCTTAATTTTCGTTCTAAAATTTCTTTCCCATCGTCGGCAATTTTTCTTTTTTCTTCGCGCAAAGAATTTTTGATTTTTGATTTTGCACGAGAAGTCGTTACAATATTCAACCAGTCTTCACTTGGTTTTTGCTTGCGCGATGTAATGATTTCTACTTGGTCGCCATTTTTTAATTCATGGCTGATGGGTACTAATTTATTGTTTACTTTGGCGCCAATACAAGTATCGCCTACATTGGTGTGCACCGTATAAGCAAAATCTAATGCCGTAGAACTTGCCGGCAATATTTTCAATTCACCTTTTGGCGTAAAAATATAAATTTCTTTTTGGTAGAGTTGAAGTTTAAAATCATTTATAAATTCTATAGGATTGATGTCCGGATTTTTTAAATATTCACGCACTTGCATCAACCAACTTTCAATCACTTCTTCCGTATTGTTCGATGGTTTAAATTTATTTTCTTTGTATTTATAATGCGCGGCTAAGCCTTTTTCAGCCACTTCATCCATGCGTTTCGTTCTTATTTGCACTTCCACCCATTGTCCGCCTGGTCCCATCACGGTCGTATGCAATGATTCATACCCATTGCCTTTTGGATGCGAAATCCAATCGCGCATTCTATTGGGTTGTGGCGAATATTTATCCGTAACGATAGAATATGCACGCCAACAATCTTCTTTTTCTTTTTCTGCGGTAGAATCTATAATAACACGAATGGCAAATTTATCATAAACATCTTCAAACGTAACTTCTTTTTTACGCATTTTATTCCAAATGGATGAGATGGATTTAGGTCGCCCAAAAACATTGGCATTCAATCCTGATTTGTCCATCTCTTCTTGTAATGGCCGTACAAAATCGTTGATGTATTTGGTACGTTCTTTTTTAGTGGATTCTAAGGATTTGGCAATTTCTTTATATTTCTCCGTTTCGGTATATTTCATTGCCAAATCTTCCAATTCTCCTTTAATGGAATATAAGCCTAAACGATGCGCTAAAGGTGCATATAAATAAATAGTTTCCGAAGCAATTTTAAGTTGGTTTTTCCTGCTTTGTCCATCTAAGGTGCGCATATTGTGCAACCTGTCGGCAATTTTTATTAAAATAACACGAATATCATCACTTAGGGTTAATAAAATCTTGCGATAATTTTCTGCTTGTACCGATTCTGTTTGATGAGAAATTTTACTGATTTTGGTTAGTCCATCAATAATTTTGGCGGAGGTATTTCCAAATTCTTTTTTAATGTCATCTATCGTTAAATCGGTATCTTCCACCGTATCGTGCAGCAAAGCACAAATGATGGAAGTGGAACCCAATCCCATATCGCCGGAAACAATTTTTGCCACTGCAATTGGATGATGAATATACGGTTCGCCACTTTTACGCCGCATGTGCTTATGCGCATCTACTGCCAATTCAAATGCATGGCGAATGCGTTTATCGTCGCCTTTTTTCATGCGCGGACGTGCTAATCGCAACAGTTGACGATAATCTTTAATGATGGCTTCCTTTTCTGCTTCTACGTTTATTTCCATGGACAGATGACAAGGTACAAACTAAAAATAAAAAAGTTCAAGCAAATTACTTGAACTTTTTTTTATTATTTAATTACTTTTTTTATTTTTTAGATTTGGCGTATTCTTCATTCATCCCGTTTAAAACATCATTGGTAATATTGTAGGCATCATTTACATATAATAAATTGATGGTTTCTTTAGAATAAGGAAGAATATAGGTATATGCACCATTGGCATTGTATTTTTTTAAATACTCAATAATGCGCTCTTGTAATTCCACATTAAAATCTTGCGTTTCTTTCATGAACTGCATTTCCATGGTTTGTTTGCGCTCTTCAATTTTTTGCTGTTTTTCCATCAGTTTCTGTTGAGCTGCCATACCTTCTTCTTCAGTCATCGTTTGTGCTTTTTGTACCAATGAATTGTATTCAGCCTGAAAGGCACTCATGCTTCTTTCCAATTCCGATTCCATTGCTTTTTGCTTCACTTCCAATTTTTGTTTGCCTATTTTAAAATAATCATATTGAGATTGAAATGTATCAATGTCAATATAGGCAATTTGAGGAACTGTAACCGATTTTCCATCGGTTTTTATGATTTGAGGTGTCGCATTTTGTTTCTTGGACGAAAAATGCAAGTAGAATAAAATTCCCACTAAAACGAATAAAAGTGCGTTTAACGCTAATGATATATTTTTCATAATGTGCACAAAGATAGTAATATTTTATATTCGCTTAATTTTTCAAATTGACTAATTATCAAATAATTTGTATCTTTGCACCTCTTCTGAGCAATCGGAATTGCGGGTGTGGCGAAATTGGTAGACGCACTAGACTTAGGATCTAGCGGGCAACCATGGGGGTTCGAGTCCCTCCACCCGCACAAACTTGAATGTTGTCATTCTGAACGAAGTGAAGAATCTTGTTCAATTTGGCAACATTTCTTATTTAACATTAAATAGTATCAAAAGTGAATATTTCTCAAAAGAACATCGATGAATTAAATGCTATTATTAGCATTGAATTAAAAAAAGAAGACTACTTACCTAAAGTAGAAAAAGGAATTACAGCTGCAAAAAATAACGCTGCTATAAAAGGTTTTAGAAAAGGACATGTGCCAGGTGCCATCATCAAAAAAATGTATGGAAATTCTATCTTGTTAGATGAATTAAACAAAGAAGTTTCTGAAGCATTAAACCAACATATTGAGTCGAATAAAATTGATATCTTAGGTCGTCCATTGCCTATTCCTGCTGACAATATCGTTTTTGACATTAATAATCCTTCTGATTTTACATTTGAATATGAATTGGGGTTAGCTCCAAGTGTGGATGTGAAAGCAGTAAGCAAAAAAACTAAAATAGAAAAAAGTGTTGTTGCCATTGACGATAAAACATTGGATGATGAGGTGGAAAAATTACGTGAACGATATGGCAATATAACCAATCCCGATAGAGCAGAAGGTGAGAAGCCTGAGTTTGAAAAAGTGGAGTTAAATCAAGAATTATTTGATAAAGTGTATGGTCCAGGTGTAGTAAATTCTTTAGAAGAATTTAAAGAAAAAGTACGTAAAGAACTTCAAGATTTTTCTGATAAATCAGCTGAAAATCAGCTTAAAGAGACCATTTATACTACTTTGTTAGAAAAAATAGAGATTCAGTTGCCGGAATCATTTTTGAAAAAATTCATCAAAGCGACTAATGAAAAGCCAATTGATGATACACAAATTGATACAGAATATCCTCAATTTGAAAAAGGCTTGAAATGGAATTTAATAACCAATGCTATTGCTAAAGAAAATGAAATTAAAGTGGAATTTGAAGAGGTGAAAAATTTCTCTAAAGAACAAATTAAAGTACAATTTATGATGTATGGTGGTGGCATTACCGATGAGATGATTGAACAATTCAATAACACCATGTTGGCAAAAGAAGACCATGTCAAAAAGTCATACGAAGGTGCAATGGAACAGAAATTGTTCACATTTATTGAAAGTCAATTGGATATTATAGAAAAATCTGTTTCATTTGATGAACTTTTAAATAAAAAAGAGGATTAGATTTGGGAAATGAGATAGTGGTATCTCAAATTTCAAATACACTTCTTTCATTTCTAACCATCTAAAAATCTTAACAAAATGGACTACGGTAAAGAATTCAGAAAGTATGCTACCAAACATCACGGATTATCCTCAGTGTATGTAGATAATTATTTACAAACCAGCATTACCAACTTAACACCGAACATCATTGAAGAACGACCAATGAATGTGGCTGCATTAGACGTATTCTCACGTTTAATGATGGATAGAATTATTTTCATGGGAACAGGTATTGATGATTATGTTGCCAATGTTATTATGGCTCAATTGTTATTCTTAGATTCTGCCGATAAAAATAGAGATATACAAATTTATGTAAATTCTCCAGGTGGTAGCGTGTATGCTGGTTTAGGAATTTACGATACCATGCAATATGTGGAGCCTAATGTGGCGACATGCTGTGTAGGCATTGCTGCTTCTATGGCTGCCGTATTATTATGTGCAGGTGAAAAAGGAAAACGAAGTGCCTTAAAACACAGTCGTGTAATGATTCACCAACCTATGGGCGGTGCACAAGGCCAAGCTTCTGAAATTGAAATTACATACAATGAAATTCAGAAATTGAAAAAAGAATTGTATGAAATCATCTCAAACCATAGTGGACAAGAATACGACAAAGTTTACAAAGATTCGGATCGCGATTATTGGATGACCAGCGAAGAAGCGAAAACGTATGGCATGATTGATGAAGTTTTACTTAAAAAATAAACATTTTAAACTTTTATTCATTAAATTAAGGACGCATCGTTTGCGTCCTTAATTTATAAAAAACGATTATGGCAAAAAAAGAAATGGATAAGTGTAGCTTCTGCGGAAAACCAAAAACAAACGTACAAGTTTTAATTTCCGGCATCGATGCGCAAATTTGTGATAACTGCATTGAGCAAGCAAACAAACTGCTTAATGAAGATGTTCAATCTCAAAAAAATACAAATTCCACCAGTTTTGATCGCCCAAAAAATCTTAAACCTAAAGACATTAAAGAATATTTAGATGATTATGTTATTGGCCAAGAGGAAGCTAAAAAAGTTATCGCTGTTGCTGTATATAATCATTACAAACGTTTGTCCCAAAATTTAAAAAATGATGAAGTTGAAATTGAGAAATCAAACATCATTATGGCTGGAAGAACCGGAACCGGCAAAACATTAATTGTAAAATCAATTGCTAAACTTTTAAAAGTACCATTTACCATTGTGGATGCCACCATCTTTACTGAAGCCGGCTATGTAGGCGAAGATGTAGAAAGTATTATAACACGTTTGTTGCAAGTATGTAATTATGATGTGGAAACGGCTGAAAAAGGAATTGTTTTTATTGATGAAATCGATAAAATTTCTCGCAAAGGCGATAATCCATCTTTAACACGCGACATAAAAGAAGGAACTCAACAATCACTTTTAAAACTGATTGAAGGTACCGATGTATTAGTGCCACCTCAAGGTGGACGTAAACATCCGGAACAAAAACTAATCAAAGTAGATACTAAAAATATTTTATTCGTTTGTGGTGGCTCTTTTGATGGCATTGATCGAGTGATTTCTAAGCGTATCAATACCTCAACCATTGGATTTAAAAGCAACAAAGCAGCAGCAGAAATTGACGACAAAAATCTATTGCCTTATATTACACATCAAGATATTCGAGCATTTGGAATCATTCCCGAATTGTTAGGTCGTTTGCCGGTATTGGTGCATTTAGATGAATTGGACAAACATGCGCTAACTAATATTTTAACACAACCTAAAAATGCCTTATTAAAACAATATAAAAAATTATTTAAAATGGACGGCATTGATTTAGAATTCGATAATGATGCTATTGATTTTATTGTAGATAAAGCATTGGAATATAAATTAGGAGCTCGTGGTTTGCGTTCTATTTGCGAAGCCATCATTACAGATGCGATGTATGAATTGCCATCTAAATCAGAGGCACAAAATTATAGGATTACAGAAGCATACGTAAAAAAGAAATTAAATAAATCCAAGATGGCAAAGCTCAAAGTGGCTTAATCATTCCTTGTAGTATTCATATAAATTGTAATTAGTAAGGTGCCTACCATTACCA
>JAGNZZ010000062.1 GCA_017984135.1 Chitinophagales bacterium | reverse complement strand
TCTTTAATATTTCCTTTAATCCCTGCAACAGGAGGGTTAATCAACGCCAACAAATTACTAAACACAAACTTTGTGAGTATTTCAGGCTCATTCATAAAAATAACTTGTGCATCTTTCAACATCGAAATCCCTGCATGATAGCACAAATTATTCGCTTTAATTTTATTCGCTGTTTCCACACTCGTTTCCTCTGCCATTTTAAAATTAGCATATTGCAAATCAAAATTATCACTTGCTGTTTTCTGTGTAGCCACAAAACCAGCAGGCATATTATTATTAGCCGTCAAGGAAGTAACATTTCCAGCATTCGCTAAATAATTTTTAGCACTCGTATTCATAGAAACCATACTTTCCCAATCTTGCCTACTGGCATCTCTATAGCTATTTTGCCCTGCAATCACATACTGAACTTTTTGCACAGCAGGGTCAGTAAAAGCCGTATCAATATAACTTTTCAAAAACTGGAAATTCTGCAAACAAATCTTTCCCATATTTACCAAACCAATATGCAACAATTCACTTGCACCACTTCGAGCATCATCGTCAGGCAAAGCCTTTGCCACAGCAACAGCACTTAATGCCGAAGTTTTAAAAGGCAACGTGTATAACGCTTTAAAAGCAGTAAATCGTGCCAAATGAACACCATTATTACCCCATGCAGTTTCCAACACCGAATACAAATCTTTTTGAGAGCAAGGATAATCCTTATTAACTATATCAGCCATTTTTAAAAATTTTAGACAATAAAAATAACAATCAAATTCAAAATAACCAAAATAAAAAACAAATCATTACTTTTACACCCAATGAAATCTTTTTGGCTCATATTCTCTTTTTACATTATCATTTTATCAGTGCTTCCATGTACTGATAAAGAGGAATGCAACGAGCCAAATCAAACAACCATTTCAACTAATACAGAACATCAAAACCACGACCACGAAACAGAACATTGTTCACCTTTTTGCACCTGTGCTTGTTGTGGAACAAATATTAGTTTTACATCAATAAGTACATTTCAAATTCAAGAAAAAACTATTTTTCATAGTTCTATTTCTTATTCGCTTTTCAACGAATATATTAAGTCCAATTTCTACGGAAACATTTGGCAACCCCCACAATTATTGATTACTTGTTAATGATAAATGCTTTATGAGATTCCACTATTCGGAACTTCATTTCATTTTCATTTTTTCTTATTCTCATTTTGAGTTGAATTTTTATATTCAATTCATAATTAATAATTCACCTTTAATAATTCATAAACGTGTTAGATAAAATCATAAAATTTAGTATTCAAAATAAATTCATTATTGGCATGATGACTTTATTTCTAATCACATTTGGGATATATTCCCTTAAACAATTACCTCTTGATGCCTTGCCCGACATTACAAATAATCAAGTGCAAATCATAACAACTGCACCTACTTTAGCCAGTCAAGAAGTGGAGCAACTTATTACTTATCCAATTGAGCAGTCGGTAAAAACCATTCCACAATTAGTCGAATTAAGAAGTATTTCTCGTTTCGGACTATCGGTTGTTACCGTTGTTTTCAACGAAGAAACAGATATATTTTGGGCAAGAGAACAAATTTTTCAACGGCTAAAAGAAGCCGAAGAACAAATACCAAAATATGCAGGATCACCAGCACTTGCACCCATTTCAACAGGCTTGGGAGAAATTTATCAATATGATGTATATGCCAAAAAAGGGTATGAAGATAAATACTCTTCTACCGAATTACGCACCATTCAAGACTGGATTATTATACCACAATTACAAGGAGTAAAAGGTGTAGCAGAAGTTAGCACTTGGGGTGGCTCATCCAAACAATATGAAATTGCAGTTGACCCAAACAAGTTAAATAGTTTAGGAACTACTACCACCGAAATATTTGATGCAGTAGAAAAAAATAATCAAAACACAGGAGGTGCTTATATCGAAAAAGACAATTTAGCTTATACTATTAGAGGCGTTGGAATGGCAAGTGGTATTCAAGATATTGAAAATATTGTAGTTAAAAATCGAAATGGTGCGCCAGTCTTAATCCGTGATGTGGCTTTAGTTCAAGAAGGCACAGCAATCAAATACGGAGCAGTTACCAAAGATGGCAAAGGCGAAATCGTAGGTGGTTTAGCCCTTATGCTAAAAGGAGCAAATTCAAGTGAAGTAGTAAAAGCTGTTAAAGAACGAATGGTTCAAATAAATAAATCATTACCAGAAGGTGTAGTTGCCGAAGCATTTATAGATAGAAGTAAATTAGTAAATAATGCGATAAGTACAGTTGCAAAAAATCTAATTGAAGGTGCGTTAATCGTCATTTTTGTATTAGTATTATTTTTAGGAAATTTAAGAGCAGGACTTATTGTTGCTTCTGTTATTCCTTTAGCAATGTTGTTTGCAGTTATTATGATGAATGCCTTTGGTGTTAGTGGAAACCTAATGAGTTTAGGTGCAATTGATTTTGGAATTATTGTAGATGGCGCAGTTATTATTGTAGAAGCAACCATGCACCATTTATTTCAACTCAAACGAAAAGAAGCATTAACCCAAACCGAAATGGATAATGAAGTATTTACCTCTGCATCAAAAATAAGAAGCAGTGCCGCCTTTGGTGAAATCATTATCTTAATTGTGTATTTGCCTATCCTTGCTTTAGTGGGTGTCGAAGGAAAAATGTTTACACCAATGGCTAAAACAGTTGGCTTTGCAATTCTTGGTGCATTCATACTTTCTTTAACTTATGTACCCATGTTAAGCAGTTTATTTCTTTCTAAAAAAACAACGCATAAAGAAAACATCAGCGATAAAATGATGCGCTTTTTTGAAAAAATATATTTACCTATATTAAACAAAGCACTTAAGTTAAAAGTCATTGTGCTTTCAGCAACCATAGCATTATTTATTGTTGCCTTATTCATCTATAATTCATTAGGAGGTGAGTTTATGCCAAAATTAGACGAAGGCGATTTAGCCATCAATTCTACTATTATGACTGGCTCTTCACTTTCACAAATGATAAAGACAACAACAGCGTATGAAAAAATGATTAAAGAAAAATTTCCAGAAGTCATTAATGTTGTAAGTAAAATTGGTAGTGGAGAAATTCCTACAGACCCAATGCCTATCGAAAGTGCCGATTTGATTATTACCTTAAAAGATAGAAGTGAATGGAAAACCAATGAAACAACAGAAGAATTAGGAGGTAGGATAAAAACAGAACTCATGAAAATACCAGGAGCAAACATTGAAGTATCACAACCCATTCAAATGCGATTTAATGAATTAATGACAGGAAGCAGAAGTGATATAGCCATAAAAATATTTGGAGATGATTTGGATATTCTTTCTACAAAAGCAGATGAGTTAATGAATAAAGTAAAATCTATCAATGGTGTTGGAGATTTAAAAGCCGATAAAGTTTCTGGCTTACCACAAATTACAATCAAATACGATTATGCAAAAATTGCCTTATATGGATTAAATATTGTTGACATCAATAAAATTGTGCAGAGTTCTTTTGCAGGCGAAAGTGCAGGAAAAATTTACGAAGGAAGCAAACGTTTTGATATTGTGGTGCGTATGCAAAAAGAATTACGAACCGATATTGACGATGTGAGTAATTTATTTATACCCTTACCCGATGGTAATCAAATTCCGTTATCACAAGTAGCAAAAGTTAGTTATGAATTAGGACCAGTGCAAGTTAGCCGTGAAGATGGCAAACGAAAAATAGTAGTAGGCTTAAATGTTCGTGGTAGAGATGTTAAAAGTGTTGTCGAAGAAATTCAACATCATTTAGATAAAACATTTAAACTACCAGCAGGATATTATATGACCTATGGAGGTACTTTCAAAAATTTGCAAGAAGCCAATGCACGACTATCAATAGCTGTTCCTGTGGCATTAGTATTAATTTTTATACTCTTATTTTTTACATTCAATAGCATCAAACAAGCATCACTCATTTTTGTAGCTATCCCACTATCAGCTATCGGTGGCGTATTTGCATTATGGTTGCGTGATATGCCTTTTAGCATTTCAGCAGGTATTGGTTTTATAGCCTTGTTTGGTGTTGCTGTGTTGAATGGAATTGTTTTAATAGCTTGTTTCAATGCGCTTAAAGCCGAAGGAATTGACGACCCCATGCAACGAATTATGCAAGGAACAAAAACTCGTTTACGACCAGTTTTAATGACAGCATTTGTCGCTTCTCTTGGATTTTTACCCATGGCTCTTTCACATGGTAGTGGTGCAGAAGTTCAAAAGCCTTTAGCAACAGTTGTTATAGGTGGTTTAATTTCAGCAACATTTTTAACGCTAATTGTTTTACCTATTTTGTATTTACTTCTTGAAAATGGAATTAAGCGAAATAAAAAAGTAGCGGTTCAAAAAGTATCAGCAGTCATTTTATTTCTATTCATATTTAACTTTGCAAATGCTCAACAAAATATTTCGTTAAATGATGCTATTGCAATAGCAAAAATAAATAATAAAGAATTGCAAATTGCAGATGTTGAAATTGAAAAACAAAACATATTAAAAGTAGCATCGTTTGAAACCGACCCTGCTCAAATTCAATATCAAGGTGGTCAATTTAATACTAAGGCGTATGACCATAATATTTCTATTCAACAATATTTTCCATTAGGCAAACTCACCAAAGCAAACAAAGCCCTGCAAGAAGAGTTAATGATTTTAGCCGAAAAACGAAAATCGTTACAAGCCTATGAAATCGAAAAAGCCGTTACACTTTCCTATTATCAATATCTCTATGGCGAATATGTATTGTCTTTAAATCAAGAGTTAGATAGTGTCTATGGAAAGTTTCTTAGTAATGCCGAACTACGTTTTAAAACTGGCGAAAGTGGGAAAATAGAAGTGTTAGGAGCTAAAGCAAAAAAGAAAGAAATAGAAATGATACAAAAGCAACTAACTTATGAATTGCTCATGTACAAATATCAATTTAATTATTTTCTACAAAGCAATTCAGAACAAATTCCGATGCAAATAAATGATATTAAGTATCAAGTAAATAATACTGACACATTCCAATATCAAAATTTATTGTCAGCTATACAAGTGCAACAAAACAAAATTTTGCAAAAAGAAAATGATATACTCATAGCAAAAAGACAACCTAAAATCGGTGTCGGTTATTTTGCGCAAAGCATTGAAAAGCGATTTCTATTTCAAGGCATCACAGCAGGTGTTCAAGTGCCTCTATTCAACAAAGCCAACAAAGCACGAATACAAGCCAATGCCTTAAATAGTAAACAGTATAATTTACTTTCAGAGCAATACACTTTACAAACACAATCCCTTCGACAACAAAAAAATGCTGAACTCAATAAGCAACTCGAAGGCGTAAACTATTACGAAAATGAAGGTTTGCAATATGCAACCGAAATCATACAAACTGCTCAAAAAAGCTATGCCAATGGGGACATGACCTATTGGAATTATATCAGTTTTCTAAACCAAGCTATTGATATAAAAAAACAATATGCCGAAGCTATTCATGCCTACAACCAAACAGCTATCGAAACACAATTTCCAACAATTAAATAAAAAATAAAATGAACAATAAAATAAAAAATATAAAATATTTCACAATCCTATTAGCAGTTTGCTTCATCATTTCATGTGGAAATAAAAAAACAGAAACCACCCAAACAACAGAAGCAAAAACAGAAGTAGCACCAAAGGTAGAAGAACACGAGGAACATGCCGAAGGCGAAGTAGCACTTACTTTGGAACAATACAAAGCAGTACAAATCGAAACAGGTATTGTCGAAATGCGTAACCTCAATTCAGTAGTCAAAGCAAATGGCTACACCAGTGTTCCGCCACAAAACAGTGCAAGCGTTTCAGC
>JAGNZZ010000038.1:10635-22938 GCA_017984135.1 Chitinophagales bacterium | reverse complement strand
AACCTAAAAGGTACAAAAAATTATCTACTCATGAAACAATAAGTTTCACTTTATTACATACTAATTTAAAATTAGAATTGGTTAGATTACACTTTGTTTAAGTAAATTTGTGTATGAAAAATGCCACTAAAAACACCTTTAGCAAAGAACAACTTTTAGCCGATTTTAAAAATTGGAATTCAATGATAAAAAAATATCAGGTTCCAAGCACCAAAGATGCCATTATTCAAATAGCTAACAGTTTCTCATTCTACGTGTTTTTATTAGGTTTGCAATTTTATTTATACGATAAATCCTTTTTCTGGTCAGCTTTAATAGCCTTACTAAATGGTTTTATGTTATCACGTATTTTCATTATCCAACATGATTGCGGCCATAGCTCTTTTACTAAATACAAAACACTGAATGAAATTATTGGAACAGTATGCAGTGTTTGTACTTTAATTCCATATAGATATTGGGCAAAAAATCACAATTTCCACCATGCGCACAATGGGCAATTAGAAGTAAGTGACATTGGCGACATAGAAGTATTTACTACTGAACAATATGCCAAAGCGAATTGGAAACAAAAATTGTATTATCGTATATATCGCAATCCATTCTATTTATTTACGATCGGTGGATTTATTTATGTTGTACTTTACAATCGTTTTGCTTTTGCAAACTCAGATTATTTTAAAAGAGTAAAACAAAATGTAAATATCAGTAATATATTATTTGTCGCTGTTTATGCCTTGTGCGCTTATATATTCGGTGTAGAACGTTTTTTAGTAGTACAGTTTACCAACTTATTTTTCTTTGGTATTTATGCGCTTTGGTTCTTCTATATCCAACATCAATATGAACATATCTTTAAAGCAAAAAAAGACGAATGGAATTATGTGGTAGCCGCAGTAAAAGGAAGTACATATTATAAATTACCTAGAATATTCCATTGGCTTTCCGGTAATATTGGCTATCATCATATTCATCATTTAAGTCCGGCAATACCGAATTATAATTTAAGAAAATGTCACAATGAAAATCCTGTTTTTGTGAAGCATACCAACACCATTACATTTTGGCAAAGTTTTAAAACCTTGCGCTCAAACTTATGGGATGAGCAACGCCAAAAAATGGTTTCCTTCGGCGAATTTAAACGCAACAGAAAAGCAGGAAAATAAGATTTTAAAAGAGACTAATTCAAAATATTTTTAATATAAGCATTGATAAAAAAGAGGCTGTTCTATATGACAGCCTCTTTTTTATTTGTTGTTTTAATTCTTTTGTTTTCCTTATCAATAAATGACCTCAACAAGCGATAAAGTGAATTTTATGTTCGGTGCGAACATCAACTAATAGACAAATAAAATAAACATAGTTTTTTTATGGCATTAAACCTTATAAAATATGAATAGTCTAAATGTTGATTTTAAGTTAGTTAAGTCAAAAAAATTAAAACCATGAAGCTACTTCCTATCCTTTTATTTTTAATGACAACTTTTACAAGTTGTAAAAAAGAAAATTTATTGGCAGATGCCGTTATGTATTTTCCGGCTGATAGCGCAGCCGTATGGGAAACAGTTGCACCCAATCAATTAAATTGGAACACGGATTCTATTTCAAGCTTATATACTTTTTTAGAACAAAAACATACAAAATCATTTATGATTTTAGTAAATGGCAAAATAGCCATAGAAGCCTATTTTAATGGTCATACTTCAAGTAGCACTTGGCCTTGGAATAGTGCCGGAAAAACGCTAGTTTCCGCAACAACAGGTATTGCACAACAAAATGGTCTTTTAAATATCAATAATAAAGTGTCAGATTATTTAGGAACAGGTTGGACAAACATGCCATTAAATAAGGAGAATTTAATTTGTGTAAAGCATTTATTATCCATGACATCGGGCATTAGTGATACGAGTCAATTTGTAATTAAGTCCAATTTAACGTACATGGCAGATGCAGGAACAAGATGGTCATACAGCAATGTATTTCAAAAATTAATGGAGGTTGTTTCGGCAGCATCCACACAAAATTTTGAAACCTATTTTAATGAAAATCTAAAAAACAAAATAGGCATGCAAGGTTTTTGGAATTTTGGATTAATTTATAAAATATACCATAGTAATACTAGAAGCATGGCACGTTTTGGGTTATTAGCTTTAAATCATGGAACATGGAAAAAAGAACAAGTAATCGATAAAAATTATTTCAATGCAAGCATCCAATCCTCACAAAGCATTAATCCTTCATACGGATATTTATGGTGGTTAAATGGAAAAACTAAATACATGGTTCCGGGTTCGCAAATGGTATTTACCCATGCATTAGTTCCAAGTGCTCCATTGGATATGTATGCCGCATTAGGTGCATCCGATCAAAAGATTTATGTAGTACCTAGTAAAAAAATGGTTATTGTGAGAATGGGTGATGCTGCTGACCCAAGCCATCCTACATTTGCAGCATCTGGGTTTGACAATGACCTTTGGGAAAAAATCAATGCAATAATCCAATAAGTAATTCTTTTCAAAAAAAATTAGTCTTTCTCATCGCTGTCCTTTTCTTTGGATTTAGATGTTACTTTATCCACTTTCTTAATTTTAACACCATCTTTTAAATCTTTACTGATGGTATTGTATGGTCCACTGATTAACTCTTCTTTATTGCTCAAACCAGCAGTTACTTCGATATATGCATCATCTTGTATTCCAACAGAAATTTCTTTAATTTTTGCTATACCATTTTGGTTTATAAATACAATTTCATTCGTGTGGTTGCTTCCATTATAAATAGTATCTTTAGTGGTAACCGCTTGAATAGGAATAGCCAAAACGCCATTTTTACGTTTAGTTCGAATATCTACGGTAGCTGACATACCGGGCAAAAAAGGCTTGGGATTTTCTTTCAATAAATCACTGTACGAACTTTCTAGTAAGCGAATTTTTACTACGAAATTGGTGGATTGGTCGGCAGTAGTCAATGCGCTGGAAGCACCTTTAGACGTATTCGCTACTTCGGTAACAACACCAACAAATTGACGATCTAAATAGGCATCTACTTCCACGAGTGCTGTATCGTTTACTTTTACTTTTGTAATTTCACTTTCACTTACATCCACTCTTACTTCCATATTTTCAAAATTGGCAATGCGCATCATTTCAGTACCTGTCATCTGTAAGGTGCCCACTACCTTCTCTCCTTTTTTTACATTGAGCAATGAGATAATGCCATCCATCGGTGCATATATGGTGGTTTTGTTTAGGTTTATTTTTGCTTCTTTGATATTGGCTTCCATGGCACGAATGGTGTAGTTTGCCGCATCGGTATTATGCTTGGCAGATTCAATATCCGCTTTAGCTGCATCTACACTGGCTTTTGTCGTTTTATAAGATGATTCCGCACTTTCTAAATCGGCTTTTGAAATAATTTTTTTAGCAAATAATTCTTGCGCTCTTTCGAACGCATTTTTGCTGGCATCGTATTGAGCATTGGCTTGCGATAGTGTTGCATTAGCTTGCAAAATACGTGCTTTGGCCGTGGACATTTGTGCTTTGGTATTGTCTAGTTGTGCGCTATATTGTTCTAAAATTGCCTGGTAGCTTTCTGGTTTTATGCGTGCTAACAATTGACCTTTTTTGACTACATCACCTTCTTTCACGGTGAGTTCAATAATTTCACCGGAAACATCGGAACTAATTTTCACTTCTACTTCTGGATTAATTTTACCACTTGCCGTCACCGTTTGAACAATATCGCGTGTAGTAACCAATTGAGTTTCTACTTCAAATGATTTATTGGCATTTCTATTTTTTGATACATATACTGCAATACCAATAGCAAGAATAGTGATGAGTCCGAGAGTGTAATAAAGCTTGTTGTTTTTCATTTTATTCGATGTTTAGTGCAACTAAAGTTCTATTTTTTTACCTTGATAAAAATCCAATAATTTAGTGTTGAACAGATATTCATATTTAGCTTGAGTGAGCTTAGAAATGGCATTATCTAAATTCGACTTTGCCATATTTAATTGCAGTTGATTGACTGTTCCTAAATTAAATCGCTGTTCTGCATATTGATACGATTTTTGAGCATTGGAATAATTTAGGGCAGATGTATTGTAATTATCAATAGCGGCATGTGCTTTTAAATAGGCTTGTTGAATCGAATTATACAAATCTAATGCTGTTTGTTTTTCTTGTAAATGGGCATTTTTTGCTTGAAGTTTGGCTTGTTTAACTGCAGTTTGTGTTTGGTATTTATTAAAAATGGGTACGTTTAGCGACAAGCCAAAAGCATAACTCAAATTTTGATTCAGTTGAGTACTGTAATTTATTTTTGTTTGCACCGTTTTGGTTTCTGGAATTAATACGCGCTGGAAAGTACCTTCTACCATACCGATAGCTGTATTATTTCCGGTAAATATTTGTGTGGTATTTTTATTTTGTGTGGTAAAAAAAGTATTGAGATTTCCTAAAAAATTTAAGGTCGGGAAATAGGCACTTCGCGCTACTTTAATCTGTTGATTGGCACTATTTGATTTTAGTTGCATGCTTTTAATTTCTGGCCGAAGTGTTAATGCCGATGTATAAATTTGCTGTACATCTTCTAATTTTTCAATTTTAAAATCGGTAGGTAATTCTGGAATTTTGACTTCAAAATTTGTTTTGGGTTCTAATTGAAGCAGCATTTTTAATTGCAATTTTGCTAACTCCAATTGATTTTTTATTTGAGCAATAGTCAATTGCTCATTGCTTAATTGAGCTTCGATGTCCAACAATACCATTTCTGCAGCAGCACCCGATTTAATCATTTGATGTGAGCGTTCTAATTGTTCTTGTGTAATACCATATTGAATGGATGCTTGTTGATGCTGTTCATTGGCATTCATAATATTTAAGAATGCAGTGATGATTTGAAGTTGAATATTATTTTTTAATACATCTTGATCTAATTTTAAAGCTTGCAAATCGTACTTTGACTTTTTTACAGAATTAGATGTATATAAACCATCAAAAATAGGTTGGGATAAATTGATACCATAATCTTGAGAATGGACTACTTGTTTTTCATAATTGGTGGTAAAGAAGTTATAATTATTTCCAATATTTAGATTATAATTTGAAGTTGCTTGTATGCTGGGCGAATATCCCATGCGATTAGCTTTCAAATTAGTTTCGCCTAACTGTATATTTAAATCAGCTTGTTGCATCTGAAGGTTATGTTGCAAAGCATAGTCGATGCACTTTTGCCAATCCCAAATTTCTTGAGAAGTTGCAAGTTGCACAATAAAAATAAAAAATAAAAAAAGTTTAATTCGTTTTAAAAAAAAATTCATGGGTTGTTTTTGATTTATAAATTAGTAGAAATACTTTGTAAAATATTACACTGTGTTTCCAATATAAAAGTACGTTTAAAAGTTTTATATTCATGAAGAAAAATAAGACAATGTTGGATAATGATGTGCTATTTATGCAAGAAGCCTTAAAGTTGGCAAAAATTGCCTTTGAAGAAGATGAAGTTCCGGTAGGTGCTGTGGTGGTGTATGGTGATCGAATCATTGGCAAAGCCTACAACCAAGTGGAAAAGCTAAACGACCCAACGGCTCATGCTGAAGTATTAGCCATTACTGCAGCTTGCAATTATTTAGGCAATAAATATTTAGACAAATGCACCTTGTATATCACCTTAGAACCTTGCATGATGTGTACCGGTGCGATTCGCGAAGCGCAAATAGCGCGTGTGGTGTTTGGTGCTTCCGATACATCGCAACGTAAAATGCAGCCTGATTTGTTTGAAGTAAAACGTGGCGTGTTGGAAAATGAATCTTCAGAATTAATTAAAAAATTTTTCAAGAAGAAAAGATTATAATGTTGTTTTGAACAAAAAAAAAGCTACGAGGTCGCCTACGGCGACCTCGTAGCTGCATTAAATTAGAAACTTAGTTTTTCTTTTCTAACAATAAGAAGTCGGAAGCGACAATTTCAGTAATAGTACGTTTTACGCCTTCTTTGTCTTCATACTGGCGATAGGTAATTTTACCGGAAATGGCTACTTGCATTCCTTTGTCTAAAAATTTTTCTACTAAATCAGCTTGCTTTCCCCAAACTAATACGTTGTGCCATTGTGTATTTTCTACACGTTCACCTTTGTTGTCGTAATAATAGTCGGATGTGGCAACACTGAACTTGGCGTATTTTTTATCTTCGCCAAATGTTTTGATTTCTGGTTTTTGTCCTAAGTTTCCGATTAACTGAACTTGATTTCTGATTGCTGACATGTTTTTACTTTTTTATTGTTTAAAAATCAATTACGAAATGGCTTCAAGTAGTTTTCGCGATTAAGTACTTCTCTTTTGCTATTTCATACATAAAGAGTCCATTGGTATATATTTTCCATAAAAAAAAATGAAAAAAAATACACAAAATGCGTAACTACGTGATAATGAATTAGATAAAAAGAAAAAAATATCTTCAAAAAAAAGAAAAGAAGTATTATTTTAAAATAAATTTCATTTTTTCTATGTATAAAGTGTGTTCGTGAATATTGAAGTGATTGGCATCTTCAATTTCTATAAAATGAGTTTCAGATGTTAAAAATGGAATAAGCTTTTGTGACAAATGAATAGGAATTAGTTTATCCATATTGCCATGAAAAATATATTTATCACATTTTACCTGAGGTAAATATTGATGATTTTCCAACTTAAATTTTAATTTTTTAAATGGAAATAATCTAATTTTCTGATGAAATAAATCGGGCATATCATAATATGGTGAAACTAAAATTAGTGCATCAACATCAATTTTAGAGGCTAGATTGCTAGCAATTGCAGTACCTAAGGAACGTCCATACAAAATAATCTTCCCAGAATATTTTAATATATCTATGGCTTTGTAAAAAGTAGTTTCTACAATTTTATGCAAAAAATATTCTGTCAATTTTCCTTTACTTTTTCCATAGCTTGGATAATCCAACAACAAAACATCGTATTGTTGCTCTATAAAGAAATCGGTTTTAGGTAAATGATATTGTATGTGGTTTAAGGTGCCGTGTAAAAAGAAAATCAATCCTTTGCTATTTTCGGCTTTAAGGTGAACTGCATTAATTAAAAAGGGTTCATCGTCAATTTTAAAATCAAAAAAATATTCAGTAAGCGGATACTTACTTTTATAGGCATGATTTTTTTTCAGCCGTTTAGAACGAAATATGATGGCACGTTGCAATAACATATGGATAAAAATAACAAACTATACATACATTATTTGATAGAAATTCTTAAAAAAAGCATAAAAAAAAGGCTTGGATTACTCCAAGCCCAAGTTTCAAAATTCTAGACTCGTCAATTATTTAATCAAATCGTCTATATATTGCATAAACTCAGCATCATTTACAGTTGTTCTAGGATTTACAGCGCTCACTACTTTTCCATTTTTATCGATAATAAATTTTTGATAATTCCATTTTACAGGAGCATCGCAAACTCCATTTTCATCTTTTGAAGTCAAGTATTTATACAATGGATGCATATCATTTCCTTTTACTGAAATTTTTGAAAACATGGGAAATGTGACACCGTAATTTTTTGTACAGAAAGCTTTTATATCTAAATTACTCAATGGTTCTTGACCTAAGAAATTATTTGCCGGAAATCCTAAAACAACAACGCCTTTATCTTTATATTGCTTATAAAATGCTTCAATTTCTGTAAGCTGACCAACTAAACCACATTGACTGGCTGTATTCACAATAACCATAATTTTACCTTTGTATTTAGAGAGTGAAACCTCGTTTCCATCTATATCCTTCATGGTGAAATCATAAATAGATTGTACAGGCAATGCACTATTATTAGTTGGCACTTTGGCTGTTGTATTATTATTGCAACTTGCTGCAAGCAATAAAATCATGGTAATGCCTAATAGAAATTTATGTTGAATTGTATTCATAATTGTAAAACAATATTAAGTAATAATAAGTTCAAAGTCAAGAAATGTATTAAAATTCTCATTTAACGATAATTAGCAAAAACCATTCCAAACCTAAAATTCACTAAACGTTCACCTATTATTCACTATTTGGAGAATCAATTATATGTTCATATTGTTGTAAATTTGCATCATAATTATTTATATGGATTTGATTCATAACGACAAACAATTTTTAGAAACAGCCTCAACAAATGTTCGAAAATATCATATTTTTATTGTAGATAAAGACAAAAACAGTGTAGAAGAAACAATAAAGGCTTTTAAAAGTGAGTTTTATAAATTTTCTGAATGTATAAAGAATAAAGATGTTATTGCATCGCTAAAGAAAGAAAAACCTGATTTATTATTGCTGGAAGTGGACTTAAATGAAACGGATGGAATGGAATTATGTTGGGATATTAGAATGGATGAAACACTTTCCAAATTACCCATTGCATTTTATTCTAATCGTTCGGACGATTTCACTCAAATTGCGGCTTTTGATGCTGGTGCCGATGAATTTATTTCGAAAACTTCTCGTTCACGTTTATTAAGAAATAGAATTAAAGCGTTGTTGCGTCGAAGCTATTTACATCAAGAAACAGCAAAAGAAATTAAAAAGTTCGGTAACTTAGAAATTGATTTGGAACAAGTGGTGATTTTTAAGAAAGGTGAACCGCTTAAATTATCAAAGAAAGAATTCCAATTGATAGATTTACTCACTTCGCGTCCAGGAAAAGTATTTAAACGAAATTATATTTTACTAAAGGTTTGGGGTGATGATATTATTGTTGGTGACAGAAATATTGATACACATATTAAAAAAATTAGAAAGAAAGTAGGTAAGCAACATATTGAAACCGTGCGCGGCATTGGTTATAAATTTATTCCATAACTAAAAGTTAGTAAGCCACTGTTGACTATTCAACATGAATAAGAAATATTTAGTTTCATTTTTTACAATTTCTCGATAGCTTTATCCGGAATTAACCACGAAATACCAACCAATAAATAAATTACGAAAGATAGATATGGTTGAAAAAAAGCTAACGCAATAGCTAAAATATATCCTATTATGGAAATGTAGTCTTTTAATTTAGTGCTTTGTAAAACTTCCACTACTTTTTGATCGTGATGGCATTTAGAAATAGACAACTGCAAAAACATAAAAGAAATAGCACACATTAGTAAAATAATTCCATAAACAATAACCGTGTTTTGTTCAAAATGATGTTCACCCATCCAAGCTGTACCAAATGGAATGAGCGATAGAAAAAATAACAGTAGATGATTGTTCCACATAATAAGTGCATTGATATGTTTGGTAACATGTAATAAATGATGATGATTATTCCAATAAATTCCTACATATAAAAAGCTTAAAATATAACTAATAAAAACCGGATAGAGTTTAAATAAGGAATTCCAATTACTATCCATCGGAATCGTTAACTCTAAAACCATAATTGTAATAATGATAGCAATTACGCCATCACTAAATGCTTCAAGTCTATTTATACTCATGCTGCTAAATTAAAAAAATTATGGATACCATCTATTATGAATTGAAAGAATCCAATCCACTTCTGTTAATGGTTTTAGTTGGGCAATTTCTTCGTTGAGTGTTTCAAATTCTTCTTTCTTAGTATTCGTAATTTTCACCATAATTCTATAGAAATTTTTATAGTTCATGGCATATTGTGCATTGATTTCTTTATTGGTATAAATGTATTTTTTAAATGCATTTAAACTGCTATCTAAAATATCCATATAATTTTCAGCATCCAATGTCAGTTCTGTAAATGTTTTAATTTGCAATACACGACTGCTGAGTTTATAAAAAACATCTGTAAATTTAGATTGTGCTAACAAGGTTAATACATCATCAAATTTTCGTTGATAAAAATAGATATGTGCAATATTATAAGCATAGACATCTTCTCTATTTTCAACAGGAAGAAATTTTTTATATTGTTCCGCAAATTGTTCTGCATAGTCAATTTTATTGAGTCGAAGGCTAATGGTAACAACGTTTTTATAAAATGCAGGCAACAAACTACCATTCATCTCAAATGCCAATTCTTTATCTAGTAAAAAAATATAGGCATTCAATAAATGTTCGTAAAATTCTGAATGATTGGTATTGATTTGTTGAATACAAATATTGATAAAAATAACAGCAATCGTTCGTAATTCATCGTCAGAAATTAAAGATGAACTCGATATAAAATAACTCCAAAGTTGTTCATAATCACCTTTTTCACTGGCAGAAATAAATTGAAATAAATCTTCAAAAATACGATGCAATTTATTCTCTACATAAGCATCTTCCAACGTGTTGTGCAAGTTGATTTGAGATAAACATTTAAGCTTTTGATTTTCAATTATATAAAAAGTTTGTAAATACTCTTGCAGTTTTGCATAATTACTGTAACGCTGGTTATAATTCAATTCATGTTGAATGGATAAATGTTCTAATTTATGTAACATATAGTATTTACTACTATTTTCATGCATGGCATGTAATTCATCTTGCAATAATTGTATCTGTGATTTAAAATATTTGTCTAACGATTTTTTCTGATAATAATCCGATAAGATATAATGCTGCTGAATTTTATCTTCTTGAATATGTGATTGAATAATTATCCATTCACATGCTTTCACACCTTCATTTAAAATTTTTTGTAATTTTTTTTCATCAATTTTATTTTTAAATACAGCATGTATTACATATTCTCTACTTAGTTTTGCTTCGGCGTTCTTCTTCGGTAAATGAATGGCTATATGCTTAAATAATTCTATAGAAAAATAATCGTCGTGATCGTTGAAATATTCTTCCAGCTCAGAAAAATGTTTTTTAGATAAACTACGCAACAATTCAATATATTTTGATTTTAGCATATTTTTTTTAGCGTTAAAAAATAAAAGTACGTATTTGACTCAATATTTTAAATGTTGATGTATCATTTTTTTCTAGACTAAATGCCATTTTTGGTAACTGATATATCTTATTTATTATCAATACTTTATAATTTAATCTATTAAGAATTATGCTGATTTTCTTTCATTTTTCGCAGCTTAAATCTTTAAAATTGTAATTCATTGCCAATCCATTTTCCACCAACTTTACATCAACAAACAAAGCATTTATCATTATGGAAACTAAATTAATAAAACAAAGCTTAAAAATTGCTTCCATTTTTCTACACCTAATTTCTATTGAAATAGTTGCACAAGAAATCAATACTAGTAAATCTCCAATTGCCATCTTATCTATTGATGCTGGAGCATCAATAGTAAATAAAACTACACAAAATAATAGTATGTTAGGAAATGGGATTTCTACTTCTATTAATGCCTATTTTCCTTTATGGAAAATAAAAAATACGCCAACTTTTAAAGCAACATTTGGTTTAAATGTAGGAATAGGTTTTCAAACGCACAATAATAAAACACCACACAATAACCAAGAACCTAATGTAATTAATATTAGTGGACAAAGCGATATTCCAATTTTAGAAAAACAAATTGGGCAACCCAAATGGAAATTTACAGCATTGCCTGAGGCTGGACTACAAGCTTGTTTTACAATACATAATTTCAGCATCACGCCTATTTTAAATGTTGGATATGCAAAGCTAAAAGGAAATTCTTACACGTTAACACAGCGAAGCACCATAAATGGAAAAGAAGAAGAGAAAAATATCTATTCTCAAGAAACAAACGATATTAAAGGTTTAATGGTAAGCCCGAAATTACGCGTAGGATACTCATTTAAAAAAGTAAGTATTTATTTAGAAGGAAGCTATTTATTTGTTAATAGTGGAACAACAAAAGCATCCACCTTTAAACCAAATGGCGATCCATTAAAAGATGGCACTTATTCTATTGATCAAATTATAAACGGTAAATATATAGAGAAAGAAACTACACAAAAATTTAGCGCTTATGGTATAAAATTCGGAGTAAGCATCCCACTTGGAAAAGGTATCAATGAAGCCGGCATAAAAAAACAAGAAGATGCTCCAAAAAATAATTTGATAGATTTAAGTACAACACCAACTGCACCACAACCACAAAATAAATCTATCATAAATACAACCAAAAGTAATACGAAAGATAAAATCATTTCTTTTGATGATGAACCAACAGCTCCGCAACCCAACCAAGCGCAAGATTTTAATTCGTGCAGAAGCAATAGAGAAAGAGGACAATTAAAAACAAATCCAAATGATACCACTTCTGCTCCAAGTGGCGATGAACAAAATGAATTAAGAAAAGGTTGGGATGGTTCTGTTAAGGGAAACAGTAAAGGAATACAAGAAGCCGGCATAAAAAAACAAGA
>JAGNZZ010000038.1:0-10535 GCA_017984135.1 Chitinophagales bacterium | reverse complement strand
AATACGAAAGATAAAATCATTTCTTTTGATGATGAACCAACAGCTCCGCAACCCAACCAAGCACAAGATTTTAATTCGTGCAGAAGCAATAGAGAAAGAGGACAATTAAAAACAAATCCAAATGATTCGACTTCATCTCCAAGTGATGATAAACTAAATGAATTAAAAAAAAATTGGGATGGTTCTGTTAAAGGAAACAGTAAATGAAAAATCAAGAAAAAAAATATAATTGTATATTTATCATCAAAATAAAATTATCATGAAAACAAAAATTACAATCATCGCTATTATTTTGTCCGTATTTGCCTTCAGCTGTAAAAAAGAAACGACAACCGTAAATCAATTTAAATTTTCAACGATTACAGGTATAAAAGATGGTTCTAGTGGAACTGTTACACTTTCCTGGATAGATAGTAAAAATACCAATTGGAAAATTAGCGTGATTAGTCCTTCTGGAAATATACATTCTTCTATAGATTGGGATACACCTCAACATCAAATAACAAATTTAGAATTGGATTCATTATATACAATTACAGTAACAGGTTTAAAAAATACTTCACAAAGTGGAAGTGTAAATGCTCGCATCGGTACAATGGGTGACGTTATGGTGGGTGAGCAAAAGCCATAAATATTTTTTTTCATAAAGCTTTGTATGTAGCGATCTCGAAAGAGGTCGTTTTTTATGCTAAATTCAATCTTAAAATGTAATAAAAATAAATTACAATAAAATATTTATATTTGATATCTAAACAGAATAGATGAATTTGAATTTTAAAAAAATAAGTGCGTTAATTATCTGCTTTCATCTTATCTATATATTAAATAGTAGCAAAGCACAAACAATTCAATTTTCAAATTCCTTTGATTACAATGCAATTAATAAAAATACATTTATTCCTATTACTCATTTATCAGATACGTTTCAATACAGTTATTCCATCTTAAAGCATTGCCATGAAATGCAAAAAATAAATACTTGTAAAAACGATACCTCATTTTTTTGGAATACTTTAAAAGGTAATAAAACAGTATATAGTACAGATTCCTTACGACTTTTTTTTATTCGTCCAAATGACAATTTAATTCGTCCTTGTATATTGCTTACCAATGGAAGTGGAGCAAGTTTTGATAAAAATTGGAGTAGTGCTACAAATTTTTTCGCGCTTGATTTAGCGATGCGTGGCTTTTGTGTGGCTTATTATGAAAATCCATCAAGTGCAGAAGCTGCACAAAAATATTATTCAATTGCCAGTAACACACGTAAATTGTTTTACAATGGTTTCCAGGCTGCCGTAGCCATCAATAGTTACATAAATTATTCAGCAAATAATTTAAAAATAGATACTTCAAAATTAATTGCAGCTGGATATAGTTTTGGTGCTTATTGCAGCTTAGCATTAGCAACAGCTGATTTAGGAATCAATTTTACAGATACTTTATTTAATGCTCAAGGAAACTTTACCGCTACATCTAAATATCCATTTGCTTATACGAAAAATATCAAACGTGTAATATCAATTGGTGGTGGTTTGCCTAAATCAGACACCACTACATCTATCAGCAGTCTAATGGGAAATTTTATTGAAGAAAATGATGCTTCGTTAGCTATCTTGTTTTTACACGGAAATAATGACAATTTAGTGAATATAGACAAAACCATTTTTAATAGTGTTGACTCTACAGTATCCTATTTCCTAGCAGAAGGACCACTATCTATTAAAAACAATATGGCAAAAAATAATTTAAATACTACTTCAATATTGTTTACAAATTGCCGTGGAAGTCATCCTTTTATAAATTCTGTTTGTGGAATTAATTGGAACTGTATTGAACAATATCAATGGCCTTACCTCAGCGAGCCGAATGATGGAATAACTAGTAATGATACATATTTTACAGATCCATTAAATGATTCATTGTTGAGATTATTTAATTATATGACTTCACAAATTGCCATGACAAATTCGTGGATGTGTGATTTTCTAAATCCATTAACTACGCAACAACACTCCACTTTCAATCAATCTAATTATTATATCGAACCTCAAGATTCCTTTACTTTTGAAAAATTCTATTGCAACTACCTAATAAAAAATAAAGACTGTGATGGAAATGAAATCATCACGAAAACAGGACAACATAAATCTACAGAAGCGCATGTTCGCATTTATCCAAATCCAACAAATTATTGGTTAAAAATAGATGCTGAAAGCATGATTAAAAATTTTAAAATATACAATGTCTTGGGTGTTTTAGTCAAAGAGTTAACTATCAATTCTCACCACTTTGAACTACCAATTTATGATTTAGAAGATGGTATTTATCAAGTTGCAATTGACTTAGGAAAGTCTGTCATTAATAAAAAATTGGTTATTACAAAATAGACGTTTCGTTGAAATTTGTTATTGAAGGCAAATCATGAAATACCACGCAAAATAGCCTATTTACTCTGTTTTTAAATAAAATTCAGCACCATTCACTAAAAATCATATCGACGATATGGAATACTCCAACGTAAACTTAAATTTAAAAAGTGCGTTTGCATAGAGCGAGCAACATCTTGACTTTTCTTTTTGCGATAAACATACGTTAAATCAACAAATACATTATGCCAAGGCTCATATGTAGCCACTACATCTACATAAAAAGTTTTAGCTTTCACACCTTGACCAGTGGTATTTCCAAATTCACGTTCAAAAGTACCATATACTTTAAACGGATTTCCACCCCAATTTGTGGTGTCATCATCTTCCCCTTTATTCGCATAAATAAAACGAGATGAAATATTAAACTGCTGAATCGGTTGGTATTTTATTTGGAAAATAATTTCTTTAAAATTAGCACCTAATGGATGCGCTAAAGGTTGGTTGTAATGTGTCCAAGAAGTTACTGTATCGTAATGCGAATACGTATAAGGACGTGCAATATTTGCTTCCAATTGCAAATCTAAATGATCCACGCCAAACGCATCGATATACTTAATACCTAACTGTGCGGCAAACTTATTTCCCCACCATTTTCTTGGATGAAACAAACTATATATTTTACTTTTTCCTGGAGTACTAAATTCTTTGCTGAAATTAAATTCGTCCAACAAAAATTGAGAATAAATTTGAACGTGTTTAGGTATATTAATTTTAAAATCAAATCCAATAAAAGCGTTATCTGGTGAACCCAAGGCTTGTTCCACAGAACGATAAAAAATAATCGGATTTAAGTATTGCAATTCAAAGGTATTTTCTCTACGAAACATTACACTTTCAAAAATTCCGATATTTACATTTTTAGTGATATTCACACTTAAATGGTGCATGGCCATGTATTTTTTGGTCAATAATCGATCCGCACCACGAGGATAGTATTTCGTCAACTCAGCAAAAATATTTTGATAGTTAAATTTCCACACATTGGTATTTAATTTCAAGAATAAATAGTTTGCTCCAAAATCTGAAAGAAACATTGAACGAATGCCATCACCAATAAAATTATTGTCGTATCCAAACTGCATGTGAAAATGTTTGGTAGGTGTAATGGTTACATATCCTTTCGCTAAAAAATAGTCATAACCGCCACGTTTATATTCTTTCCAATAACCTGCTCCAGGTGGCGTTTTTGATTGTTTAATATAATTTTCAATATAGTTTGGAAAATTTCCTTGCTCCGATAAGAACAAAGCATAGAATCCAAAAACATCATCTACTTGTCCTCTTATTTCAAATCCTTTAGATGTTAAATACTTGAATTTATCTTTACTTTTTCCGGGTTCATCTTTAAAAGAACCACCTAATTTTATTTGTATAGCAGGATTTACTGAAATAGCAAAATGGGGCACTTTAGCACTAATTAAATGTGCTGGATGCTTATACAAAAATTTCAATTTCGGATTTTCATTAATTTCAGTATGCTCATCGTCAAATTCAAAATTATCTTTATAGATGTAGTTAATATTTTCATTATCCATTTTAGATAAGTCATCTGAATCCATATCACTTAAAGAATCAATGCCATTAATATAATCCACGACCATCTTTCTATCATAAGGACGATTAGAGGTATGAAACCCTTTCACCAATCCTGTTTTAATTTCTAAACGTTGCAAGTAGGAATTGGTTTCTGAACCCAAAGGAATATAGGTACCTTGTGCAAAGGCTATAACAGTAGAAAGGAATAGACAATATGTAGTAAAATGTTTTCTCATTCTCAAGTAGAATTGTTTGTAAATATAAGGAAATGCCATTAATTAAAAACATTTTTGCACATTAGCTACATGATATTTTAGCATTTAGTATATTGTGGAATATAAATCAACAAAAACAAGTATATGACTGATGACAAAAAAGTTTCGGTGTCGTACCAAATTACCATTATTGGAATTTTATTTTTCATTTTTGGATTTATCACATGGGCAAATGGCACGTTAATTCCTTATTTAAAAATTGCGTGTGAGCTGAATGATACACAGCAATACTATGTTGCCACTGCATTTTTTGCTGCCTATTTCATCATGGCAATTCCTTCTTCTATGATACTAAAAAAAACAGGCTTTAAAAGTGGAATGTCTGTTGGATTATTTATTATGGCAATTGGTGCCCTTTTATTTATTCCGGCAGCACAAACACGTACCTATAATTTATTTCTATTAGGTTTGTTTATTATTGGAACTGGGTTAGCTTTATTACAAACTGCAGCCAATCCATTTGTTACCGTTTTAGGTCCAATTGAAAGTGCCGCACAACGTATTTCTATTATGGGCATTTGCAATAAAATTGCTGGCATTTGCGCTATATATGTTTTAGGTTCTATAGCACTAAAAAATGCAGATGAAATAAAAGCCAAACTTGTAACCTTAGATGCCACCGCAAAAGCAATAGAATTAGATGCTTTGGCTTCGCGCGTAATTCAACCATATACCATTTTAGCGATTGTACTTTCCGTTTTAGCTATTGCAATATATTTTGTAAAAATGCCAGAAGTACACGAAGAAGAAACAAACGTAGTATCAGATGTATCCAACACGAAAACCAGCATTTTCCAGTTTCCTCATTTGTTGTTAGGTGCAGTAGCTATCTTTTTTTATGTTGGCGTGGAAGTCATCAGTTATGATACATTTGCTAATTTCGGTGAACATTTAGGCTATCCTTTAGATGAAGCAAAAAATTTTCCAACTTATACAGGTTATGCATTATTGGTAGGATATGTGTTTAACATCATCGCTATTCCTAAATATTTATCCCAACAAAAAACCATGTTGGCACTCACCATTTTAAGTATGGTTTTAGTCCTCTTATCTGTATTTACATCCGGAAAAACCGCCATTATTTGTTTTATGTTATTAGGATTTTCTAATGCTGTGATGTGGCCCGCAATTTGGCCATTAGCCATTGATGGATTAGGGAAATTTACAAAAATTGGTTCTGCATTCTTAATTATGGGAATTGTTGGAGGTGCTATTTTGCCACCATTGTACGGAAAAATATCTCAATGGATTGGCAATAACCAAACGGCGTATTTAATGATGATTCCATGTTATTTATACATACTTTATTACACTATTTCTGGTCATCAATTAGGTAAAGAAAAAAAATCATCCTAAAGCGGATTTTCTTTGTAAAAAAATGGCTTCTAAAAAAATGAATAAACATGAAATATCTACTTAAAAATGGAAAAATTATAAACGAAGGAAAAATATTAGAACAAGATATTCTAATTGAAAATGAAATTATTTCTAAAATAGCGACTGATATTTCTGATGCAAATGCAACCATAATTGACGCACAAAACAAGTTTATTATTCCCGGAATTATTGATGATCAAGTTCATTTTCGCGAGCCTGGTTTAACACACAAAGCCACTATTTACTCAGAAAGCAAAGCTGCTATTGCTGGTGGTGTTACGTCATTTATGGAACAACCCAACACTAAACCAGCTGCACTCACGCAAGATTTACTGGAAGAAAAATATAATATCGCAGCACAAACATCTTTGGCCAATTATACGTTTTTCATGGGCACTTCTAACGATAATTATGAAGAAGTCATGCGTATTGATTTCAGTAAAGTTGGTGCATTAAAAATTTTCATGGGTTCTTCTACCGGAAATCTATTGGTGGATGATGAGCCTATTTTAAATAAAATTTTCGCCAATATTGATGGCATTATTGTTACACATTGTGAAGATGAACAAACTATATTGTCTAACACAGAAAAATTCAAACAACAATTTGGAGAAAATATCCCACTAAATTTTCATCCAATCATCCGAAGCGATGAAGCCTGTTTTATTTCTTCTTCGCTTGCGATAGACTTAGCCAAAAAACACGATACTCGTTTGCATATTTTCCATGTGTCAACAGAAAAAGAATTGACGTTGTTTGACAATTCTATTCCTTTAAAAGAAAAAAAAATTACAGCTGAAGTATGTGTACATCATCTGTTTTTTGAAGAACAAGATTACGCACGCTTGGGTACCAAAATAAAATGCAATCCAGCCATAAAATACAAAAAAGACAAAGACGCTTTATTACAAGCACTTTTAGACGATAGGTTGGATGTAGTGGCAACTGACCACGCACCGCATACTTTACATGAAAAAATGAATGCCTATTTAACAGCACCTTCCGGTTTGCCTTTGGTACAACATAGTTTAAATTTGATGTTAGATTTTTATCAGCATAAAAAAATTTCATTAGAAAAAATTGTTGAAAAAATGTGTCACGCTCCAGCTGATTGTTTCCGTATAAAAAATAGAGGTTATTTGCGTGAAGGTTATTTTGCAGACATCGCCATTGTGGACATAGATAAAAAATGGACGATATCACCTGAAAATATTTTATATAAATGTGGTTGGAGTCCAATTGAAAATGAAGCTGTATTTGGACACGTAACACATACGTTCACCAATGGACATTTAGTATATGCTAATGGCATTTTTGATGAAAGTAAAAAAGGAAAACGTTTGTTATTTGAGCCAAAATAAATTTATATTCTACTAAAAAAAGGCAACCTTTCAGTTGCCTTCCGTTTTAATAACGTAACCAGTCTTTATAAAAAAATCAAAAAGCTGTTTCTCAACAGTTACTCATATAAATGATTTTGAATTAAAATTAATTTTTTATTAGATAATTCTGCTGAATTAATTAGTATTCGGTTGTTTTCATTGAGTATTCGTATTTTTTTATACATTTGATGTATGAATAAGTTTTTCAACAAGGGATTCCACTCAATTTGTGTTAAGGATCCATTAATAGATGGTTTATCGTCACACGTACCACCTATATATGCCACTTCCACATTTGCCTATGAAAATCTGGAAGCTGCGTTTGATTTTTTTAAAAGTGGTGGAAAAACAGAAGGTGTTTATACTTATTCACGCTTAGGCAATCCAAGTGTGCGTTTTGTAGGTGAAAAAATAGCAGCATTAGAAGCATACGGAATAGAAGGTGCCAATTATTTTGGTATGTTATTTTCTTCCGGAATGGCAGCTATTTCAGCAGCTATTATGGCTAATGTGAAAGCCGGCGATAAAATTATTACACAAGGAAACTTATATGGAACTACTAATGAATTAATGGTTTCACTATTAAAAGATTTTGGAGTGGAAACAATTTATGCGGATTTAAAAGATTTAAATTTTGTGGAAGATGCTATTATTAATGATGAAAAAATAAAATTACTTTACATTGAAACGCCTGCGAATCCAACACTGGATTGTTATGATTTAGATGGCTTGGCAGCTATTGCACAAAATCAAGGAATTATAACTATTGTTGATAACACATTTGCAACACCTTATGTACAACAACCTTTAAAATATGGGATTGATTTTGTCGTACATTCTTCTACTAAATTTTTAAATGGACATGGAACTGCGACATCTGGTGTCGTAGTAGGAAAAAATGAAGAAGCCATTTATAAAAAAGTGTATGGCATACAAAAAATGGTAGGTGCTGTTTGTTCGCCTTTCGATGCTTATTTATTAAACAATGGCATAAAAACATTGCCATTGCGCATGGAACAACATCAAAAAAATGCAATGGAATTAGCTCTATTTTTAGAACAACATATTGCAGTTAAAAAAGTAAATTATTTAGGTTTAAATAACCATGAAAATCATCAATTAGCAAAAGATCAAATGCGTGGATTTAGTGGTATGCTAAGTTTTGAATTAAAAGGTGGCATGCAAGCTGGCATGGACTTTATGCGTGGCATTCAGTTTTGTACACTTACTGCTACTTTAGGAACTGCGGATACATTGGTAACCCATTCGGCATCTACCAGCCACGTAAACGTACCTCAAGAACAACGATTGCAATATGGAATTACCGATGGATTAATTCGTGTTTCTGTAGGATTAGAAAATATTGAAGATATAATTGCTGATTTTGAAATGGCATTAAATGGCATTAAAATTTAAAAGGTTATTTCATTTTTTATTTTGCAAAATTCAAAATCAATTGTTTTCTTTTCTATATCAACTGCCGTAAGTTTCACTTCCACTTTATCACCTAACTGATATACTTTGTCCGTTCTTCGACCAATCATTCTCATTTTTCGCTCATCATATACATAAACATCATCTCGTAAGGATTCTGTGCGCACCATTCCTTCACAATTATAGGCAGGCAACTCTACATAAATTCCCCAATTTTTTACGCCAGAAATTACGCCTACAAAGTGTTCCCCAATTCTATCCAATAGAAATTCTGCCATTTTATATTTTACAGAAGAACGTTCGGCATCGGCAGCAGCACGTTCACGCTCACTGCTATGCTTGCATTGGTATTCTAGTTCATCTTGTGTCGGAAGTTTTTTATCGTTCATTATTTTATGCAATAAACGATGTACCATTACATCTGGATAACGACGAATAGGTGAAGTAAAATGCGTATAATGCTCAAATCCTAATCCATAATGACCAATGTTATTTGTAGTGTAAACGGCTTTTGCCATGCAACGAATTGCCAATTGTTGCAACACGGCTTGTTCCGGTTTTCCATCAATATCTTTCATTAGTTTATTCAGTTCACGTGCAATTTGAATGGGATTATCGAATTGAATTTTATAGCCAAATTTTTGAGCAAACAATTGAAAGTCGATTAATTTTTCTTCATTGGGTAAATCGTGTACACGATAAACAAATGGCACTTTACCATTTTTATTTTTTTCTTTTGCAATAAATGCTGCCACAGATTTATTGGCTAACAACATAAAATCTTCTATTAGTAAATGAGCTTCTTTTCGTTCCTTTACATAAACGCCGATTGGTTTTCCATTATCATCTAATTTGAATTTAGTTTCCGGAGCTTCAAACCCAATGGCTCCTTCTTTAAATCGTTGTGTTCTAAGTATTTGAGCTAAACCATTTAACTGTAAAAGTTCATTTTTAAAAACGCCATCTTGCCCTTCAATGATTTCTTGTGCTTCATCGTACGTAAACCTTTTTTGTGAATGGATAATCGTTCTACCAAACCAAGTATCTTTTACTTTTGCATTTGCATCCATTTTAAAAACTGCAGCATAGCAACATTTATCTTCATTTGGGCGCAAAGAGCAAATAATATTTGACAATCTTTCTGGAAACATGGGTGCCACTCTATCTACCAAATAAACTGATGTAGCGCGTTTAAAAGCTTCTTTTTCTAAGGCAGAATGTTCGGCAACATAATGTGAAACATCGGCAATATGAACACCTATTTCATATAAACCATCCTCAATTTCTCTGAATGAAATGGCATCATCAAAATCTTTGGCATCTGTTGGGTCTATAGTAAAGGTTGGTATTTTGGAGAAATCTCGTCGTCCTTTTTTTTCTTCATCCGAAATTTCCAAATTTAAATTATCTACTTCATCTAATACCTGTTTTGGGAAAGAGGTGAAAAATCCATTTTCTATCAAAATAGATTTCATTTCAATATTATTACTTCCAGCGTTTCCTAAAATTTCTGTAATGTGACCAATCGGATTTTTATCCTTATCACGCCATTCTACAAATTCTACTACTACTTTGTCTTTATGTTTAGCTTTTTGCGAACGTGGTTCCGGTATATAAAAATCTGATTTTATGCCAGCATTATCTGGCACCACAAAACACGTTTCATTTACACGTTCTACCACACCAATAAAATGGGTTCTTTTTCTTTTTACTATATCCGTAACAATACATTCTGTGCGTGAGGTATTTGGTTTATGCAGTCGTTTTACTTTTACGGTATCTCCATCAAAAGCGTGATTGATATTTTTGCGATGTACGTAATAGTCTCTGGGCTTGCCATCAATCATCACAAAACCATCACCACTTCGGGCAATATCTATCACTCCAATCAACTCATCTCCTACCAAAAACACTTCATGATTTTTAGAAGTATCTTTTTTAGTTCTCTTATGCTGCGTAGGATGGTTGCCTTTATTTATTTTTTTCTTCTTTGACATAATGCTATTACAAAGGTATGGAAATGAAAATGGAAATTGGAAATAATGTGATATAGATATTTATCTAAAACTATCAAATAATAAAATAAAAAAATATAGCTCAAT
>JAGNZZ010000037.1:15773-23452 GCA_017984135.1 Chitinophagales bacterium | reverse complement strand
ATTCGGTACTACGGTACTGTTTAATGGTGTGTCTTCATTCGTGCTGGCTAAATCTCTATTCGCTATCGGTTGATCATCTACTGGTTTTACAGTGATGTACACGATTGCGGTATCACAATCATTGTCTGAATCACAAATCTGATAAATCAATACATCGTTGCCATTAAAATTCGGATTAGGTGTATATATTATTTGATCGTCTGTTGGGTCAGTTGGCGTACCTCCATTATTAACTACAGCTGTACCATTGCTTGGATTAGATGTAATAATAATTGTAGAAGAATTTGGTCCATTTCCTCCAAATGTATCATTATTCAATACTGGAATAGTAATTGGAGTATCTTCATTGGTCGAAGATAAATCACGTATAGCTTCAGGATAGCAATCGTTGATAGTAAGTGTTATACATGAAGTGTCTTTACAGCCTGCAGCAGTTTGAACGACAACGGCGTATGAGGTAGTAGTTGTTGGTGACACAATATAATTTTGATTCGAACTTAAGCTTGCACCAACTGGTTTGCATCCTGCTGAAGCATCATCTAAATACCAATTTGTTGAAGTAATTCCCGTTTTAGGTGTAAAACTCAATTCTGAACTTTGGGTACGGCAAATTGAATTATTGCTTATAGTCGCTGTGATTTCAGGTTTTGTATTTACGGTTACAGTTACACAGGCTGTGTCTCTACAACCAGAAGGAGTTTCTACTACTACACTATAAATCATTGTATTAGTAGGATTAACAACAATGGTTGCATTTGTTCCTAAAGATGTTCCTAATGCAGCACAATTATCAAACCAACCAACAACAGAAACAGCAATATCACTAGTATAGCTTAATGAAGTACTATTACCTTGACAAATTGTAGAAGGCGCTGCATTCGCTGTTGCGTTTGGTTTTGGTTTAGTGTAGTCAATTGTAAAAGTCTTAACAACCGAACATCCGCCAGCATCAGTAACAGTAACAGAATAAATTCCTTCACCTAGGTTGGTTCTATCTTGACTAGTAGCACCATCATTCCATAAGTATGTATAGCTAGGTGTACCATTCTTTGGTGTAATATCAATACTACCATTTTTTGAACCTTGACAGTTTGTATTTGTTTTTGTTCCAATAACACTCAATGTATTTACAAATAGTACAAGTCCTTGTTCTATAACACATGCATCTCCACCTATTATTCTTCTTATGTATATTTTTTCTGTAACTGGACCCAAAAGTGCGCCAGACAAATTTTTATTCGTTGCGCCAGCAATATTTACCCAAGTAATACTATCTGTACTTTTTTGCCATTGATAGGTATTGGAGCCACTCAATGCTGGATAGGATGAAGTTGTCCCATTACGTACAATAGTTGGTAATAAATACGATGGTTCTGTACCGGTTATATTCGCTGGTGTTACTCCTGGACAAATGGTTTGGTTTGGAGTGATAGAATTATTTATAAAATCTGGTGGATTTGCCCACACCACTAATCCTGGTTCGTAGGTATCTACTTTTGGACGAGTAGTAGTAATGGCACCTTGAGTTAGTGGAATGTCATTAGAAGTAGATGTAATAATTGTATAAATTCTACAGTTGGAAAATTTAATCCCACGTTCTCCAACTGGATCATAATCATCTCTTGTTCCACCATAGTATGTACTATATAATACAGAAGCTAAGTTTGATTTTAATTTTGTAAACGATTTATCAGATCCACGAGATTGACCTCCTAAATTAGAGGTTTGTAGTGCATCGGTGGTAATAGGAAAATTGGTACTTCTAGTATATCCAAAAATGTAAACATCATTATTTTCATCTACATTTAAACCCATCATGTTATCTTCTAAAGCACTTCCTCCTAAATAGGTTCCTGCTATATATGTTTGATTGATTGCCATTTTTGACACAAAGAAATCTCCATTTGAATTATACGACATATCATAAGCGCCAGCAGTAATATTACTTGCATTTAAACCTGATGTCAAACCACCAAAATAGAGTGTATCTTGAGTTTTATCTAACTCCATACATAATATAGCGGCTTTACTTCCCGATTCAGAACTGAAATAGGAACTCCATTGTATAGTGCCTGAGCTATTTAACTTTTGTAAAAATCCGGCTTCGCTTCCACCTCTTGAAGATTGTCGTGCACTTATTAGTGGAAAATTATTGGATGAAGTAGTTCCTGCTATGTAAATATCTCCAGTTGATTGTTTAACATTCAAAATATTAATTCTATCTCCACTTGCACCACCATAATTTTTCATCCACAATAATGAATTTAAGTTACTGTTGATTTTAAATATTAATGCGTCTGTTCCTCCATTATTTGTGTTGGAAGCACCAGATCCAGCATATTGTGTTGCTAAATTTGTACTATTTGTATAGCCGCCAATTATTATATTACCGGATGGATCAAATCTCAAATCGAATGATTGTTCATCACCATTTCCACCGATTACGGCACTTTTTATAGAGGTTCCTGCTTTATTAATTTTAGTAATAAAGATATTATTAGAGGTTTGAGATCTTGCGTCAAGACTTGTGCCACTAAATACACCTCCACCTAACAAAGGAAAATTTGTACTTGAAGTATAACCCGTTAAATAGATATTTCCGTCTGGACCCTGTTCTAATGCATACGGGTTATCATCGCCACTACCACCTAAATAGGTTTGCCAAACACGCGTACCACTACCACCGACTGTTGTTGGCTCCAAATATTTACCCAAAACAATATCTAAACTTCCAGCACTTGCTGCTTGGTAAGGGCCAACGGTAATTAACCCTGAATTAATGATACGTGCTAAAATATAGATAGCTCCATCTGTTTGGTCCACCCAAATACCATGGCCATGATCTTCTCCATCTGAATTGTTTGTAATCCATGTTGCCCAACGCAATGCGATTGGGTCAATAATTAAAGGAAGATTGGCATCATAAGCCCCTAAGTCAAAACTTAATACATTGTTATTTGAAACTACATAAGTTGCTACTATTTCTTGTTTTATCCCGTTTATTGTTTGATATACATAAGGAGCAGGAATATGCATCTCTCCTACACTCGTATTAAATGAAAGTTCTCCTTTAGAATTTAAATTTAATTTATCAATTCCTTCAAATTTTATAGCGATTTTTGAGTTATCAAAACCAGGTTTACAAATAATATCGTACTCTAATGTTCCAGTTTCTGCAGGATAGTATCGTACATCTACTTTGTCATATACATTTTTATACCAAATTTCTTGGTAATTATTATTTTCACTGATGTGTTCATTACTTTTATTACCTAAATAATAACCAAATTTTTCGATGTGCTTATCACTTGTAATTAATTGCATTTTTGGAGATGCGTTTTGGAAATTCATCATCCAACCATGACTTTTCACACCTTCTGACTGTTTTTTTCTAGAAGAAGCGTCTAAAACAATTCCTTTATGTATGGCTTCTTCTTCTTCATCGCCACGATGACGAATTTCATCTATGGATGCAGGATCAAAAGAACCCACAATCATCCCTTCTCTAGTAGCAATTGCTTGACCATATTTAAAATCGGCTTTGTACAACACATTCTCAGGCCATTGACCTTGATTTTGAGTAAAATAGATTTCCTTATCAAATCTATTCAACGATTCTTTCACCGATATATCTAAATCTTCTTCTTTTATCGGTTTCAAGTTGTGCGCATGTACATTCATTGCAGTTTGCAATAAAATAAAACATGTAACTACTGAGGTCATAAATAATCTTTTCATACTATTCGTGGCTTGTTGTGAATATGAATTCATTTTTAACAATTTTACTTCTGTATTTATTTGTCTTGTTTTTAATAAACATCGTTGCATGTCAGTTATTAACTTTATGTAAACAACAAATAAAATATTTAAAATACAAATACTCATACTGTCTACGTGACAGTTTTATATTATTAGCCTAAGAAAACAATACTGTTTAATTTTAGGCTAATTAATAATTCAAAAGCAGTTGGGGGTGTTTTGAACGAATTAATTTTTCTTACTTAATCTCAAAATTGTTAGAGTGCTTCTACACATATTTTGATTTTTCATCTGTAATTATTTTTACATAATTGTTTTATACTTTTTAGTTTTAAATTCCAGATATACAATTCTATATCTTTATAGATATATAAATCGTTTTTATCGAGATTAATACTAGCAGGTTCTATGTTCAAGATTCAGGTGAGACCTAATGAGATACAAAAATATTAACATTTTTTAGTATCATTTGGGAAGACAAAACTAAACAATCAAATTTAAGAAATCAACAGTTTGTGAAAAAAACTATGATATTTATCAAATAAATACAGTATTTTAACAGTATTTTAACAAATTGAGTTGATTTGAGTCATAAAAAATTTAAAAATTGGAAGAAATCATACTCAAATTTGTTCTAAATAATAAAAATAAAAACCGGATGCCTTAAACAACCGGTTTTATTCTATATTTTGTTTAAAAAAGATTAATACAACGGAAAATCTTCCATAAATTTATTCACTTCTTTTCTAATAGCAACTAAATGGTCATTATTTTGATGATTTATTATAATCTCATCTATCCAATCCACCACTTTCAAACAATCTTGTTCTTGAAAACCACGTGTGCTAATTGCTGGTGTACCTATACGCAATCCAGAAGTGACTAATGGTGATTTATCATCAAACGGCACCATGTTTTTATTCACGGTAATATCTGCAATACCTAAGGCTTTTTCAGCGTCTCTGCCAGAAATATTTTTGTTGCGTAAATCTATGAGCATCAAATGATTTTCTGTACCGCCTGACACTAAATTATAGCCTCGGTTTATAAATTCTGTTGCCATCACTCTAGCGTTTAACATTAGTTGGTCAGTATATTTGTCGTAATCATCTGTTAAGGCTTCTCCAAATGCGATTGCTTTTGATGCGATAACGTGTTCTAATGGACCACCTTGCATTCCTGGAAAAACAGCAGAGTTCATAATTGTGGACATCATTTTCAGCTCTCCTTTTGTGGTTTTATCACCAAATGGATTCTCAAAATCCTTTCCTAGCATAATAATTCCGCCTCTTGGACCACGCAATGTTTTATGTGTAGTTGATGTTACAATATGACAATACGGCATTGGATTGTTTAGTTTCTTTTTTGCTATCAATCCTGCTGGATGGGCAATATCTGCCAATAACAGTGCACCTACTTTGTCTGCAATTGAACGAAAGCGTTTATAATCCCAATCTCTAGCATAAGCAGATGCTCCGCAAACAATTAATTTTGGTTTTTCTTGTATTGCCATTGCCTCCACTTTGTCCATATCAATTCTACCTGTTTCTTGTTCTACGCCATAAAAAACTGGACGATAATGCTTTCCAGAAAAATTTACTGGAGAACCATGTGATAGATGTCCACCATGTGATAAATTAAAGCCTAAAATAGTATCTCCAGGCTTTAAGCAAGCTAAAAATACAGCAGCATTGGCTTGCGCACCGGAATGTGGTTGCACATTCGCATATTCAGCACCAAATAGTTCGCATAATCTATCAATGGCAATTTGTTCAATTTGATCCACTATTTCACAGCCACCGTAGTAGCGTTTGCCAGGATAGCCTTCCGCATATTTATTAGTTAAGCAGGTACCCATGGCTTCAATTACTTGCTTTGAAGCAAAATTTTCAGATGCAATAAGCTCAATTCCTACCGTTTGACGATGTAATTCATCATTGATTAACGAAAATATTTTTTTGTCGCGTTCCATGGCTCTAAATTAACTATTAGTTATAAGTTATTAGTTAAATACAATCCTTATTACAAAAAATTAATATTCAAGAATAAAATTTAAGTAAATGAACGTATAATATTGACCAATTACTTTATAACTTTAAATCATGATTGCAATTATTCCGGTAGCCGGCGTGGGCACACAATTAAGACCACATACTTATACACAACCGAAATCATTAATTCCAGTTGCTGGAAAACCAATTTTAGGTTTTATTGTTGATCAATTATTAGAAAATGGGATTACAGAATTTGTGTTTGTAATTGGATATTTAGGCGAAAAAATAAAAGAATATATTGACGATAATTATCCTACTATTTCGAGAAAATATGTTACACAAGAATCTCGTGAAGGATTAGGGCATGCCATTTGGCTGACGAAATCTGTAATTTCAGCAAAAAGCAATGTATTAATAGTGTTGGGTGATACGATTATTGAGGTTAATTGGAAGAAATTTTTACAAACAAAAACATCGGCATTAGGCATTAAAAAAGTAAATGACCCGAGAAAGTTTGGTGTTGCAGAATTAGATTCCGATGAAAATATTACGCAAGTTATTGAGAAACCAAATATCCCAAAATCCAATATGGCGCTAGTTGGATTGTATAAAATACAAGAGTACAATGAATTAATTAAATCTCTTGAATACAACATCAAAAACAATATTCGAAATAAAAATGAATTTTACTTAACCGATGGACTTCAACGAATGCTTCAGAAAGGTGTAAAAATGGAAGGCTTTAAGGTGGATAATTGGTATGATTGCGGGCAAAAAGAAGTATTGCTCAAAACAAATGCACTGTTATTAAATAAGAAAAAGAAAATTGCTATTTCCAAAAAAAAATTACATAATTGTATTATCATTGAACCTATCCACATCGGTAAAAATGCATTAATTAAAAACTCTATCATTGGACCAAATGTCACCATCGGAGACGATGCATCCATTTATGATTCAATTATTAGAGATTCAATTATTGGTGATTATACTAAACTAAATGATGTGGTTTTGTTTAACTCCTTAATTGGGAGCGATTCCGTAATTTGGGGAAGTTCTCAAAGCTTAAACATTGGCGACAATACGGAATTGGACTTGAGATAGATGTGAGATACGAGATGTGAAATATTATATTAACTAATGACTAATTACGATTCACTAAGAAACAAAAATGTTTGCAGTAATTGACTTAGAAACAACGGGCGGCAATACTAACTCGGAACGAATTATCGAGATAGGTATTGTATTGCACGATGGCAAACACAAAATTGGAGAATACACCACACTTATTAATCCTGAAAAAGAAATCAGTGCATTTATTTCCACATTTACCGGAATTACCAATGCCATGGTAAAAAATGCACCCAAATTTATTGATGTTGCAGATACTATTTTAGAACTACTAGAAGGAAAAATAATTGTAGCACACAACGCTCGATTTGATTACAACTTTATTAAAAGTGAATTTAGAAGAATCAATATCCCATTTGTTAAAAAAAATATTTGTACGGTTCAATTAAGCAGAAAAATATTTCCGCAATTCAAATCACATGGATTGGGTAATATTTGCAGAGATTTGGAAATAGACATCGACAATAGACATCGCGCTTTTGGCGATGCAGCCGCCACTTCTCTTCTTTTAGAAAAACTCATAGAACACGACAGCAAAAACCTAATAAAAGAATATTTAGAAGATGATGTTTCAAAAATATTCATACCCAATCATTTAAATCCAAAAGCAATTGAAATTCTACCAGAAGAAGTCGGCGTTTTCTACTTTCACAATAAAGATGGACAAGTCATTTATTTAGATAAATCTAAAAATATCAGAGAACATGTTTTTACATTTTTTGCAAAAAAGCCAGCTGAAAAACTCAAACAGCTCTTACATACTGAAATATACGATATCAGTTTTGAGCTAACTGG
>JAGNZZ010000037.1:0-15673 GCA_017984135.1 Chitinophagales bacterium | reverse complement strand
TCATTTATTTAGATAAATCTAAAAATATCAGAGAACATGTTTTTACATTTTTTGCAAAAAAGCCAGCTGAAAAACTCAAACAGCTCTTACATACTGAAATATACGATATCAGTTTTGAGCTAACTGGTAATGAACTAATCTCTTCATTGATAGAACTGAGTGAAATAAAAAGAAACACACCTAAATTCAATAAACCTATTGCCAATGCATTTTTTAAATATGGTTTATTTTCAGAAACAGATCAACATGGGTTCCAAAAATTATTAGTCAAATTGATTGATGACGCTGAAAATCCGCTACTAAAGTTCTCCTCTAAATTTAAGGCCGAAAAAATGATGCATTCCATTTTAACCAATTCCAGATTAGAACCTACTTTTAAGAAAATTGATTCCGCCTTCCAGTATAATAGACGCATGCAAGATGCCTTATCGAAATATTTATATCCACATGCAAATTTTTATATTATTGATGTAGGTCGTGGTGGTTCCGAACGATCCGTCATTCAAATTGAAAATGGCGAATACAAAGGATATGGTTTTTTTGAGCCAGCCTATATTCAACATCCTGAAGAACTACAAAGCACTATCAATGCCAATATTGAAGTTATCGACAATAAAAAAGTAATTCAAAATTATATCAGAAAAAATGTGAAATACTTAGAACTCATCGCATATTAACTGGTTGCAAGCAATTATACACAACAGCACACATAGTTACTAATTATATCTGCGAATTTAAAAAATGAAAGATACTTTCAAATTCACCATTTTGCCAGTGAAAATACATTTATACTTGTTCTCCTATTGCTATTGATTCTTATTCTTGTATAAAACCTTATCTAATTGGCGCAGTTTAAAGATGGCTATAACTATTCTAATTTGCAGTAAAAACAACAAAGTAATAGAAGCAATGCCAACAAATGTCACCAAATTTTTTATATACACTAAATCTTCTAATTCTGTTCCCGATTTAATATGTTGAAATACGGTGGAAGGCAATGTAAAATTATATTCATCATACACTTTGCCAAATTCATAATATTTATTAATGAGGTAGAAAAACAAAGGAACGTTCAAAATAAAAACAATAATCTTACTCCAAATAGACTCCATTAAAATAGATCTTGACATAAACGCCACAAAATGAAAATAAATTACAATAAAAATAACTGAAGCAAACAAATACTTATAAAATTCATGACTGATTTCATGTTTAATCGGCATTATCAATGCACATCCCAATACGAGAGCAATTATAAACCAAATAATTTCATACACCCAAGCGAGTAGCATTTTAGTATTCATATCGCAAAAATACACATTGTAACGTTATCTGTTATTAGTTAATTGTTATGAGAAACATTTTCCCCAGCAATTTCAATATGAAATTTTATTTTCAAATCTACTTTATCTTCTTATTTTTACATAAATGAAATTAAGCGCACATAAAAAACAAATCGCTGTTTTAATTGATCCGGACAAAATGGATGCAAAAAAACTACTAAAAATAATAGCTGCAGCCAATCATATTTCTATTGATTTTTTTTTGATAGGTGGAAGTTTAATATTAAAAAATAATTTAGAAACCTGCATTCAGTTACTCAAAAAAAATACATCAAAAAAAGTATATTTATTTCCAGGAAATCCATCTCAAATTAGCTCCAAAGCAGATGGAATTTTATTGCTAAGTTTAATTTCAGGTAGAAATGCAGAATTATTAATCGGCAACCATGTACAAGCAGCTCCAATTTTAAAACAAAGCAAATTACACATCATTCCGACGGGATATATTTTAATTGAAAGTGGAATGCCAACAACCGTTTCCTATATTTCAAACACAACACCTATTCCGGCTAACAAACCAGAAATTGCGGCTTGCACTGCTTTGGCTGGCGAACAATTAGGCTTGCAATGTATTTATTTAGAAGCTGGAAGCGGTGCCCAAAATGTTGTTCCCATTAGTACCATTAAATCCGTACGTAAACAAATTAAAACGCCTTTAATTGTTGGCGGTGGCATTCAATCCGCACAACAAATAGAACAAGCATTTGCTGCCGGTGCAGACGTTGTAGTGATTGGCACAGCCATTGAAAATGATATTAATTTCTTAGATGAACTAAAGTACATAAAAAAATAAACACTTTAATTTTTTTCAAAAAATACAATCTCTTTTGAAAGGCAGAATTATACAAACAACAGGCTCATGGTACCAAGTATTGGTAGATGAAAAAATAATTGCTGCTCGATTAAAAGGAAAATTTAAACTCGACCATTTCGACACTACCAACCCAATTGCTGTAGGTGATTTTGTATCTCTAGAAACAACCGAACACCATGAATTTGTAATTCATGAAATTCATGAACGAACGAATTACATCATTCGTCAATCGCCACGCAACAAACACCAACGACATATTATTGCCTCCAATATCGATTTAGCGTTATTAATTGTTACCATTTCACAACCACGCACTTCCTTAGGTTTTATTGATAGATTCATCGCTGCCGCTGAATCCTTCCATATACCTGTAAAACTGGTTATTAATAAAATTGATTTATTAAAAGAGAAAGAAAAACAACAATTAGAATATATGCAAATTGTATATTCCCGTTTAGGATACGATGTTATTTGCAGCTCAACAATCACCAGCGAAGGTATTGATACCATAAAAAATACATTAGAAAATAAAACTACTTTAGTAGCAGGTCATTCCGGCGTTGGAAAATCTACTTTGTTAAATGCAATTAATAATGAGTTAAATCTAAAAACTGGAGCAATTTCAGAAAAATGGGGAAAAGGAAAACACACCACAACGTTTGCTACAATGATTAAAATTTTAGATAATTCTTTTATTATTGATACGCCAGGAATTAAGGAATTCATGATGTTACACATCGAGCCGGAAGAAGTTTCAGGGTATTTTAAAGAAATCAATGAATATTCAAAAAATTGTCAATTCAACAACTGTTTACACCAAAATGAACCCAAATGTGCCGTAAAAGCTGCCGTAGAAGAAACTAAAATTGCTGCCACTCGTTATGAAAATTACCTCAATATCATTGAGAATATTAAAGACATCAACTACTGGGAACGAAAATAAAGCATATCAAATTCAACATTTGATTTGAATAAGTCTTGTTGAATAAATGGATTCACTAACTATTTTATAATTGCCATATACAACGACATCTTTTGTCGTAGTAGTATTTTAGTTTTGTAAGTCAATGTACCACTACAACGCAGATTATTCATTTTTTGAACAATATCCTAATTTAAAAATTGGAGAGAAATACGATTCTTCACCATTAAAAGGTTTAGTAATTATTGATATTTCTGAAGAAAAATTAAAACGAATTGCAACAAAACCAGATTTCAAATACTATTATTCAATAATAAAAGAATACTATTCCATACCATTGGAACTTATGGAGATCGCTATCCAAATTAATGTCCAATACGCCATACAGTCCATTTATAAAAAGGATTATAACGAGGAACTGAACCATAGAAATTATGTGGTAGAATTTTTAAAACCAAAGATATGTTTTCATTTTCAACATCCACCAATCATCAACTATGGAATTATCAAACTACCTCATTGTTTCGTACTAAATACATTTACAAAAAATTACAATCAAATCACTTTAATACATCAAACATTTTTGGAACATAAGCATTTCAGTTTTAAAGTGGAATATTTACAAATTACTCAAACAACTCATCGAATAGAATTGCAGCGTATTAATCAATATTTAGTAAATTTATTTCAAAAATAAACGATGACCTTCACCGCAATCGACTTTGAAACGGCAACACAACATGGACATTCTGCTTGTGCAGTGGGCATTGTCACCGTAGAACATAGTTTAATTGTGGACGAATATCAAACACTGATTCAGCCACCCGAAAATTACTACGCTTATCACAACATTCGCGTGCATGGCATCACGGCAAAACAAACTGCCAATACAGCAACTTTCGAAGATTTATATCCTGAAATATACAAACGATTACTGCATAAACAAGTGGTTGCACACAACGAAAATTTCGACAGAACAGTATTGCGAAAATGTATCCAATTTTATGGATTATCATCTAAAGGTTTATTCCTGCACAAGCAATGGCAATGCACCGTAAAATTATATCGTAGTCTTGGCTATCAACATAATAGACTCAGTGATTGTTGTGCACGTTTAAATATTCCATTACAACATCATAACGCACTTTCCGATGCACGTGCGTGTGCATTGCTATATCTTCATTTTTATCTAACGAATCCGGCTGAAAATAAAATTCAAGAAATCTATTAAATCAAATTAATGCATTAATCTATTCCACAAAGGTTCATCAAAGTACAATATATTTAAATCCTTCTCTTTTGCATTCGTCACCATCAACAAATATCTTTTCAATTCTTTTTCATTAAAATTCATCATTTGGCTAGGAACAATCATCGTTGTTAAATTAGGTTCTTTCACAAGCACAAAAATAGGCTGCTGTTCATTTTTCCAACAATGATATAAATAATTATCACTGACAATTGAAAATAATAATCCTTTGGAATTTTCTGGAATAATTAGTGTGGAGTAATTTTTTTGCATCTCATCTTATTTTGTACAAAACTAAATTAGCACTACGACAAAAGATGTCGTATCAAAAAAACTAATACAACTTCAGCGTTTCTTTTAAAATACGTTTATGTTCTTTAACTGCATGTTTCGGCGTTAGTATTTTCAATTGGTTTCCATAAGAAAGAACCAATTGCATCCATTCAAAATTAACGACTAAAAAATATTCAAACACTATGAAATTTTCTGTTTCTTCCAATTTAGTTTGCGACCAATGCAATGGCAATGTTTCTATATATTTTGCTTGTTCTTTGCTAAATGCCAATCGAACAATTTCACGTTCTGCATCGCCACCACTGATTCCTACAATGCGTGAAAAATACGTTTGAACTTGGATGGATTTATCTTTTATAAATTTTTGAGTACGTATTTCTAGTTCTTCTATTCTATCTAAACCAAATTTTAATAATAATGGCTGCCCTTGAGCAGTACCAACCAAGTACCATCTTTGTTGATATTCTATAATCGCATAAGGTTGAATGGTATGTGATTTTGATTTTGTATCAGAAAATTTTCGATATGAAAACACCAATTGTCGTTGCTGCCGAATCGCTAATAAAATAGAATCAATATACTCGATTCCTTTTGATTGAACATTGTTGCTTAATACAATTGCTTCAGCATGTTTAGGATGCGCTTGCAAAAATTCAGAGAAACTGCTCGACATAAATTGTGATCGCAAAAACTGAATATGCTTCTCACTCACCACATCTTCTTGGTCAATATAATATCCTTTTTGCAGTCTATCATATTCTATATAAATAGAACATTCATGACGCAAATCTTCGATATCACGCTGCAAAGTTCTTTCTGTAACATCAATATCCATTTTTTTCAAAAATAAATCTATCGTTTTCAAGGTAGGAAAATGTGACTGCTTGATTTTATCAATTATCAAAACGTAACGTTTAAATTTTTTTGCTACAGACATTGTACGTTTATTTTTCATGTAAGATACAATTTATTACGACAAAAAATGTCGTAGTAAAAAATTAAAATATAATGAATACTTTTGTTTATGCGTGCAATTATACAACGTGTTTCTAAAGCTTCAGTTTGCATAGAAGGTAAACGGCAAGGTGCAATCAGCTATGGCCTTTTAATTCTTTTAGGCATAGAAGAAAGTGATACTGAAAAAGACATAGAATGGTTAGTAAAAAAAATTATTCAACTTCGTATCTTCTCTGACAATGATGGCAAAATAAACTTATCGTTACAAGATATACAAGGTGAAATTTTACTCATTTCTCAGTTTACACTTTTTGCTTCTACTAAAAAAGGAAATCGCCCAAGCTTCATCCGCTCAGCAAAACCAGAAATCGCCATTCCGCTTTACGCACAATTTATTGAGGCAATAGAAAAATCTTTAGGCAAAAAAATCCAAACTGGTATTTTCGGTGCCAACATGCAAGTAGAATTAATCAATGATGGTCCGGTAACAATAATTTTAGACAGCAAAAAACCTGAATAAATAGTATTTTTATATTTAGCAAGTATAAGATATATGAAAAACCAAAGAATAAGAAATCTATTTACCATGAGTTGTATTATCATTAGTTGTTTGGAGCTTAGCTGCATCGAAAATACACCTATTACACCCACAGCAACTGCTTTTAATTTTCATTTAGAACGCAATCATAATGAAGCTGGTGTTGTGGACACAACACTAATGATTGATGGCGATTCCGTTTCATTTAATATTACAGTAATGCAAATTATATTTTCCTATTTTGCGTCGTACAGTGTAACCATCAATGCCGATAGCTGTGAAAAATTAGAATCCAATAAATACTGGTACAATTATTCAACGAACATGATTGATTCTGTTAATGTAACGCCTAAAACATATCCTGTAAATACCATTGGGCAAAATGTATTAATAAATAGTAGCTATACGGCACATCCATGGAAACCATTTTTTATTTCCGGCACATCCTACACAAGTGGCGGAATACTCTTCGCACAAACCGATGCTTCTCCGTATATATTTAATGGAATACATCATAATACGAATGAATATTTTGTATTTAGAAAACCAAAAGCTGGCAATTATCAATATTACTATATAAAATTAAATGTGGTACCATACACACTTACTCCAGATATTTATAGATTAAGTATAAATGGCGGTAAATATAAACAAGCATCCATTAATACCAATTAAAAAGAAAAGTTTACACCTAAAAAATACTACACCATTCATGGGTAAATTAACCCAAATTGAGTGCTTAAAAATGCTTAGCTAAAATAAAAAAAAATTCAACTTTTCCAAACTTTAATACAAGTATTTTAAATTTTCTTGGGAACTAATAAATTGTAATTTTTTTCATTTCTCAAAAAATAAAATACACTTTTTTCTCACGCAGTTCTGCCATCCTTGTTGAAATTTTACAAAGCTGTGGAAAAACGTTTTAACTTATTCAAATTCAACTCTTTTATCATTATTCACATTGCAAATAAACAAGTTGTGGAAAAGATAAAGCAAAATTTTAATTTCTAAAAAGTAGCTTTAAGATGTCAGAAACGATGATTTGTTTCTACATTCTTCCTATACATCAAGTTTTAACTGTTTAAATACAAAACAAATGAATACCACCTTGGCTACTGAAAAAATTTTGCAAGAAAGCGACAATCGTTTTGTATTATTTCCAATTAAACATGATGCCATTTGGGCAATGTACAAAAAACACTTGGCGGCTCATTGGGTAACGGAAGAGGTAGATTTAAGTCAAGATGTCGTTGATTGGGATAAAAAATTAAATGACAACGAACGACATTTTATTAAGCATGTATTAGCATTTTTCGCTGCCAGCGATGGCATCGTAAATGAAAACTTGGTGGTCAATTTTATGCAAGACGTGACCATTCCGGAAGTACGATGTTTTTACGGATTTCAAGTAGCCATTGAAAATATCCATTCCGAAATGTACTCTTTATTAATCGATACATTTATTAAAGACAATGAAGAAAAAGATAAACTTTTCAATGCCATAGAAACCTTAGACTGTGTTCAGAAAAAAGCCACTTGGGCATTAAAATGGATTGAAACAGCTCCTTCTTTCGCACATCGATTAGTAGCATTTGCCGCCGTTGAAGGTATTTTCTTCAGCGGAAGTTTTTGTTCTATATATTGGCTAACCGATAGAGGCTTAATGAAAGGATTAGGCAAATCCAACGAATTCATCAGCCGTGACGAAGGCATGCATTGTGATTTTGCTTGTTTATTATATTCTATGTTAGAAAACAAATTAAGCAAAGAGGAAATATACCAAATTATTTGTGATGCCGTAGAATGTGAAAAGATATTTGTAAAGGATTCTTTGCCAGTTTCTTTAATTGGCATGAATGATAAATTAATGTGTGAATACATCGAGTTTTGCGCTGACCGTTTAATTATATCTTTAGGCTATCCAAAAGTGTACAATGCACAAAATCCATTTCCATTTATGGAAAAAATTTCTACTCAAGGAAAAACTAACTTTTTTGAAGAGCGACCTACCGAATATGTTAAAGCCGGCGTAGAATCCGGTGAGAAGAAATTTGAAACCGACGACGATTTTTAATTCAAACTCTATTCTAAAAAAAGTAGAGTTCACCTTATAAAAAAACTATAAATTATGTACGTTATCAAACGAGATGGCAGAAAAGAGCCTGTACACTTTGACAAAATTACTGCACGTATCAGTAAACTTTCATTCGGATTAAACTCCACGTTTGTCGTGCCGCACAGAGTGGCACAAGCCGTCATTCAAGGCTTATATGATGGCGTTTCCACAACCGAATTAGATGAATTAGCAGCACGTACCAGTGCTAATATGACCGTTGTTCATCCTGAATATGCAGTATTAGCAGCACGCATTGCCGTTTCCAATCTACACAAAAACACAAAAAAGAATTTTTCGCGCATCATTGAAGAATTATACAATTATATCGACCCGAAAACAAAAAAACATGCGCCTCTAATTGCCGATGATGTATATGAAATAATCACGACGCATAAAGATCGCTTAGATGCAGCCATCGTACATCACCGCGATTACAATTATGATTTCTTCGGTTTCAAAACCTTAGAAAAATCATATCTGTTGCGTATGAATGGAAAAATTGTAGAACGACCTCAACACATGTTGATGCGCGTAGCCGTTGGTATTCATAAAAATGACATAGATGCTGCCATTCAAACGTATGATTTAATGTCGGAAAAATGGTTTACTCACGCTACACCAACTTTATATAATGCTGGAACACCTAAACCGCAATTGTCTTCTTGTTTTTTATTAACCATGAAAGACGATAGCATTAAAGGCATTTACGATACACTTAAAAATTGTGCTGAAATATCACAATCTGCTGGTGGTGTTGGATTAAGCATCCACAATGTAAGAGCCAAAGGAAGCTATATCAAAGGTACTGGTGGTGAAAGCAATGGCCTAATTCCAATGCTGCAAGTATTTAATTCCACTGCTCGATACGTGGATCAAGGTGGCGGAAAACGAAAAGGTGCTTTTGCTATTTATTTAGAACCTTGGCATGCCGATATTTTTGATTTCTTAGAACTGCGTCGTCCACATGGCAAAGAAGAAATGAAAGCACGTGATTTATTTTTCGCCTTATGGATTCCGGATTTATTTATGAAACGTGTAAAAGAAAATGGCGTTTGGTCTTTAATGTGTCCCAATGAATGTCCAGGCTTATGCGATACCTATGGTGAAGAATTTGATGCACTTTATACCAAATATGAATCCGAAGGAAAATTCAGAAAACAAATCAATGCACAAGAATTATGGTTCCATATTTTAGATAGCCAAACGGAAACCGGAACACCTTATATGCTTTATAAAGATCATGTAAACCGCAAATCCAACCAAAAAAATCTCGGTATTATTCGTTCTAGTAATTTATGCACAGAAATAGTAGAATATACTTCACCGGACGAAGTGGCGGTTTGTAATTTAGCATCTATCAACTTAAGTAAATTTGTAAATACTGAAAAAAGAGCTTTTGATTTCGAAAAATTAAAAGAAATTACCTACATCGTTACTAAAAACTTAAATAAAGTAATCGACATTAATTTCTATCCAGTAGAAGAAGCTCGCAGAAGCAACATGCGTCATCGTCCAATTGGGTTAGGTGTTCAAGGCTTAGCAGATGTGTTTTTAATGTTGCGTCATCCTTTTGAAAGCGAAGAAGCGCGCATCCTAAATAAAAATATTTTTGAAACCATCTACTATGCGGCGCTTTGCGCTTCTAACGATATAGCTAAAGTAGATGGCGCTTATGAAACCTATCAAGGTTCTCCAATTTCTGAAGGAAAATTACAATTCGACTTATGGAATGTATCTCCAACCGACAGATGGGATTGGAATGCATTACGCCAAAACATCCAACAATATGGCGTTCGAAACAGCTTGTTAGTAGCACCAATGCCAACAGCATCCACCTCACAAATCTTAGGCAATAACGAATGCTTTGAACCATATACATCCAACATTTATACACGTCGTGTTTTAAGTGGTCAATTTATGGTGGTCAACAAACATCTATTAAAAGATTTGATTGATTTAGGTGTTTGGAATGAAGAAATGAAAAATGCCATCATTGCCAATAATGGTTCAATCCAATCTATTGAAGGCATTCCACAAGAAACAAAAGACTTGTACAAAACTGCTTGGGAAATAAAACAACGTGCCGTTATCGACATGGCTGCCGATCGAGGTGCATTTATCGACCAAAGTCAAAGCTTAAATTTATTTATGGAATCGCCTAACTATAAAAAACTGACATCTGCTCATTTTTATGCTTGGGAAAAAGGCTTAAAAACAGGCATGTACTACTTGCGTTCTCGTCCAGCAGTCGATCCAATTAAATTTACCGTAGATGCACAAAAAGCAAAACAAACCACTGCTGGTTCTATAGAAAATGCAACAACCATTCAAACTGAAAAAATAGCAACAGTAGCGCCAATTTATGAAAATGTAGCCAACGCTCAACAAGAAATTTTTACTTTAACAGAACCAATTATACAGGAAAAATCTATTGAAGAAAGAGCCGCAGAATTTGGCATGAACGTGGATGATTTCTTAGCCGCACAAAAAGTGTGTTCTTTAGAAAATCCAGGTGAATGTGAAATGTGCGGAAGCTAGAAATGACTAACCAACTGGAATTCAAGCATGTCCCGAACTTTTTAGTTCGGGATTATTTTTTTTATTCAACCATAAACAATTATTCAAAAAATCTATTAATATTGTACACTAAAATTTAAAAATATACAAAAATATGGCACACGAAGATTTAGCTCCTAAAGAATTTTTAGTAGCATATAATGAACAAAAAGAAAATGCTGTTTTGTTAGATGTTAGAACAGCCGCAGAAATTGCAGAAGGCAGCATCGAAGATCATATTGCTATCGATATTCAACAACCTAACTTTATGGAAAAAGTAGGCACACTCGATAAGTCCAAAACGTATTTTGTGTATTGTCGCAGTGGCAACCGCAGTGGACAAGCTTGCAAATATATGGCTACGCAAGGTTTTGAAAAACTTTACAACCTAAAAGGTGGCATGATGGCATGGATGGAAACGGATTTTGAATAAATCAATTTCAGCTAAAGAATTTCTATTATATGCAGCCATTATTTTTTAAAACACAAAGCGAATTGAGAAAATGGTTTCAACAAAATTATTTGAAAGAAACAGAAGCTTGGATAGGTTTCTATAATAAAAAATCAAAGAAACAAAGCATCACTTGGAAACAACTCGTGGACGAAGCTTTATGCTTTGGTTGGATTGATGGCATTCGAAAAAAAATTGATGAAGATAGCTATTGCAATCGCATTACGCCTCGAAGAAAAAACAGCAATTGGAGTGCTATTAACATTAACCGCATTCAAGAATTAATGCTTGCCAAGTTAGTAATGGATAAAGGTAAAGACGAATTCCTAAATAGAAATATTACTAAACAAAAATCAGCTTCATTTGAACAAGAAAAGATAGAATTTACTGCCATTCAATTAAACCAATTTAAAGCCAACCAACAAGCTTGGCATTTCTTTGAAAAACAAACCAATTCGTATAAAAAACAAGCCACTTGGCATGTAATAAGTGCTAAACAAACTGAAACAAAGCTTCGAAGGCTCGAAATTCTAATTGCAGACAGCGAAAATCAACTTCATATCAAACTACTTCGAAGAGGAAAAACATAATACGTATTAATGAATTTTCATTTTTTAGGTCGATATTAACTTTCAAAATATCAAATCAACATTAAATTTGAACATTTTTTAAATAAAATGTAAATTTTTATCATTTTATTTAAATTATTTGCAAGAATAAACATTATTATTTAATTTTGTTTCAACAAGTTCATTAAAAAACACTTTGTCAAAATACTTAAAATTGTAAGGTGATGAAATTTGGCAGCCATGCCCTCTTGTCTCGGGGGTGAGGAGTTCGAAATAAAGAAAGAGTAGAGCACTTTAATGTGCAGGGGTTGACCACCAACTTTTGCTCTTTTCCTAATCGCCTTTTGGAGGTTCGAGTCCTTCTCTTACAGCACACAAAATCCGTCTCCTTTGAGGCGGATTTTTTTATTTATCTTTAGATAAATCTATGAAAAAATTAATCCAACGAATTGTTCTTGCACGATGATGTTGCATGCAATATAATATATAAATAAGAACAATCAATTCTTACTACCTATTACAAAAAATCGTATTTTAGCAACAAATGGCTTTGTTTCAGAAATCAGTACTTAATCAATATTTAAAAGACCTTAACAAAGGTGATATAATAAACGCATATTCCAACTTCAAAGCACATTTTCAAAATCCTATTATACAGCAACATATAAGAGAAAGTAAAGAAGAACAATATCAAGGTGAATTTTTAATAGATTTATTTGTAAATGTGTTAGGATACACTAAAAATCCTCAGCCAAATTTCAATCTGCAAACTGAGCAAAAAAATGAAACCAACAGCAAAAAAGCAGACGGTGCAATTTTGAAAGATGGAAATGTAATTGCAGTAATAGAACTCAAAGGAACAAATACTACAGATTTAAACACCGTTACAGCACAAGCATTTGGATATAAGAATAACCAAAAGAATTGCAAATACGTGTTAATTTCCAATTTTGAAAAATTGCGTTTCTACATTGATAATGCCATAGATTTTGAAGAGTTTAATTTATTTACGCTTACTGAAAATGAATTTGCATTACTGTATTTGTGTTTGCACTATGAAAACTTACTTAGTGATTTACCAAATAAAATTAAACAGGCATCCACCGTAAAAGAGGAAAACATAACCAAACAACTTTACAAAGATTATTCCGAATTAAAACGCAAACTATTTGCTGATATTGTGCAACTCAATCCACAATACGACAAACTGATTTTATTTAAGAAGTCGCAAAAGCTATTAGATAGAATCTTGTTTATTCTGTTTGCTGAAGACAGAGCCTTGTTGCCGGCAAACACCATTCAAAACATTTTAGATGAATTTGACACCCTAAAGAAACTCGATGCATACAGTCCGTTGTTCGACCGATTTAAAAAGCATTTCAATTACTTGAATACTGGTTTCAAAAATGAGAAATATGAAATATTTGGCTACAATGGTGGCTTGTTTGCCACTGATGAAATTTTAGATACCATTCTCATTTCAGATAATCTTTTACAAAACTATATTCCTACACTTTCTAAGTACGATTACGATACAGAAATAGATGTAAATATTCTCGGTCACATCTTTGAACATTCTTTAAATGATATTGAAGAAATACAAGCCGAATTATCTTCAATGGATCATGATCCATTGAAAAGTAATACAATAACCAAACGTAAAAAAGACGGCGTTTTTTATACACCAAAATACATCACCAAATACATTGTAGAAAATACCATTGGTGCATTGTGTACCGAAAAGCGAAACGAATTTGAAGTTATTGCCGGCAACTATACACCTGACAAACGCAAAACAAAAAAGAAAGAACTATTACAAAAATTAGATGCATACCAAAGCTGGTTACTGCAAATAACAATTGTGGATCCAGCGTGTGGTAGTGGTGCTTTTTTAAACCAAGCATTAGATTTTTTGATACAAGAACATAAATCGATTGACGAGCTAAGAGCGCAATTATTAGGTCACAGTTTTGCCATTCCTGACCATGAAGTAGCCATTTTGGAAAACAATATTTTTGGAGTGGATTTGAATGAAGAAAGTGTAGAAATTGCACGACTAAGTTTATGGTTGCGCACCGCACGAAAAGGACGCAAACTTAATAGCTTAAACAACAATATAAAATGTGGCAATAGTTTGATAGATGATGCAACTATTGCTGGTGAAAAAGCATTTAATTGGCATTCGGAATTTCCTCAAATTTTTAAACCTAAAGACAAACAAGCATTTCATATCGTTTTAACTACGCATAATTCACGCACATCTCAGCGAATGATTGATTATGGAGTTATAAAAGGTGATGCAATAGAATTAAATTTAAATGAAGAAATTGAACTAACTAAAATAATTGGAAATATCATTTCAGAAAGTAAAATGAAATGTATTGCTTATAATATTTGCAAAGACCATGTTCATTTAATAGTAGTGTGTGAAGGAACCGAATTGACAAGTATTATACAGAAAATAAAATCAATAAGTAGTAAAGAGTTTCATCGGCTGAAAATCCCAATGGGTCATGACCCATTGGAGCACAAAAATCATCTTTGGTCACAAAAATTTTACAGAGCCAACTTAGATGTTTGGGAATTAAATACCATAAGCAACAAACCTGGATACATTTACAAAAGCTCATATTTACAAAATGCAATTGAATACATTAAGAACAATAGGGTAAAACATAATTTACCTCAAAGCAAAGAATTAGAAAAAACAATAAATAGTTTTTGTGTAGCAGAAGATAATGCATTCAAACCTGAACACAACGGCGGTTTTGATGTAGTGATTGGAAATCCACCGTACACATATAGAAAAGCAATTGAAGAAAATGAGAAAAATTACTTTAAAAACAACTTTATTTCTAATGAAGGAAATTTTGATTTATATAAGTTCTTTATGGAATTGCTTGTTAGACTTACATCGAATAATTCATATTCAAGTTTTATCGTTCCAAATACATTTTTATCAGCTTTAACTTATAAAAAATTAAGAGAAATAATAAATAGTAATTTTTCTGTAATCGAATTTTATGACTTAGGTTTAGAAATATTTGAAAATGTTGTTGTAGAAAGCATCGTATTTACATTAAGGAAGTCTAAAATAAAGATTCCAACTCAAATAAAAATACAAAGAGATAGATTAAGAGATTTTTCTAATTTACAAGATAGTTATGAAATTAACTTGCAAAAATATTTTGATTTAGACGGAACATTTAACATATACCTATCTGATAAACACGCTAAAATCATAGATAAAATTTCATTGAAAAGTACATCACTTTCAGATATATGTTATTGCACAGTTGGAATAAATACTGGTTATATAAAGAGTGAACTAACATCAAATTTTAAAATCGATGCACGTTTCCATAAAATGTTGAATGGGAAAGATATTAGTAGAAATTATGTTGAATGGAATAATGAATGGATAATGTACGATACTGACTTTGTTAAAAGTAAAGGTGAACTCGGAAGAGCATTGCCACCAGAATATATTTTCTTAGAAAACAAAATCTTAGTTCAAAGAACACGAAGAGGTATGAAAAGAAAACTAGTATGTTATTTTGATACAGAAAAATATTACAATCTGAATAGATTATCAAATATTGTTTTAAAATCTAAAGAGTATGACTTAAAATATATCTACATCTTATTAAATTCTCAACTTTTAGATTATTATTTCAATATTTACTTCAATGAATATGAGGTAAAACCTGCACATTTATCAAAATTACCAATCAAACAAATCTCACTTTCCGAACAACAACCATTTATAGAAAAAGCAGAAACGATGTTGCAAAAAAACGCCGAAATGCAAACCATAAAAAATAATTTTATAAAACTGTTGCAAAGTCGTTATTCAGAAATTAA
>JAGNZZ010000008.1 GCA_017984135.1 Chitinophagales bacterium | reverse complement strand
GACAAAACTAACCTAAAACGACTTTTCTATGTTTTTGACCCCAAATAACAATTTGCCCAATTAATGGTTCTAACGATTTGCCGTGTTTGGTAAGACTATACACAACAGATACAGCACTTTCTGTTTCCACTTCACGGCTGACCAATTTATTCATTTCAAGATATTTCAATTCTTTTGTAAGCGTTCGTGGAGTTATACTACCTAAATCTCTTTTAAGTTCATTAAACCTTTTTTCCTTGTCGCATAAACTTGCTAAAATTGCGCCACGCCAACGACCACCAATCATATCAATTACATCTTGAACGTCTCTTAACTGAATTTGCTTTTGTTTATTCTTCATTTTGAAAACTTTGTAGTATCCTAAAAGATAGTAGTATTTTTTACAAATGTAGTATATTTTAGATACTATATGTATATCTTTGCCAAAATAATTAAATCAATTTAAATGAACATTACAATAATAGGTGCTTCGGCAGGTGTTGGTTTGGAAGCCGTAAAAAGAGCGTTACAAAGAAATCATACAGTAACAACCCTTTCTCGTTCTGAAATTAGTTTGCAGGATAAAAACCTGACAACGCTAAAAGGAAATGCCACCAATAAAGCAGATTTAAAAAAATCTATCGAGAATGCAGATGCAGTAATTGTTGCATTAGGAACAGGGAAAAGTTTGATTACGAAGGCTACCACTTTATATTCCGACTTTGCAAAACTTTTGGTAGAAGTGCAAACAGAAACCAATACACAAGTTCCATTCATAGTATTAACTGGGTTTGGAGCAGGCGACAGTGGAGCTTACAATAGTTTTATTACAAAAATATTTTTCGCATTGTTGCTCAAAAATATTTATAAAGACAAAACAAAAATGGAAGAAATCATTGCTGACTCAAAAATGAAATGGGAATTTGTAAGACCAGGAATACTAAAAGATAAACCATTAACTGAAAAATACAGAGTAGAAACTAAACTATTTAAAGGAATAAATATTGGTGGAATAAACCGTACAGATGTAGCTGATTATTTGGTAAAACAAGCCGAAAATCCTTCAGAATTATACAAGTATGTCTCTCTATCAAATAACTAAAATTTACAAACTGGCATAAGCACATTTTTTTTGTCTTAAAGTAAAGTAATTTTTATGCATATTCGTCATCTATGTTATGGATGCCATTTTAAATATCAAGATGAACGAAATTCAAACAAAAAATACAGTTTCTCAAACAATCAATATGATGAGGAAACAGTTATTTGCGTTTATAAAAAATAAAGTCAATATTGTAGAAGACGCCGAAGATATTTTGCAAGAAGTATGGTATCAATTTAGTAATTTTTCCAATATTGATGAACTTGACAATGCAAGTGCCTGGCTTTATGCCGTTTCACGAAATAAAATAATCGATTTTTACCGAAAAAAGAAAACCGACAATCTGGAAGATTACACCTATGAAAATGAAGAAGGTGATTTTTCTATAAAAGATACGCTGCTCATAGATGACAGCAATAATCCGGAATTGGCAATGTTTAAAGACTTATTTTGGGATGAATTGATAAAAGCATTGGACGAATTGCCCAAAAACCAGCGTTTTGTTTTTATTGAAAATGAAATAGAAGATAAAACTTTGCAAAAAATAGCCGATGAAACAGGCGAAAACCTGAAAACCATTATTAGCAGAAAAGGTTATGCTACCAAGCATTTAAAAAAACGATTACAACATTTGTACAACGAATTAAAATATTAAAAATGAACAGAAGGCCACTATTTATATTAATTCCTATCGCATTGTTTTTTGCAGTAGGTGGCATTGTCATGTTACTTTGGAATTGGCTAATGCCCATAATTTTTGGATTAAAAGCAATCACCTATTTACAAGCATTGGGCTTGTTTTTATTTAGCCGAATATTAGTAGGAAGTTTTGGGTTTGGAAAGAAAAAACCACCATTTGCCAATTCAAAATTTAAAGAAAAAATGATGAATATGACCGATGAAGAACGACAACAGTTTAAAGAGGAATGGAAAAATAGATGTAAGAATTAATAAAATACTGAATAAGCAAAAGCCCGTAAATAATTTATTTATGGGCTTTTTTGTTTTATTTAAGGTAAAAATGAAAGTCAATCGTCTTACCTAATATAGAAAGCGAATAACGATTTAATTTTAAAAAAATAAAATAATATAAAGTAAAATCAAAAGCAATTCGTCTTCCTTATTATAAACAATTAAAAAATAAAAAAAATGACAAAATCAGTTTTAAAATCAATTATCGGAGGTGCCTTATTAGGAACATTTGTATTCTTTACTGGCCCATTATTATTCATTGTGCTATTGCTCAAATTCATCTTTACACCTTTTGGAATGGGAAGAGCAAGAATGGAAGGAAGGTTTTCAACAATGGGAATGCCACCTTTTGCATTTGCAGAAAAAATACGAAATATGAATGATGATGAATTCAACACAATGAAAGAAAAAATGCAAAACCGCTTTGGTGGAAGATGCAACAAACAAAATTATTAATTTTTAAAAAAAGTAAAAAAATGAAAAGAAAGCCAAAATTTTTAATCGCCATAGCAAGTGCTATCATCACCATTGGCGTATTGTTTGCCACAGTAGGTAAACCCAAGTACTTTGACAAGTGCCATCACAAAATGGAATGCAGTAAATCTGTAGAAAACAAGTAGAGACTAAACATTTAATAAAGGCAACTCCAATTTTGGGTTGCCTTTTTGTCTATTTTGACAGCTTCGAAATTAATATAGGTTAACTCGTTGTAAGTTTAATTTTTTTGTCTTTTTATACTCATTGATAGACAAAGTCGAGTAGTATCACTTTTATTCTTAGTCTTCCAAAGGTATGTCTAAGTCAAAAAAAATTACAAACCTAATGGTAGTTGACAAGTGACGTTTGCTTCGCTGAACTACGCAAATGAAACAACAGTAAAGGATGCTGGTTTAAGAAAAGTGCCCTGACATAAATTTAGTTTTTTATTTCTTCTTACTTCTCGCTTTTATGCTCCATTCAAAATTAAAATCAGCAATGATGTTGCCGTCTTTATCGTAGCCTTTAGTGTTACACAGTATTGTTTGTGGTTGTAGTGTGCTAACTGCTTTTTCTATGGCAGCTGCAATCATTTGTCCTTCTGAAAAAATAAACGTTGTAACACCCAAAGCTCTTTTTATAAATTTGGCATCACAGCCGGTAACAAACATAGAAACAGAAGGATCTAATTTGTGTGTGTACATTTGCACCATGGCACCGCTTGCCATTTCTGCCGCCATACCCAAAACCGCCCAATAAGTGGTGTCAAATGGATTTTTATTGACGTATTTATACGGTACAGTTACTTTGCACTGTTGATCATCTAATTGGGTTATTTTCAAACCTGCAATTGCGCCCATTGGCATCACTTTTACCAATCCAGCTTTAAAAAAAGGCGATAATGCCATTTTTCGATAACTTTCTCTGTGTTTCTCACTCATATTCTAAATTGAGTGTTGAAGATAAAAAATGTATTTTGAATATTCTTATTATCGAAAGATAGAAAAATGTATATTTGTTAAATAACACCAACTATGATTAACACTACAAAACACCACCATGAAAAATGGTTTTATGGTTTACTTGTTATTTTATCGTTTGTTTTATATGGAAATACACTTTCTAATAAATATAGCTTAGATGATCGAATTATTGTAACAGAAAACCCTTATGTACCTAAAGGTTTTGCAGGTATATATGATATTTTTGATAATTTTTATGTTCAAACAAAAGATTTAGCCTTTGATAGAAGACCGGTAGCCGTTTCTACTTTTGCCATCGAATATCAGTTTTTTGGAGCAAACCCACACATCAGTCATTTAATAAATATTTTATTATATGCTTTATTAATGGTGGTACTTTTTAGAGCTTTAAAATCTGTATTTCAATTAGACACCATTCATCCGGCACTTCCCTACTTATCCATTTTGCTATTTGCAGTGCACCCTTTACACACTGAAGTGGTCGCATCGTTAAAAAATAGAGATGAGATTTTAGTGCTATTATTTGGGACTTTGTTTTTAAGTTATGGCAATGATTTTTTATCGAAGGAACAGCATCGACTTAAAAATGCGTTCTTAAGTCTATTTTTTTTAGCATTGGGGTTATTAAGTAAATTAAACACATTTATTTTTATAGGTTTTATCATTCTAATTTATTTTTATCAGAAAAACTACAAGCGTAGTATAGCCAATTACTTGTTTATCTTTTTTGCAATTTTCTTAGCCTATAGAGCCTTGAGATCTATATTTATTGGAGACACTAGGCCTATTTTATTTTTTGAAAATCCTTTAGTTTTAGATATAGGAATAAGTCAAGAAATAGGTACTATTTTCAATGTACTAGCCTACCATATAAAAATGTTATTATTTCCATATCCTTTGCGCTTTTATTACGGATACAATCTTTTTCCATTAATAAGTATTGGAAATTTAGTTCCATTTATTTCTCTAAGTATGCATCTTTTATTTTTAATTTTTGGTGTTTATAAATTTTTAAAACGAGAAATTATTGGATTGTATATTTTATGTTATTTTGGTGCAATTGCATTATATGCCAATTTTCTAGTTCCATATACTGGTATTTTTTCAGAGCGTGCTTTATTTATCAGTAGTATATGGTTTGTGGTAATTTTATTGAGTCTTCTTGCTAAACCTACGCTTATACATTCTAAACTATTTAAACAGAATTTACTAGACACAAAATTGGCAAAAACAACATTAAGTATTGTGTTTATAGTATTTTCATTTATGACAATACAACGAAATTTTTATTGGTATGATGAAATAAGTTTATTGTCGCACGATATTAAAACTATGGAAAATTCAGTTTTAGGTAACTATACGTATGCCAATATTCTAAAGGATAATGCTCAAAAATCTAAAGAAAAAAACAAGGCTACTATATATGGTAATGAAGCGCTAAAGCATTATCTAAGATGCATAGAATTAGCACCTGATTATCCTGAATTTTATTATAAAGTGGCTAGCACTTATCGGTACAATTTGAACAATATAGATAGCGCGCGTTCTTATTTTGGATATGCAGTGTACATGGATAGTTTGTACAGAAATGCCAATTTTGAATTAGCTAAATTATTTTTTGACACGCAAGATTTCAGAAATAGTTATACATTTTTTCAAAAAACGTACCAACTTACTCCTGAAGATTCGTTGACCATGTATTATTATGCTCAAAGTGCGATGTATGTTCATGAAATGGATACTGCCAGAGCAATCAACAATCGTTTTATAAAATTATATCCTACTATTCCGTATCCATATATGAATATGGGCTTATATTATACCAATAATTTAAAAGATGATAGTGCGGTACTCTATTTTGAAAAAGCCATACAATTGGGATATCACGAGACTCGACTTCAATTACAACTCAGTAATTATTATGGTGCTAAAGGCGACAAAATCAAATCCGATTATTTTAAAAACTTACAATAGTTGATTTTCGTTTATACAACTTATAGTTTTTATCGAAATAAATTGATTGATAATCTGCATAATATGTACGCATCACTTCATTGCTTGTTTTATTGTTTTTGATGAGCATATACGTAATTGTTCCATCATTAAAACATGCATCATACTTTTGACTGGATACATGTGATAGTTTTGAATGACAAGGCAAACCTAACAATGCATACATCGTTCTATCTAAATGAAACTCATGTCCAAAAATTACATTTTTGTCGGCGAAAAATAAACTTAATTGCAAATCTGGGTTGAATAATGTTTTTTCTTTTATTATAGGTGCTACGTGTTTTCTCATTTCATAATTGGAATAATAGGCTTCTTTATATTGTATTTCATTTTTTATATAAATTACATTTACTCGCATGAACGCATTAGAGGCAAATAAAAATAAACAATAAAGAAAAATCGGCAATTTAATTTTATTTAAGATAGGTATATTATTTTTCAAAAACAGTACGAATAAAAAAATAGATATCACAATTAATTCATACGAATAATTAATAAAACTACCTGGACGCAGCATAGACATTGAACTTAGAATGGTTGCAATTATCCCAATTATTGCTAAAGTGAACATTAATTTTTCATTTTTTAAACGAACCACAACGAAAAAGAAGAGTGCAATAAATGGGAATAAACGAACTAGATTAAAAGCAATTACGAAGTAGTTATAATTTAATTTAAACGTTGTAATTACTTGTAAATTAAATAAGGTGATACTATCCAATGCAAGCTTTCCATAAATAAGATAAAATAAACCAAAAAATAAAATGATACTTAATAAACTGTAAAGGAAAAACAGAATTATTTGTTTGTTTCTATACATCAATACAAATATCCACTGAACCAAAAGTATATAAATGAACGCATCTTGTTTGGAAGCAATTGATAATAGCAAGAAGGTTAATGCTAGCCATTTTGATTGTTTATTTTTCTCAATTACAGTATCTAAAAAATAAAATAAGAAGATAATAAAAAATGCAATTTTCATGCTATCCGGACGAACTGCATACGAATGTCCAGACAACAACATCAAGTACATCGAAGTACAAAAAAGTGCCATTGATTTTGACAAATATCTGACCGAATATTTAAAAATAAAGATGGCTCCAATCACTGAAAAAATAAAACTAAATAAACGTCCAACTATAAAAATTGAATGTACGTCATATATATAATTAATCTGGAAAGCTGCGCAAAATTTGGCAACCAACATCAGATACAATGGAGAATAAATGGTAATAGAAAAAGGAACTTCATACGGATTTAAGTATAAAGGTTTGCCAGATAGCACTTGTTGAATATAATGCACAAATGTAAATTCCGCACCATCTATATCTAACGTGTAAGAAAAGATAAGTAGCAAGCGAATGCTAAGTAAATAGAAGATTAAACATAAAGATGCATAACTAATAAAAGTATGTTTGTTTAATTTTTGTAAATATTGTTTCAAGCGATTGGTTTCGTATTTAAATTGAAAATACGACTTTTTTTAAGAACCATAAAAAAAATCAGAATTATACTTTATATTTGATTTAGTCCATGACTCAAACCATAAAAAACATAGAACTTTCAGTAGTTGTTTTATGCTATCACTCAGAAAATATTATCGAGCGATTTACGCAACAATTATTCGATGAAATAGCGCAATTAAACGTACAATTCGAGCTTATTTTAGTCTGTAATTACGACAAAGACAAATTAGACAATACCTTAAATCTTGCTAAATCTATCGCTCAAAAACATGATAATATTCTTATTTTAGATTTAGAAAAAAAAGGTGGAATGGGTTGGGATATGCGTTCCGGATTATCGGCAGCAAGTGGCAAATACATTGCGGTAATTGATGGTGACGCTCAAATGCCAGCTAGTGATATTCCGATAGTATATGGCGTTATAAAATTTGGCAAGTATGATTTAGTAAAAACATACAGAGCGAAACGACATGATGGTTGGATTCGCACCATATTATCGAATGTGTACAATATATTGTTTAGATTGCTGTATGCGCCTCGTTTTCCTATACGTGATATAAATTCCAAACCAAAAATACTTACAAAAGAAGCATATCTAAAAATGAACTTAATTTCTAATGATTGGTTCACCGATGCAGAAATTATGATTCAAGCATTTCAACAAAACTTGAAGATTGCAGAAATTTCTACTATGTTTTATAAAAACGAACGCAATGCTAGCTTCGTTGGATTTAAGACAATATTTGAGTTTATTTTCAATCTGTTTAAATATCGACTCAAATCCTAGTATTATTTTAATAAGATAGCACCTTCGATCAATGTTTTCAATTTGGGTTTTTTAAATCGTTTCCAATAATAAAAAATCGTACATAAACTTATAATTGCTAAATACACCGAGCTTACAACAATATATTGTTTTGTATATGCTAAAAAAATAAAGTATGGAATAAATAGCAAAATACTTATAAATATGAAAGTGCTACTTTCCAAAAAAAATTGAAAAGCAATATTAATCAACTTAGAATAATTGTAGGATGAGTTATGGTCAGTAATGTCATTTATATTAATTCTTTGCACGCCAATACTTTTTGTTTCGAGGCTAATACAATGTTCTATATTATAATAAATATGTTGTTGTTTTAAAATACTATCTCGCAAAGAAGATTTTATTATTCTAAAACTTGTTGAATATGAATTTAATCCTGCCAATTGGAGTAAAATATTTTTATAAATACTACTCAAAAACCATCTAAATTTTGATTGATACATATTTTTTTTATCATAATACAGATACATCGCGTCGTAATTATTAAAATTAAAATGATCGTCAATCTGCATAATATGTTCAAACACATCTTCATCTACACTTACAATATATTCTCCTTTTGCTAGATAAAAACCACATAGTGTAGCAAATTGTTGACCGTAATTTTTATTTAAAGTATAGACAGAAACATATTCCTTATCGTCAAATAACGCATGAACTTTATCAGAAATAAATAAATTATCTATTATGAAAATAAGTTCAAATTCTCTAAATTTATTTTTCAAATATTCAATTACTTCCGGTAATTCTTTTTCAGCATTTTCAATAGATTGATATATCGGAATAACGATGGATATTTTCATAAAACTATACAAATATATGATTCAATATTCAAAACAAGAAAGCGAAATTTTTGGAGTGCCATTTAGTCGATTAACTATTGATGATACTTTTGACAACTGGGAACAACTTCATCATGAAATCAATCAATCAACAAGTAAATACATTAAAATAAAAGTTAAGAATCTAGGTCAGCCACAAATCAATCAATTACATAAGTTAAAGCATAAATTAACCTTATTAGAAGTGTTAAGAGTATATAAAACAAAAAATTTATTTGAAATTCCATTTGTACATGAACATGAAGATTTAATTACAGTAAAAGCTACTGAAAGTCATAAAGAAGAACTAAGCAAATTTGTAATTGAAACGTATAATGAAATTCCTTTTGGAAATTATACACCAGATTATTTGTTAGAAATATTTCCAATAGATAAACAATTACAATGTATCACTTCCTATTTTTGCGATAATTTCATCGGACAATATCCAGATAAAGTGGCTTACTTGTATTATAACCAAGAAAAAAAATTAATCGGTACTGTAATTTCTGAACATTATAATGAAGGCAATGGCGATGCTGGAACATTTCCATATTATCTTGCCGTTGCGAATGACGAGCGCAACAAAGGATACCAGTTTAAACTATCTAATGCAACAAAATTATTTGTCATGAACTATGGTTATCCATATATCATTGGTTCTACAAGATTATCCAATTCATATAGTGCATGGGCTTTAGAAAAGAGTGGATTCAAATGCCTACGGCACGATTGGATATATTTATTAGAAAAATAAAAATTAAACAAATGGTTGAGTATAGGTTCGCCCATTTTCTTCACCATAAAATTCATTAAAATTACCTGGTGGAATACTATTATATCCTAGTAGTTGTTTCAATCGTTGAGAATAATTAGTCGTATTGATATGAGACATAAATTTTGGAATATCGACACGTTGTTTCATCCAAGGTTTGCAAAAAGCTAATAATAAACAAGATCGCCATTTATCTGAGTGGTTGGCGCCTGCGGCGTGCCACATTCTAGGATTAAAGAAACATACAGATCCTTTTGGAATAATTAAACGTATCGCATTTTTATAAAATTCTTCTTCTGTTGGTTCCTCTAATCGATCGTGTGAATTAGGCAAAACCCAAGTAGCTCCATTTAATTCGTTATAATCATCTAACGTAATCATAACGCCAAGTGTTGGTATAAAATCTTTAATGTATCTTGGTGTATCTACATGTATTCTGGCTGCTTTAGAACTATTATTTGGTGGAATACAATTATTTGAATACAGATACAGAATAAACCATTTTTGCATAATAAGTTCTGTAAATTGCAAAAGTAAATCATTCTCTAAAATATCTATTAAATGAGGATGTTTATCTGCATAATGAGCAGCACATAACAAGAATCCATAATCGTTGTACGTTGTTGAGTGTATTTGATTTCTTTCTGATTCTATTAGCTCTAAAATAGAGTTTTTGGTTTTATCTAATAGGTGATCATTATATGTTCCTTCTAAGGCAACATAGCCATTTTTATGAAAGAAATCTAAAGCATCACCAAACTCTTTTTCAGAAAAGGTTTTAGTCATAAATTTATAGTTTATACAAATGTAATTAAAAGGATGAATTTGTATAAATAAAAAATAACATATTAAAAAATAATCAAATGGATGGTAAATATCGATAAATCAAAAACTGATTGCACTTCGTATAGTATTTGAAATTTGGATAGAAAACAGACATTTGATGCAGCGAACGTGGTTCATTTTCAATTACTATATATTTAACATATCCTTGTTCAAATAAGTTATCATAGCTTTTTACAGCATCGTTCTTATAAAGGTTGGAAGAAATAGGAATATTTAAATACAAATCGGTGAATCTGTCTAAATGCAAATCATATCCGAACAATATATTTAGTTCAGAATTAAAAATTATAAATTTACCATTTGGGAAGAATACAACATCCTTTTTTATGATTGATTTTAATTGTTTGCTGGTTTCCAAATTTTGATAGTATTCTATCTTTTCTGAATGCATATCCTTTCCAAAATCAAACAATTTATAGTTGAGAGTATGATGTAAAAATACCAAGATAGACAAATACGGCAATATCCAAATTATCTTTTTGTACGATTTATTATGAAAATACAAAATCGAATTCAAGAGCAGCAGCAGAACGGATTCATAAGTATAATTTAAATTTGAACCAACACGCAACAAAAATATAGAACTTATTATAAATGAGGTAAATGCATAAAAAGCTATAAATCGAATCCACTTGTTTTCACTTTTAAAATTAAGCATACAAAACAAAATCAATGGTGAAAGACGAAAGATATTAATAAATATTCCTATTAATTTTTGTGAGGTTTGACTACTATATTGAATATTGTAATAAAAAATATTCTTTAAAAATATTTCACCATTAACGAACGTAAACAATGCAAAAATAAAGCAAACAATAGTTAAATAATAAATGGCAATTTTAATAACTTTTACGTTTCTGAAAGTAAGAAGATGTACTATAAAATATAGAATGAAATAAATCGCCACATCGTGCTTAAACATTGTACTAATCATAGCAAAAAAAATAGCCAGATGTAGTGACATTCTTGCTTGAATATCCAATTCGTACTTTGTGATGTAATACATAAAAATTACAAAAAAAAGTAATTTAAAACTATCAGGTCTAAATGCAAAGAAATGCTGTGTGAGCAAAAGTGAAAACAAAACAATAAATAAATAAGGATATTTTATTTCAATTTTTAAAAGTTTAAAAAATCGGAATAAAAAAATAATTATAATAAAGTAAATCAAAAAAGATAACTCACGACCAAGAACCAAAATTTCATGCATATCATTAAAAAAATCAAACTGTTTCATTTCTATAAAAACCTTTATTATATAAGGATATAATGGTGGATAAAAAGAAATGAAATAGGGAAAACTATCCGGATTTGGATAGAACATATTATACTTCTCAATAAATTGCTGTTGAAAAATGAGCGCAAACTCAATGCCAGCAATATCAATACTATACGAAGTAATATAGGCAAACCGAACTATAATAAAATATAACAAAAAAATGCAACTAAAAAGTTCAATATTATTTTTGGGAATAATTTTTTTTATATACTTTGTCATAGACTCAAGTCGGTAAATTCTGTCAAAAGGTTTTCAATTTATAGAACTAAATTAATTAAAATAAGTTACTTCTACATTTTTGTTTAACAATGCATACATTTAGTTATCTTTAAAAAATAAAGATAAGAATATAGTTATGTTGAATAAAAGAAATATAATACTTTTTGGCTACATAATTTCATTTTGTGCAATTATTTGCACGCTAATTTATTCAATAAATAAAGGATTTTCTAATACCGATGAATGTACAACGGCAATACAACTTGCAAATAAAAATGAGCTATTACAGTTAGATTTATATAATATTATCGATATAATTTCTAAAATAACTACGGGAAATTCTACTCTACTTTCACTTCGTTATAGTAAAATTATTTTCATTGGATTAAGTCTTATCATAAATACATTTCTGTGGTTTCATATACTAGTATCTAAGCAACGAGAAAATTTACATTATTTTATTTCTTTAATATTTTTTTGGAGCATTGCGGCAATAACTACTGTATTCAATAGAGCATTGCATTACAATGACATCATGGATCATACTGCAATTTTATGCATCTCTATTCTAATTTTTATAAAAAAAACACATACAAATGCTATCGAAAAAATAATTTTAAGTAGTTTATATGCTATAAGTTTATTTTTACTCTTCTGTATAAAATTTCCTACAGCAATTTTACTTCTTATTGTTTTTTATTTCACAATAATTAAAATAAAAACATTAACTAAAACTGAAAAAATACTAAGCATTTGCATCCAAACAATTACATTATCGTGTCTAATTTATATTTATCTAAAATCATATTACGCACCAATAAGCGATGTATTAATTGGTTATCAATTGTTATCAAAAATAATGACTAAACTTTCAATCCCATTTTACAGCATAGATGCAATCTTTTTCGCTTGTGCTTTTGTTTTTATATTTATTGTAATAAATTACAAACGACACGCTCTACAGATAACAAAAAGTACAATCTATCCTTACCTATTTTTTATTGGTACATTACTTTTGCTTCTTGTAATTTATAGCAACATGCATGAAAATGATATTTATTATTTGTTGTATTATCTTTTGCCAGCAATAATTATTTGTCTTTATTTCATGTTTGTAGTGTATGGAAATGTATATTATAAAATAAAGAACAATCAAAAAGAAAACATTTATTGGATTTCAATATTATTACTCCTTCTTGTACTAAATATTTCTGGTTCTTATACATTACAAATTATAAATTTAACGCTACATCCTTTTTTTATTGCATTTATAATCGGATATATTTTGTATTTCAAAAAAAAATGGAAACAATTACACTTCGTTAATAAATATGTTATCTTCTTTTTTATTTTATTCAATGTACTAAATCCGTTTCTGTATTCGAGCACCTCTATATTTCAACATCGTACACCATTGAATATACCAAAGACTAATGAAACTATTTTTGTAAATAAAGAATTGTATCAGTTTTATACAACCATAAATCAAGAAACCAAACACCTAAGTAAACAAGAATATGTTATAAATATTGACCATTCCAACGTATTATATTTTATTGGGTTAAAGCCTTATTTAGTAACAAATATAGTTGATGAACAAGCTGTAGAAATTTATAAAAAACAACTTGAAGTAATAGGAAATTATATTCAACCTAAACAAAAACCAAGTATTCTTATTGCCTCAAAAAACATTCCAAATAAATTTACTGAGGTAATAAATTCTCAATTGAAAATGAAAAAAAAATCTTGTCTAATACAGCTAAAAAATCCAATGCAGAACATTTTTAAAAATAATAAAAGTAAAGGCGAGATTTGTATTTTTACTTTAAATAATTGACGATTTTCCTCTTGTAACTAAAATGTTCATTAAGATTAATAAATACATACCATTTGCAATTCCGGTATAACGTTCTAATCCAAACATCAAGGTACTCAAAAACAAAAAATAAAAAGAAAATAAAAAAACAATTTGATAAAATTCTTCTTTAAATAATGTGTTATTTATATACAATAAATAAATAACAAAAAACATTAAAAATGGAGTGAGAAAAACGGAGTTAATTGTTACGTAAAAAATAAGAAGGAATACTATTGCTATAAATTTAGTTTTGGGTTTCGTTACATTCAATTTTTCCTTTACAAATAAATACATTAATACAATTGAAATGCACATAAATAAAATGTTCCAATGGTAGGTTGCATACCATTTTGCATAAAATAAAAATGGAATTAAATAAAATTTATTGACATAAAACATAATAACATTCTCAACGGCCGAACTTTCATCATCATAATGATAATAGAAAGATTTGGGATATAATTTCCAAGCTGCATTCCAGCTTCCTTCGTGTTTATTCCTAAACGAAATACATGTTTCGTTGTTTCCATCAATTAATAAAAACCAGCTTTGACCGGATAACAAAAAAAATCGCTGTGTATAAAATTGTCTTTCAAATAAATATGTAGCTAATTGTTTATAATCATTAAACCCAAAATTAACATCATCTACAAACTCTAGTTTATGCTGCTTCATCGTTAATGAATCCAATGCAGACCAATGTGTTTGCAACATATCTGAATGGAAGATTTGCTTATTAGGATATATCGACTGGTGGTGAATTTTATTTAGATATTTTGAATAAGAAAAAACAGTAAAAATAAGTATCAAACTAATGCTGGCTGCTGTTATTACATGCTTCCATCTTTTCTTCCAAATAGCAAACCCTAAAATAAAGAGTGGCAAGAAAAATAAAGTTGATTTTATAAACAATGAAAAAATTAAACTTAATATCAATAAAATTGAAGTACGTAAATTGTTTTTGTTCCACCAATTGATACTACTAAAAAAAATTGCTGACAATGCAAAAATCATCAAACAATCATCACCGATTACTTGTACATAAGAGTAATTAATCAGAATGAAAAATGGAAATAGACATTGTAGAATTCTGTTGACATTTATTTGATTGGAACCTATTCGATGGGCAAGTACAATAAAATACCAAGATGCTATCAAAAGTAAAATATTGAACAATCGAATAAACAAAGGGAATACACCAAATAATTTATAAATGGTACCATGTATGATACTTGCACCACAAGCTCTATGGAAATAGGAAGTTGGATATTTTGAAAACAATTTATATAGAAATGGAAATGTTGCATCTACATTGTCTATTTTGTATTGGTCAAACCCAGCAAAATTTCCAAGTTTAAACAAACCATATCCTTTTGCATAATTAACTGCTAACGATTGATGTTCCCATTCATCATTGGTAGAACGCATATCTACACCTCTCTGAATATCAAAAGAAAAAAAGAAAATAAACAACACCATGAATGTAGAAATGATATTCCATGCCAATCTGAACTTACTGTCCAATAATTTATTTTGAATAATTTGAATATTCATTTCTGTGTATAGCGATAAATTGCTTTTGTTTGTATAATTGTATCTAACGAATAACTTGGATAGTAATGTTCAACATGTTTCTTAAATGGAGCAGCATTACTTATTACAATAAATTGGATTATTCCGTTTCTAAAATTTGAATCATACGTTGCTGTGTTAATATAGGACAATCTAGATTTATAATTCATACCTGTATAAATTTGAATAAATCTATCTAAATGCATATCGTGTCCTAAGATGGTCGTATGTTCTGGATAAAAAGCAGTCAACTCTGTATTTGGAAAATAAACATACTGACCATTTAAGTATTTCTTTATGTCCGAACGTTCCTTCAAATTTTGGTACAACACTGTTTTGTAAGATTTTTCTTTCCACCATTCATATTTGTAATATTTAAACAGAATATTTATTCCAAATAAGAAAATTAAAAAAAACAAGATGGATAACAAAAATCTAGTTTCAAATCGTTGGATAAAATCTCGCTGATTTACATAGAATATATTTACATTCAAGATTAAAACAAACGACATTTCATACGTATAATTCAAATTAGCACCAGCACGCATCAAAACTAAATGTGATACCACATACATCATTACTCCCATTATTACAATAGTCTGTTGGAATTTATCAGTTAATCGATGTTGTCGAATACCCAACAAATTGCACAGTGTAAGTATAATAAAAGGTGCCGTTTTTACTAATGTTGGAATTATTATATACATCAACACCACTAAAAAAATATCATCTATTGTTTGAGCATTTAGTAAAAACCAGTTGTCAATAATATATTTTCCATGATACCAAAAAATAAAAGAAAAAACACAAATTATACCCATTGCCAATACTGATAATAATAATAAAATTCTTTTATTTCTATAAATTAATAAAGTGACGGACGAGAAAATAGATAAATGAAATATAATGTCTTGCTTCGTAAATAAACTTAAAATTCCAAATATTGCTGCCAATACCAAATAAAAATATCTCTTTGAAAAATGCACATATTCGAAAGCATAGAAAAGAAATAAAATAAAAAATAAATCCTTCAATGCATCCGGCCGAAGTGCATACATGTGACCAGTAATAAGCATTAAATAACAAGATATACTTATAATTACAACTGTATTATTTAAATGAATTTTCCTAATAAATTTATATAAATATATGACTTGAATGAGTACACAAACAAATGAAAACATTCTTCCTATTATAAATGCAAGATGTAAATCATTAAACACATCAATATGTAAAATTTGATATACACTATTTAAAAAATAAAAATATATAGGTGTGTACAGACAGTTACCATACGGCAAACTCAATGGATCTGCATATATATTCACCCCTAACTGCATTCGCTGAATAGTATTAATAAAATAAAATTCTAATCCATCATTGTCTAATGAATAACTAAAAATTGCCCTACCTTTTAAAGCAAATAAACTAAGTATAATAAATATTGGTATTAATGAGTATTTATAGTTTCTCAATAGCACTGGTTTTATATGCTAATATCTAAAAAAAAGTTTAAATACTTAAACTCTGTTGCATTGAGATCCAATAAAATTTGAAATTATCAAAAAAATATAATCTTCAATATTTTAAAAAATATGTATTTTTGATTTTATCTATTTAATTAAATTTTCTGTTATGAAACTCATCATTCGATTTCTTATAAAAGTAGCCACTGTTATTGCACTTTCATATATTTTACCAGCTTTGTGGTCTAAATTTCCAAATCCAATCGTTTCTGGTCCAATGGACGCTATAAAAGTAGCTTTAGTTTTATCGATTTTAAATACATTCCTAAAACCTATCATCAGCTTCTTCTCCTTGCCTATCACATGCTTAACCTTGGGTTTCTTTTCGTTAGTCATCAGCGCAGCTATGGTCATCCTTACCGATAATCTATTAAATGGGTTTCAAGTTGGAGGCTGGATTCCAGCTTTAGCCTTTAGTATCGCTTTCTCATTTATTTCCGTAACTATAGAGGAACTTATCGTGGACGATAAATAATCGGAAATTATTTCCACTATTACTGAAATTTTCTGTCATTCTTTCATATTATTTTGAAAAATGATGAACTTTTGTCTTGTTGCATATTTTTTGATGGAATGAAATAGAATTAAAATTCAACATCAATACAAAAAACAAGATATGAATCCAAATAACTATACCATCAAGTCTCAGGAAGCCATTGCTGCTGCGCAGCAATTAGCTTTTAACTCCAAACATGCATCTTTAGATACATTTCATTTATTAAAAGCCATTTTAGAAAATGATAAAGACATTCCATCTTTCTTATTCAAAAAGGCAAATGCAGATGTACGGAAAATTGAAAAAGAACTCGACTCATTACTCCAGAAACAAGCAACCGTTTCCGGCGACAGCATGCAATATCCATCTCAAGCATTGGCTCAAACTTTATTAAAAGCAAATTCCTACCTTAAAGAATTTAACGATGAATATGTTTCTATTGAACATTTATTATTAGCCTTATTAAGTGCAAATGATGAAACTACAAAATTACTCAAACAAAATAATGTTACAGAAACTAACTTAAAAAATGCCATTAAAGAATTGCGAAAAGGTCAAACCGTTAACAATCCAAGCGCCGACAATACCTATAATTCTTTAGATAAATATGCTAAAAACCTCAATGAATTAGCACAAACCAATAAACTCGATCCGGTGATTGGCCGCGATGAAGAAATACGTCGAGTATTGCATATCTTATCTCGAAGAACTAAAAATAATCCCATTTTAGTAGGCGAACCTGGCGTAGGCAAAACTGCCATCGCCGAAGGCATCGCACATCGTATTATTTCCGGCGATGTACCTGAAAATCTAAAATCTAAAATCATTTATTCCCTAGATATGGGCGCATTAATTGCCGGCGCAAAATACAAAGGTGAATTTGAAGAACGATTAAAAGCAGTAATTAAAGAAGTAGTTACTTCTGATGGTCAAATTATTTTATTCATCGATGAAATACATACATTAGTAGGTGCTGGTGGCGGTGGTGAAGGTGCTATGGATGCTGCCAATATTCTTAAACCAGCCTTAGCACGTGGCGAATTACGTGCAATTGGCGCCACTACTGTTAATGAATATCAAAAATATTTTGAAAAAGACAAAGCCTTAGAACGACGCTTCCAAAAAGTAATGGTGCAAGAACCTAGCATTGAAGATACAGTTTCTATATTACGTGGATTGAAAGAACGGTATGAAACACATCACAAAGTAACGATTAAAGATGAAGCCATCATTGCGGCTACCGAACTTTCCAGCAGATACATTACCAATCGTTTTTTGCCCGACAAAGCCATCGACTTAATTGACGAAGCAGCCGCAAAACTTCGTTTAGAAATGGATTCAGTTCCCGAAGAACTCGATGAATTAGACAGAAAAATTCGTCAGTTAGAAATTGAACGCGAAGCATTAAAAAGAGAAAATGACGAAATAAAAGTTAATGACTTATCCGAAAGCATTGCCGAACTTTCTGAAAAAAGAAATGCCATGAAAGCAAAATGGCAAAGCGAAAAAACAATTGTCGATAGAATATCCAACGTAAAAGAAAATATTGAACAATTAAAAATAGAAGCCGAAAAAGCAGAACGAAATGGCGATTATGCAAAAGTTGCCGAAATTCGATATGGAAAAATAAAAGAATCCGAACAAAAACTAATCGACTTTGAAAAAGAACTTGACGAACTAAAAAAAGGAAGTCGTTTAATGAAAGAAGAAGTAACCAGCGATGACATTGCTGAAGTGGTTTCTAAATGGACAGGTATTCCATTAACTAAAATGTTACAAACCGAAAAAGACAAATTACTCAACTTAGAAGATTACTTGCATAATCGTGTAGTTGGACAAGATGAAGCCATTGTTGCCGTTGCCGATGCCATACGCAGAAGTAGAGCCGGTTTGCAAGATCCCAAACGACCATTAGGTTCATTCTTATTTATTGGAACCACAGGTGTAGGTAAAACAGAATTAGCCAAAGCCTTAGCCGAATTATTATTTGACGATGAAAAAGCAATGGTACGTATTGACATGAGTGAATACATGGAAAAACATGCCGTATCACGTTTAATCGGTTCGCCTCCAGGATATGTTGGTTACGATGAAGGTGGTCAACTTACCGAAGCCGTAAGAAACCATCCTTATTCTGTGGTACTATTAGATGAAATTGAAAAAGCGCATCCCGATATTTTTAATGTTTTATTGCAAGTATTAGAAGATGGCAGACTAACCGACAATAAAGGCAGAATCGTCGATTTTAAAAATACGATTATCATCATGACCTCTAATATTGGTTCTCATTTAATTCAGCAAAATTTTGAAAATGCAAAGTCTGATTCGGATATTTTCACCGCAACAGAAACATCCAAAGCTCAAGTGTTTGATGCATTAAAACGAGTATTGCGACCTGAATTTTTTAATCGTATTGATGAAGTCATTATGTTTAAACCGTTGCTGCAAAATGACATTAAAGAAGTGGTGAAAATCCAATTAAAGGGTTTGCAAAAACAACTTCTCAATATGGATATTAAAATAGAATTTACGGATGAATTGGTAGAATATTTTGCTCGTGAAGGTTATGAACCACAATTTGGTGCACGACCTTTGAAACGACTTATAAATAAAGAATTAATCAATCAATTATCAAAAATGATTTTGGCAGATAAAATTGATAAAAATAAAAAAGTAATTGCCGATAGCTTTAATGAGGAAATCGTTTTCAGAAACGAATAATACATAATACATTTAGTCGGCTTTTTTAACCTTTGGTCGGTGCTGCGCACCGACCAATAGGAAAGAAGTCATTCCCTTGTAAAGGGAATCTCATAGAAATAATTCTTTAAAATAAGGATTTAATTTCATCCCTAAACTTCTGGTGTATCACCAAAGAAATAAAGGATGGTTATACGAAGAATCCTGCCACCATTAGTACAATGCACAGTAACGCTACTGAGATAGAACCCTGAAATAACATTATTTAGGAAAAATCTCACTATTACATAAAATTGAATCCAAGCTAAAACTGTAATTTTACATCATGCAAAAAACATTCGGAATGATAGCGGCCATTTATGGAGCATTGGCGGTCGCTTTAGGTGCATTTGCGGCACATGGTTTAAAATCTAAATTAGATACTTACCAATTAGAAATATTCAACAAAGGCGTTCAATATCAATTTTATCACGTATTCGCATTATTAATAGTAACCATTTTAGCCAACAAAATGAGCTCCTCTACAATCGTATATGCAGGCTGGAGTTTCAGTATCGGAATTTTATTTTTTTCCGGCTCATTGTATTTATTAGCTACTCGACATTTATTAGGTCTAGAATCGATTACACCTATTCTAGGACCAATCACACCATTAGGTGGTTTATGTTTTATTGTAGGTTGGATTTTCTTATTGTTTGCTTTTAAAAAAATGTAAGAATCTAAACAAAAATTCGACCTATTCTGTTTTATACTTTTCACGATACAAAATTTATGAAAAATCGCATTACTATTGCTTTCTTAATCTCATTTTTAGGCTTATTTAGTTCTATTTCTTTTGCTCAAAATCCAACATTTACATCTGGAAGAATAAGCGGAAAAGTGGTTGACCTAATAAGTACAAAACCATTAGAATATTCGTCTGTTGTTTTAAAAAACTTAAAAGATTCCACCATCCTTTTAGGTTCATTAGTGGATGAAAAAGGATTTTTTGAAATTTCAAAAATCCCATTTGGTGCTTACGAATTAAGCATCTCCTATATTGGCTATAAAGATTTTGTCCAAAAACCCATTATGGTAATTCCACCCGACAAAACAGATATAAATGTAGGCACATTAAAAGTAGAAGAAGATTCTAAAATATTGCAAAACGTAGAAATTACTGCGGAGCGAAATTTTATGCAATTAAATGCCGATAAAAAAATATTCAACATGGATAAAAATACCATGTCAACAGGTGGTTCAGCTATAGATGCTCTCAAGCAAGTTCCAACCATTGATGTCGATCACGAAGGAAAAGTTTCCATGCGTGGCTCTGAAAATATCAAAGTATTTATTAATGGAAAACCTTCTGGAATTACGGCTAGCAATACCAATGCTATATTAGAAGCCATTCCATCTTCACAAATTGAAAGCATTGAAATCATTAACAATCCATCTGCAAAGTATGAAGCATCAGGTGATGCAGGCATTATTAACATCAACTTAAAAAAGAATGCGAAAGTAGGTTTAAATGGAAATTTTACAATTGGCTACGGAACTAAATACGATGCCAATACCGGTGTATCTTTAAATTTTAGACGAAATGGCATAAGTTTTTCTACATCTTATAATTTTAGATTTAGAGAAAATTATCATGGTGGAAATGGACAACGATACAATATGTATCCGGGCAAATCACCTTATTATTTAAATACCAATGATTATGGCACCAACCATAATTTTTCAAATAATTTTACCACTAGCATTGATTATGATTTTAAAGATAAAAATACACTTTCATTCAGCACAATATTAAGTCAATCCATTGGAAAAGGAAAATCGCGTTTAAGAACTGATTTCTTAGATTCTTTAGTAGATTATATAGATGCTTACAATCGACACAGCAGCTCAAAAGGTTTAGATTGGAATGCGGATGTAAATGCTTCTTATAAAAGAACTTTTAAATCCAAAACAAATGATTTAATTATACTAGGAAATTACGCTTATTCCAATGATAGAGATAAACCAACTTACAAACAACAAGCTGTTGACATCAATGATGTGGAGTCAAATTACATTGAATTATATCAACGTAATTTCGATTATTCAACCACTCATTCAGGTTACGTGCAAGCAGATTATACACAACCTTTCGACAAAATAAAATCAAAATTAGAAATTGGCTATCGTTGGTCCATGCGCAGCTTAAACAACGAATTAAATGCCGATTCATTGGTGAATAGCACCCAACAATTTGTTGCCGATAGTAGCATCAGCAATGCTTATAAATATAAAGAAATGATAAATGCAGCTTATGCCATTTTTGGAGGTGCCGTCAAAAAAGTAATGAATTACAAAGTAGGTATGCGTGTTGAATATGCCAATATCAGTATTGATCAAAAAGTGGGCAATCAAAAATACAAACAAGCTTATTTTGATTATTTCCCATCAGCATCTATGTCATTTAATTTGCCAAAATCACATTCATTAAGTATTTCATACAGTAAAAGAATCAATCGTCCACATGCACATCAACTCAATCCTTTTGGAAATTACAGCGATCCATATAATATCTTAACTGGAAATCCAAACTTGAAACCGGCTTATACACATGCTATCGAACTGAATCATTTTAAAAATATTGACATTAAAAAAAGTCCAAAAAAAGATTCTACTTTTCATCGAAGTATATTCTTTAGCACTACATTTTATTATCGTTATTCCTACAATGTATTTACTCGATTTAATATCATTGACAGCAGCGGACGTTCCATCGTAAATTTCGACAACTTAAATAACGGACAAAATTTAGGCGTGGAATTTATGGGAAGATTTTCTATGTTTCGTTGGTGGAATTTTATGTTATCTGCTAATTTATACCAAAATAAATTACGTGGAAACATTCCAAATGGTGAGTTAGATGCTGGCTCAAACAGTTTCCAATACAACTTACGATTGACCAATACATTCAACATCAATTCAAAAGCTTCGTTGCAGATGATGGTGTTTTACAGAAGTAAAAATAAATTTTTACAAGGTACCATAAAGCCCATGGTATTCGTAAATGTTGGATTTAAATATGATTTCTTAAAAGATAACAGAGCTAGCATCGCCATAAATATTAATGACATTTTCCATACTCAATATTTTGGTGTTCATACAGAAGGTGCTACATATACCAATAGCGTAAAACGATATTGGGAATCAACTCAAGGAAATATCGTGTTCACCTATCGTTTTGGAAAATCTGAAACAAAAAATCAACTTCAAAAACAAAAGAAATCTAACTTCATCGATTCTGATAGTGGCGTGGAAGGTGGCGGTGGCGGTTAGTTTATTTTAAATGTTTATTCTACTTTTGTATAAACAGATCAACTTAAACTATGAATTTTCCAACACTAAAAACTGAAAACCTTTTATTGCGTCAATTTCAGCAATCAGACATTGAAAACGTATTTTTGGGACTTTCCCATCCTGATATTATTAAATATTATGGAGTAAGCTATGACACCATAGAAGCCACTCAAGAACAAATGACTTTTTTTGCTGAGCTAGAAAAAAATGAAACAGGAATTTGGTGGGCAATTTGTTCTTTAGACAATACAATATTTTATGGTGCAGGTGGCTTAAATAATTTAAGTAAAGAACATCATAAAGCGGAAATCGGATTTTGGCTATTGCCATCTTTTTGGGGAAAAGGATTGATGCAGGAAGCCATGCCAATTATATGTGATTATGGGTTTCAACAGTTAAACCTAAATAGAATTGAAGGATTCGTGGAATCAAAAAATTCAAATTGTAAAAAAGCAATGGCAAAACTTCAATTTCAATACGAAGGTACGATGCACGAATGTGAAATTAAAAATGGTGACTATATCAGCCTTGATATCTATGCTATGTTAAAACCAAAATAACAACGAAAAAATGAAATTAATTTTTGTTTTCAGGATAAATTTTTGACCATAAATTATAACCACCATTTAAATTGAATACATTAAATCCATTATTTTTTAATATGCGATGCGCTAAATAACCTCTCAATCCTACTTGACAATAAACTACATACGTTTTTGATTGGTCTAATTTATTTATGTTCGCTCTTAGGTCATCTACATTTATATTTACAGCACTTTGGATGTGTCCATTTTCAAATTCATCCGCCGAACGAACATCTAATAAAATGGCATTTTGTTGATGAATAAAATCAAACAATTCATCGTAATTCAACATCGATAAATTTCCGTTTAATATATTTTCTGCGGTATAGCCTACAATATTTACCGGATCTTTCGCAGCATTATATGGTGGCGCATAAGCCACTTCAATTTCAGGCAAATCAAACACTTTCAAATTTCCTTTTATAGCTGTTGCAATAATATCTATTCGCTTGTCCACTCCTTTTTCGCCTACTGCTTGCGCACCAAAAATTTTTCCTTCTTCATTGAAAATTAATTTCAGCACTAAATTTTTCGCACCAGGATAATATCCTGCATGATGTCCACGCGTAACAATGGCCGTTTTATATGGAATCTGAAATCGTTTTAATATTTTTTCATTTAAACCAGTGCTGGCAACAGAAAGTTCAAAAAATTTCAAAATGGAGGAACCTAAACTACCTGCATATTTATACTTATTTCCAAAAGTAATATTATCAGCCACCAACCTACCTTGCCGGTTTGCTGGCCATGCCAATGGTATTAGTACTTTTTTGTGATGAATAGTATGCGTTACTTCCACTGCATCGCCCACGGCATAAATATCTGGATGAGAAGTTTGTAAATATTCATTCACTAAAATTCCACCCGTTTCACCAATTGCTAATCCTGCATTTTTCGCCAATTGTGTTTCGGGTTTTACACCAATGGCAAGTATCACGGCATCTGTTTCTTCACTCGTGCCATCACTTAAAAATACAGTAATAGAATCACCATTATCTTTAAACTTTTGAACACCAACATTTAGTAAAAAAGCTAATTTTTTTTCATTTGCTTTCTCATGAATAAAACTTGCGATATCAAAATCAACTGGTGCCATCACTTGATTGCCAAGTTCTATTAATTTAACTTCTTTTCCTAATTCTATTAAATTTTCTGCTACTTCCAATCCAATAAATCCTCCACCAACTACCACAAAACGATTTGCTTCTTTTGTTTTCTGTATAATTTTATCCATATCCGGAATATTGCGAAGTGTCAATATCTTATCCGAATCAACACCTTCAAATGGCGGTCGTATAGGCGCTGCTCCTGGTGAAAGTAATAATTTATCAAAGTTTTCAAAATAGGTATTTCCGGTCGTCAAATCTTGCACCTTAATCATTTTATTTGTACTATCAATAGACAAAACTTCCGATAAAATTCGAACATCTAAATTGTACCGTTCTTTTAGACTTTGAGGAGTTTGCAATAATAAAGCATCTCGTTGTTCTATTTTTCCACTGATGTGATACGGCAAGCCACAATTGGCAAAACTTACATATTCGCCTTTTTCAAAAATCAGCACTTCATTTTCTTCTGACAATCTTCTCAATCTGGTTGCGGCAGTTGCGCCACCGGCAACACCTCCAATAATTACAATTTTCATACTTAAAATTTCATCCTAAAAATACGTGTAATTACACGTCCTTTTTGTAACCAATATTACATAGCAAGAAATAAAACTCAGAAATTAGGTTTTAGTATCATTAAAATAATAATAGCAATAAAAATTAGGTTTTCAATGCGTTCATAAAAAAATAATTTCTTTGCTAATCTATAATATTCATCCGGAATAATATCCGATTTATGCTCTTGTAATAATTTTTTTATAGGTTTTGATTTGGGTGAAAGTAATAATGGCCCAAAGGCTAACGCTATTAAAAACAAGGATAAACTAATGACATACCATTCTTGAGATAAAAGATATCTATTTAAAAAACCCATAAGCAAACCTGTTAGCAATAATAAAGTGCCACCTACCATCACAAATACATGCAGTCGATTGCGGATTAAATAGGCATGACGAAGTTCTGTCATGGTTTGTGCGCGTGTTACCACATATATCATCACAAATCCTGGTCCTAAACCTAATATGGCAGACAATACATGAATCAACAATATAGCATGGTAAATTTCAGGTAGCATACAAGTGAATTATTTGTTTAAAAAACAATTTATATTCTATATTCGTATTTCACAAAGGTAATGATATCGCTAATAGTTTATGAAAAAAAATGAAACATTCAAACTCATCATTTTATTGGATTTGTATTTCTAATACTTGCTGTATATTTTATCTTTAAAAAAATAAAATGAAAACAAATGGGATTAAATTATAAAAAATGAAAATAATATAACTCATTAAAACATCAATAAAACAATTTGTTTTCAATAAACAAAAAGCAAATGACAATAAATTAAATAAAATGCGCAAAAATAAGAGTAAATAAAAAAAATAAATTAATTAGTGTGCATACTCAAATACATAAATTAAGCTAGAATAATTTCCAGTTTTTTTGGCATCTAAATTACTTAACCATCCACGCCAAACAGCTTTAAAATATGCTATAAATCTAGGAGTGCCTTTATTCCATTCACTACGCATAGCAATATAATAGGCATCTAAAAACAACGGATGCGTACGGATTAATTTAAGTGAATGCTGTTCCACAATTTGTCTTAAATTAGTTGGAGAAAAATGATAAATATGACGTGGCACATCTAAGGCATCCCAATGTTTTCCATAATAAGCAGCATCATAACTTTCTATATTTGGAACGGCAATAATTAATTTACCGTTTGGTTTCAACCAAGAACGAAATTGTTCAATTTTTTCATGTAACTGGTGTATGTGTTCTAACACATGCCAAAGTGTAATTACATCAAATTTTTGAGTGGATAATTCATTGGCTTGTTCTAATGAATAAGTGGTGACTTGATTCACTTCTTTGGCTACCTTTCTGGCGTGTTCGTCGGGCTCCACACCTTCTGCTGTTATATTTTGTTTTTGAATATAACCTAAAAAATCACCGGTACCACAGCCATAATCCAGTAGTGCAAAATTATTTTCTTTTTGAATGACTTGCTGAATTAATTGGAGCTTTTTACCTTTCATGTAATTTCTTGCTAATCTATAAATAGATTGAACAAAACCTTTCGTATGGCTTTGATGTGACAAATAATCTGCGGCATGATAATACTTTCCAATTTCATTAAAATCCGGGCGTGGATTGGTAAAAATAAAATGACAATGATTGCACTGAACAATATTAAACGTTTCCGTATAGTAATTATCTTTAGCTTGTGTGTATAATCTAAAATCTTCTTTTCCGCAACAGTAACATTGTTGTATAATTTCCATGTAGTACTTAATTTATATTCCATTTTTTTGAAACAAAAAAATGGATGTTGCAAAAATACAAAAAAGTAGCTTAGTATGCTTGAAACGATAGAAGAAGGGAAATACTAATTTTAGGTTAACATCTTTTTGTAAAATATTATATAACTTCACTTTTCCAAAAAAAAACACATGTCAAGTGCACAATCAGAAATTAAGCGTGTAACCACACAAAAACTAAGAGAAATGAAAAGCAGAGGCGAACGTATTTCTATGTTAACCGCTTATGACTATTCCATGGCAAAAATATTAGACGATGCTGGGATTGATATTTTATTAGTTGGCGATTCTGCATCTAATGTAATGGCTGGACATGAAACTACGTTGCCGATTACATTAGATCAAATGATTTACCATGCTCAAAGTGTAGTACGTGCCATTAAGCGTTGTTTTGTGGTGGTAGATTTGCCATTCGGTTCCTATCAAGGCAATTCGCGTGAAGCTTTGAATACTGCCATTCGAGTGATGAAAGAAACCGGTGGACATGGTGTTAAATTAGAAGGTGGACAAGAGGTAGGTGAATCGATTATTCGTATTTTAACTGCAGGTATTCCAGTAATGGGTCATTTAGGTTTAACGCCTCAATCAATTTATAAATTTGGAACTTATACGGTTCGAGCGAAAGAAGAAGAAGAAGCTGAGCGATTAATGGAAGATGCAAAATACTTAGAAAGTATTGGATGTTTCGCATTAGTATTAGAAAAAATTCCGGCTGCATTAGCCAAGCAAGTTTCAGAAAGTATATCTATTCCGGTAATTGGCATTGGTGCTGGTTCTCATGTAGATGGACAAGTGTTGGTGACGCATGATATGTTAGGAATTACACACGAATTTAAGCCTCGATTTTTACGTCAATACCTACATTTATATGATGAAATAAAAACAGCAACCCAACAATATATTACCGATATAAAAAATAGAGATTTTCCTAACGATCAAGAACAGTATTAGATTAATACCAAAAGGAAAATTTAAATTTCCAATCCATTGTTGCAGATCTCAAATCGACATTATCGAAGGTTGCAAAAAATTTTTCACTTAAAATTTTATTTTTAGCATTCAACATCTGCGGTTTTTCAGAAATATAGTTCTTGTAAGCGTCTGAAATCTCAATATCATTTACAAGTTTTTGTACTTGTTGTATTTCTGCCGGATTCAAATAGGAATACGCAAAGTTTAAATAACATGGGATGCGAATTGCAATTGATTTTTTGCTATTATTTTCTAATTCAAATGTACTTTTCCAAATTACAATATTATGTTTCAAACTTGGCACATATACAGTTTGGTATTTAGTTATGGTATGATTTAATTTCACATCATCCTTATTAAATAAAACGGTTGCATGTACTTGAATGCTTAGTATTACTACTAATAAAATAGTGGAAATAAATTTCATTTAGGTTTTAATGTTTGTTTACAACACAAATATAAAAAAAAAATTAATGTACGTGTATTAATAATTTTAGATATACGAAAAATTGAAAGTACACTTTGTATTAATAAGCTCTTACATTTTTTCCTTCCATGTAATTTACAAATGCTTTAAGCGTTACACGATTACCGCCTGGTGTTGGATAATTTCCGGTGAAATACCAATCGCCTAAATTATTTGGACAAGCTTGATGTAAATTATCAATGGTTTGATAAATAACTTCTACATCCGAGAAAATATGGTTGGGTTTCACAATATTTGCAATTTCTTTAGAGATTTCTTCATCTGTAAAAGGTGCATACACTTCTTTTACTAAATTTTGCATTTCCAACGGCGGTTTTTGTAATTCTTCTTTACATCGTCTAAACAAATCGGGTAAGAATTTTTCATCTTTAATTTTCCATAAACGAACCGCTGCTTGGAATGCAACGAAGCTGCCCATTTTACTCATGTCAATGCCATAACAATCAGGATAACGGATTTGTGGTGCCGATGAAACTACAATAATTTTTTTAGGTTGCAATCTATCCAACATTGTCAAAATACTTTCTTTTAAAGTAGTTCCACGAACGATAGAATCATCCAAAACCACTAAGGTATCTTTATGGTTATTCACCAAACCATAAGTCACGTCATATACATGATGCACTAGGTCGTTTCGAGTAGTATCTTCAGTGATAAATGTACGAAGTTTCACATCTTTAATGGCAATTTTTTCAATGCGTGGCATAATAGTTAATTGCGCATTTAATTCATCGAGCGACTTTAATTTACCTGCGTGGAAATCCGCTAAATTTTGTTGAATATGTTGGTGTTGGATTTCTTCGGTTAAGCCTAAAAATGCAATTTCGGCAGTATTAGGAATATAGGAAAATACAGTATTTTTTATATCAAAATTGACTGCTTTTAATACATTAGGTACTAATAATTTACCTAATTTTTTTCGTTCTTGATAAATTTCGAAATCGCTACCTCGTGAGAAATAGATACGTTCAAAACTACAGGATTTTCTCTCCAACGGTTTCACACATTCCACTTCACCAACGCTACCATCTTTTTTAATTATCAATGCATGACCTGGTTTTAATTCTTGAATTTTATTTCTATGAATATTAAATGTTGTTTGTATAGCCGGTCGTTCAGAGGCTACTACAACCACTTCATCATCTTTGTAAAAAAAAGCAGGACGAATACCGTTTGGATCACGCATCACAAAAGCATCACCATGTCCTATCATACCTGCCATTGCATAACCACCGTCAAAGTCATCCGCAGCATTTCGTAGAACATCTATAACGTTCAATTCATTTTCAATCAAAGGAGTAATGTCTGTATTCGACATACCACGTTGTTTGAATTTTTTAAATAATCGTTGATTTTCTGCATCTAAAAAATGACCAATTTTCTCTAAAACCGTCATGGTATCAGACATTTCTCTTGGAAATTGTCCCAAGCTTACCAATCGGTCGAATAATTCATCCACATTAGTCATGTTAAAATTACCGGCGACAATAAGTGTTCTAGTTTTCCAATTGTTTGCTCGAATTCGTGGATGGCAATTACTCATATCGTTACCGCCATGTGTGCCATAGCGTAAATGACCCAGCAATAATTCTCCCATGTAAGGGTAATTATTTTTCAAATAATCTATATTATTTATTTGATCGTTCTCTTTATCGCTAAGATTCGAAAATTTACTAAATACTTTATTGAAAATATCTTTGATAGCTTGTTTGTCCACACTTCGCTCTCTGTCGAAATACGCGTTTCCTGGTTGAGTATCCAATTTAATGATTGCTAATCCTGCACCATCTTGACCACGATTATGTTGTTTTTCCATCAACAAATACATTTTGTTCAAGCCATAATGCACGTCGCCGTATTTTTCTTTATAGTAAGATAGTGGTTTAAGCAGCCTAATTAAGGCAATGCCGCATTCGTGTTTAATTTGGTCGCTCATTTCCGAACAGGAAAATTTAGTATATGCAAAAATACATTTTTATTTTTGAATGCGAATGATGTGTTGAATCAAATAAGATTATGATTATAAAAAATGGCTGTAAATAAATTAGCACAACACAAGCATAATGTGAACTCTATTTTAGATTTTGTATTTTTGCCACTCATTCAACAAAACTAACTTGCATTTTTAAGTTTTTTTGTTTGCAATGTTCCACTTGAATGTGTCGATTTTTAAAATCAGAAAGTGGCTATTTATCATTGCTTGTATTACGCATATTCAATACATTTCATTTTAATTATTTATGTTATTTAAAGACTTAAACTTAATTGAGCCTATTTTAAAGGCATTACAAACCGAAGGTTACGAAACTCCAACACCAATTCAAGCGCGAACCATTCCTCTCATCTTACAACGAAAAGATGTTTTAGGATGCGCACAAACTGGAACTGGAAAAACAGCTGCATTTGCAATTCCTATATTACAACTTTTAGCAGAAGACTTTGTAAATGGAAAGAAATCGAAAGCGCCAAAAACATTAATCTTAACACCCACACGTGAATTAGCTATCCAAATACAAGAAAGTTTTACAGCTTATGGAAAACATATCCCATTAAAATGGAGTGTAATTTTTGGAGGTGTTTCTCAACATGCACAAGTGATGGATTTACAAAAAGGAGTAGATGTTTTAATTGCTACACCAGGAAGATTATTAGATTTAATGCAGCAAGGTTTTGTGGATTTGCGTTCCATTCAAATTTTTGTATTAGATGAAGCAGATCGAATGCTAGACATGGGTTTTGTTAATGATGTAAAAAAAGTAATTGCTAAATTACCTAACAAAAGGCAAACGCTATTTTTCTCTGCAACCATGCCACATGAAATTAAAGACTTAGCCAATTCTATTTTAACACAACCAACAAAAGTAGAAGTAACACCAGTTTCCTCCACCGCAGATACGATTGACCAATCTATCTTTTTTGTAGAGAAGAAAAATAAAGCAGCGTTATTAACCTTACTATTAAAAGATAAAAAAATAAAAAGTGCATTGGTATTTACACGCACCAAACATGGTGCTGATAAAGTGGTAAAAATATTAAATGCAGCAACAATCAAATCTTCGGCGATACATGGTAATAAATCGCAAAATGCTAGACAAGCAGCTTTGCAAAATTTTAAAAATGGTGCGATTAGAGTATTGGTAGCTACTGATATAGCCGCACGAGGTATTGATGTAGATGACTTGACGCATGTTTTTAATTTTGAATTACCAGAAGTGCCGGAAACATATGTACATCGAATTGGAAGAACTGGAAGAGCTGGAAATTCTGGAATTGCTTTATCATTTTGTGATACGGAAGAGAAACTATTGCTTCGCGATATTCAGAAATTAATTAACAAGCAAATTCCTGTAAGAACGGATCATCCTTATTTAATTGCACAAACAGTATTAGAACCGAAAATAGTTGAGCAATTACCGAAAGAATTGACACAAACGCCTAAATCACAACAAAAAAAGAAGTCCAAGAACAGATGGTATAGAAAACCGGTTACTAAATAAGTATATTTTCAAATACGATTACAAGGCATGCTTAGGTGTTTCCAAGCGTTTCATATCTTCAACATAAGCATCTTTTACAGCTTGTGCCACATTTTTGGCAACATTCAAATCTAATGTAGAAGGAATGATGTGATCTCTACTTAACTCTTGTACACAATCTGCAATAGCATAAGCTGCTGCAACTTTCATGCGAGGTGTAATTCTGCGGGCACGAATTTCCAACGCACCTTTAAAGATTCCGGGAAATGCGAGCACGTTATTAATCTGATTTGGAATATCGCTTCTTCCTGTTCCAACTACGCCAGCACCACCTTTGTAAGCTGCTTCTGGAGAAATTTCGGGAATTGGGTTTGCCAATGGGAAAATGATAGGCTGAGGATTCATGGTCATTACATCTTCCGTGGTAAGTTGGTTGGCTTGGCTAACACCGATAAATACATCTGCATTTTTCAAGGCCGTTTTAAGTGTTCCTTTTGTATTATTTGGGTTGGTATATTTTAAAATTTCTCGTTTAAAATCATTTAAATCAGAACGGTCGCGATGAATTATACCTTTAGAATCGCACATAATAATTTGATTAACTGGTGTACAAACATCTTTATCTACATCATTGCAAATCAATAATTTTGTTATAGCCAAACCAGCGGCTCCAGCACCATTAATGACAACATTCAATTCTTCAATTTTTTTGTTTAATAATTTACATGCGTTCACTATACCAGCCAATACTACAATTGCCGTTCCATGTTGGTCATCGTGAAAAACTGGAATGCCTAATGTTTGAAGGCGTTCTTCGATTTCAAAACAACGAGGAGATGAAATATCTTCTAAATTAATACCACCAAAAACGGGAGCAATATTACGTATGGTTTGAATAATTTCTTCAGTATTTTGTGTATTTAAGCAAATTGGAAATGCATCCACATCTGCAAATTTTTTAAATAACATCGCTTTACCTTCCATTACCGGAATAGCCGCTTCGGGGCCTAAATTACCTAAACCTAAAATAGCAGATCCATCCGAAACAACTGCAACCATATTTCCTTTAATAGTTAAATCCCAAACTTTTTCTATATCATTGGCTATTTGACGCACCGGCTCGGCAACGCCCGGAGAATAGCATAATGTCAAATCGTTTTTCGTTTCTAATTCTGTTTTTAAAGAAATAGAAATTTTACCTTTTAGTTTTTCGTGCAACTCCAACGATTCGGCGGAATAATCTTTCATTTGAAATAATAAATTAATGTAATATAAAATTGAAGAGTGCTAAAGATACAACTAAAAAATACTGATTTATTTTAAAAAACCATAAAATAATAGGCTTAATATAAAATTAAACCTTCCATTTTCAAAAACAAAAGCAATTAAATCAGATTATTCGTACGTAAAAGTAAGTAAGCATGATTTGATGTTGGTACTACTTGGCTTCTTAAAAGTGTATAATACTCCAGGCATTTTATTGGTGGAGAAAATCCATTTTGCTATAAAATCATGAAACATGATGTCTATATCTTCAACTTTAACGACTACTTTATCATTTTTAGAAATAGTAAACGAGATATTGCGCGCGTCTGGTCCGGCGGCAAACATGTACGAATCGTTTACGTTTTTTTTGTACACAGTTGTATTTCCCACCATAATATTCACACCTACATCGGGTGCATCTGTTTTAAAGATGGCATAATCCCAAGCCTGTCCACTAGAATTAAATGGATTCACCTCAACATGATCAATATTCATCGTAAAAATTTGAGTAGCTGGCTTGTCAAATTCTATTTTTTCTTTTTGGATTGTTTGTTTATACAAAGTACCAACTGCATCTTTGCCACTTAATTGTGCCTGCACATGCATTACGTGAAAACCCTGAGGCATATTGAGTGCTGAATATGGTATAAATTGTGTTACTTTCTTGCTTATTTTGGAAGCGTCAAAATCCAATCCTGAAAATACAATTACATACTCTAATTTTTGATCCACATTCTCAATGGCATGATAGCCAGCTGCTGGCATAACCGATTGGTTATTTTCAAATAATTTTATTTTTAAATAAAATTTACTATCTTCTAAAATAGTATCGTTATGCGTTTGTTCAATTATGGGCAAAAAATTATATTGAAACGTTAGGTTAATTCCTTTCGCACCTTCAAAAGTATAATCCGTTTGAACACCAATATTGGAAATAATTTTCAAATCGGTGGTTTGTGCATTCGTTATTTGGATATAAAACATTGCAAAAAATAGAATTAGGAAATGCTTCATACTTAATTTATGGTTTAATTATTTATATAATTTACTAATCAATAAGAAAACAATCTTGATTGTTGGTCAAAAATAATCAAAAATAATACCAATCTATGTTAAAATTTTTATAGTACATTTAAGTATGAAATGGAGCAAATTATGCATCTTATTTATGATCTATTATAGTTCATCTTTTGCGCAAAATGGTGTATATGATAGCATCACATTGAGTTATTTTAAAACGAATGATGTATCCAATTATGGTGCAAGTTGGAAAGACAGTTTGAGGTTAAATACGTATAAAAAATATATAGCTGTTGAGAAAATGATTTGGAAGAATGGGCTTAAAAAAGACAAATCTAGTGCTTTGATTTATTCTTTAAGTCAAGCTATAAAGCAAAATGGAACAGAAGATGTTGCTAAGTGTTTTATACCACGACATGCTGTAAATTATTATAAAAAAGGAAAAATTATCCGATACTTATTAATTTGTTTTGAATGTGATGGTGTTCGTTTTAGTGATGATCCAAAGATTCCATTTATTAAACAAGTAAATAAACGGACGACGCAAATGCTATCTTTAAAAAAGCTATTCGAGGTCAAAAAATATAAAATTAAGTATTAGAAAATGAGCTTAAATTAAAAAATTAAACAACATGGGATTGTCGTTTAATGGTACAAAATCAACTTTGTATTTGTTCATTCGTTTAATAAGTTGTTCATAATCTTCTTTGTATTTCAGTTCTATACCCACCAATGCAGGTCCACTTTCTTTACTGTTTTTCTTGGTATATTCAAAAAGTGTAATATCCTCATTGTCTGAAAGTACTTTAGTAACAAATTGTTTTAAAGCGCCGGCACGTTGAGGGAATTTGATAATGAAAAAATGTTTTAATCCTTCAAAGATTAAAGAACGTTCTTTGAAATCTGGCATACGTTCTATGTCGTTATTTCCTCCACTAATAACACAAACAATATTTTTTCCTTTTAAATTTTCTTTGTAATAACCTAATGCAGCCACGCTCAATGTGCCAGCAGGCTCTAATACGATAGCATCGGAATTATAGAGTTGCATAATTTTAGTACAAATTCGGCCTTCTGGCACTAACACTACATCGCCTAAATACGATTTGCAAATATCAAAAGGAATTTGTCCAACTTGTTTTACAGCTGCTCCATCTACGAAATTATCTATTTTTTGGAGTTTTACAATTTTATTTTTTTGAATAGAATTATGCATTGCTGGAGCGCCTAATGGTTCAACTCCAACGATTTTTGTGTTGGGAGAAAATTCTTTAAAGTAAGTGATTAATCCGGCGCACAAACCACCACCTCCAATTGGCACAAATAAATAATCTATTTTCTTTTTGCCTATTTGTTCTAAAATTTCAATGCCAACGGTTCCTTGCCCTTCAATAATTAATTTATGGTCGAATGGTGGAACAAAAATCATATTGTGCGTATGCATAAATTTAAATGCAGCTGCTTTTGCATCGTCGTACGTATCACCAGAAAGCACAATGTCGATAAATTGTTTTCCTACACGTCGCACTGCTTCCACTTTTTGCTTAGGTGTTGGCGCTGGCATGAACACGGTTCCTTTAATTTTTAATAAATTACAAGAATAGGCAAATCCTTGTGCATGGTTACCGGCAGACGCACACACTACGCCTTTCTTTTTTTCGGCACTACTAAGTTGAGATATAAAATTATACGCACCACGAATTTTATAAGAACGAACAATTTGCAAATCTTCTCTTTTTAAAAATACTTTTGCGCCAATTTCGTCAGAAAGAATTTGATTGAGTTTTAAGGGTGTTATTTCGCTGATTCCTTCAAGATTTTTTTTTGCTTGCAGAATTCCTTTGGTACTTGGTAGAGCGGTTGGCATACTGCGAAATTAAGGATTAGTTCTGAATTAAACAGCTAGAAATAAGTTAAACAAAATTTATTATTCTTAAATATTATTCCACTTTTAATAATTTTCCTTTCCGTTTTATTAGATTTTTATAATCCCATTGGATTATTTTCGATTTATGTAAACAACGTTTAATGATGGCTATATCAATTTCATTGACTGCATTAAAGAAAACAGATGCATCTTTAAATTTTCTACCTTCAACAGACAAAATAGGTTCATGAAAATCAATGCCACTCCAAAACATTAAACGAATACCTGCTTTCTGTTTACTATACCCAACAATTGGATTATTGTTTATAAACCAAACGGGATGACGATGCCAAATTTTACAAGTTGAAGTATTCAATTCTTTAGTAATAATTGATGAAAGTAAAGTACATATTTGCTGTTCGTGTTCAGCCAATGATTGATGGTAGAGCAAAATTTCTTCCATAAAAAATGAAATTAAAATACAATATTAGTATTTAAAATTGCCTAAGCTAAAATTTAATGGTATTTTTTTCCTGTTTAGTTTATCTTCAAAATCACAAATTATGCCTTGTTTTAACTTTGGAACACGAAAGGAAATTGAATCTTTGGGATAGTTAATATTATTTTTCAATACTCTATTTTTCAATTGAGATTGAATAAAGGTGCTATCTTGTGCATCTACAAAATTAGAAAATAATAAACTCATCAATAGAATGATACTTCGCATATTATAAAAACACAAAATAAATCCGATTGTTTAATTAGATTAAGGATTTAAAAAATCACCTGATTCGATAAGTTGGGCATTAATTGACAAAGGATGATTGTAAAAATACACCCAACATTCAATTGGTTTATTTTCATAAATCGTTACACGTTGTACTCTTCTATATTCATAAGGAGGTTCGCCGATGCCGATGCCTTCGTAATCGTCTAGTATTTTCCAATCAAAATGAGCATCCAATTCAAATACATCACCAATTACTTCATTGGTTTCATCGGATGTTTCTATTAAGGCTGGAAATTCATTATTTGTGTATAATTTTGCTTTTGATAAAATACCCAAGCCTACTAGTTTTGAATTAATTGACAAGTAGTTGGCCATAGGATGACTTTTGTTTAGTCGTAATGTGCCATAAGTAAATAAGAAAGTTGCCATTGATATGCGAAAGTAATAAGTCGATTAAAAATAGAAATTAGGAAAATAAAAATAAATCGTTAAATGTCAAAAAATAGCACCCATTGTAAACTGAAATAGATGTGTTTGAGTTCTATATCTTTCTCTAAAGTAACTGCTCATACCAATACTGTATTTCACGTCAAAAATAAACATGGCGATATCCATACCTGTTCCCAATTGAAAACTAAACTGTGTGGTTCTAAATATCTTTCGTTTTTCTGGCTTCGTTAACCTATATATTTCATTGTCATTTTGTTCTATGGTAGCTTTAACCTTAGTTAAAAAATCAAGCTCTAAACCGGAATAAATTCGCAATTTGTACAATGGATTTTTCACAGCATACACTCCAAAGATCAATGGCATTCCAACGGTATAATATTTTAATTTCAATTTATCAAAAGGAATATTGCTACCTATTTCACGGTTAAACACGCCATTTTCTAAAAACACTAAAGAACGCAACATATTTATTTCAATTTGAACAAAAGCCAATTGCCTACTTACACGTAAGAATAGTCCACCTTGATATCCAACTGAAACGTCTCTTTGTAACCCATTTTTATACTTGAAATAGTTAATGTTGCCTCCCAATTGACCACCTAATTGTAAATGAATACGACTGCCTGTTTTAAAAAATAATGGTTTTCTTTTTTGTTTATAAATATCCAATTGAACAGGAATGCTATCCTCAATCACTTCATCTGCATTCAAATGAAAGCCGATTAATAAGAGACAAAAAGTAAGGAGAATAGATTTCATTTTATTAGTAAGAAAAAATTCTGTTTATTTATTTTACACATCTGAAACCGGTATGTTCTAAACTGGTTTCCATATTGGTTTTCATTCTTGCTGCAACTCTAAAGCCGGAACAATAACTATCATTACATAGAAACGAGCCACTGCGAATTACTTTTTCTTTAAGCTCGTTCACTTGTTTGTTTTCTGGATTATTAAAGGTAGCATTTTCCAAACACTTTGAATAATAATTTTCATCATACCAATCGCTGCACCATTCCCAAACATTTCCAGCCATATCATATAATCCGTACGTGTTGGGTGAAAATGATTTTACTGGTGCATTTAATTCAAATTTATCTGTCAATAAATTTAAATATGGGAAATTACCATCCCAACTGTTGCATTTTGGGTTGCCAATGTTCACGGGTTCATTTCCCCAAGAATAAAGGTTATTTTGCAAACCACCTCTTGCGGCAAATTCCCACTCGGCTTCAGTAGGTAATCGTTTATTACTCCATTGACAATAAGCTTTTGCATCTAACCAAGAAATGTGTACTACTGGATAATTATCTTTATCGATAATGGAAGAATTGGGTCCTTGTGGATGTTTCCAATTTGCCCCTTCTACAAATTTCCACCATGTGTTTGGGTTGGCTATCTCCTCTTTTTTTAGTTTTTGAAATACCAATGAGCCAGCTTTTTGTTTTATTTTATTTCCTTGATTGTCTGTGTATTCAAAATCTTTTTCAGCAGTAGTGACATATTGAGAAGCATCAACAAATTTTTTGAATTGCGCGTTGGTTACTTCTGTATTATCTATCCAGAAATCAGAAACTGTTACTTTATGCTTAGGAAATTCATCAAAACGAGCTTGTGCATTGTCTGCGCCCATTTGAAATGTTCCACCTTTTATAAAAGTCATGCCATCATAATTCTTCTGTTTGGTTATGCATGAAAGCATACTAAACAAAATAAAGAAATAGCTAATTTTTATCATATTGCTTTTTTGTTTAAGCAGGAAACAAGTAGGTTTTTCCGTCCAAAATAAATTTATAATCCATTATTCGAGGCCATAAAGGTTTTTTGGGCAACGTATTTTCCCATTTTAATAAATCTTGTTCCAATTCTTTTGCTTTTTCAGGCATACTATCAATCAGATTAAAATTTTCACCTTTGTCGTTTTCTAAGTCATACAATTCTTTCCATTGATCACGTGAGCTAAAAATTAATTTATATTGTCCTTTACGTATGGCATGAGCATGGTCAATCCTCCAAAATAATTCTTTATGTGGTTCTATTTGAATTTCATTTTTTAAAAATGGGATTAAATTTACGCCATCATACACTCTATCGTTGGGCAATGGAATATTTGCAATAGCAGAAACTGTGGAAAAAATATCTAAGGAAATAATAGGATTTTGATAGATACTATTTTCGGGCAAATGATTCTTCCATTTCAGAATAAAAGGTACATTTATACCACCTTCAAATAGCGTGAGCTTACCTCCTTTTAAAGGTTCATTACTCGTAATTCCAGTATAAGAAGCAGAACCATTGTCACTCATAAAAATGATAAGTGTATTTTCATCTAAACCTTCGTCTTTTACTTTTTGAAGAATCTTACCGATGGCATTGTCCAAGGAACGAATAATGGAATTATAAACGGCTTTCTTTTTATCTTTTACTTTTTGAAATTCTTTTATATATAAATCCAATTGTGCTTGATATGGCTCATGAGGTGCTGTAAAAGGAATGTATAAAAAGAATGGTTTATTTTTATTTTCATCAATAAAACGTATCGAACGATCGCGAATGGCATCCGTGATATATTGTTTTTCATGTCTAATTTTATGATTGTTTTCGTAAATCATGGCATCATCTTTACGAGCCATATCCCATTGATATTTTGCAGAAAAAGATTGTCTTTTATAGTTTACGATATCATCTTGAATTACATTTTCTGAATACAGCGTAAATGCGCCATAACATCCGTATTGATAATCGAAACCACGTTTGTTGGGAATGTTCAAATTGGGATTTTGACCCAAATGCCATTTTCCTATGATACCTGTGGTATAATCTGCTTTTTTTAATAGTTCGGCTAAGTTTATTTCAGTTGGAGGAATTCCTTGTTTGGCAATTTGCCATTCATACGGATATCTAGGCTTCGTGGCAATCACCCAATTGCTATCTTTTTGAGAAACGTATTTTCCAGTCAAATATTCTATTATATTGGTTGGGTAATACTCCATTTGCTGGGTTTCAAATCCACTTCTTTGTTGATATCGTCCGGTGAGAATGCCACATCGTGATGGTGCACATACAGCAGATGTTACATACGCTTGCGTACAACGAACACCTTCTTTTGCGAGTGCATCAATATTAGGAGTTTCTACTATGGAATTGCCATAACTGCTAACATCATTAATTCCTAAATCATCTGCTACTATTAAGATAATATTGGGTTGATGTTCATTTACCAATAAGGTATCTTCTAAATACTGTTTTTTGAATGAAAGCAGATTTTTATCAAATTTTATGCGCCAACGTTTTGCACCGGTTGACAATGGGTAACAGGAAACAAAAAATGTACTTACTAATAATGTAAGCATAACGGGGAACACAATTTTACGTTTGTGTTTTTTCATAATTTGTTTTATCTTTATTCTTTCAAAAATAGAAATGAAAATCGAAATAAAAAAAGAAATTGCAAATGCAGTTACCCATGGACTAGGTTTTATAACATTTGCTACGCTTATTCCTATTCTATTTGTTAAAGCATCTCACTATGATGTAAACTACAGATTGGTTGGATTGATTTTTTTTGCAATTGGGTTAGTCGCTGTTTATTTAAGTTCTACTTTTTACCATGCTGTTATGCATGAGAAAACAAAACGCATTTTACGTGTCGCGGATCATATCAGTATATACTATTTAATTGCCGGAACTTATACTGCTTTACTGATGCAAACCATTCCATTTCACAAAATCCTTTGGTTTATTGTGATTTTATGGAGCATCGTTTTAATAGGTACCATTAAGAAAATTTATTTAACCGGAAAATATGATGCCATCTCTACGGCTTTATATGTTGTAATGGGTTGCTTAGGTTTATTTGAAATTAATACCATTACGCAATTCACACCAGATAAAGTATTATTATTTATTGTTTTAGGTGGTTTATTTTATTTGTTGGGTGTTATTTTTTATGCTTGGAAAAAATTCACCTATCATCATGCAGTTTGGCATTTATTTGTATTTGCAGGAAGTATCATGCATTTCTTTGGAATATGGTATGCTGTTGAATTAAATGGATTTCCAGTTGCCGTATAATCTAATTTTTTAGGTTCTGATAACTCCACAAAATTTGTATTTTTGTTAAGTGTCCTTAATTATTCATAAAAAAATATACCAATACTTACTTGTAGATTATTGTGCTGCATTGATATCTTGGATTTGTTTTTTTATTTTCAGAAAAGATTTCATTGAACAAAGTGCCTATTCACTAGTTTCCGTTTTTCAAGATAAAAATTTTATCATTGGTATTTTATTGCTACCCATTTGTTGGACTATTTTTTATTACTTGTGCAACAGTTACACCAGTTTAATTAAAAAATCAAGATTATTAGAAATATATAAAACCATATTACACACATTTTTTGGTAGTATTATTTTATTTTTTGGGTTATTATTAGACGATGCCATACGGAATTACACTGATTATTATCACCTATTTCTATTCTTTTATTTCTTACAGTTAACGGTGACGCTCTCTTTTAGATTGGTGGTATTGAATGGCATTAAAAATAAAATACGAAATGGTCAGTTATTTGTTCCTACTTTATTAGTAGGCACGGAAGAAAATTGCTTAAAAATTGAACATGAAATAAAATCTGCACAGATTTATTTGCCCAATAAAATAACAGAAAAATACCTTTTGAATCCTTCTTTAACGTATGAGAGTTTGATACAATCAATTTCATCGTCCACAACAAACTATGAAGATGTGATATTAGCCATTCATTCAGATAACGCAGATTGGTTAGATAAATTAATCATCTATTTTTTACAACAACAGAAAACAATTCAGCTATTACCAAATGATTTAGATATCCTTGCCGGAAAATTTAAAACACAAAGTATTTTTGGATCACAATTAATTGAAATTCCAACCGAATTAATGACGCCATGGCAACAACACAGCAAGCGTTTTGTGGACATCATTTTAGCTTGTTTAGGTTTGTTTATTTTAGCTCCAATTTATTTATTTATTGCGTTGAAAGTTAAGGCTACTTCAAAAGGTAGTGTATTCTACAAACAAGAACGAATAGGATTAAATGGCAAAGCCTTTGAGATAGTAAAATTTAGAACAATGGTGGAACATGCCGAAACAGATACACCACAACTATCTTCTGATCACGATGAACGCATTACAACGTTTGGCAGAACCATGCGTAAATATAGACTGGATGAATTACCTCAACTATGGAACGTATTAAATGGCGACATGAGCTTAGTTGGTCCACGACCGGAACGTCAATACTTCATACAGCAAATTATTAAAACAGCACCACAATACCAATTATTACATCGTATTAAGCCAGGAATTACCTCTTTGGGTATGGTAAAATTTGGCTATGCATCCAATCTATCACAAATGTTACAACGCATGCGATATGATTTATTATATCTAGAAAACATTTCGCTAATAATGGATATAAAAATATTGATTTATACCATTATTACATTGTGGAAAGGAAAAGGAAAATGAAAAATAGGCATTTCAGATTTAGAATATGGATGGTAAAAATTTCTTTTCATTTTTAATAGCAATCCACATCAATTGCTACTCTAATTTGTTTAAAAGACTGAAATTGATATAGTCCATTAATGGCTTGTTGTATGTCGTGTTTAAGCTGGTTTAATGCTAAAAATTGTTTGGGTACTTTTATATAAACATCACGCAAATAGTAATTATTAATTTTCTGAATTATTGGAATATTTGGACCAATTATCCATCCTTCATATTTTACTTGTAAGTAGTCGGAAATTTTATTTGACGCATCAATGGCATTTTGTTGTTCCTTATGCTTAATAGTCAATTTTATTATACGAGTAAATGGAGGATAATTAAACTGTTTACGTTCTTGCATTTGTGCGTTAAAAAAATCGTGATATGATTTCTCTAAAATAAACGGAACAATAGCATGTTGTACGTTACTTATTTGAACGATTACTTTTCCGCGTTTGGCTCGACGACCTGCTCGACCACTTACTTGTGTCAATAATTGATAGGCTCGTTCCGTTGCTCTGAAATCTGGATAACTTAACAAAGCATCCGCATTTAAAACGCCTACTAAATTTACATTGGAAAAATCCAATCCTTTGGTGACCATTTGTGTGCCTACTAAAATATCATAGTCACCATCTTCAAATTTTTCTATTAATTTATCATGACCATGCTTTGTTTTCACGGTATCATAATCCATTCTACCAATATTTGCTAATGGAAACATGGTTTTTAAGTCTTCTTCTATACGTTCGGTGCCTAAGCCTTTTTGTTGTATTTCATGCGAACCACACGCAGAACATTCGCGTATTGTTTTTTGAATATAACCACAATAATGGCAACGTAAATCGTTTGTAAACTTATGATACGTTAAGCTCACATCACAATGCATACATTGAGGAATCCAATTACATTGGTTGCACGCTAAATACGGTGCGTAGCCACGTCTATTTTGAAATAAAATAACCTGTTCTTTTTGGTTTAAGGCTTGTTGAATTTCATCTCGCAAAACAAACGTAATACCAGATATTATTTCTTTCTTCTTATTGGCTTCACTAAGGCTAACAAAAGTAATTTCCGGCGTTTGAACATTACCAAATCGGTGATACAAATTTGCCAAACCATATTTTCCAGTTTGTGCATTGGTATAACTTTCAATACTTGGTGTTGCTGAACCTAATACTACTTTCGCATGATTTAGTGTTGCTAAATAAATTGCAGCATCTCTACATTGATAACGTGGTGCAGGCTCATTTTGCTTGTACGAAGCATCGTGTTCTTCATCTACTATAATTAGCCCTAATTTTTGAAAAGGTAGGAAAACAGATGAACGTGCTCCAAGTACAATTTTCGTTTCATTTTTCAAAACTTTATTCCAAATCTCTACACGTTCTGCATTGTTGTATTTAGAATGATACACAGCAATATTTCCTAAAGATTTCTCTAGTCGAAGCATTAATTGTGCCGTTAATGCAATTTCTGGCAACAAAAATAAAACTTGATTTCCTTTAGCAAGTTGTTCTTTAATTAAGTCGATATATATTAACGTTTTACCACTGGATGTGATGCCTTGTAACAATACTACCTCTTTTTCTTCGAGCTGATTTTTAATATTGATTAATGTATTTGATTGTTCCACTGATAAACAATAATTGGATACTTCTACTTCTGCTTTGTCTGAAATTCTATCCACTATTTGCTCTTCAATTATAAAAATTTCTTTTTTAATTAATGATTTAAGTACATCACTCGTTACATTTGCTTTTTTTAATAAATCCTTTCTTTTTACAACGTTTTTATTTTTTGATAACTCTACGTACGCCAATACTAAATTTTCTTGTTTTTCAGATTTAGAAACCAACTTAAATGCTTCTTTAATGGTATTTTCTTTGTGGTTATTTTTAATTATTAATGATACAAATGCTTCAAATTTTGGTGTGTATTTTTCATACATCGTTTCTTTTACATAAATAATTCTTTTTTCTAATAAACTTTTAATGGTTTTACTGATTGTTTTACGTTGTAAAATATCCGAAATATCTTTTAAGCTTAATTCCTGTTGATGGTGAAATGCCTCCACAACTAAATATTCATCATCGAGCAACTGTAATATGTCTATTTCTGTATTTAGGTTTTGCACGAAATTAGTTTCTGATTCCAATTTAAAATAAGCAGGCAACGCAGCTTGCATCACATCACCTATGGTACACATATAATACGATGCCATCCACTGCCAAAATTGCAATTGTGTTGAAGTAATAATAGGTTGCTCATCTACAACTGCTAAAATTTCTTTAGGAACATACGCTACTGGAGAAACATTGATGATAGAATGAATAATTGCGGTATATAGTTTTTGTTTACCAAACTGTACTTCCACGCGCTTCCCTACTTGTATTTCATTTTCAAAAACTGAAGGAACGGCATACGTATATAACTTTGGCAGTGACAAAGGAAGAATTACTTGAACAAAAGTATTGTATGTATGAAAAGTTTCCACTTATTTTACAGCACAATAATACTAAAATGCAAACAAAGGAAGATATTAAAAATGAGCTTAATAAGGTGATTCTTGAAATTCGTCAATACTTAGATGCTAAAAACAACGATGCATTAAAAAAACAAGTAAACAACAAATGGAGTATTTCTCAAAATATTGACCATTTATCCATATCAAATGCTATTACATTAACCGGATTAGTGATGCCGAATATGATTTTAAAAGCGATGTATAAGCCAGCCAATAGACAAAAATGGAATTTCGACGAAGTGGTTTGGCAATATCAAATGCGATTAAATAATGGAGCAAAAGCGCCCGTTTTATTTACGCCCAAAAATCCGTTATTTTTTCCAAAAAGTATCATTAAATCGGCTTGGAATCTTTCATCAAATCGGTTATTGAAAGCTGTTGACAAATTAAAAGAAAATGATTTAGATACACATTTCGTATCGCATCCATTATTGGGAAGTTTGAGCCTTCGTGAGTTATTGTTTTTTACCATTTATCATCATCAACATCATTTAAACAGTATGAAAATATTGTATGGTAATTAAATATCTGTCAATCTTCTTGAATAAACGTAGAATCAGAAAGAGACAGTAAAAAGGCTTTCAAATCTGCTTTATCTTGAGAAGATAATTGCAAACCCCAATGTCCGAATTCTTCCAAGCGTTTGTTGGCTTTTTCACGCATAATAGGTTCTAAGGTTGGCGAACCTTTTGGGCCATCGTTATAAAAATCGATGACTTCATCTAATGTAGAAAATCGGCCATCGTGCATATAAGGTGCTGTAAATGCTAAATTGCGCAATGTTGGTATTTTAAATCTTCCATAATCCAACGTATTCAGTGAAATTAATCCAAGTCCAGCGTCAGAAAAATCATAAATAGATACTACAGAATCTAAACCATTATTGGCAAATGTTCTATCCGGCGATATGAATACTTCTACTGCTGTGCTGCTATGGCAATGAAAGCAATCGCCTTTTTCCGTTTTAAAAATTTCTAATCCACGCAATTCAGCATCCGTCAACATTACCTCACCTCGTAAATAAGCATCAAATTTTGAATGGTAAGAAAGCAATGTGTTTTCAAATTGTTCGATGGCTTTGGTCATCAATTCTTTGGTAATCATTTTAGTGCCAAATGCCTTCCAAAATAAATCAACATAAGTCGGATGATTTTGCAAACGCTCGATAACCATTGGAATGGTAGCATGCATTTCTAAAGGATCTTCGATAGGAAAAACCGCTTGTTTTTGTAATGTATTGGCTCGTCCATCCCAAAAAAATGTATTTTTTTGCCATGCTAAATTAAATAATGGCATCGAGTTTCTTTTACCAAATGCATTATTAACACCAATACTTTTTGGAATATCGTCGGCAAATGCATTATTTTTCTTATGACAGCTTGCACATGAAATAGTAGAGTCTGAAGATAAAATGGGATCAAAAAATAATTTCTTACCTAATGCAATTCCTTCTAAAGTCATTGGATTGTCAGCATCTACAGGCATCGCTCTAAAATTGGGAATAACAGGAATATTGTAAGGTGTAGAAATGTATTTTTCTTCTTTCTGACAAGCATAAAAAAAAGTAAAAATCGAGCATACAATCCCGACACTGATTAAATACTGCTTCTTTATTTTCATTTTTATGGAATCAATTTTGAAGAAAAACTATTAATAAAACTATTTTTTATTTCAATGGCTTTTGGGATTTCACTGGGTTCAGAATGATTACTAAAATTAGTTATTTGAAAAGGTTCTTTATCCAAAATAAATAAACTATCTAAATTAAATTGACATAATAATGTAGTTCCATTTTTTGGAATCTGATTGGGAATTATAATTGAATATAGAGTATCTGTACCCAAGTGCATAGAAAATGGTGTGTTGGGTGTTTGATTTTTTGATGGCGAATTATCAATTGCTCCTTCTACAACTGCAAATCTATATTTCAACATATCCCAATATAAACCTTCTTCCACGCTTAATGGATGCGAACTTGAAAACGATATTGGATTTTTATTATTCCAAAATGTATCAATTCCAAAACAAAATTTAAACGCAACAAATTCACCTTCCGGAATTTGCACACTAAAATTCGATTGATTGGATTTATATAAAAAAAAATCTTTCAATTTAATTTCATTTCCAGCAGCAGTTACCAAGCGAAAATCAGAAAATAAGATTTTTAATTTTGAAGCATCTAAAATATAATTTCTACCTAAAGGTGTTTTAAAAGTTGATTTTAGCTGAAAAGAAATCGTAGCAGTTTTCTCTTTTTTACAAGAAAAAGCAAACATCGACAGGATGAACATTAAGATTAAGATTTTAAGCATCTTCATGGAGTAAAAATAACGATAAAGAATAGTATTTGTTTTATAATAACAAAAAAAGCAGCCAATAAAATTGACTGCTTCCTATTAAACTATTATTTTCTTACAAAGATAATGTACTCAATACATCATTCATTGCACGAACGGCATCAGCACTTTTGTTGAATGCCGCTTGCTCTTCGTCCGTTAATTTATAATCGATGATTTTTTCCCAACCATTTTTACCTATTACAACCGGCACACCTAAGCAAATATCAGATTGACCATATTCTCCTTCTAAATAAACACAAGAAGTGATTACTTTTTTCTCGTCTCTTAAAATAGATTCAACAATAGCCATACCTGCTGCACCTGGTGCATACCAAGCTGAAGTACCAATTAATTTGGTTAATGTAGCGCCACCTACCATTGTATCTGCAGCAACTTTTTGTAACGTTTCAGCATCTAATAGTTCAGAAACCGGTGTGGAACCTAAGGTCGCTAAACGTGTTAAAGGAATCATTGTAGTATCACCATGACCACCAATAACATCTGCATTTAATTGAGCTGGAGAACAGCCTAATGCTTGAGATAAATAAAATCTAAAACGTGCACTATCCAAAGCGCCACCCATTCCTATAATTCTATTTTTTGCAATTCCGGTAGATTTCAATGCCAAATAAGTCATCGTATCCATTGGATTAGAGATAATAACAAAAATTGTATTTGGAGAATGTTTTAATATATTTTCTGCCACACCTTTTACAATGCCGGCATTTACGCCAATAAGTTCTTCACGAGTCATACCAGGTTTTCGTGGCAAACCCGATGTAATTACTACCACATCGCTGTTGGCTGTTTTCGTATAATCATTTGTAGAACCACTAATTTTAGAGTCAAAGCCCAACAAGGCTGCAGTCTGCATCATGTCCATGGCTTTGCCTTCTGCAACGCCTTCTTTAATGTCTAATAAAACCACTTCGTGGCAAATTTCTTTGCGTGCAATATTATCTGCAACGGTTGCGCCCACTGCACCTGCACCAACAACAGTAACTTTCATCTTATATTATTTTAGATTAAAAATATTAAAAATCGGTGCAAAGATAGACATAAGCAACGAAGATTACGAAAAAATAATGAGAATTTTAGGTTATTTATTAGGATTTAAGATTTGATTGTTAACTATCAACTTTGTTTGTAGAAAGTAGTAAGTAAAAAGAATCCAATGACTATTTTTATCTTTCTTCTTTTACTAAAAAACTGTGGACAGTGGACAATGGACAGTTGGCAATCTACACAACAAGTTGGCTCCTATCATCGGCAATACGAACAACTGGCAGTTATCTTACTGCTATCAACTACAACTTTGCCGGGCAAGCATAGGTTTTGTTTGTCCCAAATTCTTGAGTTTGCAAGATGATTTTGTCGATATTCTTGGCTGCTTTTGCCAAACAAATAATATATCCATCTGCTGTGCGTGTTTCCTGTGCTTTATAATTATTATTCACCAACAATGAAGTAGCTTGATAAACAGGAGTTACTTTTTGAGTTTGAGCTGGTTCTGTCATAGAATAAATAGCACCATACGATAATGGATATTGTGAGCTATATGCTTTAGAAACGGTTTCTGCTCCAAACATTTTAAAGGATACAAATAAAGCTTCCGATGTATTTTGTCCTAATTTGATTTCCTGATTCGTTGTGTTCGTAACTTTTATTTCCACAGCTGCTAATTCATACGCAAAACGCTGTGAAATAGGATCTGGAATCTGAACATTTACCCCACGTGGAATGGCAAATCGAGAAAGCTTAACAAAGGTTACTTTCATCCCATTATTTAATAAAATTTCATTGGTCGTGTTTTGGAAGGTATGATTTTTTGAATCTACATTAAAATTCACATATTCCAATGAATCTGCCACGCGTTTTTCAGCTTGTTTGTCTTTAACAGGTGCTGTAGGTGTTGTTTTATTCTTATCCGAATTTCCTGCGTTTGCTACAGAAATTCCAAGTATAAAAACGGCTAGAATACAAATGGGAAATACATTTTTTTTCATCTTTTATATTTTAGGATTTTTTTCTTCTTACAAGATACAAAATCATTTTAACTTTGTAAATAAACACAAATTGTATGCCTAAAATTAAATTAATTTCCTACATCTTCGTTGCGCTTTTTATTCATCAAAGCATCTTTGCAAATTCTGATTCTCTTTATGCTAAAATACAAGCAATATCAAAACAAGCAAAAGGAAAAGTAAGCATTGCTGCATCTATATTGGAAGATTCAAGTTCATTTTCTTTTTATGGAGATGAACTTTGTGTGATGCAAAGTGTGTTTAAATTTCCTATAGCTTTAGCAGTTTTAGATAGAATTGATAAAAATGAATTTTCACTAAAACATAAAATTCATATTACACCCAAAGAAATGATAAAAGACATTTGGAGTCCACTGCGTGATAGTTTTCCAAATGGAAATATAAATGTTTCATTCGAAGATTTAATAAAATATATGGTTTCGCAAAGCGATAATATTGCTTGCGATGTTTTAATCAAACATTTAGGAAAACCGAAAATCGTACAAAAGTATATTCAAAAATTTAATGTGTATGATTTTATGATAAAATATAACGAAGTAACCATGCAAAAAAAATGGAAAAATCAATACCAAAATGTGTGTTCACCCAATGCCATGGTTTCTATTTTAACTCAATTTTACAATGGGAAATTTTTATCGGAAACAAATACTACCTTTTTATATCAAGTGATGCTCGAAACTACTACTGGTAAAAATCGAATCGTGAATCTATTGCCAAATGGCACTAAGGTAGCCCACAAAACCGGCAGTTCAGGCACTAATGAAAATGGCATGACAGCTGCGGTAAATGACGTTGGAATTATCACTTTACCAAATGGAAAACATTTGGCTATTGCCATTTTTGTAAACGATGCTTATGCTGATTATGTTATTTTAGAAAAAACAATTGCCGAAACCGCAAAAACAATTTATGAATATTATGCTAATGAATGATGCAATACTGTTGCTAGTACATTTCCGGCTTCATCAAAATCAACTAATTTCACTGGCATTATAGCATTAACTTGATTTTCGTTATAAGGAACAGTCACTTTAATATAGTTATCCGTAAAACCATGCATAAAATCGCCTTTTTGTTCTGCTTCTAATAAAACAATTCTAGATTCACCCAAAAATTGTTTGTAAAATTGATATTTCTTTTTTTCACTCAATGTGCGCAACATTGCATTGCGCTCATTTCTAATTTCCATCGGAACAACTGGTTGAATGTCTAATGCTTTTGTATTTTGTCGTTCAGAATAGGTAAAAACGTGCAAATATGAAACCTCTAAATCTCGAATAAAATGGTACGTTTCTGAAAAATCGGCATTACTTTCAGAAGGAAAACCAACAATCACATCCACACCAATACATGCATTTGGCATTTCCGATTTAATTTTTTCAACTCTATTTTTATACAAATCGCTTTTATAACGACGTTGCATTAAGCCTAGAATTTTATCGCTCCCACTTTGTAATGGAACGTGAAAATGAGGCATAAAACGTTTACTTTGTGCCACAAATTCAATAATTTCATCGGTCAATAAATTAGGTTCAATAGATGAAATCCTAAAACGTTCAATGCCTTCCACTTCATCTAAACGTTTGATGATATCTAAAAAATTAATTGTGTCATTTTCACTACTATAATCACCCGTATTTACACCCGTAAGTACAATTTCTTTCACTCCATTTACAGCTAATGCTTGTGCATTTTTTACAATATTTTCAGGGCTATCACTTCTACTTTTTCCTCTTGCCAATGGAATGGTGCAATAAGAACATTTATAGTCACAACCATCTTGAATTTTCAAAAAAGAACGCGTTCTATCGCCCACAGAATAAGCATCTACAAAAAAATTAGCATTGGAAATTTCTGATGCCAAAACTTGTCCGCATGGATTTTTAGTTAAATCAGTAATTATTTCAGGTAATTTAAATTTCTCAGCAGCACCTAGTACTAAATCTACTCCTTTTATGGATGCAATTTCTTTAGGTTTTAACTGAGCATAACATCCAATCACCACCACATACGCATCTGGATTTAATTTCATCACTTTACGTACGATGTTTCTGCATTTAGCATCCGCTTGTTCTGTTACCGAACAAGTATTAATAACATATACATCTGAAAACTGATCAAAATCAACTGTTTTAAAACCACGCTCTTGCATTTTTCTGGCAATTGATGATGTTTCTGAAAAGTTGAGTTTACAACCTAAGGTATGATATGCTATTTTTCTTTCCGTTATCACGCCACAAAAATAGGCATTCTTTCATAAAGAAATTATTAAAAACAACATTCATACATTATCTATTTTAAAATTTGACAATAGCGTTAATTCACATTTAGTGGATTAATTAATTGGAAAACAAGAGAGTAGCATATTATTTTTGATAACATCAATGATAAAAATTGGCATCATAGGTCTTGGCAGATTAGGCGTTCAACACTTTGAAAAGCTAATGGAATCGCCCTATTTTAAGGTGGTTGGATGTTATGATATTGAACCAGAAAAGCTAAAACACATTGAAGAAGATTATACCATTCAATGTTTTAATGATGTGGATGAATTGATTAAAAAATGCGATGCAGTGGATATTCTCACACCGGCTGATTCTCATTTCTACTACGCTGAAAAAGCCATTAAGCAAGGAAAACATGTCTTTTTAGACAAACCTATCTCTAATAATTTAGAAGAAGCTAAAAAAATCGTGGAATTGGTTCGTGAAGCTGGTATAAAATTCCAAATTGGACACATAGAACGATTTAATCCTGCTTATTTAGCCTTAAAAAAACAAGCTTTAGAACCCATGTTTATCGAAGCACATCGCTTGGCTTATTTTGATGCTCATCGAACAGATGAATCTGTTATTTTAGACATGATGATTCATGATATTGACATTGTACTTTCTGTGGTAAAAGCAAATATTAAAACCATTAATGCAAGTGGTGTTTCGGTTATGTCTAATCAAATAGACGTAGCCAATGCGCGCATCGAATTTGACAATGGTTGTGTGGCAAACTTAACCGCCAGTCGTACTTCTGTACAGAAAATGCGTAAAATTTCGTTTTTCCAAAAAGACAATCACATTACATTAGATTTTTTGCATCGTGAAGCAGAAGTGGTGAAACTTTCAGAAAAAGCCATTCACAACTCTAAAATTTTCAAACAAGTAGAAGCGACTAAATATTTAAATTTATCCACTATCGTTTTAGATGAATACGATGCGTTAAAAGAAGAACTCAATAGCTTTGCAGAATGCTTAATTTTTAATTCAGAGCCATGTATCAATGCGTTGGATGGACTAAAAAGCTTAGAAGTAGCTACTGAAATTTTACTCAAGATAAATAAGATTAACGGCATCTCTTTTTCCAATGACATAGAAGTGCCAATTCCTTACGCACAATAATTTGAGCTTGTTTATTTTTTAAAAAAAATCTCATTTTACAAAATTACTTAAATTGCTTTTTATGTAACCAAAGTAACTGACAAATACATAAAAGTATTCGACCTTTGTATTATCAATAAACAATAAACAAGTCGAAAATGAAAATAGAACAAATTTATACAGGTTGCTTAGCTCAAGGTGCATATTATATTTCCTCAAACGGAGAAGCTGCTATTATAGATCCACTGCGTGAAACTAAACCGTATTTAGATAGATTAGAAGCAGACAATACAAAATTAAAATACATTTTTGAAACACATTTTCATGCTGATTTTGTCAGTGGTCATATCGACTTAGCGAAAGCTACAGATGCTAAAATTATATTTGGACCAACAGCTGCTCCAGCATTTGATGCTATTATTGCAGAAGATAATCAACTATTTAAAATTGGAAATATTACTATAAAAATAATGCATACACCAGGTCATACCATGGAAAGTATTTGCTTGTTGCTTATTGATGAAAATGGCAAAGAAACTGCATTGTTTAGTGGCGATACTTTATTCCTAGGCGATGTTGGTCGTCCTGATTTAGCTCAAAAAGCAGCCAATAGAACACAAGAAGAACTTGCCGGTTTGTTGTATGAAAGTTTATACACAAAAATATTGCCATTAGCGGATGATATTACGGTTTATCCAGCACATGGCGCTGGCTCAGCTTGTGGCAAAAACATGATGAAAGAAACAGTTGACACATTAGGCAATCAAAAGAAAATGAATTATGCTTTAAATCAACCAAATAAAGATGCATTCATAAAAGCAGTAACTGATGGATTACTGCCACCTCCAGCCTATTTTGGGATGAATGTCGATATGAATAAATCAGGTTATAATAGTTTTGAAAATGTACTCCAACAAGGATTAAATGCTATAACAGTAACTGAGTTTGAAAATATTGCAGAAAATTCTAGTGTATTAATTTTAGACACACGTAATAACAAGGAATTTGCCATTGGTTTCATTCCACAATCTGTCAATATTGGAGTAAATGGAGATTTTGCACCTTGGGTTGGCGCACTGATAGCAGATGTTAAACAACCTATTCTTTTAGTAACAGAAAACGATAAAGTAGAAGAAACCATTACTCGATTAAGTAGAGTCGGATTTGATTCCATTTTAGGATATCTAAAAGGAGGTTTTGAAGCATGGAAAGAAGCCGGAAAAGAAATAGATAGCGTAAATAGAATATCCTCTGAGGCCTTTGCTAATTTAGTAAGCATTGGCACTGATAAGATAATTGATATTCGAAAAGAGAGCGAATATATTGCTGAACACATTGAAGATGCATACAATAAACCATTATCCAATATAAATAATTGGATAAAAGAAATAAACCCATCGGAACATTTCTTTATGCATTGTGCTGGTGGCTATAGAAGTATGATTGCTGCAAGTATTTTACAAGCACGTGGTTATAGAAACTTTACTGAAATTGATGGCGGATTTAATGCCATTGCAAAAACCAATTTACCTAGAACAGATTATGTTTGTACAAGTAAAATTTCATCTAGTATTTAAATTTATATAGCGATGCAAAAAAATATTTTTATTGCCATTGTTTCAATTTTATCGGTAGCGTGCGGTCAATCAAATAACCATGAACAAGTTGCTGAAAATAATGCAAAAAAACAATTAGCACTTGGTGATAGCATTTCTAATGCCATGCAGAATGTATTATTGCAAAATGTTGGCGCAGCCATCAAAAAAGGTGGTACTGATCATGCCGTTGATTATTGCTCTTTTCAAGCAATGTCCATCACCGATTCGATAGCACAAAAATACCATTCCAATATTCAACGATTGTCTGATAAAAATAGAAATCCAAAGAATTCAATTAGCAAAGAAGAAGACAAAAAAGCGTGGGTAAAAATAAAAACATTAAAACAACATTTCTTACAAAAAAATACAAATGGTGAAACCTATTACTACAAACCCATTTTTTTGGCTATGCCAACTTGCATAAAATGTCATGGAACAACCAACGATATTGCATCAAGTACACTTAAAATTATACAATCAAAATATCCAAATGACCTGGCAACCAACTATCAATTAGGTGACTTAAGAGGTATGTGGAAAATAAAAATAAATGAGCTTTAATAAATGAGAAACAAAATACTAATAACTATTGGCGTACTATTGGGTGCAATTTTGGGATTTTTATATTGGAAATTTGTAGGATGTGCTTCCGGAACTTGTGCGATTACGTCCAAACCTCTAAACAGCACAATTTATGGAGCTGTTATGGGTGGATTATTATTTTCATTATTTGAAAAAAAAACTAAGGTTGAAAGCTAATCATGTCGATTTCTTTTCTTTTACCAAGATTAAATAATTTCAATTTCACCTAAAAAAAACAAGTTAAGTTTCTGACATTTGTTGGTATATAAACAAGAAGAATGTATTTTTATTAAAATATTTCATTCGTGCCAAATTCCACAAATAAAAACCAAAGCATACGATTGTTTGATATCGTTCCTCAAATTTTACAACGATTGCCTGGTAAAATTCCAGGATTAATTTTTGGAGGTATTCCTGCATTATTACTTAACGATTCTGATAAACAATCAATAGGAAGAATATTAGAATATAATGCCATCCGTTATAAAAACAAAAATGCCATTTTATTTGAAGAAAAAAAATGGACACATGAGCAGCTCAATGAGACAGTAAATCAATATGCTCACTTTTTGCTGGAACAAGGTGTACAAAAAAATGATGTGGTGATTGTCTATTTAGAAAACAGACCTGAAGTTCTATTTATAGTAGCAGCATTAGCAAAAATTGGAGCAATTGCTTCTTTAATTAATTCCAATCAACGTGCATCTATTTTAGCACATAGCATCAACCAAAAAAACAATGGATATTTTATTGTAGGTGAAGAATTAATAGATGCATTCGAAACTATAAAATCAGACATTCAATCGCCTTCAAAAAAGGTTTTTATCGGAATTCATGATAAGAAGGATACAACACTTCCATCACATTATATCTCAGCATCCAACATCATTCCTAAGCTATCAAAAACAAACATAAAAGGCGTACGCGAAATACAATCTGGCGCACCTTTTGCCTTTATTTTCACTTCTGGAACTACTGGAATGCCAAAGGCATCTATACAAACACATCGAAAATGGTTGAGTTGCATGTATTGGTTTGGCAAGGTAAATTTAGGATTAAACAGTAAAGATGTTATTTATGTAAGTATTCCATTTTATCATTCTAATGCATTGTTAATTGCATGGTCAAGCTCTGCCGCCAGTGGCGCAGCAATGGCCATTCGTAGAAAATTCTCTGCCTCTGAATTTTGGAAAGATGCCATTCAATACAAGGCAACTGCATTCATTTATATTGGCGACATTTGCAGGTATTTATACAATACGCCTGCAAGCAGTTTAGACACTCAACATCACATCAATAAAATTATAGGCAATGGATTGCGTCCGGATATTTGGAAAGGTTTTAAAGAACGCTTTAACATTAAAGAAGTGTACGAATTTTATGCTTCATCAGAAGGAAATATGACATTCACCAATACGCTCAACTTAGACAACACTGTAGGTTGGTGTGCCACTAAGTTTGAAATTATAGAATACGACCGAGAAAAAGGTGAACCAATTTATGATAGAAAAGGTTTTTTGAAAAAAGTAAAATGGGGTGAAGTGGGATTGATGATTTTTGAAATTTCCGACAAATATCCTTTTCCTGGTTATATCAAAAAAGAAGAAAACGAAAAGAAAATTTTCAGAAATGCTTTTAGCAAAAATGATTTGTGGTATAATACTGGCGATATCATGCGAAACATTGGTTTTTTGCATACGCAATTCGTCGATCGTGAAGGCGATACTTTTAGATGGAAAGGTGAAAATGTATCAACCGCAGAAGTAGAAGAAATTATCAATAAATTTTCAGCAGTTAATCAAAGTACTGTTTATGGAGTAAGTATTCCTAAAACAGATGGAAAAGCCGGAATGGCTGCCATTCAGCTCCATAAAAAAACAAGTTTCAATTGGAAAGATTTTGAAGATTATTTACAACAAGAATTGCCTTCTTATGCTGTACCTGTTTTTATTCGATTCGTAGATGATTTTGAATTTACATCTACCTTTAAAATTATTAAAAAAGAATTAAAGACAGAAAGTTATGACCAAACAAGTGCTCCTGTTTGGATAAAAAGAAATAGAAAAGAAAACTATCAAATACTAACTCCAGCACATTTAAAAGAGATAGCCGAAAATGGGATTAAATAAAATAAACCTCGACTCTAGTCGAGGTTTATCATTTATTTATTTACAATAAATTATTTTAAATCTTTGGATGATTTACCTAATAATCTTCTGGCTATAATCAACTGTTGAATTTGTTGTGTGCCTTCAAAAATATCTAATATTTTAGAATCTCTTGCCCATTTTTCCAACAATTCTCCTTCTGAATATCCGATACTACTACATAGTTCCACACATTTTAAAGTAATTTTATTTCCAATTCTTCCGGCTTTCGCTTTACAAATTGAAGCTTCCATTGAATTTGGAATTTTATTATCGGCCATCCACGCTGCTTTGATAGTCAATAATCTAGCTGCTTCATAATCGGCTTCTAATTTTAAAATTTCAGCTTCAACGGCATTTAAATTATTAATAGGCGATGTATAATTTAAGTTGATTTGATTTTGCAATAATTCTTTCGTTCTTTCTAAAGCTGCTTCTGCACAACCTACAGCCATCGCAGCCACAAACGGACGTGTATTATCGAACGTTTCCATCACGCCGGCAAATCCATTTTTCACATCAATTTCAGGAGAGCCTAATAAATTGGCAGCAGGAACTCTACAATTCACAAATGAAATTGCAGCAGTATCGGAAGCTCTTATGCCCATTTTTGTTTCTAAACGAACCAATTCCATGCCTGGTGTTCCTTTCTCCACCACAAAAGATTTTATGGCTGCACGACCTAAGTTTTTATCCAAAGAAGCCCAAACCACAATGGCATCTGCGCGCTCACCGGCTGTAACAAATATCTTTTCACCATTCAAAATATATTCATCGCCATCTTTTACGGCTGTTGTTGTAATCGCAGCAGAATCAGATCCGGCGCCTGGTTCGGTAATGGCCATGGCTGCCCATAATTTTCCGAAGCGTTGGAGTTGTTCATCATTTGCCACTGCACTAATGGCAGCATTTCCTAAGCCTTGACGAGGTATGGCTAATAACAAACCGACATCACCATAGCACATCGTCATAATATTAATCACACTAGCCATATTACCGCCATTACGTACTACGTTTTTATCTACAGTTTCGCCTCTACTTCCAGTTGCACCACCTATTGAAGAACCTGCATCATTCATGCCATCTAATGCGGCTGCAAATAAGTCTAATTCTTTAGGATAATCATGTTCCAAGGTATCGTACTTTCGGGAAATCGGTCTAAATACTGATTTTGCTGCCATTAATGCAGCCTCTTTTACTGGTTTAAATTTTTTGGGTATTTCGAGATTCATTTTTTTAAATTTTTAAAGATTAAAGATGCATGGCATTAAAATTCCATGATACTGCTCTGAGATCTCTATACCAACGTTCTGCCGGAAAATCTCTCATAAAACCAATTCCTCCAAATAATTGAACGCCATCTGTACCAATGTTCATGGCGTATTCTTGGCATGCAACGGCAGCCAAATATGCTTCTCTTTGAAATGGTTTCCCTTGCTCTGCTAGTGCAGCAGCACGTTCCATTAATATTTTCATACTATCCATTTCAATTCGAATATTTGCAATCATAAAAGCAACAGATTGTCGGTTAGAAATGGGTTCTCCAAACGCAATTCGTTCATTAGCATACGGAATCACTTCATCTAAAATTGCTTTTGCGGTGCCTACGGCTAATGCACACCAACCTAAACGAGCATAACTAATCAATGTCGCGTAATCAAATGTATCATCGCCTAATCGTGCATCGGCATTTATTTCAACATTTTTCAACTTAATATTTCCCATTGCTGCAGGTCTTAGTCCCATTGCATTTTGAGTTTCCACTTCCAAACCTTCGGCAGATGAATCGACTAAAAACAAAGCTGGTCCTTCGCCTTCTACATTTGCAGCAACTAAAAATAACTCTGCTGAGTTTACCAATGGTACAGTAGCTTTCACGCCATTTAAGGTATATTTATTCCCATTTTTTTCTGCTTGAGTAGCCAATGTAAATGGATCAAACAAGGGTGAAGGTTCATTAATAGCAATCACCGCATTCAAAGGTTGTTGCTCGTCTAAAAATGCAGGTATATATTGCTCTTGTTGTGCTGCTGTTCCCCATCGAGTAATTGCATTTAAGGCATTGACTGGTGTTAATAAGGCAACGGCCATGCCTAAATCACCATAAGCCATTTCTTCAGCAATGAGCATTTGAGTAACGGTGGCTTTATCTGTCAATACACCGCCTAATGCTTCGGGCACGGAATAATATGGCAACCCTAAAGCTTGATATTCTTTAATAATTTCATTTGGAATTGCACAATCTACATTTATTTTTTCGGCATTTTTTCTTAAATACTGCGTAGCAAATTGCTGAATAGTTTGCTGAATCATCTGTTGCTCTTCCGTTAAATGCAAATCAAATAAATCAGATTTTTTTGCATCGTCTAATCGTTTTGCAACCTCTTGTTTGCCAGTTTTAGGAAAAATTCGCGATGCTTTTTTTGTGAGGTTTACTCCTTGATACGTGCCTTGATAGGTAATTTTTTCTACCCATTTACGCAAGCCTAAAGACGTTCCCACTTTACTGTCTAAAACGTTGTTAAAAGCAACAAACATCTTAGCTAATGGAGTGTCATTCATGTTTTTTTTGATATTTAAATAATTGTTTAAAATAATTCTAAATATAATGCTTGCATTGGAATTTTAAAATTCTCTATTGTTAAGAAATATTTTTATCTACCAAATAAAAGTCAACAGAAATGAAAGTAACATAATTTAAGTAATTTAATTGCAGGTAAAATACATTCTATAAAGCAAATTTTCAAAATAGGTATGCCAAAATAAATGGCATTTCAATGTATTATAAAATATCTGGAGATGCTAACTTCTAGTATTATTGTAAGGTGGTGGCTCTATGATACAAACTACATTTGGTAGAATTATTCATTATTTATCAAAAATGAGAAAATTAATCGCAATTGAAGCACATGTTCGCACGGAATACAGAAATACACCTACTTTCATTTGAACAATATGCCAACGATGCAGTAATTATTTTGCATTTTTTTTGGAATTGCCAAAGCAACTATTTTGGATCTAGCAATGATGGAATGAAAGTCCTAAAATTAGCCATGCTGTATCCTAAAGTGTGTAGCAAAATTATTACTGGTTTTGTGTTACAGAAACGCGATGGTGCCTTTTCTAATTTTTGGTGTTTATGAAAAATGAAGCATTTGAACAAATGCAAAAAAAACTAAAAAAATGCCTTCTTAGAAGTCAACCCGAATGAGCATACACTTAAAATTTATACAAACAATGTGCGAATCAAATGTTGAATTTTAAATATTTTAGCGATAATGAATGCATCTAAATTTCATAATTGGTAATGTTTATAAAATGGGAACAGTACATAGAAACACTTACAGATATTAATCATCATTTCATTAATTCCAACAAGTAAATTATAGAATTTTCGGAGGACGTGGCAATTACTTAGGTGAGAGTTGTGCGATTAATAAGGAATTGAAATTAATGGAAAATATTATTCAAAATTAAATGTATTTTCACATAGTAATTAATAGCTAAAATGAATGAAGTAATCACTATAATTGGTGCGGGAATTGGAGGTTTGACAATGGGATTAATCCTCAAACAAAATGGAATTCCATTTCAACTATTTGAAAGTGCAACAGCCATACAACCTGTTGGTGCGGGAATCATTATTGCCAACAATGCTATGCAAGTTTATAAAAAATTAGCCATTCATCACAAAATTGAAACCGTTGGTAATAAGGTAAATGCTTTATCTATTACAGATAATAATTTTAATATACTTTCTACCTTTGACGTTGCTGCATTTGAAAAAAAATATCACGTTTATAATGTTGCTATACATCGAGCAGATTTACAACAAATACTGGCAGATGAAATTGGCAGGAAACATATTCATTTGTCAAAAAAAATTGAGAAAATAGAAAAAATAAATGCCGGCTTTCAACTCTATTTTGAAGATGGTAGTGCACAAACGAGTAAGTATGTAATTGCTGCGGATGGAATAAAATCAACTGTTCGAGATTCTTTATTTGAAAAAGGTAAATTACGAAATGCGCATCAGCCTTGTTGGCGTGGTGTTTGTGAAATAGAATTACCGGAACATTATACTCATGAAGCACTAGAAGCTTGGCATAAAGGAAAACGATTTGGATTTGTAAAAATTAATAAAAATGAAGTGTATTGGTATGCATTGATTAATGAAGACAATAGTGATAAAAAGGAAATTCCATTAACTGAAAGATTTAAAGAATTTCATCCACAAATTTTAGAAATAATTAAAACTACTTTACCTGAAAAAATATTTTTCAGTGAAATTATAGACTTGAAGCCTATAAAAAAATGGCATCAAAAAAATATTTGTTTGATTGGTGATGCAGCACATGCTACTACTCCAAATTTAGGACAAGGAGCTTGCCAAGCCATTGAAGATACCTATATCATAGGAAAATTAATAAGCAATGGTTATTCATTAAATGATGCATTTAAAGCATACAATACCATTCGATTAAAAAAAGCACACAAAGTAGTCAATACAAGTTGGTTGCTTGGAAAAATTGCACATTGGGAAAATCCTATTATATGTAACATTCGAAATTTCTGTTTAAAAGGAACTCCAAATTCCATCAATCGACAACAATTAAGTGAACTATTTAAATTAGACGAATAGAATGCCTAAACAGTAATTTACAATATTTTAATATCAAATTAATACGCTTCAATCTGTATGTTAAATATTTCGGACAAATTTGTCGGAAATAAAAAAAGCTATTATCTTTGCTCTCAAATTACGTAAAAAAGATGTTTTCAAAAGCATGTGAATATGGAATAAAAGCAGTGGTTTATATTGCCATACAATCAAAAGAAGACAGGCGTGTAAAAATTGGTGACATTGCAGAAAACACTGGTACACCAGAAGCTTTTACTGCAAAAGTATTAGGCACATTAACCAAGCAAAACTTAGTGGAATCCATTAAAGGACCTTACGGTGGATTTGAAATGACAAAAGCACAACGAGAGAAAATTAAATTAAGTCAAATTGTGAAAGCCATTGATGGAGATGCGATTTACAAAGCATGTTCCATGGGAATGGCAGAATGCAGTGATAAAAATCCATGTTTGCTTCATCATCAATATGTAAATGTTCGTATGGAGCTAAAAAAAATGTTGGAATCTACTACGATTGAGCAATTAGCCATTGGCGTAAAATCTGGAAAAACAATTCTAAATGGCGAACGTTATTTAAAAGAATGTAAACGATAAACAATGGAATCATTACAAGATTTAAAAGACATAAAAGACGTTCAATTAATGGTGGACACGTTTTATGAAACGATACGAAAAGATGATTTATTGGCGGATATCTTTAATAAGGTAATTCAAGATAAATGGCCACAACATTTAGAAAAAATGTATCGTTTCTGGCAAACTGTTTTATTTGATGAACATACTTATTTTGGAAGTCCATTTGTACCACATGCAAAATTACCTGTAGAGAAACAACATTTCGACAGATGGGTTCAATTGTTTAATTCCACTGTAGATTCATTATTTGTTGGTGCTAGAGCAGAACGTGCAAAATGGCAAGGAGAACGCATGGCCACTATGTTTTTATATAAAATAAATTATTACCAAGAAAACAGTTCTACACCATTATTATAAAAAAATAGAAACAAGCAGGATTTGTGAACATGACAAAAATCATTTACAAAAAGTAACGTAACAATTAATTTTGAAAAAAATTTATCACATTAAATACTAAAAAAATGAGCATTACAAAAGATACAATTATTAGTGAATTAGTAGCAAAAGATTATCGAGTAGCATCAGTGTTTAAGCAAAATAAAATAGATTTCTGTTGCAATGGAAATAGAAGCATAGATGAAGCTTGTACATTAAAAAACATTGACGTAGCAACGCTTATTCAACAATTGGAAAATGCGACCACACAACAACAAAACAACAACATCGACTACAATACATTTCCATTAGATTTATTGGCCGATTATATTGAGAAAAAACACCATCGTTATGTGGAAACAAAAATCCAAGAAATCTTGCCATTTTTAGAAAAAATAATGAAAGTACATGGTGACAGACATCCTGAATTGATTACTGTTTTTGACGAATTTAAAGAATCATCCGGAGAATTAACGATGCACATGAAAAAAGAAGAATTAATATTATTTCCTTTCATTCGAAAAATGGTAAAAGCAACATTAGATGGTACTAGCGTGCAAGCTCCTTTCGGAACCGTTCAAAATCCAATTAGTATGATGATGAGTGAACATGTAGCTGAAGGCGAACGTTTTCAAAAAATTGCAGATTTAACGAATAACTACACACCACCTGCAGATGCTTGTAATACGTATAAAGTAACTTTTGCACTCTTAAAAGAATACGAAGAAGATTTGCACATGCACATTCATTTAGAAAATAATATTTTATTTCCAAAAGCAATTGCGCTAGAGCAAACTTTTGCAACTGTATAACCTTTATTTCATCATAAAATCAATTTTAAAAAAAATGAAAAAATTATTCTTAATCTTCGCAATCGGTGCATTTTTTGCAACTGCTTGTAACCAAGGTTCCAAAACAGAAGGAACAGAAACAGAAACCACCACTACTGAAGCTCCTGCTGCAGAAAGCAACATAGCTGAAGTAGCGATAAGCGGTGGAGATGACATGAAATTTGACTTATCAGAAATTGTTGTTAAAGAGGGTCAAACTGTAAAATTAACGCTTACACATTCTGGCGTTGCTCCAATTACGGCTATGGGACATAACTTTGTTTTATTAGCAGCTGGTGCAAATTTAGACGAATTCGCAAAAGCAGCTATTGATGCAAAAGACAATGACTATATTCCAAAAGCATTGGAAAAAGAGGTGATTGCGCACACCAAAACAATTGGTGGTGGCGAAACTGCCGACATTGAATTCACTGCACCGGCAAAAGGTACTTATGAATTCTTATGTTCATTTCCAGGACACTCAGCAATGATGAAAGGTACATTTATTGTTGAATAATTAGTATAAAGCACATCGGTTTGAAAAACAAACCGATGTAGCTTTATTTTAAAAATTTGTCGCTCATCCCGTCAGTTTAAACGCTAGAACATAACCCTACTTTATTTTGTAAATAATTCAGCCAATTTTCTAAGAATTTAGTATATTGAATTATCCTTATTTCCTACTCAAAAATTATTATTGCCAAGCTCTAAAATAATTTAGCATACTATGCATATAGATTATAACATATTAATAGCGTATGGCGGTATCTCAAAAAAGTACGACAAAGGCGAATACATATACAAAGAAGACATTCAGCCTAAGTCGTATTTCCAAATTATAAGTGGCGAAGTAAAAGTATTTTCATCCAATAAAAATGGAAAAGAACTAATTCAAGGAATTTATATAGAAAAACATAGTTTTGGCGAACCAGCTTTATTGCTAGACAAGCCATATCCCAATTCAGCACAAACTACTATTCCATCAATTATATTAACTTTGCAGAAAGAAAAATTTATTGCTATTATAAATGACTATCCGGAATTAAAAGAACGCATGATTTATACCTTTTCAGAAAGAATGTATGAACAAGCAGCACATGCACAAATTTTAGTAAGCCATACTCCGGAAGATAAAATTGCATTATTTTTAACGAAGCATAAAAAGAAAATACTCAAAAATAATTATTCTATGAATGCGATAATAATTCCATATACACGGCAACAAATAGCTGACATTACAGGGCTAAGAGTTGAAACAGTAATTCGTACCATCAAAAGGATGAAAGAAATGGAAAAAATTAAAATCATTAATCATAAAATTTATTTCTAATTGATGGAAAATGAAAAAACATTTAATAACTGGATAAAGTGGGGTTTAATAAACTTAGCCATTGTAGCACTTTACGGGATGATGATGCGTTTCAAAATCGCATACGAATTTCCATTTTTTCAACAAAAAAACTTATTGCACGCACATTCACACTTTGCATTTAGCGGCTGGATTAGTCATTTTCTTTATTGTGGATTAGCTATGATAGTCATTGAACAACTTGGAAATGCCGTTCGTAAAAAATATAAAATGCTAATTATAGCCAATCTTGTTTGTTCTTTCGGAATGCTAATTTTTTTCACCTATCAAGGTTATAAAGCATTATCAATTACATTTTCTACTTTGAGTATTATTTTAGCCGTTGGATTCACGTTTGTTTTTGTAAAAGATGCCAAACGATTCTCAACAGACAATGCCTCTAAACCATGGGCAATAGGTGGTTTACTATTAAATATACTATCTTCTGCAGGTCCATTTTATCTTGCTTATATGTTAGCAAGTAAACATATCAATCATAACTTTTATTTAGGTTCGCTGTATTATTTTTTACACTTTCAATACAGTGGATGGTTCTTTTTTGCCAGCATGGCCATCGCTATCACTCTTTTACCAAAAGGATTAATAGACACAAATAAATACTTCAAAATATTATTTACCACTTCCATTTTTACTGTATTTCTTTCACTGTTATGGATTAAGTTGCCACTTTGGTTGTATATCATTACAGTGATTGCCACTTTATTACAATTTGGCACTTGGATAAAATTAATTTCTGAAAATTATCGAGCCATTATTAGTATTAAAGATAATGTAAAACCAACTTGGATTACCCTATTTATTTATGGATCTATAATATCCATAACCATCAAATTTACACTACAAACGGTGTCCATTATACCATCACTAAGTACCTTAGTTTTTGGTTTTAGACCAATTGTAATTGCCTATTTACATTTAGTGCTTTTAGGTGTTTATACCTTATTTATATTAGGATATAGCTACTATAAAGGTTATTTAAAACCAACTAAATTTGCGGCTATCGCTTCTGTATTATTTTTTATTGGTGTGTTGCTTAATGAGTTTTTCTTAGGATTACAAGGATTTGCAGCCTTTACGTACACGTTAATACCACATATCAATGGACTTTTGTTATTTGCTGCCATTGTTTTATTTTTAAGTGCAACTTTAATGGTTATTTCACAAATTACACATCGAGAAGTTTAATTTCTGTCTTGTAAAATTTGTGCAATTGCTTTTGCATGCTGAACAATTTTATTGGCATTTTCTCCTTGAAAATTTTGAAAGACTACTTGATTAAATAACTTAATCCATAGTTCATAATGTGAAGACGACATTGGTTCCATCGTATGTAAATGATGATGTGCATCAATTGGGTTTCCGGAATAATTTCCTTCAAAAAACAGTGCGTTTTCCCAAAAATCAACCATTTTAGTTTCGTGTAAATCCCAATTTACCATTATGGTTTCAGTAAAAAAGAAACTAATTTCATCGTTCGATTTTATTGCTTCATAAAAAAGTGAAACCAACCTTTCTAAATCTGTTCTTGTTGTAATATCGTTTTCCACTAATTGTTGTTAGTGGATAAATTTAAATAAAATAAGACTAAATAATACAATTTTATAAAAAAAAAGTGGGCACTTGCTACGCAAGTGCCCACACAAATTCTTTATAATTAATGAAAACTTATTTCATTATTTAGCTCCATCATTTTGACGCATAAACTCTACAATTTCTCTGGCGTCTTTTTCTTCTAAACTTTGGTTTGGCATACGAACTAAACAAGTTTCTAATTGTTTTTGAACCTCAGGATCTTTGTCGATCATTGGATCCGGATCTGTGATAAAGTTCATTATCCAATGTGCTGTTCTTCTTTTGGTAACATCTTTCCAACCTGGACCCACTAATCTTTCGTCAGTTGTTTTGTGGCAAGAAAAACATTTCGTTTCAGAGATAGATTTTCCATTTTTAGCCATATCAGCATTTAATGCACCCAAGACAACGCTTGCAGAATCATATTTACCTTCACCTCGTGATGGATCATAGTCTTCTGATGGTGCTGCTTCTGTTGTTTCCGTTGTTTCCGCTGGAGTTTCTGTAGATGCAGATTCTTTGTTACCACTCGTACATGCTACATAAAAAAATGGCATTGACACCATTAAACCAATAATTAATTTCTTTTTCATATTATTCAGTTGTTTAATTTTGTTATAAAGTTATATTCAATTCTATAAAAGTTCTATGACTAAAGTCATAGTAACAAAAATTTATTAAACTATTTAAAGATAAAACATATTTTGAATATTCGTAATTTTATTTATGCTGAAAATTGAAAGAATTTATGACATTAAAACAGACGATGATGGCTATCGAATTTTAGTAGATAGATTATGGCCTCGTGGCATTTCAAAACAAATTGCTGCACTACAACATTGGAATAGTGAGCTTGCACCATCTACAGAATTACGACAATGGTTTAACCATAAACCTGAAAAACTTTTTCTGTTTATGAAATCGTACAAAGCCTAATAGAACAAACAAAATAAACATTAGTACGTTTAAAATAAACTGAGCTAGAGTAAAATTTCACTTTATTGTTCACTACTAAAGATGAAAAAGTAAATCAGTAATCCTATTATTTGAGTGTACTAAAAAATAAATAAACATAAAATGAATGCTATTGAAATAAATATATCTGAAATAAAAAAACGAATAGTAATCGTTTGTAAAAGAATGGGTAGAAATTCAAATGAAATAAAACTCTTACTAGCCACTAAAACTGTTTCCACCGAAAATATAAAAATGGCCATTGCTTGTGGTGAAACGCTAATCGGTGAAAATAAAGTTCAAGAATTGAAAGAAAAGTATGATGATTTAAAACATGTAAAGCATACAAAACATTTTATAGGTCATCTCCAAAGTAATAAAATAAAAGACATTTTAAAATGTGAAGTCTCTTGTATTCAATCGATTGACCGAATTGATATTGCAGAGAAATTACATCAACGATTATTATTAGAAAATAAGACTTTGGATATTTTTATACAAGTAAACACATCAAATGAAGCAAGCAAATTTGGCGTTTCTCCTGAAGAAGTTGAATCTCTTGTTCGTGCAGTGGCATCATTATCTACTTTAAAAATAAAAGGATTAATGACCATTGGATTATTCAGTGCTGAAACAGATAAAGTACGTGCATGTTTTCAACTTCTAAAAAAAATACAACAACAATTAATGGCACTAAATATCAAAAATGTAGCATTAAACGAGCTCTCAATGGGTATGAGTGGCGATTTGGAAATTGCCATTGAAGAAGGTGCAACCATTATTCGTGTAGGCACTGCTGTTTTTGGTAAACGTATTTATCCAGACAGTTACTATTGGAATGAAAACTAACCTATTTTATAATATTTAGTTTTGCTAAATACTGTTGATTTTGAGTGGTAATCGTAATGATATACATACCACTTTCAACATCCATATTTAATTCCAGTTGTTCTTTATTTTCTATGTTTTCAGTAAAAATAATTTTGCCTGAGACATCACAAACTGATACATTTACTGGCATAAATTGAACCTCTTTTGGTATTTGAATTGTAACATTTCCAGATGATGGATTGGGAAATATTTCAAAAGATAACGCACGATTATTCTTAATTGTTGTTACTATTTCCTGTTGCATAATTCGATATAAAAAGTTGGTTGTTTTTTGTAATACCATAATACGTGTTACAGAATCAGAAACTTGGTCCGCTGGATGTCCTATCTTATCTATTGGATAAAATTCAGCATAGGTTCCATTGTTTTTTATTTTAGGAAATATTTTATTATCACCATAATAATTTCCCAACCAACAAGCCACTGTAACAAAACAACCTATGTCATAAGGAACCGTAAAATCTAATGTGTGATGAAATCCTAAATATTCAATATCCTTGTTATTATTTACCATATTCAAATCGGCGATAGCTCCACTGCAACTTACTATAGCTTTTACTCCTTTCGTATTGTAACCGGCACTTCCGCTATTGCCATCTAATCCACCAACATCATTGTAGGCCGCTTTAAATACGCTATTCATTTCTAAAGTGTCATCTAAATATATCGCATGCAAAGCGGTAATTGCACCGGCAGAAGAACCGTAGATAAAAATCATATTGGTATCTACTTGAAAGGAATTGGCATTGGTGGCTACATCTTTTTTGAAATAACGAATCGCTGCTTTTAAATCTTGTGTGGCGCGTGCTATAGCACGATGCCAGTTGTAGGTATCTGCAAAGTTTACTATTGGGTCAATAAAGGTAGTTTGCTCCAAACGATATTCTATGTTTGCCGTTACATAGCCTTTCTTTGCAAAAAACGCTGCATTTTTATTCAATGCTTGGTCATTTCTATCGCCTCCTACAAACGAACCACCATGCACAAAAATTACAATTGGACGAAGTGCAGTAGATGTATCACCCATAGGTGTATAAACATCCATCAGTAAATTGGTAAATTGATTTTTGCTATCAAAATTTCCGCCATAAATTATATCTGAATGCTTTTGTTCCGAAAATAATTCATCTTTATACCTTGTTTGAGAAAAGGATATAAATAGATTAAAAAAAACTAAGCAAAAGGTAAAAATAGGTTTCATTTTTATTAATGTATATACTAAAATACATCAATAAATTGAGAATAAATAATACTATTTCCTAAAAACAGGAACATGTATATAAAAATTAGCTTAATCAATAAAATAGATTAAGGTGCTTAAATGTTCATTATTTTGACAACAACCAAGACTTAAACGTATTGAAATCGGCAGACATTGGTATTGATAATTTTTCTCCATCAATAATAGACTTTAATCTCTCTGGAATTTCTACTTTTTTTCCAATTAGTGGTTCTACAACTTCGCCAAATTTAACAGGATGTGCTGTTGATAAAACTATTCCATTTATATATGTTGGATCTAATTCATTATCATTTACAAATTTATCTAAGCCTAAGTATCCAACTGCCGAATGTGGGCATAGTATATAATTATATTTATCTGCCACATCTTTAATACATTCGGAAGTTTGTTCATCTGTGAATGCATAAGCATCTATATCCTCACGCAGCATTTCAATATTATTATCATAATAATCCATCATGCGAGCAAAATTACTTGGATTGCCAACATCCATGGCATTTGACAAAGTTTGAATGGAGCGTTTAGGTTCAAAAATTCCAGTTTCTATATATTGAGTGAATATATTATTAGCATTGTTAGATGCTATTAATGTAGCAATAGGCAATCCCATTTTTTTAGCAAATAATCCGGCAGTTAAATTTCCGAAATTTCCGGATGGTACTGAAAAATAAAAAGGCAACTTGTTATTTGCAACTTGTTTGTATGCATAGAAATAATAAAAAGTTTGAGGAATTAGACGAGCAATATTTATGGAATTGGCAGATGACAAAGTCAATTTCTCATTTAATTCTTGATCTAAAAAAGCTTGTTTTACCAAAGCTTGGCAATCATCGAAAGTACCATCAATTTCGATTGAAGTAATATTTGCACCTAAGGTGGTGAATTGTTTTTCTTGAATATTGCTTACTTTTCCTTTTGGATAAAGAATAGTAACATTTATACCTTTTACATTTAGGAAACCATGCGCCACGGCTGAGCCTGTATCGCCTGAAGTTGCTACTAAAATATTGACTTCAGTATTATTTCCTTGTAAAAAATATCCCATTAATCGCCCCATAAATCGAGCACCAAAATCTTTAAAAGCCAATGTAGGACCATCAAATAATTCTAAGATAGAATAATCACCTACATCTATTAAAGGAGCATCAAAATTATAGGCATCTTGAATAATTTTTTTCAAGGATTCCTCGGGAACGGCATCACCCATTAAATGTTTTGATATATGAAATGCCATCTCTGTAAAAGTATAGCTGTGTAAATTATCCCAAAATTCAGTAGGCAGTGGTTTAATTTCATACGGCATATACAAACCATTATCGGCTGGAAGCCCTTTTAAAACGGCCTCTTTCAAGTCAACGTCTGGTGATATTTTTTTAGTGGAATATAATTTCATTTTAAAGAATACAAAAATTTAAAAATTTATTTAGTCTATTAATCTGTCAATGGCAATACTTTGGGTCCTTGGTTATTTACTTTACTTACATAAACGTCTGCACCAATATTTAATTTATCCATTTCTGATTTTAATGCTTCGCCTACTTTATTGGCAATTTCTTTTCCATGGCACAAGGCAAACACACTTGGGCCAGAACCGCTAATGCTAGCTCCTAAAGCACCTGCAGATATGGCTGCATTTTTCATCTCATAAAATCCTGGAATTAATTTACTCCGATAGGGTTCTGCAATATAATCTACCATGCTTCTACCAATCAATTCATAATCGCCACGCAACAAGCCCACCATCATACCGCCAACATTGGCACTTTGACGTAAGGAATGTGCTAAAGGAATTTCTTTCGGCAATATTTCACGTGCTTCTTTGGTTAATACAATTACATGTGGATTGATAACTGCACACCATAAATCTTCTGGAACTGGAATTTGTAAAATATCTAATGGTTCATAGCTTCTCACCAAAATAAAGCCGCCAAATAAGCTTGCAGCTACATTATCTGCAATAGCTGCATCGCATGCGGCTTTTTCTGCATTTAATAAAAATGGCATTAATTCTTGCTTACTTAATTTTTCGTTACACAACATATTAATGGCAAACACACCAGCTACTGCACTTGCTGCGCTACTTCCCAACCCACTGCCACTTGGCATCATTTTTTTCAACCAAATCTTACATCCAAAATCAGCTTCAATGCAGTCTAAATAATCTTGAATGGCCACCGTAGCCGAATTCCTTTTGGCATCACGAGGCAAAACGCCACCATCTCCTTCTATATCTACTATTTCAACGCCTTTTGTTGCTGTAATTTCCATAATTAGTTCATCGCCAGGCTTATCAATTGCAAAGCCTAATACGTCAAAACCACAAGCTACATTTGCAACTGTTGCAGGTGCGAAAACTTTTATTTTATCTCCAACTTTCATTTTTTCTTATCTGGTTATTGGAAAATAGCATTGGTACTTCGTTCAATTATATTTTTCCCTTTCACAAATTTGTTAATTATCACCATCTTTCAATTTCAACAAAAACAAATTACTAATCAGCCATGTAATTTCCGATGGTAATAATTTCAGCAAAAACACCAGCAGCCGTTACTTCTGCGCCAGCTCCAGGCCCTTTAATTACTAACGGATTGGTTTTATAACGTTCTGTTGTGAACACAATCATATTATCACTTCCACTTAAATTATAAAATGGATGTAAGCTATCAACGGGTTTTAATTCTATAGAGGCTTTTCCGTTTTCAATTACTGCCATGTAGCGCAATACGTGACCATTTGCTTTTGCTTCATTTTTTAATTTTTCATACGTATCATCTACCTCTGGTAGTTTGGCTAAGAAGGTTTTCACATCTACCTCACGTAAATTTTCCGGAACTAAATTTTCTACTTTAATTTCGTTTAATTCCATTTGCGCACCGCTATCACGAGATAGAATCAATGCTTTTCTTGCCACATCTAATCCTGATAAATCATCTCGAGGATCTGGCTCTGTAAATCCTTTTGCTTTTGCATCTAATACTACATCGGAGAATTTTAAGTTGTCTTTAAAATTGTTAAAGATAAAGGATAATGTGCCGGATAAAACAGCTTCAATTTTCAAAATTTTATCTCCAGAATTTAAAAGAGATTGCAATACACCAATAACCGGCAAACCTGCTCCTACATTGGTTTCGTACATAAATTGAGCATTAGATTTTTTTGCCAATTGTCGCAAACGCACATATTTATCTTGACTTAACGTATTTGCGATCTTATTTGGAGTCACAATAGAAATGCTTTTTTTCAATAGTTTTTCATAAAATTCAACGACATTCTTGCTTGCCGAACAATCCACAAAAACAGAATTTGCAAAGTTTAAGTCGATAATTTTATTGGTAAAATTTTCTAGGTTAGATACTTCTCCTTTTTTTTCAATAGCTTCTTCCCAATTTTCTAAATCAATCCCATTGCTATCAATCAACATTTTTTTAGAATTGACAATACCTGTTACATTGATTTGCATTGATTTTTCTTTCTTCAAATACTCAAACTGATTTTTGATTTGTTTCAACAATGTTTTACCAATCAAACCGGTGGGTCCAACTAAGAAAACATTTACAGAATGAACATCGTTTTCAAAGAAAATTTCGTGTAAGGCATTCAACGCTTTAGCTTCATTGTGGCTATCAATTACTGCGGTGATATTAAGTTCAGAAGAGCCTTGTGCAATCGCATTAATATTGATACCATTATTTCCTAATGCTTTAAACATTTTTGCTGAAACGCCAGGCACATTGGACATATTTTCACCTATGACAGCGATAATTGAATTATTGGTTTCCACCACCAAAGGGGCAATAAGTCGATTTTGAATTTCAAATCTAAATTCTTCTTCTACACTTTTTTGTGCTTTTTTAATATCATTTGGAACAATACCAAAACAAATAGAATGCTCCGAAGAACCTTGTGTTAAAAAGATAATGTTCACATTTGCGCGCGATAAACAACCAAACAAACGAGAGGCAATGCCAACTACTCCGACCATACCTGTTCCTTCCATTCGCAATACGGCAATATTTGAAATGGAAGAAATGCCTTTAATATCATTCGGTGATTTTCCAGATTCTTTAGATACAAATGTTCCGGGATGTTCTGGATTAAATGTATTTTTAATTATCAGTGGAATATTTTTAATATATGCAGGCTGAATACTTGGTGGATAGATTACTTTAGCTCCAAAATGGGATAATTCCATTGCTTCTTTATAGGATAAAGTTGGTATGGTGTTCGCCTGTTCTACACGTCGAGGATCTGCTGTCAAAACGCCATTCACATCTGTCCAAATTTCTATAGCATTTGCTTTTAAAGCGGCACCAAATATGGCAGCAGTATAATCTGAGCCACCTCTTCCTAGTGTTGTAACATTGCCATGCTCATTGCTTCCAATAAATCCAGTAACTACAGCAACTCCATGAATCGCTTCAAAAAAGTCTAGAATATTTTTATTTGTTTTTTCAAAATTTACTTTAGCGGCTAAATAGTTGGAATCTGTTCGGATTAATTGAGTTGCATTTACATAAATGCCGTTTAAACCTGCACTTCGCAATGCTCCAGCAACTATAAATGAAGAAAAGCGTTCGCCATACGATACTAAATTTGCTAATGTTTTATCAGATAATTCTCCGAGCATATTGATGCCTTTTAAAATATCTTCTACACGATGCATGCTGTCTACAAATTCTTCCAGCATTACATTTTTTATTTCTGAATCCGTCACTAATTCTTCGATAGCCAAACGATGGCGTTCTTTGAAACTCTCAAAGATTTCGATATAAGTAGAATTATCTTTTTTCTCAGCTAATTTTCCGGCGTTAATTAATTGATCTGTTACTTTATTAAAAGCAGAACACACCAACACCACTTCTTCTCCTTGTTCTTTTTTGCTCCTCACAATTTCTATGATGCGACGTACATTTACATGTGAGCCTACAGAACTACCACCAAATTTTAGAATTTTCATACTATTTTATATACTATATTTTATAATCAAAGTTAGAATATGTTTATTAAAACATTAACCAACAAATTTAAACAAAAGCCACCATAAACACGAAGTGTTTAGATAGATTGAGGTTAAGGATAAATTAAATAAACTAAAATTCAGGCAAACTTTATCCGCTTAAAACAGTGTCGAAAGCATGATTCAATGCAACTATCGTTTTATCAATATCTTGTTCGGTATGTGCTGCAGAAACAAATCCTACTTCGTATCCGGATGGACCGAAATAGATTCCATTTTCCAATAAATGATGATACACTTTGGCAAATAAGCTCATTTTACCGGAATTAATTTGATCTGCTCTCGTTAAGTGTGACATATTTGAAAATGCAAACCAAAATATTGAACCAATATTATAGATGGTAATTTCATAGCCTTTCGTTTCAATATGTTGTTTGATGCCATCCACCAATCGATCTGTTTTATGTTGTAAATCATGATAAAAATCTGTATGTAAACAAGCTTTTAATTGAGCAATTCCTGCACTCATGGCAACTGGATTTCCACTTAAAGTACCTGCTTGATATACATTGCCTAATGGTGCTATATGATTCATGATTGCATGACTGGATGCATAAGCACCTACTGGCATTCCGCCGCCAATTATTTTTCCAAAAGTGATAATATCCGGTTGGATTTTATACAATCCTGTTGCGCCTTCAAATCCTACACGAAACCCTGATATAACTTCATCAAAAATTAATAGTACTTTATACTTCGTACACATTTCCCGTAGATGCAATAAAAATTTATGTGATTGAAGCAACAAGCCATTATTTGCAGGTATAGGTTCAATTATTATAGCAGCAATTTCGGTATGTAATTTTTCGAGTGTTGCAGCAACAGCTTCTTCGTCATTTAATGGCAAAACGATGGTTTCATTGGCAAAGCTTTCAGGAACACCAGCAGAAGTTGACTCACCTAAAGTTATTAAACCGGAACCGGCTTTCACCAACAATGAATCGACATGACCATGATAGCAGCCTTCAAATTTTATGATTTTAGATTTGCCGGTTACACCTCGTGCCAAACGCAATGCAGACATCACGGCTTCTGTGCCACTGCTTACAAATCTAATTTTTTCTATATAGGAATGATTGGAAAGAATTAGTTCGGCTAACTCATTTTCCAAAGCTGTGGGCGCACCAAATGAAGTTCCGTTTTTTACTGTTTCAATAATTGCCTGTTCTGTATTTTCATTTGCATGGCCTAGAATTAGTGGTCCCCAAGAGCAACAATAATCAATGTATTGATTTTCGTCTTCGTCAGTAATGTAAGCACCTTTCCCTTTTTTTATAAATATTGGAGTTCCACCCACTGAGTTAAACGCTCGTACTGGAGAATTAACACCTCCAGGCATTAACGTTTTTGCTTTTTCGAAAAGTAGTTGTGAAGAGGTTGTTTGCATATCCTATAAAATTAAATCGATTAACAACAGATACCACAAAGGTAATTTATTTTTAAAAGAAAGAAATTAAATACTATTGATGTTTAGGTATTTTTATGTAAAAAATAGAATATTCATTAACTACTGACTCAAATGTAATGCTGCCATTCATTCGTTCAATTATATTTTTACTAATTGCTAATCCCAAACCGGTTCCGCTGGATTTTGTAGTAAAATTAGGTTCAAAAATATGTGCATGTTTCTCTGTTGGAATTCCAATTCCATTATCTTTTATTACAATACAATAATGACGTGCCTCATCAAGTACATCAATATGAATTTGACCATCTATGTCTTCAGGAATGGCTTGAGTAGCGTTTTTGATGATATTGGTAAATACACGTAAAAGTTGATCTTTATCTCCAAAAACAAAGCAAGCATGAATTGGGCATTTCAGAGTAATATCTACGTGTTCAATTTCTCTAAATAACTCCACCGTAGAAAGTAAGATGGGTTCAATATCTATTATATTAAATTCTCCTTGAGGCATTTTTGCAAAATCAGAAAATGCAGTAGCAATACCGGAAAGATTATCTATTTGTTCGATTAATCGTTCCGATATTTTTTGTGTTAATTCTGTAATATCTGGTGAATTATCTTTTAAAGCACGTTGTAAATGTTGGATACTTAGCTTCATGGGTGTTAATGGATTTTTAATTTCGTGAGCAACTTGTTTTGCCATTTCGCGCCAAGCACCTTCTCGTTCTGATTTGGCTAATAAATCTGCACTATTTTGTAATTCAGAAAGCATCAAATTATATTGCTTTACCAATAAACCAATTTCATCATTATTTTTCCAATTAATTTTTTTATTGGCTTTTCCGAATTGTACATCTTTAATATTTTCTGAAATCAAGGTTAATGAGTTGGTAATGGAACGCGATAAAAATACAGCCAACAAAGCAGCTGCAATTAAAAATATAACATATACATTTGCCAATGCTACTAAGAAATATGAAATATCCTCTTGAAATGATTTTTGTTTTCCATAATATGGAAAATTGAAATACCCAATTACCTTTCCATTGCTTCGTAAAGGTTGATAAGCACTTAAAAAACTCAAATTTCCAATTTGTTCATCGTGTACATATTTTGATTTTCCTTTGATAATTAAATTGAAATAAGCATCCACATCCATTTTATCGGACACCAATTCACGTTTAAATATTTCAGGTTGTGAAGACTGCAACAATTCACCTTTTGTGGAATACACATTAATATCTAATGCATGGATAGATGACAATACATTAAGTTTTTGCTGAACTACCTTATCGAAAGTATTTTCTCCATAAATCGGGTAATCATCTACATAATACTGAGCCACATTTTTCATAACTGCATTCACTTTTTTAATCAGTTTACTGTTTTGGTAGATATTGTATTGATATTGAAAATAAACCATTGTAACGATAGCAATAATGGCTAAAGAAAACAAGACTAAAGCCATCATTGAATTTTGAATTTGCTTTTGAAGTGTATTTCCTTTTAAGAAGTTTAGTAAGGAATCATTTCCCCAAAAGTTGTATGAAAATCCAACAAAATCCAATACAACAAAAAACAGAATAAAGAAGATAAGTAAATAAGAGAATACGGATAATGTGCTTAATGTAGGTCTATTTTTTTCAGATAATATAACTTGTTTTTCGTTGCTGTAAAATATAGTATGTGTATAATTGCTCGTTTTATAATTAGAAAATTCTTTTGTTGTATCAATTGGGAAATTAAAATTTACTTGATATTCATAATCTCCTTTTTGTTTTATTAAATAGCGAGTATCATAAATAGCGTATGAAAAATTATCGTATTCTTCATCGTAGTAATTTTTTTGTTTAAGTAGTAATTCAGGATAAGCACTGTACGAACTAAAAATTTTGGGTACAAATTCAACAAACAAATATCCGAGATTTGAAGAATCTTCTTTTATGGTGAAGAAACCTAAATATTTTTCTCCATTTTCTTTAAAAGGCAAATAATAAAAGTGGGAAGAAATGTTTTTTGATTTTCTAGAATTCTTTGTTGTTAATAATTTAGAAAATGACTTTTGGGATGTACCGATTAATGGCGTTCCATCTTTATCAAACGTATAGGTATTTAAGCTATATCTACGCAACAAAGGTTTATAATATTTTGATGAAATACGCTTATCTATATCAACGGTAGAAATGTATGGATTCTTGAAATAAGATTTAATAAAATAGTCGTTTTCAATGTTATTTTCGGTTTCCAACAAGGTAAATTCTTCGCCAATATCTTGTTCTGATACTAGTTCTTTAATTCTATATTTTCTTTTTTCTATATCTTTTTGTGTGGTGTTAAAAATGATAATTACTGAGGTAAGAAATGAGATTAACGACAATAGAATTAAGTTAGAAAGAAATTTGTATTTTTTTGATTTTGGGAAAAATGATTTTTCATAATAAAAATAAAGAAGCAACGTAATCAGCCATAAAACTAAGAACAAGGCGTAAAGTATATCGGTAAAAAGATGCAAATAAAATCCAATTCCTACGCATACTAAACTCACCACCACACAAAGCACAAAGAAATGCCGACTAAATTCGTGCTCAAAAATCCAACGCATAACAAATAATAGACTTGAAAACGCCAAACCAAAAATGATTAAACTAACGAAAGTGTATCGACTTAATGAATTGAGCAAATAAAAATTAAAACTGATAACTGAATTTTGAATAACACTTTGTATGATAATCACAATTAAAAAATATATCATCATTGGAAGAAAAAACAACCATCTTTTCTTTTTTAAAATAGTTTGTTCAATAGAGATGAAACGCAATAATGACAACATCCACGTCAACATAAATACACGGATAAACAAAGTTCCTAACGTATCGCTAAAGCCGGATGAAGCATATAGATTAGATGAAAAGAGCAGCGAATTTTTAGTGATTGCTAGAAGTTTTAATTGATTGACTATTACATCTACCAAGAGAACAACAAATAGTATGCTGCTAGTAGCAAGTATATATTTTTTGGAGATTAATAGTTTTTTAACGACTTGATACATCGACCAAAAAATCAATAAAAGTCCAATAATTTCCAAGAAAATAGTATATGGATTCGATACTGTATCGGCATTATCTGCTACGCGTATTGAAAATAAATTTTTACCTTTTGAGTTTTCTATATAGGTAGATGTTTTTGAAATTTTATTGGAAATAATAAATCGTTTTAAGAAAAAATTACTCCAAACAAATCCATTCACTAAAAATTTATTTTCAGTTTCAAATTGATAATAAATAGGAATCAAAGCAAACACTGAAATCCGATTATCGGATGATGTTTTGCTAAATACTTCATAAAAACCATTATTTTCTTTTAAAAATAAAATATCTTGTTCTGATAACTTGGAAATATTCTCTGGAACAAAAGCATTGGATGACCAAAATTGTAGAACGCCATCTTTATAAACATAAAATAGTATAGATTTATCCTTATAATTATGTTCAAAATAATCTTTTAGTTTTTGAAAATCATTGGTAGTTTGCAATACCTTTTTAGTAGAAATAATTTTTTCGGCAATGTGTTCTTCTTTATGTAAATTTCGCTCAATGATATGCTTTGCTCGATGAATATTGGGCGAAAGGGTTTGCATGGTATCCACTACTAATCCGATAGACAGCAGTAGAATGCCAGCAATTGCCACTACCAAATTAATATGTTTTCGAACGCTACTCACTCTTTTTGTTTAACGCAATTTTTGCTAAATTCCAAATTTCATCTAATTGTTCCAAATTAAGTTCATGCATATTTAGTTTATGTATATTGGCATAATGTTCCATCCATTGAAACCGTTTTATAAATTTTAGATTCGTTTTTTCTAAAGCACTTTCCGTATCAACACCAATAAATCGAGAATAGTTTATCAATGCAAACAATACATCACCAAATTCTAATTCAATTTCATTTTGATTTTCACTGTTTACAGCTTCTTTCAATTCCTCTAATTCTTCTTCTACTTTTTGCATCACTTGTTCTTTATTATCCCAATCAAATCCAACCGCACGCACTTTATCTTGAATACGTTGTGCTTTGTTTAATGCAGGTAAACTACTGGGAACACCTTCCAGCACCGATTTTTTGCCTTCTTTTAATTTCAATTGTTCCCAATTCTTTTTCACTTCATCTTCGTCTTTCACCTGTACATCGCCGTAAATATGCGGATGGCGATAAATTAATTTTTCACAAACAGCGTTCAATACATCTGACACATCAAATTGAGCTTGCTCACTTCCAATTCTGGAATAAAAAACTAAATGTAAGAACAAATCGCCCAATTCTTCTTTAATGGCATTTGAATCATTTTTTAAAATGGCATCCGACAATTCATACGTTTCTTCAATGGTAAGCTTACGCAAGGTAGCATTCGTTTGTTTTTTATCCCAAGGACATTTTTCTCGTAAATCATCCATTACATTTAGTAAGCGTTCAAAAGCTTGTAAGCGAGCATCCATAAAAAATATTTGTACAAATCTACTATTTTGCGGCAAATAGTTAATTTTGATGTAATTTAATTGTGTTTAAAATAGCCATGAAAAAAAAATCAGCATTTAATTTAAAGAATGTGCCTCCTATAAAACAAGGACTAGCCATCGTTTTAATTATTTTAATTGTATCAATTGTATGTTTAATTATAGACAAACGCGATGTAATGACTTGGAATTTCATTATAATTCCACTTTTTTTATTCAGTGTGTATAACCCAATTATTGGCATATTGCAGCACAAATTACTTCCATATATTGGAATGTCTTGTCTTGTTTTTATCGTTTTAGTTGCATTTGTATATTTTACCGGAAATTTTGTATCAAAATTTCCATATAGCCAAGTGCAGGAACTACATACTATTCTACCTACTATCATCATTTTTTACATCATGTTTCATTTTTTAAGTTTTATTTTTAGAACGGCACTTAATTTTCTGAAAGAAATATAAAAATGTATAAATATTTGTTAAGATACCAACTATTCTTTTATATACAATTATCTTTGAAATGAAATGAGCAGAGCCGTCATTCGAAATATCATATTATTGGCATTTATTTCTTTAGCCGGAATTATTGCGACTCAGATTTTTTGGGTAAAAAAAGCTATGGATTTAAAAGAACAACAATTCAATCATCGAGCATTTGTGGCTTTAAAAAGTGTTGCTGACAGGTTGATTCACGATTCCAAAAACAAAGCTCAACTGGATGGTATTAACAAAAAAGCATCCAACTATTACACCTTAGATTTTTCATCGCCGGTGAATGTAAAAATGTTGGAGAATTATTTAGTCATTGAATCAAAAAACCAGAACTTAAACTCAGATTTTGAATACGGAATTTTCGAATGTACTACAGATTCATTTTATACCGGAAGATATGTAAACATACAGAATACCGGTGAAATAGAACGTTTAAAAATAAAAGCAAAGCCTAATGAAAATTATTATATCGGCATATTATTTCCCAAAAAAACATCGTATTTACACGACGATTTAAAGCTCTTAATTTTCTTCTCTATTGTATTGTTAATTGTAATCGGATTTTTTACTTATACTATTTTAATCATCTTAAAACAAAAAAAATTAAGTGAAATAAAAACAGATTTTGTGAATAATATGACACATGAATTTAAAACACCGATTTCAACCATTGCTTTAGCTACAGATGTTTTAAAAAGAGAAGATATTGTTAAGCATCCGGAACGACTGTACCATTATGCAACCATTATACAAGAAGAAAACAAACGTCTCAAAAGTCAAGTAGAATCAGTATTACAGGTTTCTCAAATAGATTCTCATAAAATTGCGCTGAATCTTTCAGATATAGACATGCATGAACTGATTGAAAATATTGCTAAAAATATGGAACCTCGTGTGAGTGAACTGGAAGGAAAATTAAGCTTGGATTTACAAGCAAAATATTCGGTTGTTAGTGGCGATGAGGTGCATTTGACAAATATTTTGTATAACTTGCTAGATAATGCCATAAAATATTGCGACAAAATACCAGAAATTGAAATCAAAACAACCAACAAACACAAAGGGATTGAAATTGCAGTAAAAGACAATGGAAAAGGCATTGAAACGAGTTCTCAAAGTATGATTTTTGAAAAATTTTTTAGAGTGCCAAGTGGAAATGTACACGATATTAAAGGGTTTGGATTAGGCTTATTTTATGTAAAAAGTATGATTAAATTACATAAAGGAAAAATTGCCTTACATAGCATTCCAAAAGTGGGAACTACGTTTATAATATGGTTACACACTAAAGAAAAATAGTATGGAAAACAGTGTAAAAATTTTATTAGCCGAAGATGATCCTAATTTAGGATTTATCATTAAAGATAATTTAAGCGACAAAGGCTATGAGGTAACTCATTGTCCAAATGGATTAGAAGCAGAACGTGCAATTTTTAAAGAAAAATTTGATATTTATTTGTTTGATGTAATGATGCCGAAGAAAGATGGATTTACATTAGCTCAAGAATTAAGAGATAAGAAAGATGATACGCCAATTATTTTCTTAACTGCACGCGAAATGCAAGAAGACAAAATTCGAGGATTTAAAATTGGCGGCGATGACTACATCACCAAGCCATTTAATTTTGATGAATTAGTGATGCGCATGGAAGCTATTTTAAAACGTACAAAATCCTTGGTGCCGGAGCAAAAGGAATTTAAAATAGGAAAATATCAATTAAAAGTAGATGAATTAAAATTAGTAAAAGGCGATGAGGTTTCATCACTAACCAAAAAAGAGGCAGCCCTTTTAGAATATTTATGCAAACATGCCAACCAATCTATTAAGCGCGAAGACATGCTTTTAAAAATTTGGAAAGACGACAGCTATTTTGCCGGCCGAAGTATGGATGTGTACATCACCAAATTACGAAAATATTTAAAAGATGATGCTGATGTAGAAATCCAAAATGTACATGGAGTTGGGTTTAAACTTATTATACGTGAACCCAATTGAATAGAAAAATGTTAGCTGTGCTACCATTAATTTATGCCATCAACACAGCACTATCCTTATAAAACTCAAACATAATTAATGATTTTAGTTGTACGTAATTATTTAGCAACAACTTTTTCAGCAATTTAGTTTAGCCTTGTTTTGGCGTAGGCAAACGTCATCTGGCAACAGCAAAAATGAAATAATGGAATAACATTTATCACTACTCATCGCCTACTCTACTCATAAAAGCATTTGTATTATCCAATGCAACAATACAAATAACACAGCAAACATTTAATTTGTTTATCAATAAAATAAATTTAGACAACCTTAAAAATTAATTTTTATTCGGTTAAATATATTTTTTACATTTGGAAATGAAATTTTACATTTTATTTGCATTTCATCTCATTTGCAGCTTTAACATCCAAGCGGCAGACAGTACTTGGTTAAATATAGAACCGATAAGTACAGACAGACCAGACCAAACAGAATCGCCATCGACATTGCCTTTTAAATTTTTCCAAATGGAAATAGGCATGAATATAGAAAGTGAAGAAAAAGAATTACAATTTGTACATCCAACCATCTTGTGGCGTGTAGGAATATTTAAATCTACTGAATTAAGGCTTACTACAGATGTCATTTCATTTAAAGATAGTACTCAAAGGTATAAAGTAGGTTTGTCACCCATTGGAATTGGTTTTAAAACAGCTATTTGCGAGGAACGAAAAGCGAGGCCAGCAATAGCATTTATTGGCAATATGGAAATCCCATATTTATCTACCAAAAACGTACGAACCACTTATTTTGCACCATCCTTTAAATTTGCATTTGAACATAGCCTTCCTAAAAATATTTCATTAGGCTATAATGGTGGCATGGAATGGGATGGATATTCGCCACATCCAACATTTATTTATACACTTGTAAATGGATTTAGTGTAAAAGAAAAATGGTATCTATATTATGAATTTTTTGGTGGATTTCCGATAAAAGAAAAATCTACACATAGTTTTGATGTTGGCGTTGCTTATGGCATTAAAAACAATATGCAACTTGATTTATCAGGTGGTATGCAATTATATCCATTTGCAAAAGCATGGTATGCCTCACTTGGATATTCATTTCGCATTCCTCACTAAATGATTTTTTTCATTTTATAAAATGAATATCATTAAAAGCGCATTTATAATTATTTATTCTTCTTAATTACATTAAATTTTATTTCGTTTTACTTGCTTTATCAAATGCAAATGAAATATTGACAAAAAAGTTCCGTCCTTTTCTTGGAATATTATTCCAATCTGAAAAAGTAGAATAATACGTATCCACAATATTTTCGATACCGGCTTTAATATAGATGCGATGATGCTCTTTGATCGTAAAAAAATAACCTGCTGAAAAATGGAGCAAAGCGTATGCTTTAGTCAAATCTTCGCCATAGGTTTTGCTGTATTTATTTTGCTTAGCAGCACCATCCACCGATAACTCTAATTCCAATCCTTTATAATAGTATGCCAAACTAAAACGATAACTAAATGGACTAATTAAAGGCAAATTTTGTTTTTGATAATCTTGTCCAAAACTATATTTAAAATAGGCTTTTGTTTTGATTGATTGAATGGGTTTATATTCCAAAGACCAATCTAAATGCACCAAATTCACATGTTTTAATGCTGTATATTCTCTGACACCACTAGCACCAATCGTCATTGGTAAAAG
>JAGNZZ010000007.1:76555-85538 GCA_017984135.1 Chitinophagales bacterium | reverse complement strand
GATATGCGTGCAAAAACAGCTGATATTGCTGTGATAGTGACACAAACAATGCCGAAAGACATGGAACAATTTGGCGAACGTAGTGGTATTTGGATTTGTACTATTCATGAAGTTCGTGCGCTTGCACATGTATTGAGAAATTCCATTTTAAAAATTTATGCAGTGAGCAAATCGCAAGAAAATAAAGGCGATAAGATGAGCTTACTTTATGATTATTTAACCAGCAACGAATTTAACGAACAATGGAAAGCTATTCGAGAAGGCTTTTTAGCCATGCGTCACTCTATTGATTCTGAAAGAACATTAATGGAAAAACTTTGGAAAGCAAGAGAAAAACAGTTAGACAAAATTCTCAAAAATTCATCGCATATTTCCGGTTCTGTGGAAGGTATTGCCGGAACAGAAAATATCGATATAAAATTAATTGACGAAGCTGATATTTAAGCTACTCAAATCGAATAGCTTTAATAGGTGAAATACGACTAATTAATCGAGTGGGCAATAACATAATGATGGTACAAATTGCCAAAGTGCCTATATTTATTAGTAAAATGCTCCAAATATCAAAATTTACAGGCGCTTCGCTGAGGTAATAATTTTCTTGATTCATTTTTATAAATCCGGTAAAATGCTGTATCACACAAATGCCTAATCCTAAAATATTTCCCCAAATTAAGCCATTAATAATTATATAAGAAGCGTTATAAATAAACAATTGAGTAATACTCTTGTTGCTGGTGCCAATGGCTTTCAAAATACCAATCATATTCGTTCTGTCAATAATCAAAATAATTAAAGCAGTTACCATATTCAACACAGCAATTAAAAAGGCAAAAACCAAAATCATGTATCCACTCATACGTGTTAAATCTAACCATTCAAAAATATTTCGGTTAATGTCTTTCATGGTTTGTGCATTTACTTTTTGATCAATGTACTTGTAATACACAGAATCTTTAAAAGCATCCATCTTATTCATGTCGTGCAAACGAACTTCATAACCTGCCACCTCTTCTTGTTGCCATTGATTTAGTTGACGCAATAATTGAATATCCACTAATGCATATTGTTTATCATATTCTTCTAATCCTGTTTCAAAGATACCGCAAACTTGGAGCTTTCTACCAATTGGAGCAGCTAAATCTTTACGTAAAAAATAAACAATTACCTTATCACCTACTTTTAATCCCATTTTTTTAGACGTAGATTTTGAAATTAAAATATCCTTGCTGACACTTGAATCTTCTTTATAATTTATGGCTGTTCCTTGTTTTATAAACGTCGAAACATTTTTCCAATCATATTCTGTATCGATTCCTTTTAAAACTATTCCATCAATTTCTTTTTCTGTTTTTAAAATGCCGGCTTTTATGATGAATGGTGCAATATTTTTCACTTCTTTGGAATGCCTTATTTTTTTAACTAACACTTGGCCTTTCTTGATGGGTGTCGATTCGAATGAATCATTATTTTCAAAATTAGTGATATGTATTTCACCCCAAAAACCAAAAATACGTTCTTTAATTTCTTTAGAAAAACCCGACACCATACACGTAGAAATAATCATCACAGCAACACTAAGCGATATGGCTAAAATGGCTATACGTATAATAAATCGAGAAAATGATTTTTTATCGCCTAATGCTAATCGCTTTGCTATAAATAATTCGACATTCATAGTTATAAACATCAAAAGTATTTCTTTCATTTTGTATTACCAACAACATTTATAAACTTTAGCACAAATTTTGATTCATAAATATGTATATGAGAAAGATAAGCTTAATTCTATTTATCTGTTTAGCATCCATTTACACAAATTATGCTAAAAGTGTGGTCGTTGGTGCTGCACGCATTCCACAATATTTACCATTGCTCAAAGATAAATCAGTTGGATTGGTGGTCAATCAAACTTCCATGATAAACAACACACATTTATTAGATACACTACTGAGTTTAAATGTAGATGTACAGGTGGTGTTTGCGCCAGAACATGGATTTCGAGGTACAGCCGATGCCGGCGAACACGTGAAAAATGGCGTAGATCCAAAAACAAATACCGTCATTGTATCGCTATATGGCGACAATAAAAAACCAAAACCGGAGCAAATCAAAGATTTAGATGTATTGATTTTTGATATTCAAGATGTTGGCGTTCGTTTTTACACCTACATTTCTACCTTGCAATATGTGATGGAAGCTTGTGCCGAAAGCAATAAAGCATTAATTGTGCTCGATAGACCTAATCCAAATGGACATTACGTGGATGGTCCAATTTTAGAAAATGAAAATAAAAGTTTCGTTGGCATGCAAACTATTCCAATTGTACACGGCATGACTGTGGGCGAATATGCCAAAATGCTAAACGGTGAAAAATGGTTGGAAAATAAGGCAACCTGCCATCTTACAGTTATTCCTTGTCTAAATTATGACCATAAAACATTTTATAATTTGCCGATAAAGCCATCTCCAAATTTACCGAATATGACTTCCATTTATTTATATCCAAGTTTATGTTTTTTTGAAGGAACTGATGTTGTTAGTCTTGGACGTGGTACCAATAAACCATTTCAAATTTATGGAAGTCCAGATTTTAAAAATAAATCGATTTTCACATTTACGCCAAAACCTGTTGATGGCGCAAAAAATCCACCATTGCTAAATACTACTTGTTATGGCTATGACTTAAGTAAAATTTCGATGGAAAAGTTACGTCAACAAAAATTATCACTAAGTTATTTACTCAATGCTTTTAAACTTTCAAAAAATAAAGAAAAATTCTTCAATAATTTCTTTATAAAATTAAGTGGAACTAAAAAATTAGAAACACAAATACGAAAAGGATTGAGCGAAAATGAAATTAAATCTACTTGGAAAAATGAATTAAATCAATTCAAAAATATCCGTAAAAAGTATTTGCTGTATAAAGATTTTGAATAAAAAAATGAAACTATTATAGATGCAATTTATCTTTTTTAGCTAATAATTCTTCTTCTGTTTCTACATTATCATCATCCGCAATACAACAATCAACCGGACAAACCGCTGCACATTGTGGTTCTTCATGGAAACCTTTACATTCCGTACATTTATCCGTTACTATAAAATAAATATCATTGGAATAAGGCTTATGCTTCGCATTTACATCGGTTACAGATCCATCTTTTAACGTATATTCGCCACTTACATTGGTACCATCTATCATAGCCCACTCAATACCACCTTCATAAATAGCATTATTTGGGCATTCCGGTTCACAAGCACCACAATTAATACATTCGTCAGTTATTTTGATTGCCATTTTAAGTAAAGTTTGTTACAAAAATAAACATTGAAACTATAAATAAGGACTAATTATTAATAATTTTGTGTTAATGAACGTAACGCAACGAATTGATACATTTTCAGCATTAGGCAACTATATTTTGAGTAATCCAACTGAATTACAAGAAATTGTACACAAATCTTACTTATACAATACTTGGTTTACACCCGAAAATACCAACAATGCCTTGCAAAACATAGCCACTGAATTTTTAAATAAAGAGAAATTAGAAGCATGGCTATCTAATTATATTTTGGATAATACTTCGAACACTGAAAAAACAATAGCAATGGTAGCTGCCGGAAATATTCCCATGGTAGCATTTCATGATATTTTATGTGTATTAATCAGTGGCAATCAATTACAACTAAAATTGTCTGAAAAAGACAAGTATTTGTTACCATTTTTATTAGATAAATTAACCTCCATAAACAATACATTTAAAGATAAAATTTCAATTCAAGAAAAATTAGAAAATTTTGATGCCATTATTGCCACTGGAAGCAATAACACAGCCAAGCATTTTGAATTTTATTTTGGTAAATATAAAAATATCATTCGCAAAAACAGAAATTCAATGGCCATTTTAAATGGCGATGAATCGTTACAGGAAATCGAAAATTTAGGTCATGATATTTTTGATTATTTTGGGTTAGGATGTCGAAATGTATCTAAAATTTTTGCGCCTAAAGGCTTTAACTTATTACGCTTAAAAGAAGGATTTGCAAAACATCAACAAGTGATGCAACATACACAATACATGAATAACTTAGACTATCAAAGGACACTTTATTTAATGAATCAAATTCCTTTGTTGGATATTGATTTTATAAATATAGTTGACAATCCAAGCTTAACATCACCAATTTCATGTTTGCACGTTGAGCATTATGATAGCATTGATGAAGTGCATAACTATATTATTGAACAAAAAGACAACTTACAGTGTATTATAGGTAAAGATTTTATGCCGTTTGGAAAAAGTCAACAACCAACTTTAAGCGATTACGCAGATAATATTGATACCTTAAAATTTATTTTATCTATTTAGAAAATGACTACTACTACTTTTATTTGCTCCAATTGCGGCAGTGCTTCGTATGAACAATTTACACAAACACAAGTTCGATGTTTAAATTGCGCCACTGTAAACACGTTTGATACCGGCTACAAACCGATGCCCGATTTCCAATTATCCAAGGAAAAAAATTTATTAAATATTGAACTTAAATCCGAAAACCAACCAACACATCTTTTGAAAAGAATGATAAATTACCTAATCGATATTTTTACCATGAGTATTGTACTGGTTATCTATATAAGTTGGGAAAATAAATTATTGCTGGAAGGCTCACCCAATGCATTGATAAATGAAAAATATTTTACTATAATCATCATACAATTTGTATATTATACATTTATGGAATATAAATTTGGAAAGACATTAGGAAAAATAATCACCAAAACAAAAGTAATTTCTACGGATGGTAGTGAACTAAGTTTTCTACAAGTTTTAGGTCGATTTTTAGGTCGATTAATCCCATTTGAGTTAGTATCTGGTTTATTTACCAATGGATATTTTTGGCATGATTCCATAGCCAAAACTATGGTTATAGATGATAAATAAAAAATTTAAAAAAAATGCAGATTCGATTATTCATTACAGGCGGCACTTTTGATAAAGAGTATAACGAACTCAACGGCAAACTCTATTTTGAAGATACACATGTGCCTGAAATGTTGGATTTAGGAAGATGTAAGTTAGATGTCAATATACGAACATTGATGATGATTGATAGTTTGGATATGACTAAAGACGATCGTGAAATTATTGTTCATAATTGTATGCAATGTGAAGAAGAAAAAATTGTGATTACGCATGGCACCGATACCATGGTGGAAACCGCCAAATTATTGGCGGAAAAAATTACGAATAAAACCATTGTGCTCACCGGCGCTATGATTCCTTATAAGTTTGGAAGCTCAGATGGTTTATTCAATTTGGGTGCTGCATTGGCGTATGTGCAAGCGTTACCTAATAGCATTTATGTGGCCATGAATGGTAAAGTTTTTCATTGGAATAATGTACGTAAAAACAAAGAATTAGGCTTATTTGAAGAATTAAATTAAACGATTCAGTAGTCGATTTTTTATTACTCAATTTTTTCTAAAGTAACTGTCCAGCCTAAATCCATAGAAGTAATTATCGGACATTTAGCATCTTCCGCAAATCTAATGGTATAATCGAGTGCTTCACTAAGCATCTCATTGGTTGAAAACACTCCTTTTTCTGTTGTAATATTTTTTCTATAATTAGTTAGATTAAACTCTATAGGCGATTCATCGTTTGCATCTAATTTTATCATTGCAGTTTTTCGTGGTGCATTCTCCGTAGAGGTTAGATTATTTATATCATTAAACATTTTTTTACTTAAAAACACACTTACACTATTATCTAATACCACATCTTTACCATTGAAAAAATTGTACAATGTTTGTGCATTTTTTAATGCATCAACTGTTTGCTCAATGGTGGCATTTTTAGGCGATGAACTTTGCAAATCGTACTCAAACGTTATTCCTTTATTCATGTCTAAGGAAACAATTTTAACTATAAATGGATATTCCGTACTGCTTGTATTGACTCGATAGTGCAATGTGGTTCCTGGCTTAATGATATCTGAAGCAGCAACAAGGTTGTCGGCTGCATAATTCATATTAAACAAGAAGACAAATGCGAATAAGGCAATTATTTGTTTCATACCATTTTTTATTTTGTCATAAAGATAAAAAAAAATGAGATTTTGAAAGACTAAATGCAATAAATAGTATTTTTCTCTGAAAATAAAGATTAAAACGACACTTTAAACCAAAACCTTTTTCAATTTCTCAATTACAAAATCAACTTCTGATTTCGTATTATACTTTGAAAATGAAAAACGAATGGAAATCCGATTTTCATCTTTTCCTAAAGCATTAATTACATGAGAACCAACCGAAGCACCACTTCCACAAGCACTTCCTCCACTACAACAGATGCCTTCCATGTCTAACATAAACAGCAGTAATGCCGATTTATCATTCGGTGGAAACGAGACGTTTAGAACTGTAAACAAACTCTGTTCATTGGTATTTCCATTAAAATCGATATCGTTGAAATTTTCTTTTAATTGAAAAATAAAATAGTTTTTCACATCGAGAATATGTGCTTTATCGCGCGCTAAATGTTCGTACGCATTTTTTGCTGCAACCGCCATACCTACAATGCCATACACATTTTCTGTACCAGCACGCAAACCACGCTCCTGTCCACCACCATGAATTAAAGATTGCACTTTATTTTGCTTGCGCATGTATAAAAAGCCAATCCCTTTGGGTCCATGAAATTTATGTGCCGATGCTGACATGAAATCAACATTACATTGTTGTACATCAATCGGAAAATGGGCAAATGTTTGTACAGTATCTGAATGAAACAAAGCTTGATATTGCTTACACATTGCGCCTACTTTTTCTATATCTAATAAAGTACCAATTTCATTATTGGCATGCATTAAAGAAACCAATGTTTTCTTATTACTATGCTGCAATAATTGTGCTAAGTGTTCTAAATCTATATTTCCATTAGAATCAATTTTCACAAATTCAGTTTCCACCTTCAGAATCTCTCTACAATAATCTACAGAATATTCTACACAATGATGTTCAATGGGCGATGTAATAATGCGCTGTACACCTAAATTATTGACGCTGCCTTTTATAGCCATATTATTAGCTTCTGTACCGCCAGAAGTAAAAATGATTTCATTAGGCTGAGCATTGATGAGTTGAGCAATGGATTTTCGAGCATCTTCAATGGCGGCGCGCGTATCACGGCCATACGAATATTGTGTGGATGGATTGCCAAAATGTTCTTTCAAATATGGCAACATTGCCTCTAACACAACCACATCAATAGATGTAGTGGCTGCATTGTCAAAATAAACTTTCATAATATAGAAGCTAAAAATTAATGTGCAAAATTAGGCATAAAAAATAAGAATACAGTTTATGTAGGTCAAAATAATCGGAGGAAGTGGCTTCCTGTTTAAAAAACGCAACAAGTATTGACTCATTACTAAAACTCAAATACAATCTACATAGCTGCTTTTAATTGTATCCTAAATGTAGTGCCTTTAGACGATGATTCTTTTACAAAAATCTTACCATGATGGTATTCTTCAATAATACGACGAGCTAAGGTTAGTCCTAATCCCCAACCTCGTTTTTTGGTGCTAAATCCAGGCGTAAAAATTTGTTCAAAATTATTTTTTGTAATGCCTTTTCCTGTATCTGTAATATCTACAAAAATATCATCTTCTTTTTCAAATGCTTGAATATGAATTTCACCTTTATCGTCCATTGCATCTAAGGCGTTTTTCATAATATTTTCTAAAACCCATTCAAACAAAGGTGGATTCAACATAGCAAATAAATTGACATCCATATCTTTCACCAAAAAAATATGAATATTTTTTGAAGCTCGTTTGGAAATATAATCGACTCCATTTTGCAATACATCTACCAATCTATGTTTATCTAATTCAGGCACTGATCCTATTTTCGAAAATCGTTCGGCTATTAACACTAAGCGATCAATATCTTTCTGCATTTCATCAAACATCATTTCATCATCTTCTGAAGTTAATTTCTCGCGTAATATCTCTATCCACGCAGTTAAAGATGATAATGGTGTTCCAAGCTGATGAGCTGTTTCCTTAGCCAAACCCACCCAAACCTGGTTCTGCTCTGCTCTTCGAGCAGAAGTAAATGCAGCAAAGCTTATTACAAAAAATAGGGCTACTAATGCCAGTACATAAAATGGATATTTACGAATACTAACCAATAAATCTGAATCTTTGTAATACAAATATTGTTGTTCATTATCCGGTAATTCAATTTCAATAAATTGTTGCTTGGTTTTTAGCTTGTTAAGTTCTTTAATTAGATACTCGTCATCTCTTCTAATTTTTAAGGAGTCAAAATTTTTTGAAGCCAGTATCTCTTCTTTTTGATTGGACCAAATAACTGGAATGTTTTCATTTACTTTTATTTTTTCTAATGCATTTGCTAATTCTAATTCATCCGATTCTATATTGTTCAATACCATATAGGCATTTGCAATTTCAGTGGCTTTTTTTATTTCTTCTTTTGCAATGGAAGCGGCTAAGCGTTGTGTGTACCATAGCGTAAAAAATACAATGCTAACTGCTAATAAAAACAAAATTATTTTCCACCTATTTCGCTTATGAAAGATATACATGATACAAAAAATGAAAGTATTAATGTAAAGATTACACATTTTTTTTAATAGTTGTTTGTTTAGTAAAAAGAATTTTATATCTTTGCACTCGCTTTACAGAAATGTAGTAAACGCATAGCTCAGCTGGTTCAGAGTATTCCGACTAGCATTGGAAGTTTCCACAGCTGAACATGTTCTTTAAATTATTTTCCGAAATAAAATATTTCGGGCGCATAGCTCAGCTGGTTCAGAGCATTCCGATTAACATCGGAAGGGTTCGCAGTTGAATTTGTTCTTTAAATTATTTTCCGAAATAAAATATTTCGGGCGCATAGCTCAGCTGGTTCAGAGCATTCCGATTAACATCGGAAGGGTTC
>JAGNZZ010000007.1:0-76455 GCA_017984135.1 Chitinophagales bacterium | reverse complement strand
CAGTTGAATTTGTTCTTTAAATTATTTTCCGAAATAAAATATTTCGGGCGCATAGCTCAGCTGGTTCAGAGCATTCCGATTAACATCGGAAGGGTTCGCAGTTGAATTTGTTCTTTAAATTATTTTCCGAAATAAAATATTTCGGGCGCATAGCTCAGCTGGTTCAGAGCATCTGCCTTACAAGCAGAGGGTCCGCGGTTCGAATCCGTGTGCGCCCACAACTACATTTATCCCGACTTTTTGTCGGGATTTTTTTATTTTTATGAAATTCTATTGTTATATTTTATTCTCCGAGACAATTAACAAGTATTATGTTGGTTATACGGCTGATATTTTAGAGGAAAGAATTAGAAAACACAACTCTAATCATAAAGGGTTCACTGGTAAAGTGGGTGATTGGAAATTGATGTTTGTTGAATCTTTTGAAACTAAAAATGAAGCGCTCACAAGAGAAAAACAAATCAAAAACAAAAAATCTAGAAAATTTATCGAATGGCTTATTGCTGGCGCTGAGCATTCCGATTAACATCGGAAGGGTTCGCAGTTGAATTTGTTCTTTAAATTATTTTCCGAAATAAAACATTTCGGGCGCATAGCTCAGCTGGTTCAGAGCATTCCGATTTATAATCGGAAGGGTCCGCGGTTCGAATCCGTGTGCGCCCACAACTACATTTATCCCGACTTTTTGTCGGGATTTTTTTATTTTTATGAAATTCTATTGTTATATTTTATTCTCCGAGACAATTAACAAGTATTATGTTGGTTATACGGCTGATATTTTAGAGGAAAGAATTAGAAAACACAACTCTAATCATAAAGGGTTCACTGGTAAAGTGGGTGATTGGAAATTGATGTTTGTTGAATCTTTTGAAACTAAAAATGAAGCGCTCACAAGAGAAAAACAAATCAAAAACAAAAAATCTAGAAAATTTATCGAATGGCTTATTGCTGGCGCTGAGCATCTGCGTAGCTGTAAAATCTGAATCAATCGTTCGTCCACACATCATTAAATTCAAATGTTACGCAATATTTCCTAACACATTCAACAAATATTATCACTTATTGAAATAAAAAAAAGGATAGTATTTCCTATCCTTTTCTATAAGTATTACGTTATTTCTATGCAAATTTCAGAAACTCATCTTTAATTGTTTTGAATTTAAAATTAAATGCGTCAATTAAATAATTCTGTTTTAATTTCCATGGATATTCAACTCCTTGGCTTGGTAATACTCCAGCTTGAATGGCACGTTTCACATAGCCTGCGTTGAAATTAAGTGCCGGTTCTTTTTCAATCTGTTTATTCGATTTTACGATAAAAAATTTCTTTTTCTTCTTTTCTGCCGTATTGATTAATTTACAGAAATATTCGCCTACCATATCCGATTTCAATGTCCAAGATGAGTTCGTATAACCTAATACAAATGCAAAGTTAGGTACATCTTTTATCATTAATCCTTTATAAACAATTCCATCAACTGATTTAAATTCTTCACCATCTATATAGGTTTTAATTCCTCCAAGCATTTGTAATTCCAAACCTGTAGCTGTGATTATGATATCCGCTTTAATTTTCTCTCCTGATTTTAATAATATTCCATCTTCCACAAATTTCTCAATATGGCTGGTTACCACGCTTGCTTTACCACTTCTAATTGATTTGAATAAATCACCATTCGGTACCGCACACAATCGTTCGTCCCAAGGATTGTATTTAGGTGTGAAGTGTGTATCAATATCGTATCCTTGTGGTAATTGTCTCTTCACATGTTCTCTGAAGTATCTTTTCATTAATGCCGGCTGTGTCTGACATAAATTGTAGCTCACCAATTGCACTCCAATTTGTGCGGCACGATTTAAATTATATTGTGCTTTTTCAGGTAAGTTTTTTAATAATTTTTGTGGTAATAAACTTCTATTTGGAATACTCGCAATATATGTTGGCGATCGCTGTAACATAGTTACATGTTTCGCTTTATCTGCCATAGATGGTACTAAAGTTACTGCAGTGGCACCACTACCTATTACAACCACTTCTTTGCCTGAATAATCATAATTTTCTGGCCAAAATTGAGGATGAATAATATCACCTTTAAACGATTTCTCACCTTTAAATTCAGGACGATGTCCTTTATCGTAATTATAATATCCCATACAAGAAATAACATACTTCGCAGTATATTCAATTGTTTTTTTAGTCTTGTTATTATAGCAAGAAATAGTCCACCTATTTGTATCACTATTCCAATCTGCTCGGTTTATTTTGGTATTAAAATGAATGTTTTTGTCAATTCCATTTTCTGAAGCCGTTTCTTTTATATAATTCAAAATTAAACCGCCATCTGCAATTGCTTCATTGTAAGTCCAAGGTTTGAAGCTGTAGCCCAAAGTAAACATATCTGAATCAGAGCGAATACCTGGATATTTAAATAAATCCCAAGTTCCGCCAATGCTTTCTCTGTTTTCAAGTATAACATAGGATTTTCCTTTACACTCTTTTTGTAAATGATATGCTGTACCGATACCAGATAAGCCGGCACCCATTATTATCACATCAAAGTTATTTTTCTCCATAATAAAATATTTTAATCAAAAATAATAGTTCAATTTACTAAGTCTGATTTACTATTGATAATAAAATAATTACTTATCCAAAGAATAGTATGTTTGTTTATGTTTTTTAAAGAATTAAAGGATTACAAGTAAAATGAATTTTGTCAATTCTATATTATTTTAAAATCCTAAAAAAATATCATGCAACACAATTGCATTTAAAGCAAAAAAAGCTATTTTTGCAACTATGTTGCGAATAAGAATACTATTTTTTTTATTTATCTTATTAAACTCAGTACAATTACAAGCACAAAATTGTAATTGGCAACTAAGTGGTAAAGTAGTAGATAAACACGATAAATCTCCTTTAGGTTTTGCTACAGTCTATATTGATGAATTAAAAATAGGTGTAACAACAGATTCTTTAGGTAATTTCAAACTAACAAATATTTGTACTGGAACATATTTTGTTATTCTAGAACACTTAGGCTGCGAAGCTGACACCGTACAATTAAACATAAACAAGAATATTCAAACTATTTTTTATTTAGAACATCACACAGAAATTCTTGACGAAATTGTGTTAACTGCTAAAAGAGAACAAATATATCCAACTCAAACAGCAGCATTTTTAGACAAAAATAAATTGCAACAGCTTGAAGGAAAAAATCTAAGTGAAATTTTATCTACTATAAGTGGTATCACTCAATTAAAAACTGGTGCTAATATTAGCAAACCAATTATACATGGAATGTTTGGCAGTAGAATTTCAATATATAATGATGGTATAAAATTAGAAACACAAGATTGGGGCACGGAACATGCTCCTGAAATCGACCCTTTCAATGCATCCAATATAAAAGTAATAAAAGGAGCAGGAAGTGTTGCTTATGGAACGAATGCAATGGGTGGAATGATTGTAATTACTCCACCTGCATTAAAAAAATATAAAAATATTAATGCTAATTTTAGCATCGTTACTCAAACTAATGGAAGAGGTATTACTACTTCTGCAAGAATAGAACAAGGTTTTAGAAAGAAAATTGCATACAACTTGCAAGGTACCTATAAAAGAATAGGTGATTTAAAAGCACCACATTATAACCTTAGTAATACTGGTTTACAAGAAGTAAATTTATACACAGCTATTGGTTTTGTAAAAAATAAATGGAATATGGACATGAGTTATTCTTTGTTTCATCAAGAGCTTGGAATATTGCGCAGTGCGCATATTGGCAATCTAACCGATTTGAAAAATGCAATTGCAAGCGACACACCATTGATTGTAAAACCTTTTACATTCAAAGTTAATAACCCGAAACAAAAAATTGCACATCACAATGCTAAAGTTGATTTGAAAAAATATTTTAAAAAAGAACAAAAAATAGAAGTGATTTATGCCTTTCAACTCAACAACAGAAAAGAATTTGATATCAGACGTGGTGGACGTTCCAATAAGCCGGCATTGGAAATGCATTTATTTTCAAACAACTTAAACAGTTCCTATTCTAGAAAAATAAATTTCAAAAAATCCATAATTGAAGGAAAATCCGGAATTGCTTTTACTACTTTACATAACGCCAATAATGCTGAAACAGGCATTCGTTCATTAATTCCTGATTACTATCAATATGCTGTTGGATTTTACGAAATGGAAACAATTTCAACTCCAAAAATTGATATTGAATTGGGAATTCGTTACGATTATACTCGATTTAAAGCATTTAAATTTGATAAAAACAATCAACTTCAAAAATCCATTTATAATTTTAATACGTATGCATTTGTTGCTGGAATCGATTGGGATTCAAAAAAAGAATGGTTAAAATTTCAAAGTAATATTGTGTTTAATTCGAGATTTCCAAACGCAAATGAATTATTTAGCGAAGGTTTGCATCATGGTATTGCTACTATTGAATTTGGCAATCAAAAGCTGAAACAAGAACACGGCATAAAATGGGTGAATACATTAAGCACTCAATACAAAAAATTAATAAAATTAGAACTGAATTTTTACGTTACTAAAATTAAAAACTATATCTACAGTGCACCACTTCCCGACCCTATTTTAACGATAAGAGGCGCATTTCCTGCTTTTAAATATGAGCAAACCAATGCCAGATTATTAGGCTTAGATTTTAACTTAAGTAGTGAACTAACTTCGTTTCTGATGTTTACTTTCCAAGCATCTTTAATAAGAGGAAAAAATACCATCAACAAAGATAATTTGATTTATATGCCTGCAGATAGAATTCATTCTAGTATAGAAATACATCATGATTTTAAAAAATTTAAACGAGTATTTTTGGGATTATCTCTAGTGCATATTTTTAAACAAAATAAAATTCCAACACAAATTATAGATTACAAATTAGCACCTGTTGCCTATACTACATTTAATATTAATGGCGGTTGGAAATATGAAATAAATCCCAAACATCAAATTGCATTTTCAATTGCGGCTGAAAACATTAGCAATGTTTCTTATAGAGATTATTTGAATCGATTTAGATACTATGCCGATGAAATGGCTTGGAATCTGACAATAAGATTAAAATATGAATTTAATTAATTTACTTTAAACAATAAAACAAACAACAATGAAAAAGAATTTTTATTTTAATGCTTTAGCAATTAGTATGATGATAATAGTGGTATCATCTTGTCAAAAAGAACCAAAAATAATTAATGAAGAAGAATTGATAACAACAGTCGTTCTTAGTGTACAAAAATTTGGAAGCTCTACTACACAACAGTTTACGTTCAACGATCCTGATGGTGTTGGTGGTATTCCTGCAACCGTTGATAGTATAATTATTGAAAAAGCAGCGCAATATAATGTTAGCATTACTTTGCTAAATACGAGTATGCCAGATATTGACACTCTTTCAAATGAAGTACTTGATGAAGGTGATTTGCATCAATTTTTTTATAGTTCAACTACAAACGTACTTTCTGGGTTTACCTATTTAGCACCAAATGACCTAAACGGAAATCCTATTGGATTAAACTTTAGTATGGATACCTGGAATTGGGAATTAAATGGTTTATTTAAAATAACCTTACGTCACGCACCTAATAAAAATGGAGTTGGTGTAAACACAGGTGATATTACTAATGCTAATGGCGAAACCGATATAGAAGTAGAATTTCCGGTGAGAATATATTAACAAATAAAAAATACACTTCAATTTTTGTAAGATTTCTTCATTTCTTTCAACTAATTTTGTAACTCAATTTATTTTATGATAAAAAAATTTGCAATCTTTTCTTTGCTCGTTTCGTTTTCTTTTTATGCCACAGATGCGAATGCTTGTAAGCGAAAAAACAAAACTTCCAATGCAACAACCGATGTTGCTATTAACAAAGCTGACTTTAGCAAAACTGTCCTTCCGTCAGATGACTTTTATGATTATGTCAATCAAAAATGGTGCAAAGACCATCCTATTCCTGCTGACAAATCCGACTTTGGTATGTTCGATGTATTAGATGAAGAAAGCAGAAATGTTGTAAAACGAATTTTAGAAAATTCGGCTAACTTAAAAATATATTCTCCAAAAGGTTCTAATCTTCAATTATTAGGCGATTTTTATCGCAGTGCCATGGATACCACTTATATTGAGAAAATGGGCGTTCAACCTTTGCAAGCTTGGTTAACAGAAATTGAGCAAACAAAGGATAAAACTTCCTTATCTAAAACATTAGCTCGTTTACAGTTGCGAAACGTAAACACGCCAATTGGATATTATGTAGATGCAGATGCTAAAAATACATCAAGATATATTATGTATGTTGGACAAGGCGGTTTAGGCTTGCCCGACAAAGATTTTTATTTTAGAACAGATGAAAAATCTAAAAAAATTCTAGAAGCATACAAAGCTTACATTCAAAAAATGGTGCATTTAGCAAAATTAGATAAAACTAAAAATGCCGAAACAATTGCCAATACTATTTTAGAAATCGAAACCGCCATTGCAGATGCTTCTTTTTCCAGAATAGAACTTCGTGATCCGGAAAAAAATTACAATCTATTTACCATTGAACAACTAAAAGCAGATACAAAAAATTTTGATTGGGATATTTTCTTTGGTGAAATGAAAGCTGCTCCAAAAGAAATTGTGGTAGGTCAGCCTAATTTTATAAAAAAATACGACAGTTTAATTACTTCCATTCCACACGAAAAATGGATAACTTATTATCAATTTCAACTAATTAACGGTTTGGCAAAATACATGAACAGTGAACTTGCCAATGCGCGTTTTGATTTTTATGGAAAAACACTTAGAGGTGCTCAAACTATGGAACCTCGCTGGAAACAAGTTACCCGCACGGCTGAAGATAATTTACGCGATTTAATTGGACAAGAATATGTGAAAACAAAATTTTCTCCAAATGCCAAAAAACGTGCGTTGGAAATGGTTGAAAACATTCGTACTTCTTTAAAAGAACGCATTCAACAATTGACTTGGATGGGCGAAGCCACTAAAACAAAAGCCTTAGAAAAATTAGCTAAAATTGATGTGAAAATTGGTTATCCGGATAAATGGTGGACGTATGAAAATACAGACATCAGTAATCAGCCTTATGTGTTGAATGTTTTAAATTGTGCTTATGCTGAGAACTTACGCATTTTAGAAAAATTAAAGAAAGATAAAATCGACAGAACAGAATGGCACATGGGTCCACAGCAGGTAAATGCTTATTACAATCCATTGATGAATGAAATTGTTTTTCCAGCAGCCATTTTACAACCACCTTTCTTTTATGAAAATGCAGATGATGCCATTAACTATGGTGGAATCGGTATGGTAATTGGTCATGAAATAACACATGGTTTCGACGATCAAGGTTGTCAATTTGATGCAGAAGGCAATATGAAAAACTGGTGGACGGAAGAAGACAAAAAAAACTATGATGCTATGACGCAAAAATTCGTGGATGAATACAATCAATTCAAACCATTTGAAGGCGATAGTTTACATGTAAATGGAAAGTTAACTTTAGGCGAAAACATTGCTGATTTAGGTGGCATGATTATTAGCTATAATGCTTTGCAAAAAGCCATTTCTAAAAATAATCCCGGAAAAATAAATGGACTTACGCCAGACCAACGTTTCTTTACCAATTATGCAATAATTTGGAGAAACAATTACAGACCGGAAGCACTTCGTATGCAAATACTTTCAAACGAACATTCACCAGCAAAATATAGAGTAAATGGCGTTTTGAAAAACCTACCTATTTTTTATAATGCTTTTGATGTAAAACCACAAGATAACATGTTTACCAAAGAAATAGATAGAGCAAAAATGTGGTAAACAAAAACCTACTTCATCTTAAAATAGTCGTCCATTTTTTGACGACTATTTTTTTTTAAAAAAATACTTATCTATATTTAATTAAATGAATAAAAATGATTTACCGAACCGCAACCATCAACGATTTAGAACAATTAGCTACCTTGTTTGATAATTATAGAGTTTTCTACAAAAAGCCAAGCGATATGATTCAAAGCAGATTGTTCTTAAAAGAACGAATACAAAAAAATGAATCAGAAATATATGTGGCTGAAAATGAAAAACAAGCATTAGTTGGCTTTGTGCAACTGTATCCCATTTTCTCTTCTACTCGATTGAAACGCTTATGGTTATTGAATGATTTGTATGTATTGCCCAACTTTAGAAGTCAAGGTATCTCCATCGAATTGATTAATAAAGCCAAAGAATTATGTGTTACAACAAATGCTTGTGGATTGCAATTAGAAACAGCAAAAACAAATTTAATTGGCAACCAACTTTATCCAAAAACTGGATTTGTGTTAGAAGAAGATACCCATTTTTATACTTGGAATATGGAATAAAAACAAGACTAAATATTTTCTATTTACTTAAATCATTCGGATATATGCCGGCATCTATTTTGCTTCTCAATGTGGCAATTACAGTATCTTTTTCTTCCGAATACGTAACACCACACCACTCTTTTCCATCAGGCAACAACTGAACTTTTATTTTACCTTCTTGCATCATTTTTGAAACCACTGTTGGTATTAAAAATTCAGCTTTAGGTTCATTTATATTCGCACTAAAAAATTGATTCCATTGGCTTTCTAATTCGTCAAATAAGAAACAAGTAAATCCCCAAAAATTCATGGATGCATAGCTATTAAATGGAATTTCAATAAAAGTGCCGTCTTCATTATCGTGTTGCAACATATCATCTATCAAAGCAATCTTTGTCATTTCTTTAATGGAAACCAATTCGTTGTTTTCATTCAAAGTACATACACCTCGAGATACCGTTCCGATAGAAGACAAAGTATTTTCCAACGGATAACCTACTAAAGAAAAAACTGGAGAATAGTTTTCACTATTAGATAAAAATTGATGCATCGACACATACGCTTCTCTACCATAAAAATCATCTGCATTAATAACTACAAACGGATTTTTAACGATATCTTTCGTAGCTAAGATGGCTTGACCCGTTCCCCAAGGTTTTGTTCGTGAAGCTGGAGCATCGGCAGGTGCTGATTGGATGGAAAATTGAATGGTAATTCTATTTGCCCATATTTGTTTCATGTGCAATTGCATATTCTCCAATAAATCATTTCGTGTGATGATTACAACATCATTAAAACCAGCTTGTAAGGCATCGTAAATAGCATAATCCATTAACCATTCGCCGCTAGGACCAAAGCTTGCTGCTTGCTTTATTCCACCATATCTACTGCCCATTCCGGCAGCCATAATTACTAAAGTTGTTTTACTCATGTGGCAAATATAACAAATGAACTATTACTTAAATAATGAAAAATACTCTTATATTTTAAATATTATTTTTGGCTGTCCCGTATTCAACATCACATTAAAATCTAATAAACTATGTAGAAGTTAATTAACCTAATGTTATTTCCATGTTTTTGCATGGTTCAGGCTATTTCATTACCTTTGCGTTTCTAATTTTAATTCAAAATGAATTTTGACAAAAATACACTTATCGGCATTTTGCTTATTTTATTAATTTTTGTAGGTTTCACTTATTACAATGTGTATGAGCAAGAACAAAATTTAAAAAAGCATCCTAAAACTACGGCTCAAACCTCTAAATATCCAACGGCTGATTCGGTTGCAACAAAAATAGTTGATTCTTCAAAAGCGATTGCGCCCAAAATGGATTCTATCGTTCCCAGTATAACTACAGGTAGCTTTGCCGCATCAAGTGTAGGCTCAGAACAAACTTTTGATATTGAAAACGAGAATTGTATTTATACTTTCTCCAATAAAGGTGGAATCATAAAAAAAGTAGTATTAAAAGACTATAAAACTTTCCATAATACACCTTTAATACTATTTGAAGATCAAGGAAAAGAATTCAATTTTACGTTTATTACAAATGATAGTAAAACACCAATTCAATCATCTGATTTATATTTTACAACTACCACTACTCCTCAAAAAATATCAGGTGATGGAAAGTTAGACATCGTTTATAAAATTGATGCCGGAAATGGAAAAACATACGAGCATAAATATACCATTAATGGAAAAGGATATGCACTTGATTTTTCTGTAAATGCCATTAATTTAGGTGATGTATTGGCCGCCAATCAACCTATTACTTTAAATTGGCATCAAGATTTACCTGCCCAAGAAGGTGGTATTGATGATGAACGATTTAATTCTGCCATCTATTTTTTAAATGATGCTAAAGAAGATGATGATATCACCACTGACAAAGAAAAAACGATTGAATCACCTATAAAATGGGTTTCTTTCAAACAAAAATTTTTCAATACCTCTTTAATCGCCAACAAAGAATTATTTAAAAAAGAGGCTACTCTAAAAGTGGTTACACCTCCAAAAGATAGTATTACTATTGTTAAATCATTCACGGCTCAACTTCAAATTCCATATAACAATTCCAATGCGTTCAGTTTTCCAATGCAATTTTTCATGGGACCAAACAAGTACACTGAATTGAAAAAAATGGATGTACAGTTGACCGACATCATTCCATTAGGTTGGAGTATTTTAGGATTAATCAATAAGTTTTTTATCATTCCCATCTTTCATTTCTTAAGTCGATTTATTTCCAATTATGGCATTATTATTTTGCTTTTAGCCATCATCATTAAATTGGTAACGTATCCATTTACCTATAAGTCCACTTTATCTATGGCAAAAATGAAGGTATTAAAACCGGAATTAGATGAGTTGAAAAAGAAATATCCGAACCAAGCAGAATTTGGACAAAAACAAATGGAATTGTATAGCCAAACAGGCGTAAGTCCATTTGGAGGTTGCTTGCCAATGTTATTACAAATGCCCATATTAATTGCCATGTATCGCTTATTTCCATCTTCTATAGAATTAAGACAACAGCCCTTTTTATGGGCAACCGATTTGTCCAGTTTTGATTCCATTATTAGTTGGACTACACAAATCCCAGTGATTAGTGGCTTATTAGGTAATCATATTAGTTTGTTTACCATATTAATGTCAATCTCTTCTATAGTGGTCACTAAAATGACCAGCCAAATGCAACCAAGCATGGGCAACGATGGTGGAATGATGGCGCAACAAATGAAAATTATGCAATATGTTATGCCTGTTATGTTGATTTTTATTTTTAACAAACAACCAGCAGCATTGAGTTATTATTATTTCTTATTCAATATACTCACATTAGCACAAAATTGGATTATTCAGAAATTTTATATCGATGAAAATGCCATTAGAGCTCAAATTGAAGAAAATAAAAAGAAACCTGTGAAACAAAATGCATTTCAACAAAAAATGCAAGATATGATGAAACAACAACAGGAAATTCAGAAAAATAAAAAGAAATAAATCAAGTAGCTGATTTTTTATATAGATTGCATAAATGCTTCAAATACTAATTGTGTTTGATGTGATGGATATTGCTTTTCCCGATAAGATTGAACATATTGAATGCCTCGAACGGCATTGGTTAAAAAGACTTCATCTGCTTCTAAAATATCTTTCTCTGTAATGGACTGTTTCTCAAAATAAAAGTGCTTAAGATTCTTTAGAATGTAATTCCGCATAACACCGGCAATGGGTGCATCGCTTAAAGGTGGCGTATATATTTTTTTATTTTTAATAATAAATACATTATAAATGGAGGCATCTGCTAAATAGTCATTTTCATTAAAAACAAAAGCATCATCCATCTCAACCGTTTGTGCAAATTGCAGTGCATTTCTATAAATTTCTCTATTCGAACTTTTTAAGTTAGAATAGTTATCTCTTTTTTTATATGCTTGCTCATAAGCTGTCATTTTTAATCCATTTGAGTTCCAAATAAACGATGTATCATTTAATGGTTGGACTGAAAAATTCCATTTTACATTTAAATTTTCTGAATGTTGAATGAATCCTTTTTCGATAGAAATTTCAATACGCAATCGGTATGATTTTGAATGCATCTTTGCATTTGCATTATTTAGTATCGAAATAATTTGTTGATGTATTTCATCGGATGAAATAGGAATTTGTACTATTTTAAAACTTTCTATTAGGCGAAAAAAATGGTATTCCTTTAAAGGAATCTTTTGATTAATTACTCGAATGGTTTCTATTAACACAATAGTATTCATCATTCAAAAATAGGAAAAATTAAAAGATGGATGGAATGAAAATGCACTTTTAATATTGAGCGTAGAAGTCGTAAATAATATGTAACACTATACCAACGTTTTTGTCCTAATGCCATGATTCGTGTCCACACGAACCTACGTGTAATCCTATTTCAGGACTGGACAATTTGATAAAAAAAATTATTTGTGTCGTTGTTTTAAAACTGCTAATATTTCATTGAAAGAAATATTTTTCTCGCGCAACAACACCATCAAATGAAATAATAAATCAGCGGTTTCATTTTTAAATAAATCAATATTATTGTCTTTTGCTTCTATTACCACTTCTACCGCTTCTTCACCTACTTTTTGGGCTATTTTGTTAATACCTTTATTAAATAAAATATTGGTATAAGAACCTTCTTTAGGGTTTTGTTTTCTATCTAAAATTACTTTTTCTAAATCATGGAGAAATGAAAATTCCATTTCATTTTTTTCATTCCAGCAGGTATCACTTCCGGTATGGCAAACAGCGCCAACAGGATTCACTTTTATTAAAAATGTATCTCGATCGCAATCTAATTTAATATCTACTACATCTAAAAAATTCCCACTTTCCTCACCTTTCGTCCATAATCTATTTTTACTTCTTGAATAAAAAGTTACTTTATTCGTTGCTTTTGTTTTAGCAAAACTTTCTTCATTCATATAACCTAACATCAATACTTTTCCGGTTTGGTTATCTTGAATAATTACAGGAATTAATCCATCACTATTTTTTGAGAAATCTGGTACCATTTTTTTGAATTTATGATTTACAATCGTACATTAATTTTATTCAAGTTCAAAAATTGTTTTAATTCCGGAATGAGTATTTCGCCGAAATGGAACACACTTGCTGCCAAAGCTGCATCAGCGTTTGCATGTAAAAATACATCTACAAAGTGTTGTTTATTGCCTGCTCCACCACTTGCAATAATAGGAATACTCAAATTAGTAGAACACCATTTTGTAATGTCTAATGCAAATCCATTTTTAGTACCATCATGGTTCATCGACGTTAATAAAATTTCACCTGCACCACGCGATTCAATTTCACGAGCCCAATTTTTAGTATATAAAACAGTGGCCTCTCTTCCACCTTTCACATATACTTTCCAATCATCATTTAGTTTTGTATCAATAGCAACTACGATACATTGCGAACCAAACTGTTTGGCTAATTCATCAATCAACCATGGATTTTTAACTGCAGATGAGTTAATTGAAATTTTATCTGCACCTGCATTTAATAAAGCATCTACATCTTGCACACTTGAAATGCCGCCACCCACAGTAAATGGAATATTAATTGCTTTACTCACGTTTGCGACTAAATCAATAAGTGTTTTACGCGCTTCTACTGTTGCCGTAATATCCAAAAACACCAATTCATCCGCACCTTGAATCACATATTGTTTCGCCAACTCCACTGGATCTCCGGCACTTCGTAAGTCAACAAAATTGACACCTTTCACGGTTTCGCCATTCTTAATATCTAAACATGGTATGATGCGTTTGGTCAGCAAAGTAAGATGAAATTAAGTAGTTAAAATAAAATTTTTAAGTTCGACCAAAGATATTTTGTTTTCATAAAATGCTTTACCTACAATGGCAGCATAACACCCAATTTCTTTTAATTGATGCAAATCATTCATGGAAGAAACACCACCAGAAGCAATTAAATTCATTTCTGGATATTCTGCAATTATTTTTTTATAAAGTTCAATAGATGGTCCTAATAACATACCATCTTTAGAAATATCGGTGCAAAGCACATAATCTATTCCTTCTTCAGAATAAAAATCCAAGAATGAAAAAACATCTTTGTTACTGTTTTCTTGCCAACCACTTACTGCCACTTTTTCATGCAACACATCTGCGCCTAAAATCAGTTTTTCTTCACCAAATTCCCAAATCCAATCTACAAATTCTTTCGGATTTTTTACCGCCAAGCTACCAACCGCTATTTGATTGGCACCTAATTCAAATGCTCGTAATGCGGTATCTTTTGTTTTTATACCACCACTGAAATCCACTTTTAATGTCGTGTTATTGGTAATACTTTCTAATACTTTCCAGTTCACCACTTTCCCTGCTTTTGCGCCGTCTAAATCTACTAAATGTAAATGCGTAATACCATTGGATTCAAACATTTTTGCGACTTCTAATGGATTTTCATTATAGGTTTTTTTAGTGTCATAATCGCCTTTTGTTAGGCGTACACATTTTGCATCAATTAGATCGATTGCTGGAACAATTAGCATAATGTAAAAATAAAAAAGCTGCATCATAAAATGCAGCTTCTGTTGTAATATAACTATTTTTTATTGTATCAAAATGGATTGAGTACTTACTCCTTCCTCTCCTATAATACTTAAAAAATACATTCCATTTTCTATATTTTGTAATTGGATAATTTTATTATTTAATCCCATTTTTAATCTTAATTCATCTTCCAAAAGTACTTGACCATTTATAGTGTAAATTTTCAATAAATATGTCTTATTCTGTTTAGAGGAGATATTTAGCTCAAAAGTACCATTATTTGGATTCGGGACAATTGCATATTCAATATTTAATTTCTTAAAATGTAAACTTGTAAGCACTGCATTAAAATTAGAGGAAACCGTAGAGGTACAACCCAAATTAGACGTTTTTACAGTATAAATTCCATTTTCTGTAATTTTCAATTTTGGTAGAGAAGTTGTCGTTAAAAATCCGCCGTTTTTATACCAATCATAATTTGCACCACTCACAATTGGTGTTAAATATAGAGAATCTAATACTTGTGTAATTACAGGTTTTGCTGGAATAGGATGCACTGTAATGCTTATATTTTTAGTGCTTACGGTTCCACATTTGTATGCTTTTAATATGATAGTAAATACACTAGGTGTATTAAACGTAGAATTAACTGTAGTGGTAGAAGTAGAAGTGGTAGTCGTTCCTCCATTTATAGTCCAACGAACGGAATCGACAGCACCCACAGATGCTGTTGATGTGTTTGTAAACGTAATGGAAGAACCTGCACAAATTGCAGCCGCAGAAGCAGTAAAGTTTGCGGTAGGTGAACCGGTGCAACTTACTGTTATCGCATTATACACATTTATATTATCCACATAAATATTATTTCCCCAAGCACCATTATTTTTAAATGTAAAATATACTTTTTGGTTTAAAAAAGCAGATGGAATATTAATGGAATCTTTTCCCCATTGAGTTGAACTAGGAACAAACGATGTGTTTGTATTCGGTGCTGTAGCAAGCTCTGCTCCACCTTTTTTATAGAGTATTTGTGTTGTTGGCGAACAAGCGGTTGAAATTAAAATGGTTAACGAATCAACGGATGAATTGCTATATCGAGCATAGGCTACATCAAATTTTAGTCTTGGATTCGTTGCACCATTTAAGTTAATCACCGGAGACACAATATCGTCCACTAATTTATTGGCATTATTTGTATGGTTATTAAAATACATGGAAGCCGATGACAATCCAAATCCTCCTGCAGCAGTTGTTCGTTCCCAATTAAATCCAGAACGAGTTACTAAACTCCAACCACTTGGAGGAAATGTGGCGTTTTGAAAATTCTCTAAAAATGGTAAACTTAAACCACTTGGTATTGAAACTGAAATATAATTTGTTTTGGTTTCGGTATCATTGCCCATTGAGTTAGTTGCTTTTAACGAAATGGTGTAATTTCCGGTGTTATTAAAAATAATTTTTGGGTGTTGTGAATTAGCATTTGTTCCTCCGGTAAAGCTATATCCGGAATTAGGTGAAATTGTCCATAACCAAGAAGTTGGAGTATTTGTGGACAAATCGGTAAAATTAACCGTCGTGCTTGGACAAATAGCCGTTTTATCTGCCGTAAAATTAGCAACCGGAATGGCTGGTGTACCTGAACAAACATTGGATGTTGTTAATTGCTCACGCATAGTGAATGCAGTTATGACATCTTGTATGCGGCTGCTTTGACCATTCGTAAACATATACATACATACATCATCAACATAATCCATAAAATTCATAAACATTTCCCCATTTGGACTGGTGCCTGCGCCACATCCGTTTACTTGAAATGGGAAAGTTGGGCAACCATAATTTAATCCATTTTCACCATCGTTATTACCACCTAGTTGTTCAGGTGTATCGCCTACTTCATCATCACCGCAAGCTTCATCGCCACTGATATGATATAAGCCTAACCAATGTCCAATTTCATGGGTAGTGGTTCGGCCTTTATTATATGGAGCCGTAGCAATTCCCGTAGTACCAAATGCAGTATTTAAAATTACGACACCATCTTCATCAGCAGGTCCACCCGGAAAAGTAGCATAGCCAAGCAAACCACCAGCTAAAGGCATCACCCAAATATTTAAATATTTAGTTGGATCCCAATTTGTTGCAGGTTTAATGACTTGATCGATATAGGTATCACTCCATCCGTTAGCACCTGGATTATCAAATCCTGCGGTTTGAGCATTTATCCGATGAATTCCAGGCTCTGCTAAATTTGTACCATTGGGTGATTTTGTAGCTGCACAAAAGGTGATATTCGTATTGGCTTTAAGAGATGAAAATGCTGGCGGACAATTTCCTGAATTAAATCCGGTTCCTGCATAATCGGCATTTAAAACAGGTAACTGAGAATTAACTTGTGCTGCAGAAATATTGTCAGCTACATCCCAATAAACTACATGCACAATTATAGGTAAGGTATAACTAGCATTTGTTCGTTGTGTTTGTTTGATTAAAGCAGCAGATTGCAACTTTTTTGAAAAATTCATTTTCCATTCTGCTGTTGGCACTTTGGTGCCACAAGTTCTTTTAATCGTACTTTTCTCTTGTGAAAAAACGTTTAGAATAGTAATCAAAATAAAAACAAGAATAATAGTTGTTTTTTTCATAGTTCGAATTGTCTAATAAATATAGTATTAAAATTAGAAAAAATCAGTTGGATTTTAACTGCAAGAAATCACTTTAAATGAGTTCTATAAAATTTTGGAGTATTTTTTGTCCAACATCTGCGCTCTTTTCCGGATGAAATTGAACAGCATAAAAATTATCCTTTTGTAATGCAGCAGAAAATGGGATTAAATAGTCGCAAGTAGCATTCGTATGTTCACTCATTTCACAGTAATAACTATGTACAAAATAAACAAAACTATTTTCTGAAATATCCTTAAAAATAGGTGTTTTTAAAAGGTGAATACTATTCCAACCCATTTGTGGAATTTTATATTGAATATCTTCAGAACAAAATTTCTTGACTTGAACAGGAAAGATATTTAATCCATCTACATTTCCTTCTTCGCTGTGGGCACACATCAATTGTTGACCTAAACAAATCCCTAATACAGGTTGCTTTAATTGTTTAATTACTTTATCTAATTGTCGCTCTATCAAATATTGCATGGTAGGTTGTGCATGTCCAACTCCTGGAAATATTACTTTATCTGCTTTAATAATTTTCTCTATATCGTCCGTAATTGTAGGTTGAATGCCTATACGCAACAGTGCATTTTCGACACTTTTTGTATTTCCGGCATTATATTTAATTATAACAATATTCAAGTAATTAAATTTAGTGTTTATAAATAGATGGATGTAATAAAATTGGAAATAGATTCTTTTATATCATTTGATGAATCTATGGCATTAATAAAAGCAGTGCCAATAATTGCGCCATTGGCATATTGGCAAGCTGTATTAAAAGTTGATTTATCTTTAATGCCAAAACCAATTAATGTTGGATTTTTTAATGGCATTTTGAGTACACGTTCAAAATAATTTTCTTGACTTTGTTTAATCGCTGTATTTCCGCCAGTTATCGCATTGGAAGAAACAATATAAATAAATGAATTGGTCAACTCATCTATTTTACGAATTCGTTCATCGGAGGTTTGAGGCGTTACTAGGAAAATATTTTGTAAGCCAAATTGTTCGAACTTTGATTTATACATCGATTCATATTCATACATAGGCAAATCTGGAATAATAATGCCATCGATGCCGCACGCATGTGCATCTTGTAAAAATTTATCTATTCCATATTGATAAACCGGATTAAAATAGCCCATTAATACTAATGGAATATTTATTTTATCTCTTATATTTTTTAGTTGTTCAAACAATACTTTCAACATCATGCCATTGTTTATGGCAATGGTATTGGAATATTGAATAACAGGACCATCGGCTGTTGGATCAGAAAACGGCATGCCAATTTCCACCATATCTACTCCATTTTTTTGGAGTTCTACCAATATAGTTTCCAAATCATTTATTTTGGGAAAACCAGCTGTGCAAAATACGCTCAGTATGTTTTTATTTTTCTTTTGAAATAATTGTTGTATTCTATTACTCATTTATTTAACCGATTGGATGCTTCTATTTTATTTTAATTCTCGAATGTACGTGTCTAAATCTTTATCACCTCTTCCAGAAAGATTCACCACTACAATATCTGTTGGGTTAAACTGAAGTTGGTCTAAAGCAGCAATTGCATGTGCACTTTCCAAAGCAGGAATAATTCCCTCTAAACGTGATAAAAGTTGAACTGCCTGCAATGCTTCATCATCTGTGGCACTTAAAAAAGTAGCGCGTTGGGTATCGAATAAATGCGCATGAAATGGACCTATTCCTGGATAGTCGAGACCGGCAGAAATGGAATGTGGTTCCACGACTTGTCCATCTTCTGTTTGCATAAACAATGTTTTGGAACTATGTAAGATACCTGTTTTTCCGAGCTGAGTTGTAGCTGCTGATTTACCGGAATGTATTCCATGTCCGGCTGCTTCTACAGCAATAAGTTGAACATTTTCATCATCTAAGAAATGATAAAAAGCACCAGCAGCATTGCTTCCACCTCCAACACAAGCAATCACATAATCTGGATTTTCATTTCCTGTTTTTTCTAAAAGCTGTTGTTTAATTTCTTTAGAAATAATGCTTTGGAAACGAGCAACCATATCGGGAAATGGATGTGGGCCAACTACACTTCCAATGATATAATGTGTATCTGTTGGGTTGGCAATCCAATCGCGCATGGCTTCGTTGGTGGCGTCTTTTAGTGTGCGTGAACCTGATTTAGCAGGACGAACTTCTGCTCCTAACATTTGCATTCGTTTTACGTTAGGTGCTTGGCGTTCAATATCCACTTCGCCCATAAACACGACGCATGGTAAATTCATTAGCGCGCAAACTGTGGCAGTGGCAACGCCATGTTGGCCTGCTCCTGTTTCTGCAATTATTCTTGTTTTTCCTAGGCGTTTCGCCAATAGTATTTGACCTATCGTATTGTTTACTTTATGTGCACCTGTATGGCATAAATCTTCCCGTTTAAGATAAATATTCGTGTGGTACTTTTCACTTAATCGTTTTGCAAAATACAATGGTGTTGGACGACCGACATAGTCTTTCATTAATGCGTTAAACTCTTGTTGAAATTCATCTGAATAAATGATCTCTAAGTACTTTTGTTGAAGCTCTTCAATGTTAGGATGTAGCATTTCGGGAATGTATGCACCGCCAAATTGACCATAATAACCATGTTTGTTGACTTGAAATTTTGAATTGGAATATTGAGACATTTCGGCTATTTTAATAGATTAATAAGACTGTAGCATTAAGTATTTCTAATAATCGCAATTAATTCGCTGCATTTATTTACATCTTTAACGCCAAAATCAATTTCCAATTTACTATTAAAATCTAATGCATGTATTGGAATATCGTTTAATAAATCGTGAATAGTTGGAATATCGTTTAGTTCCAATCCGCCTGATAAAAAAATGGGTTTATTTAAGTGATATTGTTTTAATAAATTCCAATCAAAATGAATGCCTGCGCCACCGTAGCTAGAAGTTTTAGTGTCGAATAAAAAATAAGAACAAGTATTTTCGTATTCATCTAAAGATGAAAAATCAAATTGTTCATCTATACCAAAAGCTTTAATGACTTCAAATCCTAAGAGTTGTAATTCTTCGCAATATGCAGGTGATTCGTCTCCATGTAATTGTAATATTTGGATGTCAAACATGGTAGCTAATCGAATTACATTTTTTTGATCTTCATTTACGAATACACCAACTTTTTGAAGACGAAATTCATTATTAAACATGAAATTGGAAAATGCAACATCATTATCAGCCAACACATATCGTTTTGATTTATCATAAAAAATAAATCCTAAATAATCTGGTTTTAAGTTGGAAATATCCAGAATATTCTCTGGATATTTCAACCCACATATTTTAATTTTCATTTTCATTTAAACAGAAAAATAAATAAACTATCTGAGAACAAAAAATGGTTTGTATAAATTTAAATCCGAAAAGAAAAACAAAGTTGGTTCAATTACTAATATCGAATACCATCATGTCCTGTTTCTAAGTATTTTTTTTCTTCTTTCTTTTTTACGATATTTGCCAATGATTTTTTGAATTTAGGCACATCTTTTAAATCTGGATTCTCTCCTTTATTTTTAAATCTATCAAAGAAATATTTTGTTGCCATTACCGCAAACGGTGCACATGTATTATGGTCCAATTTATCACTAAGGTTGTTTAATTTAATATTTTTTACGCCTAATGATTTCATGGTATTGTAAGTGACAATGGAATTCATATAATTTACTTCTTTATCTCCTTTGCAATAGCATAATTGCACCGGCGCTTTGGGTTTCCAATGTGTTAAATTGTTCTCAGTCAGTTTTTGTTTGAAAAGAAAATTAGGGTCGCTTTTATACAAACTTACAAATGAATCAATTACAACGTCTGCGGGAATTTTAGGCATAATTTTATCTAAATCATCTAGCGTTTTATCATTATTGTTGGAATAATACCTTGGTAATAATGTATCGAATGGTGGTTTAAATACAGAGTAGATATTATCTATGTTTAATACTTTGTATGCTTCTTGATAAGACACTAACAAATAAGGTAAATAAAATGGTCGTGGATATTCTTGGAACATATATTTTTGTTGTTCGCCGGTCATATCATACGCGCCACTCATTGGTGAGGTAGCTGTTACTTGGAAACGAGGATCATTTAATTCTTCTAAATATTTTTGTGCAGCAAAAGAGGCATGTCCACCTTGTGAATATCCGGTTAAAAATAATTGTCCATTGGTTTGTACATTAATTTTTTTATTTAACTCATCTATGGCATAAAGCATATAAATAAAGGACATCGCTTCAGACCAAGCATGTTGGTATAAATGTTCCTTTTCACCTTTAGCAATGCCATAATAATCCGGATAACAAGCGGCATAACCATCTGTGGCGAATCCTAAACAAATGCCTTGCTGTGCATCGGCATCGCTTATGTCGCGGTGTTTATGTATTTGTGTTCCATGTCCAAACATTACTGTAGGAACTGTGTTTTTAATGTTTTTAGGAGCGTAATAAATTCCGGAGCATTTTATCCATGAACTATCAATCCATTTTGCTTTATAAATGATTTCATAAATATCCACATCGTTTTTTACTGGTAAAATAACTTTGGGAATATGATGTTTCTTCCAAAGGTCGGAAATAGATTTTGTAGTATGTGATTTTACCAACGAATAACTCACTAAATAAGAATCATTCGCAAAGCATGTTGAAAACAAGAAAGCATTTAAAAAAGCAATAGTTAATAGGATTTTTTTCATGTACGTAATTTTCTATGAAATTATCACCATTTATGGTGATATACTAATTTTATAAACGATTTTAAGATTATTTAATTTTTGAGTATAAAAGCAGGAAATTTTTATATGTAATTATTAAAAAATAATTGTAGATTTAAAAATACAAGAACATGGAAATAACAACCATAGAACAAGCAGACGTATTTGTAAAGAATTTAAAACGTTCTGACAATTGGGTGAGCAATGATGAATTATTGAACAAACTAAATATATGTAAACAATTAATAGAAACTCATAAAAGAGAAGATTTAATTCCGTTTATTTACATTCATCTATCATTATATTATATAGATTTAGGTGAATATGGTCAGGCTTGGATACAAACGGAAGTAGCTAAAAAATATGCAAAAAAAAGTAATAATTTAGAATCTTTACTTAATGCCATCAGTAACCAATATCGTATTCAGCGTTATTTAGGTAATTTAGAAACTGCACAAGCATTAGTAAATGAACAAATAGATATTGCTTTAGAATTTAATGATCCTATTCAATTATTCAGTGCATTTTTAAATCAAGCGTATCAGTATTATTTACAAAACCAAAAACAGGAATGTATTCAAGCGTTTCAAAAAGCCATTGAGTATAGCAAAAAGAGTAATAATCTATATTCTCTTGCTATGATTTATATAACGTATTCGGGTCATTTAATAGAATATAATGAACTGAAAGAAGCTGAAAAGATTTTAAATAAAGGTTTTGATATTGCAAAAGAAAATGAGTTCAATAATTTCATCGCATTAGCGAATTCAAATTTGGGAATTTTATTTACCAAGAAGAAAAAGTATGATGATGCCATTCGGTTTTATTTGAATTCTATAAAACAATATCATCAACTTAATAATACAAATGATGAGCATCAAGTAAAGATAATGTATGCCGAAGTGTGTTTAAAAACACAACAATTTTCAGAGGCTGAAAAAGTTTTAAATGAGGTGTTATTGTTTTCAAAAAATGAGGTAATAAAATCAAATTTAACCGATGTATATCATTTACTATCGAATTTATATGAACAGAAAAATGAGTACAAAAAATCATTATCTTATTATAAAAAATACAAAAAACTAAGTGATGAAATATATAATTTAGAAACCGGCAAGCAAATTAAAAACTTAGAAATTATTGAAAATGTAAAACTCTTAAACATTGAAAAAAATAATGCTGAAAAATTAGCCAATATTAAGCATGATTTTTTAGCGAACATGAGCCACGAAATTAGAACACCAATAAACAGTGTATTGGGAATTTGTTATTTAATGGAACAACAAGCATTAAATGACATTCAACGCAATTACATACTTCGACTGAAACGTTCTGGCGAAAATTTATTAGGTATTATTAATGATGTATTAGATATTTCCAAAATTGAATCGGGAAAAATAGAATTAAATCAGGAAGTATTTTCATTGAATACTATTCTCCGTGATGTTTTTGATGCTTTAGAGCCAAAGGCTTTAGAAAAAAATATAAAATTAGAAGTCTTTAAAAAATACAAAAAAGATATTCACGTTATTGGTGATGCCATTCGAATCTATCAGATTTTATTGAACTTTGTATCGAATGCCATTAAATTTACAACTGTTGGTGGTGTAAAATTTACGCTTAGCATTAAAGAAAAAACGACTGAATCTATTGTTTTAGATTTTCACATTCAAGATACTGGAATTGGTATCGCCAAAGAAAATATTCATTCCATTTTTAATAGATTTGAACAAGCCGACAAAACCATTCACCGGAAATTTGGTGGAACTGGTTTAGGGTTATCTATCTCCAAAAAAATTGTGGAAGTTTTACATGGTAAAATTGATGTAAAAAGCAAACCAAATCACGGAACAGAATTTACTATTTCAATTCCATTCAATCTACCACAACAACAAATTGAATTAATTGAAAATAAAGAAATATTAAATTCAGAATTATTAACAAACAAAATTATTTTAATAGCTGACGACAATGAAGAAAACAGATTGGTCGCTAAAGAAATTTTATTGAGCTTTAATAATACCATTAAAATTATGGAAGCGGAAGATGGAACCGAAATTATTCATTTAATGTTTAAGAAAATTCCAGATATTATTTTTACCGATTTGGATATGCCGAACATGAATGGCATTGAAGCTACTCAAAAAATTAGGCAAAATAAAAACTATCAACACGTTAAAATTATAGGCAATACGGCTTCGTTGTCCACTTTTACAGATGAAGATTTACAAACCATCGGCTTTGATGATTTTATTTACAAACCTTTTAAAGCAGATGAATTATTAAGAAAAATCACACGGATCGTTTAATTTTGGCGACCATAATAAATCTTCTACATAATATTCATAATTATTTGCAGATGTAATTGCCTCGTCAGGATTATGTTTTGCAAGTCCCAAACTATCACAAACAGAAGTTGAATTATCATTTGATTCACAAGCCATGTGGCTAAATTCATGTATAAGAATCCCTAATTTAGAATTAAAACCTTTATCCATACTTTTATTCCAAAATGGCGGAAACAATGTTATTGAATTACTGTTATAATACGTTACTGCATACCAATCATTTTGATTACTTTTTAGGTTATTATCAATAATAAATGATACATTTTTCGTTTCTACTTTATCAAAAATAAACAAAAAATTATTTTTAACTTTTTCTAAATTTTCATCAAACTTTTCTCCAAACCACTTAATAAATAGTTTATCCTGATTTAGCTGAAACGTATGATTAAAAAAATGGATAATCTCATCTATCAAATCAATTATTTTATGCTTTTGTTCATCATTTGAATTTATAAATTGTATTCTATCTGTTAATATAAAATCTTTATTTAAAATTCTAAACCTTTCGCCTATAGTAGTAAACAATAGTGATTTTTGAGTGAATTGAAAAGAAGCAGAAGGATTAATTAATTCAAATGAATGACACTGTTCTTTATATTTAAAGAATGAGTGGACGTTTATGTAATACTTAAAATTTTTAACTTTATAGGAAATGGTATAATTACCAATTAATGAAAAATTATACGAATCACTAATGTTGATTCTTGTGCTTAATTTTTCTTTAGGTTTAAGTGTTATTATATCATCTGCGTTTTCATCAAAACGCTTTACGTAGTATCCATCAAACCTTAATACACTATCGTTATTAAATAATATTTCAAAACAATTATCTAAATAGTTATCAAAAGGTGTATTTCTACGTGAAAAATATACCGTTACTTCTGAATTATTATATACACTAAAATCAAGATTGATATTTAGATTTCTATAATCAATATCACTTATAGAATAGTTGAATTCAATTTTATTGGATAAACCCATTAATATTTATATCTTTATACTAAACTGTTTTAGGCCAACCTGGTTGCACGATTCTCATTAATTGACCTGCAGGATTGTATTTTTCTTCTATTAAAATTCTTACCGTATTATATTTATTCGTTTTATAGCTTGATAAAGGAATTTTTACAATTTTACTTTCACTTGTACGGCTTATAGGTTTTTTATCATCTATCCAAATTTCTAATTCTACGACTTTATCATTCTCATTCACTTGTCCTAATGGGTACAAAATTCCATCATCTAAATTAATTTTAGGTTGATACAATCCTCTCTTAAGTGGTTGACCATTAGCATCTACTTGGTTTAATAAAAAACAATTTACATAATACTTAGATTTAAGTCTTCTCGTACTATCGTTATTTGCTTCAGAAATAAATGAAAGTTGAATTGTTACGTTTGCCATAATTTATGAATATATTGATTTTAAAAAATAAAAAATTCAACTAAATCTAATTGAAAATTTTAAAAATTTAACACACAGAATGAGTAAACGGCATTTTTAGTGAGTAAACGGTAATTATAATGTATAACTGGTGCTGTATTTGAAATATCTGATTTGAAAAAAAATAAAAAAGCCTGTAGGTTTTTCTACAGACTTTCGTTTAAATATTTATATTATTTTATCCAATTTTACTCTTCACTCATATATGGGTAATTATAGGATTTAGCTGGCACGTAATTTTCCTTCACGGTTCTTGGCGAAACCCATCGCAATAAATTCCATTTACTACCGGCTTTATCGTTGGTGCCACTTTTGCGCGCACCACCAAACGGTTGTTGTCCTACCACAGCACCTGTACATTTATCATTGATATAAAAATTACCGGCACTATTTGTCAACGCATTTTTCATTTTTTCCACAGCATACATATCTTGCGCAATAATAGCTCCAGTTAAGGCATACTCGGAAGTAGTATCAACTAAATGTAATACATCTTCAACCATTTCATCTTCGTACACATAAATAGTAAGAACAGGTCCGAAAATTTCTTCTACCATTGTTAGAGATTTAGGATCTTTAGTTAGTATAACCGTTGGCTCAATAAAGTATCCTTTTTTCTTATCATAATTTCCACCATACATAATAATATTATCTGGATTAGCTTTTGCTTGCTCAATGTATCGAGTAATTCGGTTGTAAGCCGCTTCAGAAATTACTGCGCCCATCATTACCGTGAAATTTTCTACATTGCCAATTTTAAATGTTTTTAATGCGTTGTACATTTTTTCCCATGTAGCATCCCAAATAGATTTAGGCACATACGCACGTGAACAAGCCGAACATTTTTGACCTTGAAACTCAAACGAACCGCGCAACAATGCAGTTGCCAACACATCTACATCCGCACTTGGATGCGCAAAGATGAAATCTTTTCCACCTGTTTCACCAACTATTCTTGGGTAATTTTTATATTGATGTAAATTTTTTCCAATTGTTTCCCAAATACTATTAAATACGCCGGTGGATCCTGTAAAATGTACACCTGCAAATTCACGATGCGACAAAATGATATCGGTCGTTTCTGATGCATTGGCAAAAACCATATTTAGAACGCCATCAGGCAAGCCGGCTTCTCTGAATATTTCCATCACTGTCCAAGCCGAATAAATTTGTGTATTCGATGGCTTCCACACCACTACATTTCCCATCATTATTGGCGATGCGGATAAATTACCCGAAATTGCGGTGAAATTAAATGGAGTAATAGCATACACAAATCCTTCTAATGGACGATACTCGATGGTATTGCGCATTCCTGGAGAAGAAATAGGTTGTTCGCTATAAATTTGTGCCGCAAAATAGACATTAAAGCGCAAGAAATCTGCCAACTCACAAGCTGCATCAATTTCTGCTTGAAATGCATTTTTAGATTGTGCCAACATGGTTGCCGCATTAATGGCTGCGCGATATGGACCTGCAATTAAATCGGCTGCTTTAAGAAAAATGGAAGCTCTATCTTCCCAATGCATATTTGCCCATTTTTGTCTAGCTTGTAAAGCAGCATCAATGGCTTGATGAACATGTGCTGCATTTCCTTTATGATATTGTCCAATTTTATGAGATAATTCATGTGGTGGAAACATGTTTATCAAATTTCCGGTTCGCACTTCTTTTCCATTAATAAACATCGGTATGTCGTATTCCATTGATTTACGTCTATTCAACTCTGCTTTCAATGCTTTACGTTCTGGACTATTCGGCATATAACCTAATATCGGTTCGTTCGCCGGAATTGGAATAAGTGCAATTTTATTTGGCATAACTATAAAATTAAAAAGATGAAATTAACGATTGATTTTCACATCCATACAACAAAATTAATGCTTTTTTGTTGAAAATAAGATTAGTTGTTACAACAAGTAATTTTATGCTTTAAATTCAACTACCGATTTATATTCCTTTTCAAATGCTTTTAAATTTTTAATTGCAATATCAGCAGTGTAGTTTAATTGATGGTTGAAATAAGCATCTAATTCGTCTAAGTGCGAATTAATTTCAGGACGTTCAAAGTACAATCTTCCGGTTCTACGAATAATAAAATCGGAAGTATTGTTTGTCAGCTCATATTCTAGACAATATTCTGCTTCTGCCAATAACAAATTATTATTGAAATGGGTTTGTGCAGAAGCTAAAATATATTGTGTATTGCTGCCGTATTTTAACACCAAATCAAGTACATCATCTAAGTAAAATTGCTTAAAATCATCTTGTAAATCTCGAGCATAGTCATTGGAAAATTTTTCTAAATGTCCACCACTTAATTTAATAAATTCGGTGGAACATTTTGGAAACTGACGACCTTCTTCAATTTTCAATTGCTTGCAAACCACATTAACACTACGTTCTGCCATTTTCCTAAATCCGGTTAATTTACCACCAGCAATTGAAATTAGGTTTGAATCTGAAATAAAAATTTCATCTTTGCGCGATAAATCTGAAGGCGACTTTCCATCTTCGTGTATCAATGGTCGTAAGCCAGCCCAAGTAGATTCTATATCATTTATTTCCAAATTGGCTGTTGGAAACATATAATTTGCAGCATTTAATAAGTAAATAACATCTTCCTTTTCTGCATACGGAAAATTAATATTCGATTGATAATTTGTATCTGTTGTGCCTATATAAATTTTGTTGTGTCTTGGAATGGCGAAAATCATTCTGCCGTCTTGCACATCAAAATAAACTGCTTGTTTGATAGGTAGTTTTTCTTTAGCTAAAACAATATGAATGCCTTTAGTTAAGTGCAATCGTTTCTTATTTAGAGAATTATCTTTTTTTCGTAAATCATCTACCCAAGGACCACAAGCATTAATGATTTTTTTTGCTTTTATTTTAAGCTCTTTATCCTCAATTATATCTTTTACTACTGCACCTTTAATTTTGTTTTGTTCGTTTAAAATAAAGGATGAAAATTCGACATAATTTAAACACAATGCTCCTTTTTCTACTGCCGTTTTTAAAACTTCGATAGTTAATCGAGCATCATCACTTCTATATTCTACATACATGCCACCACCTTTTAATATAGATGTATTTAAGAGTGGTTCTTGCTCCATCGTTTCTTCTTTTGATAGCATATTTCTGCGTTCTTCTTTTTCAACACCTGCTAACCTATCATATACATATAAACCTAATGATGTTGAATATTTACCAAGAGAACCACCATCAATAATAGGTAGCAACATACGTTCTGGAATTACAATATGAGGAGCGTTCTTGTATAAAATGGTACGCTCCTGACCTACTTCACGCACGATGCCAAATTCTAATTGTTTTAAATAACGCAAACCTCCATGAATTAATTTCGTTGAACGTGAACTTGTTCCGGAAGCAAAATCATCTTTTTCGATTAAACATACTTTTAATCCACGTGCGGTTGCATCTAATGCTATACCAGCACCTGTGATACCACCACCTATTACCAATAAGTCAAATTGTTCATTTTGTAATTGCTGTAAATATCGACTTCTATTTCTTGCTGAAAAGGACATACTATAAATTCTATTATAATTAGCTAAAGATAAGTGAATGTTAGTTTTATTACCTAAAAAAAAATCTTAAAAGACATAAATAATAATATCTTAAAATGCCACTACTTAGATGTAAGTAACCATAAATTGAACTCAATTATTTATTAAAAACGATATTGTAGCTTTCGGGCAAAGCCTTTATTTTTCGAGTTTGAAAATCATAATAAATACAACCTGTTCGTAACATGGCTAATGTTTTTCCATTTTCTTTTTTAAAATGAAAAAGCAAATCAAAGCTACATTCTGTCAATGTATCTATTGAACCATAGCAAGTAATAATATCATTTAAAAATCCTTCTGACTTATAATTTATGGTATGATTGGCAACTACAATTCCATGTAATTCATTTAAATCATAAAGTTTTAAATTTAGATGTTCAAACATTTTTTCACGAGAATGATTCGCTAATACCAATATTCGTTCATTCCCTACATGATTAGCAATATTGATATCTTCTTCTACAATAGTAAATTGATAGGTAAACAAAGTAGTTTCTGGAAAATCTATTTGAACGCGTTGCATAATTATATATTAAAATTCTAACCGAGCTTTTATGGGAATATCAATGGGACAAAATTCATTTCTCAAGTATTTATGATATGCAGCAATAGCTATCATTCCTGCATTATCGGTGCAGTATTGAAATTGAGGTATGTATGTTTTCCAATTATTTTTTTTTCCTGTTTCTGTCAATGCATTTCTCAAACCTAAATTAGCACTTACACCACCTGCAATGGCAATTTCGTTGATAGTTGTTTCTTTAGATGCCTTGAGTAGTTTTTTTATTAAAATTGAAACAATTGTATGCTGAACCGAAGCACAAATATCATTTAAATTTTCATCTATAAAATTGGGATTCTGTTTTAATTCTTTTTGTAAGAAATATAAAATATTTGTTTTCAAGCCACTAAAAGAAAAATTGAAACCTTCAATTTGAGGCTCTGTAAATTTAAATGCTGCAGAATTTCCTAATTGTGCGTATTTATCAATTAATGGACCACCTGGATAGGGTAAATTTAGCATTTTTGCAGTTTTGTCGAAGGCTTCACCAGCTGCATCGTCTATTGTAGTTCCTATCACTTTCATATCCAAATAATCGTTCACTAGAACAATTTGGGTATGGCCGCCTGAAACGGTTAGGCATAAAAATGGAAACGCCGGCATTGGAGCATCAATAAAATGTGCTAAAACATGTGCTTGCATGTGGTGTACATCTATCAATGGAACTTGCATTGCTTGTGCAAATGATTTGGCAAAAATTCCACCAACTAATAACGAACCCAACAAACCTGGCCCACGTGTAAATGCAACTGCATGAATCTGATTTTTAGAAATTCCCACTTGTTTTATTGCTTCAGCTACAACCGGAATGATATTTTTTGTATGCTCACGGCTTGCTAATTCTGGTATCACACCACCAAATTGTTCGTGTACATGTTGATTTGCCGTTAAATTAGACACTACTTTTCCATCCACACAAATGGCAGCAGAAGTATCGTCACAAGAAGATTCTATGGCTAAGATGATTATTTCAGGCATAAAATTTGGTTATTTTCATTTAATTTTGCATTTTTTACGAGCAGTTGAAAAAATTCTTTAAATATACATTTCGAACAGTATTAGTTATTTTGCTATTACTGATGATTCTATTTACGTCCACTTTTTTCCTCATCCAACAACCTAAAGTGCAAACATTTTTGGTGCACAAAGTAAGCGATTATTTATCAAAACAATTAAACAGTGAAGTAAAAATTGATTCTGTTAGTATTAATTTTATTAGAACTGTTGAAATTTATAATGTTTATTTATCTTCTCAAAAGAGCAAAACAGATACCATTTTATTTGTAAAAAAATTAGATATCGATTTGATGTTAGGTAGAACATTGCTTGATCAAATTAGAACTATTCGAAACAAAAAAATTTACATTGATAATTTAACGTTAGATGGCGTTCTATTGAATGGCTACAGAGCTAAAGAGGATAGCATCTATAATTTTCATTTTCTGTTAGAACAATTTGCTTCAGATAATAAAAATCCAAAGAAAAAAACAAAGAGTAAACCGTTAGAGTTACGACTCAATAAATTATTACTGACCAATTCAAATATTATTATAGATGATCCACATACTGACAAACGTATGGATATTCGTTTTTCAAAAGTATTTGTGGATGTTCGTGAATTAGATATCAATCATTTAAAAATAGACGTCAAACAATTAGATTTAGTAGATCCCTATTTTAAATTAACTGATTATAACGAAATTAATAAACCAAAATCAAATAAACCAAGTAAAGGTTTTAATGTTCAAGGTCTAGGGAATTTACTAAATATTACGGTGAACAAACTGACTATGCGGAATGGAAACCATGCCATGGATTTTAAAAAGAAAAACCAAAAAGCGGGATCCTTTTTAATCAGCCAAATGAATATTCATAAAATAAATATGGATGTAAAAAATTACAAATGGGATTCAACTGGCATGCATGTTACTATTGAAAATTTGAATACCACCTTAGATAACTCTATTGTTGTAAAAAAAATACAAGCAAAAGCACTTTTAGATAATAATGGAATTTATTTAGATGATTTATTATTGAAGTATAATTCATCAACTTTAGAAGGCGCATATTCTTTATCATTTAGCGACGAATGGCGTTCTTTTGGTGATTTTGCTAATAAAGTAACGTTAAAAGCGGATGTAAAAAATGCCGATGTAAAAGCGAAAGATGTCGCATTGTTCGCACCAAAAGCAGAAAAATATATTCCGCAAAATATTCAACTGCATGGTGAAATAAAAGGCAAATTAGCCAATTTAAGAACTGAAGAATTACATATTCATGCAGGAAAAAATACCGTATTGGATATAAGTGGAAACATAAAAGGATTGCCTAAAATTAAAAATACACTTTTTGATTTAAAAATAAATGAATTTAAAACCAATCCTTCTGAATTAAAACAGATGTTAGCATTTGTGAAAATGCCTAAACTAATAGATAATGCCGGAAATATTTCATTTAAAGGAACTTTCTTTGGTTTCACCAATGATTTTGTAGCCAAAGGAAATTTAAAAACCAACAATTTAGGCGAATTAGTGACAGATGTACGCATGAATTTTCCGAGTGGAAAACCTCCTAAATATATTGGTAAAATTGTAGCAAAAAATTTAAACTTAGCAGAAATTACTGGCAATAAAAAATTACTTGGCACTGTTGATTTAGATATTAATGCTGATGGAAATGGCTTTAACACAAAAGAGTTGAATACAAAACTCACCGGAACAATCCGAAATTTTTATTTAAATGGATATGTATTTGATAAAATAAAAGTGGATGGATTAATTGAAAAGAAAAAATTCAAAGGACATGCTTTCTTTGATGATGATTGCTTTTTAATTGATTTTAATGGTATCGCAGATTTTAATGAGCAACTTCCAAAATTTGATTTCAAAACGAGTATCAAAAATGCAGATCTAAACAAACTTAATTTATCCAAAGATTCATTAATGGTTTCGTTAGATGGTGAAATTCACGGAATAGGAAATAAAATAGAAAATTTCACTGGAACTGGAAAATTCAGCAATATCATCCTTCAAAACAATAAAGATATTCTGGCACTTTCTGATGTAGATATTGTAATGGACAACGATGGAGATATAAAAAATTACACCATAAGTTCTGACCAATTTAATGCTAATCTTATAGGAAATTTTGATCCATTAACTATTGTACCTTCCTTAAAAGTATATCTAAGTAAATATTCTAAGTTAATAAAACCTAATGCAAAGGATTTTAAGTTAGCAAAAGCACAGCAAGTCGATGCAACCATAAAATTAAAATCAGATTTTGGTTTAATAAAAGTATTTGTACCACAAATTAGATATTTAAGTGAATTAGACTTATCTACAAACATCAATACACTTCAAAATATGTTTAATGTTCATGCAAAAATGGATTCCGCCAATTACAGTGGAACTGCCATAAATGCGATAAACATAGAAGGCAATACCAATCAAACGGAATTATTACTAAACGGAAATATCCAAAAATTACAAGTTAGCAAAACAGAAATCAACGACATAAAAATAAATGTAAATAGTTCATTAGAACAATTACTTAGTACCATAAGCATCTCCAATGATAGTGCTTCAAATGCCGTTCGATTAATGTCAATTCTAGACTTTAAGTATGATACTATTATTGCTAAAATAATTGACTCCAAATTAAAACTCAACAATAAAATTTGGCAACTGGAAAAAAACAATCAACTCACTTTTGTGGATAGTTCAATTATTGCTCAAAACTTTTCAATTATTCAAGGCAATCAAAAAATAAACATACAAAACGGCAGAAACACATTAGCAGATGCCAAAATCAATATTGAAAATTTAGATTTAGCAGATGTTAGTCAATTAATTGACACAACTGGTGCCATAAAAAATGGGAAACTATCCGGAACGGTAAACTTAAAAAACATGCTCACAAAACTACAAGCGAATGCGGATGTTTCCATTCATGATTTTCAAATCTTAAATTACAAAGTTAAATACATTGGCTTAGATGCCATATATGGTAGAAATGGTAAAAAAATAGTGGAAGCTGGTGGCACTATTGTTGATTCTAACTACCAGTTATCCTTTGATGGCATCTATGATATGCAAAAAAAAGGAAAAGAAATACTAGATGTGGATGCAGATATTGAACGTCTAAATTTAAATTTCTTAGAAACATTATTGAAGAAAGAATTATTAATACCTAAAGCGTTTATTAAAGGACAAGTACATGTATCTGGAAGTATTAAAAAACCAATTTTAACCGGCACTGCTTCCATAATTGATACAGCAGAATTAAAAATGAAATATTTAGGTACTACGTTTAAATTGGTAAATGAAGAAATTAAATTAACCAATAAAGGTTTTGACTTTGGCAAAGTAACTTTGTATGATAATTATGGAAATACCGCATTGTTATCCGGAAAATTATTACACAATAGCTTTAAAGAATGGAAAGTGGATAAAGCATATTTAAGTGCACCAACTGGCTACAATTTTATGAATACCACTTACAACGACAATCAAGATTTTTATGGAATTGTATTTGCCAAAGGCGAAGTAGAATTAGATGGCTACTTTAATGATTTAAAAATTGATATTACACGTTTGGAAACTATGAAAAACACTGTTTTCAATCTTCCTGTAAATGGGAAAACATCCGACAAAGGCTATACATTTATTCGGTTTGTAGATCCTAAAAATCCAATTAAACAAGTAGAATATAAAACGAAATTAAGTGGATTAAACATCAATATGAATATTGAAGCGACACCAGATGCTGAAGCAAATATTATTCTTGATCCAAATACGAACGATAAAATTGTTGCACGAGGCTTTAGCGATAATCTTAATCTAACTATAGATAAAAAAGGAGATTTATTAATCAATGGAACTTACAATCTAACTGAAGGAAAATATGACTTTAGCTTCCAAGGTGTTTTAAATAAAACATTTAATATTAAACCTGGAAGTAAAATAAATTTTGCCGGCGATCCTTTAAAAGCAGAACTCGATATCACTGCATTATACAATGTAAAATCTGCTTCCGTTCGTAATTTATTTGACAGTACAAATGCCATGCGCAATCGCTCTTTCCCAATCGACTTAAATCTATTAATTAGCGGAACTCTCGACAATCCTGAAATCGTCTTTAAAATAGAACCTACTTCTGGTACCATTTCTGCGCAATCCGATGATTTAAATAGAAAACTTACTGAAATCAATAGCAATGAAAACGAACGAAACAATCAAGCCGTTGCTTTATTATTATTTAATACATTTTTTCCATCAGGTAGTTCCAGCGATCAACGTTTCACTGGAGCATCTAATACGGTAACTCAATTGGTTTCAGCTCAACTATCTAACTTACTTTCACGAGGATTAGGAAGTGTTATTAAAGGTGCTTCCATTGATTTATTATTATCCGATTTGGAATCCAAAGACTCTAGAAATTTTGGCTTTAGTTATAAACAAGAATTATATGGTAATCGTCTTATTTTAACTATTGGTGGTAATGTGAATTTTGGAAATCCAACAATCACAAACGGCAACATCACCGGACAACCTGCTAACAATGCTGCTATTGCAGGCGATTTTATGTTGGAATATTTAGTAACGCCAGATGGAAGAATTCGACTTAAAACCTATGCTCGAACTGCCAATTATGATATCATTAATCAAGATAGAATACGAACCGGTGGAGCTATTTCATTTCAAAAAGATTTTGACAACATTAAAGATTTGTTTCAATTGAAAAATAAGAAAGAAAAGAAAAACAAATCTGAAGATACCACTAACACTAAAAAAACACTAAATGATACCATTCTCAAAAAATGAAAAAATAAGATTCTAATTAAAAGAAAATAAGATTGAAATAAACAAAAACTATCTTCCAAATAATTTACCAATATCCGAACCAAATTTACTCATTAACTCTTGAGCTTTTCCTTGAAAATCTGACAAATTTACTTTACTCATAATTTTACTAAAATCAGGCTTTCCTTGTTCATCTAAAAACTCTGATTTGAAGCGTTCAAAAATTTCAGTCATTGAAAAATCACGCACCTTTTGAGCTGTATCTTCCGATAATCCTACTTTATTCACTAAATCATTCAACACATTATCTCGTAATTTTTGTAATATAGGATTACTTTTAATGTCATTAATACCATTGCTCATTAACTCTTTCAAACCGCTCATTCCACCAGCCATCAAGTCTTCGTTAATGAACTTTTTAAAATTATCTAGTAAAACATGTGTACTTTGTGTAGTTTGGTCAGCACTTAATCCAAATTTATCCTGAATTTGTTGCTGAATTTTTGCTTGAATATCATTATAAATTTCTTGAAACATAATCGTAGTATTTGATTCAAATATAAGAAAGAAATCTTAAGATATTTATCATTTTTGGAATATTATTGTACATTCGTTTTATCTATTATGAAATGAAAATGAAATGAAAATACAATTTTGTGGTGCTGCTCAAACGGTAACAGGAAGCAGCCATTTACTTACCCTTGACAATGGTTTTAAAATCTTATTAGATTGTGGTTTATACCAAGGTCGTGAAGACGAATTTGAAGCTTTTAATAATCAATGGTTTTTTAAACCAGCAGATATTGATGTTTTAATCTTATCTCATGCACATATTGACCATAGTGGAAGAATTCCAAAATTAGTGAAAGATGGATTCAATGGTAAAATTTATTGTACTTCTGCCACTCGTGATTTATCTGCCATTATGCTTTTAGACAGTGCCTTTATACAAGAAAGTGATGCCAAGCATGAATCAAAAAGAAAACATAGAAATATTTTACCATTATATACACAATATGACGCCAAAAGAAGTTTAGTACATTTTAGAACGGTGGAATACGATCAATGGTTTTCTATTAATAAAGATGTTAAAGTACTTTTCTCAGATGCCGGACATATTTTAGGAAGTGCCTCAGTAACCTTGAGCATTAATGAAAACAAACAACAAAAAATGTTCGGTTTTTCAGGAGATATTGGTCGATACAATCGTCCAATTTTAAATGATCCAAAACAAATGCCTCCATTAGATTATTTAATTTGCGAATCTACGTATGGCGGAAAAACGCACGAAGAAACACCAGAAAGCAATGATAAATTTTTAAAAATCATTTTTGACACTTGTATCACAAAACGTGGAAAGCTCATCATTCCAGCATTTAGCGTGGGCAGAACGCAAGAATTAATTTATCGTTTAGATCAATTTTATTCAGAAGGAAAACTTGGAAATATTCCCGTATATATTGATAGTCCATTGGCTATGAATGCAACAGAAATATTTATTATGCATCCAGAATGTTATGATAAAGAATTAGAAAAATATATGATTGCTGATGACAATCCATTCGGATGGAATAATTTAAAATACATTCGAGATGCCGAGCAATCTAAAAAATTAAATTCAAACTCAGAACCTTGTATCATAATTGCTGCTTCAGGCATGGCTAATGCCGGTCGTATTCGACATCATATTTATAATCAAATAGAAAAAAATGAAAATACCATACTAATTGTTGGGTATTGTGCAGATGGAACACTTGGACAACAACTCACTCAAAAACCAAAAATGGTAAAAATATTTGGAGATGAAAAAAAAGTAAACGCACAAATCGAAATATTAAGCAGCATGAGCGCACATGCTGATGAACCTGAAATATTGAAATTCATTTCTAATCAAAACAAATATCAACTTCAAAATATCTTTTTAGTGCATGGCGAATCAAAACGACAAGAAGCTCTAAAAGAAACACTATTAAAACATCAATATAAAAATATTCAAATTCCAAAAATTGGCACCATCATTGAGTTGTAATCATTATAGCACTAACAAATTCATAACTAAAAATCAAATTAAAATTACTTCAACTTAATCTATTGTTATATTATTCAATAAAATTTCTACTATTTATTCAATTTCTTACTTTTATACTAAATTAAAATTATATGGCAAATCAAGAACAATTTGTTCAAACAATACAACAAGGTTATACCTTTAAAGGTGCATACATCACTATTGGAGGAGGCATGTTCAACACTACATCCGTTCCAAACACACTTATTAAGTTACCACTTAAAACATTAAACCGACATGGATTAATTGCCGGTGCAACTGGAACCGGAAAAACTAAATCCATACAAGCTATTTCAGAGCGCTTATCTGAAAATGGAATTTCTGTTTTAATGATGGATATAAAAGGTGATTTTTCAGGTGTGGCAGAAGCAGGTAACAGTAATCCAAAAATTGAAGAACGCGTGGCAGCTATCGGAAACACTTGGAACCCTAAAGCATATCCAGTGGAGTTAATGTCTATTTCCACTCAAGATGGTGTTCGTTTGCGTGCTACTGTAACTGAATTTGGTCCAGTTTTGATTTCAAAAATATTAGATTTAAACGACACACAACAAGGTGTAGTAGCCATGGTGTTTAAGTTTTGTGATGACCAACAATTAGCATTGGTTGATTTACCTGACTTTAAAAAAGTGTTGCAATTTTTAACAAATGAAGGTAAAAGTATTTTTGAAAAAGAATATGGAGCCATTAGTCCGGCAACAGTGGGCACTATTTTGCGCAAAGTAGTAGAATTAGAACAACAAGGTGCTGAATTATTTTTTGGAGAAACATCTTTTGATGTCAATGATTTATTGAGAAAAGATGAGAATGGATATGGCTACATCAACATCGTACGATTAACAGATATACAGGATAAACCGAAACTATTTTCAACTTTTATGTTGAGTTTATTAGCTGAAGTTTATTCAAAATTTCCTGAACGTGGCGATGTAGAACAACCAGAACTAATTATCTTTTTAGATGAAGCTCATTTGATTTTTGATAATGCAAGCAATGCTTTAAAAGACCAATTAGAAGCTATCATAAAATTAATACGTTCTAAAGGTGTTGGTATTTTCTTTTGTACTCAAAATCCAAATGATATCCCAGAAAGTATATTAGCACAATTAGGATTAAAAGTACAACATGCTTTACGTGCGTTTACCGCAAAAGATAGACAAGCTATTAAATTAGTAGCAGACAACTATCCTATGACTGACTTTTATAAAGTAGAAGACTTAATTACACAATTAGGTATTGGAGAAGCATTTGTTACCGCACTAAATGAAAAAGGTATTCCAACACCTTTAGTTCATTGTATGATGAGCGCTCCACAGTCTAGAATGGATGTATTAAATGAAGATGAAATGACAATCTTGATTCAAAAATCAAAATTATATAGAAAGTACAAAGATGTTATAGATCCAGAAAGTGCCTTTGAAATTTTAAGTGCAAAAATGGAAAAATTACAAGAACAAGAATTAGAAGATGAACAAGTAAAAGCCGCAGCTAAAGCACAAAAATTGCCAAGTGGAAAAGTGCAAAAAACAACGTTAGAAAAAGTATTAAACAGTACTGTGACTAAACAAATTGCACGAACAGCTACGACTACTTTAACGCGTGGATTATTAGGTGCATTAAAAGGTATGTTTAAATAAATTTTGGGTTAAGTTATTTGTTACATTTTTAAGATAAAAAACTTAAATTAATTACACCATTCAACAATTTTCACTATGCAAAATATCAAATTATCCAAAATAGAAACAATCGCTCCTAAGTCGATGGATAAAGAGTTGACAAAACTAAAAACAAAAGAAACCATCTTAAAAATTGCTGAGTTGCAAGATGTTTTAATTGCATCGCAAAAAAGAAGTGTTTTAGTTATTTTGCAAGGCATGGATGCCAGCGGAAAAGATGGAGCTATCAAAAAAGTATTCAGTGGTATAAATCCGGCAGGCTTACGTGTGGAAACGTTTAAACGACCAACAGAGGAAGAATTAGCCCATGATTTCATTTGGAGATTACACAAAGTAACACCACAAAAAGGGGAAATTGTTATTTTCAATCGTTCCTATTACGAGGATATTTTGATTCAACGTGTACACAAATGGATAGATGAAAAAACTGTACAACAACGCATAGATGCCATCAATAATTTTGAAAAACTATTGGAACAAAATGGCACTAAAATCATCAAATGCTACATGCACATTTCTCCAGAAGCACAACTAGAACGACTAGAAGAACGCAAAGTAAATCCAGCAAAAATGTGGAAACATCGCGACAACGATTGGAACGAACGAAAACTTTGGAAAGAGTATATGAATGCTTATGAAGATGCCATGAACAAATGCTCAAAATATGCAAAATGGAATATTGTAGCAGTTGATCAAAATTGGTTTAAAGAACATCAAATCGCCAACTTAGTAATCAATGCTTTAAAAGAAATGAAATTAAAATATCCTGAATTAATTACTGAAGATAAAATTAAAAAATAATGGCAAAGCTTTGGCAAAAGGGAAATAACAACGAAAGTGAACTGGCAAAAAAGGTAGAAAAATTTACGGTAGGCAAAGATAAAGAACTCGACTTACTCCTAGCAAAATTTGATGTTTTAGGCACATTGGCACATACTAAAATGTTGAATAAAATAAACTTACTTTCTACTGAAGACTACCAATCGGTACAAGCAGAATTAAAAGAAATTTTAAATGAGATAGATGCTGGAAAATTTATTATCCAAGCACAAAGTGAAGACATACATTCCGAAATAGAATTCAGATTAACTAAAGGAAAAGCCACACATACAGGACGCAGCAGAAACGATCAGGTATTAGTTGACATTAAGCTTTTCACCAGAGATAAATTAGAACAAATTGTTCAACATACAAAACATGTTTTCGACTTATTAATTAAATTATCTAACCAACATAAAAACCATTTATTTCCAGGATATACACATCTGCAATTAGCTATGCCAAGTAGTTTTGGACTATGGTTTGCTGCTTATGCAGAAAACTTAGTGGACGACATAGAATGTGTATATGCTGCTTTTAAAATGGCTAATAAAAACCCTTTGGGTTCTGGTGCCGGTTACGGAAGCTCTTTTCCATTAGATAGAAATTATACTACTGAATTATTAGGTTTTGATGATTTAAACTACAATGTGGTTTATGCGCAAATGAATCGTGGAAAAATGGAACGTGTTGTAACGCAAGCATTAGCAAACATAGCTGCAACGCTTTCTAAACTTTCAATGGATGCCACAATTTATTTAAACCAACATTTTTCGTTTATCTCATTTCCAGATGTTTTAACAACCGGTTCTTCCATCATGCCTCACAAAAAAAATCCAGATGTGTTTGAATTGATTCGAGCCAAATGCAATAAACTACAAAACTTACCTAATCAAATTCAATCCATTACCAATAACTTACCTTCCGGCTATCATCGTGACATGCAAATTATCAAAGAAGATTATTTATTATCTTTTGACACATTAATAGATTGTTTAGAAATGATGCAAATACTTTTAGAAAATATTGAAGTAAAAGAAAATTTATTGAACGATGAAAAATTCAATTATTTATTTACAGTAGATAGCATCAACCAATTAATACACGAGAAAAAATTCACTTTTAGAGATGCTTATATTGAAATTGGCAAACAAGTTGAAAATAAAACCTACATCAAACCAACGGAAATTAAACATACGTTAGCAGGAAGTATCGGCAATCTTTGTAATGAAAAAATTCAGCAAAACATGGAAAAAACCATCCAACAATTTCCATTTAAACATATCCATCAAAAACTAAAAAATCTAATTTCAAATTAAATCGAAAAAAATTGGCAAGCATTTTGTTTAATTTGACATAAAACATTATTTTTAAAGTTAAATTTTTATAAAAACATGAGAAAAGTAAACAGTATTTTATTCCTTGCCATTTTATTTTTGGCAACATCTTCTTTTGCACAAAATGTAACGGAAATGATTCCAAAAGTTATGGCAGCCATGGGAAATGCCAAAACCATGACCTATCACTTTTATGCACAAGAACGTATGCATGATGGTAAATATAGCAAAAGTGACGTAGAATTTAAAGTCATCGCAAGTCCACTAAAAATATATGCTAAAGCGAAACTTCCACAATCGGCACAGTTAATTTACGACGATGCAGTGTCAAAAGATGTACGTGTAAAAAAAGGATTTAAATTAAATTTAAGCCCAACAAATAGCCTTTTAATGAAAGGTGTGCACAATCCAATAATAAGAGCTGGATTTGGACAAATCAAAAAAATATTAGAAACTAGCATGGCACAACGCAAAGGTGAAAACTTGGCAAACTATGTAAAAGTGTTAGGCTCTTTAACCTACGACAATCAAGAATGCTGGAAAATTGAAATAACAGATGCTGATTATGCAATTATAAACTATACAGTGGCTGCAAATGAAAAATCTGTATGGCAAATTGGAAAAAAATTAGCTATTTCTGAATATAAAATAAAAGAATTAAACGACATTGGCGATGAAGTAAAACCAGGCCAAACGCTTAAAATTCCTTCTTCTTACGCTAAAAAAACAACGTTATACATTGATAAATCAAACTTCTTACCTATCTACCATAAAATGGAAGATGAAAAAGGAATTTATGAAATCTACGAGTTTAAAGGCTTAAAATTAGGCATGAACTTAATCAATACCGATTTCGAGTTTCAATAACGGTTGGATTGGTAAGGTTCAAGCATAAAACGAAACAAACAATTTTTTATGTATAGGCATTTTGAAACAGCACGTTTAAATATTAGACCTTTACACCTTGATGATAAAAATTTTATACTTGAACTTGTAAATACAAAAGCGTGGTTACAATTTATTGGAAATCGAAAAATTAATACGTTAAAAACAGCTGAAGAATATATACAGAAAATTATAGACAACAAAAATTTCTTTTACAGCGTTTTTGAATTAAAAAATACAAATTTACCAATTGGAATTATTACTTTTTTGTATCGCGATAATCATCAACATCCTGACATTGGATTTGCTATATTGCCTAAATTTGAAAAAAAAGGTTATGCCTTTGAAGCAAGTAACGCCTATTTAGATTTAGTGAAAAAAGAAATTATAGAAGACAAAATCATTGCAATCACTTTACCGGAAAATACAGCATCCATTAAGCTGATTGAAAAATTAGGCTTAATCTATGAAGCCGATTTTTTAGACAATGATGAAACGTTGCAATTATACTCTATGAAAATAAAATAACTTTTTTATTAGGTAAATTAAGTATTAAATAAAAAGAGGTGGAAATAATTTCCACCTCTTTTTATTTAAGTTTCAATGCTAAAATATAACCAAAATAAGCTAACAATATGCCCAAAAAATTAGAAAGTAAAATATACAACAAAGCTGTTGAAAATAAATTATTCTGTAGGTGCTTCATATTCTCTAAAGCATAGGATGAAAAGGTGGTGAAACCACCTAAAAAACCAATAAATACTAGAAATTTAAGCCTATCATTCACTTCTCCATTTATAGAAAAAAAACCAAATAAGAAGCCTATTATAAGCGAACCTATTGTGTTGACCAACAAAGTTCCTAAAGGAAAATTTGTCGTGTATTTAGTAGAAACATATTCAGAAAGTATATAACGACATACACTACCACATGCTCCGCCAATGGCTATATATATAAACTTCAATTTATAAAACAATTAATAGTTTTCCAAAATTCGTTTTAAAACAGCTTGAGCCGCAAATTCACGGTTCGCCGCTTCTTTAATTACCAATGAATAGGTAGCATCCAATACATCATCTGCTACTTCTAAATTTCTACGAGTAGGTAAGCAATGCATAAATTTTGCTTCATTGGTTATTTGCATTTTTTCATCTGTAATCATCCAATTTGCATGCTCGTCTAAAATTTTTCCATAATCTGTATAAGCACTCCAATTTTTAGCATAGATAAAATCGGCATTTTCAAAGGCTTCCTCTTGATTATGAATTATTTTTGCTTTACCAGAAAATTTTTCATCTAATTCATATCCTTTGGGATGCGTAATAACGAACTCGACTTCTGCCCTATTCATCCATTCTGCAAATGAATTAGAAACACATTGTGGCAAAGCACGAATATGTGGTGCCCAACTTAAAACTACTTTTGGTTTCGGCTTGTTACTATGTTCGCGAATCGTCATTAAATCAGTCAGCGATTGTAACGGATGCACCGTTGCCGATTCCATATTGACAACAGGAACTTTTACATTTTCTAAAAATTTATGCAACACATATTCAGAATAATCGCGTTGTTTATCTACTAATGTAGGAAATGCACGAATACCAATAATATCGGCATATTCACTAATTACGGCGGCACCTTCTTTAATATGTTCTGCGGTATTGCCGTTCATTATAGCACCATCTTCATATTCCATTTGCCAGCTATCTTGTCCTAAATTTAGAACTATAGTTTGCATGCCTAAATTTTGAGCTGCTTTTTGAGTAGAAATACGTGTACGCAAACTTGAATTTAAAAACAACAACACCATTGTTTTTTGCTTGCCTAAGTGCTGAAATTCAAATTTATGGTTTTTGAGTGCAATAGCTTCTTGTGCTAATTGCTCTACATTATCTACATCGTGTACGTTTAGGAAGTTTTTCATTTTATACATTTTTTCAACGTAGCCATAAAAATATCAACTTCTGTTTTGCCAATAGTTAAACTTGGTAATAAGCGTAACGTATGGACGTTATTGGAGTTTCCAACAAATATATGATATTCTTGCAATAATTGGTTGCGTAAATCCTTAATCGGGAAATCAAACTCTAAACCTATCATCAACCCTTTGCCACGTACCTCTTTTATGTTGCTTAATGACATACATTGTTCCAATAAATAATTGCCGACTGTTGTTGTATTATCCATTAATTTTTCGTTTTCCATCACTTCCAATACAGCCAAACCTGCAGCACAAGCTAAAGGCGAACCTCCAAATGTGGTGCCCAACATTCCATATTTTGCTGCATATTTAGGATGAATTAAAATTCCACCAATTGGAAAACCATTGCCCATTCCTTTTGCCATAGTAATCACATCCGGTTGAACATTTGCATATTGAAAGGCGAAAAATTTTCCACTTCGACCATAACCACATTGGATTTCATCTGCAATGAATAAGGCATTATGTTGGTGGCAAAGTGCTTGTATTTGTTGTAGAAATGACGCATTGGCTTCATAAATTCCATTAATTCCTTGAATTGATTCTACCACAACCGCACAAATTTCGTGTTCATTAAATGCGTTCGTTAACGCATGTACATCGTTTAATGCTAAGAAAATAACATTTGAATCGTCATTAATTGGCGCTTTTATTTTTGGATTATCCGTAACAGCCACTGCAGCTGAAGTACGACCATGGAAAGCACCTTTAAACGCAATTATTTTTTTACGTCCATTGTGGAAGGATGCTACTTTAAGCGCATTTTCAATGGCTTCCGCACCACTGTTGATTAAAAATAAATGATAGTCATCACAACCGGAAAGTTGACCTAATTTAGAAGCAAATTCTTGTTGAATATCTAACTGAACAGAATTAGAATAAAAGGATAATTTATGTAATTGATCAGTAATGCGTTTAATATAATGTTCATGAGCATGTCCGATAGAAATCACCGCATGACCTCCATAAAAGTCTAAATATTTTTGCCCATTGGTATCATACACATAACATCCTTTTCCTTTTTCTAAATGAGTGTCAAATAATGGATAAACGTCGAATAATTTCATGTTTGTTTAGTTTTTATTTTCACGCAATTCCGAAACTTCGGAATTGCATGAAATTATATTAGTAGGCAACAGGTTTAAGTTTTAATCCTTCTTCTTCATCAAAACCAAACATTAGGTTCATATTTTGAACGGCTTGTCCGGATGCTCCTTTTACCAAATTATCTGTTGCGGCAATAATCATCAATTTATTTCCAATTTTTTCTATATATATCAAACATTTATTGGTATTTACCACTTGTTTTAAATGTATATTTTTATTAGATAAAATTACAAATGGAGCATCTTTATAAAAGTCAGAAAATAATTGTTTGGCATCATCAATTGTTTTTTCAAACTGAATGTATGCTGTAATTAGAATGCCTCTCGAAAAATTTCCACGATACGGAATAAAATTAATTTCTGAATTAAAGGTTGGTTGAAGTTGTTGAATGGATTCTGTTATTTCTCCTAAATGCTGGTGCGTAAAGGCTTTATAAACAGAAATATTATTAGTACGCCAGCTAAAATGTGCTGTTTCCGAAAGTCCAACACCTGCACCTGTGCTACCAGTTATTCCGGAAATATGAATATCGTTTTTTAATAATTGAGCATGTGCTAATGGCAATAAAGCATATTGAATGGTAGTAGCAAAACAACCAGTGTTGGCAACAAATTGCGCCAATTTAATGTCATTTTTGTTCAGTTCTGGTAAGCCATAAACAAACTTATCCGCATTTTTTTTCAAGCGAAAATCATTGCTTAAGTCGATGATTTTTGTAGTTGAAGGAAACGAATTTGTTTCTAAAAAAGGTTTAGCTTCACCATGTGGCAAACATAAAAATAATACATCAATGTCTTTGGGAATTTCATTCGTAAAATACAAATCACTTTCACCTACTAAATCGCTATGAACATCGGAAATTGGTTTTCCTTGCTGGCTTCTACTATAACAACATACCATTTCTACTTTTGGATGTTGTAGTAAAATGCGCATTAATTCGCCACCGGTATAACCGGCTGCACCAATAATTCCTGCTTTAATTTTATTATCCATTGTTTAACTTCAAACCAATTTACTTTGTAATCTATTTTACAAAAATGAATTAAAATTCTAAATTAATAGAAAAAAACAAGCATAAATGAAATAAGAAATGATATTTGTGTTAAACGTTATTTATTCGTTGCAAGAATATAATTATTAAACGTTTTAATACTCTCTAAAAAATCAGCATTATTCACTTTATCATCTATCGTAGTAAATCTAATTTTTATGGTGTCTTTGTTAAAATCAGGCATAATAAAATCATCTTCAATAAAGTTGAGATGGTGTATTTCCAATAATCGAATTAAATGATTTATAATTTGTTTTTGCTTCTAAAACAGAATCTATTTTTACCGATTGAGTTATGCCTGTTTTTTTCTCAAATGATGCGATTAATGCTTTTCTGTTATAAGTTAAAGTTTGTTCCATGATTTTTTTTATTTATTAGAATAACATTAGATGTTTAAAAAAAATTCCCGCGAAGCGGGAATCATGTATCATAAAATTAAAATAAAAAATTAGCGTTTGCCCATTCCCATGCTTTGCATACGTTTCATCATCACTTTCATTTGGTCAAATTGTTTTACGAATGCATTCACTTCTTGTATGGTACTTCCGGAGCCTTTAGCGATGCGTTCTCTGCGTTTTCCATTTAATAAATCCGGATTTCTGCGTTCTACAATAGTCATCGAAAAAATCATTGCTTCGATTTTTTTAAATGCATTGTCGTCAATATCAATATCTTTCACTGCTTTACCTACTCCAGGAATCATGCCTAACAAATCTTTGATGTTTCCCATTTTGCGAATTTGATTGATTTGTTGTAAGAAATCTTCAAAATCGAATTGGTTTTTAGCAATTTTCTTTTGTAAACGCTGTGCTTCTTTTTCATCAAATTGTTCTTGCGCTTTTTCCACGAAAGACACGATGTCGCCCATACCCAAAATACGTTGAGACATACGTTCGGGATAGAAAATATCTAAGGTATCAATTAATTTCTCTCCTCGAGAAACAAATTTGATTGGTTTATTTACGGTGTATTTAATAGATATAGCAGCACCACCACGTGTATCGCCATCTAATTTAGTGAGCACAACGCCATCAAAGTTTATTCTTTCATTGAATGCTTTGGCAGTATTTACAGCATCTTGTCCAGTCATGGAATCTACCACGAACAAGGTTTCTTGTGGTTGTATGGCTTGCTTAACGTTGTAGATTTCGGTCATCATTTCTTCATCAACTGCCAATCGACCAGCAGTATCTACAATGACTACATTTTGTCCTTTTTGTTTGGCATAAGCAATGGCATTTTGAGCAATTTCAACAGGATTTTTATTTTCAATTTCCGTATAGACCTCCACGCCTAATTGCTCGCCCAATACTTTTAATTGGTCAACCGCTGCAGGACGATATACATCACAAGCTACTAGTAATGGTGTTTTATTTAATTTTGTTTTTACAAAATGTGCTAATTTTCCAGAAAAAGTAGTTTTACCAGAACCTTGTAGTCCGGAAATTAATACAACAGCAGGATTTCCTTTAATGTTGATTTCACTAGCTGTTCCGCCCATTAATTGCGTCAGTTCATCACTTACAATTTTTATCATTAATTGGCCAGGCGAAACTGCTGTTAATACATTTTGTCCGAGTGCTTTATCTTTAATGGTATCCGTAAATTCCTTGGCGATTTTATAGTTGACATCGGCTTCAACCAATGCACGACGAATATCCTTTACAGTGGATGCAATATTTAATTCGGTCAGTTTTCCTTGACCTTTCAGATTCTGAAACGCACCTTCTAGTTTATCTTGTAAGTTTTCAAACATAATAATTAATTTGATAATTAACTAATTCGCAAAATAGTTAATTGGATAATTATATTAATAATACTAATAATATGTCAATCGTTGTACTTTACCCAAATATTTAGCTAATCGAATAACTTGGCGTGTATATCCATATTCGTTATCATACCATACATATAATACGATCGATTTTTTATTGGGAGATATTAATGTAGCTGGTGAATCGACAATAGAAGCATGCGAGTTGCCTACACAATCCGTAGAAACCAATTCACGAGAAGTTGAAAATTCGATTTGCTCTACTAAGCTGCCATAAGTTGCTGCATCTTTGAGGATACTGTTTACTTCTTCAATAGAATCTACTTCTTTAGACAAGTTTAAATTTAAAATGGCTAAGGATACATCTGGTGTAGGCACACGAACGGCATTACCTGTAAATTTACCTGACATTTCAGGCATTACTTTCGTAATGGCACTTGCTGCACCTGTTTCTGTAATTACCATATTTAATGGCGCTGAACGGCCACGTCGATAACTTTTATGGTAATTATCCAATAAATTTTGGTCATTGGTATAAGAATGAACGGTTTCAACATGTCCGCTTTCAATACCTAATTTATCCGAAATGACTTTTATAATTGGAGAAATGGCATTGGTAGTACAAGAAGCTGCCGTAAAAATTTTACTTTCATCTGGATTGTAATTTAAATGGTTAACACCATAAACTATATTAGGCAAACTTCCTTTTCCTGGAGCGGTTAGAAGTACTTTTGCTATTCCTTTGGCTTTTAAATGTGTGCTTAACTTTTCTTCATCGCGGAAAATACCTGAATTATCAATTAATAAAGCATCTTTAATACCATATTGTGTATAATCGATTTCAGATGGATTATCCGCAACTATTAAATGAATTTTATTTCCATTTGCAATCAATGCTTTATTATCGTAATCTTCTGTAATAACGCCACGAAATTTTCCATGAACAGAATCTTTGCGTAATAATGAAGAACGTTTTTTTATCTCTTCTTCTGTATTTTTTCCTCTTGTTACAATCGCTTTTAATACTAATTGCTCTCCATTTCCATATTGTTGGATTAATTCACGAGCTGCTAAGCGGCCGATACGACCAAAACCAAACAATACGACATCAATGGGTTTAATCGTACGTTTTTCTTTTCCGTATTCTTTTAATTTTTCAACTACAAATGCATTAATATCCGTCGCATTTTCATTTAAATATTGAGTAGCCAATGTTGCCAAATCTATGCGAGTAGGTGCTAATTCTAAGTGGGTAATAGCTTTTGCTATAGCTACAAATAATTCGATGGAAATAGGCAGATTTAAGTGTCCTTTTGCGAATTCTTTATTATTAAGCACCTCGGTATAACGTGCATCTGCAATATTTCTTCTAAGAATAACTAATTCAATATTCTTATCCAACCAAAGCGTTCCAGCTACATTGATAAGTTCTAATGCACTTTTTTCTTTTGAGGTCCAATTGCTCATTTTTTTTATGTTTATGTTTAGATTTTTTTACAAGATTTTAAAAGACGATACTTAGTTTCCTAAATAATTTTTCAACAATTTGCTTCTTGATGTGGCTCTTAATTTATTAATTGCTTTATCTTTAATTTGACGAACGCGTTCACGTGTTAAGCCAAATTTTTCACCAATATCTTCTAATGACATTGGATGCTCCACGCCAATTCCGAAATAATATTTAATTACATCTTTCTGTCTATCCGTTAAAGTGGATAATGAACGTTCTATTTCTTTTCTTAATGATTCTAAATATTCCAATTGTGAATCAGTTCTTGGAGCCGATGTATTTTCTAAAACGTCTAACAACGAATTTTCTTCACCTTCTTGGAAAGGAGCATCAACAGAAACGTGACGTGCTGCAACACCTAAAGTAGTTTCTACTTCTTCACGGGTTATTTCTAAAATTTCTGCTAATTCATCTGCAGATGGTTCCCGTTCAAATTCTTGTTCTAGGTTGGAAAATGCTTTATTGATTTTATTTAATGAACCTACTTTATTTAATGGCAAACGAACTATCCGAGATTGCTCAGCCAATGCTTGCAAAATTGATTGACGAATCCACCAAACAGCGTATGAAATAAATTTAAATCCTCGAGTTTCATCAAAACGTTGAGCTGCTTTAATTAATCCTAAGTTACCTTCATTAATTAAGTCACTTAATGTTAAACCTTGGTTTTGATACTGTTTTGCCACAGACACCACGAAACGCAAATTGGCTTTTGTTAAACGTTCTAATGCACGTTGATCACCGGCACGAATACGTTGAGCCAAGTCCACTTCTTCTTCTGGAGTTAAGAGGTCTACTTTTCCGATTTCTTGTAAATATTTCTCTAAGGATTGGCTCTCGCGGTTAGTAATGGATTTGGTAATCTTGAGCTGACGCATGTTTTATTAATTGGATGATTATAAAAAGAGTGCAAAATTAATAATTTAAAAGCTGAATGTCAATATCTTAATATTAGATTAACATCAACCTTTTATAATTTAATTACTATTTTAGCAACGTAATAAAAATCATGCTCAAACGTATCGACAGAGTTGTTTTAGGTAGTTTTATTTTACCATTAATCATTACTTTTGGATTAACGTCCTTTATTTTCATGATGCAATTTCTATGGAAATATATTGACGATATCGTTGGGAAAGGAATAGAATTAGCTCTTATTGCAAAACTAGTAGGTTTATTCACGCTCACCATTACTCCTATGGCTTTGCCTCTAGCTATATTATTGGCTTCTACTATGGTTATTGGGAATTTAGGCGAAAATAATGAGCTTACTGCTTATAAATCTGGTGGTTTATCATTACTTCGTATTATGGGTAGCTTAATTGTATTTAGCATTTTTTTAGCTGGATTGGCATTTTATTTTTCCGACAATATCTTACCCAAAGTGCATTTAAAATTTTATTCGTTATTATTTGATATTCGCAAACAAAAACCAGCACTGGATATAACTGAAGGTGTTTTTTATAGAGGAATTTCTGGCTTCGCTATTAAAGTAAATAAAAAAGAAGCCGACAATAAAACCTTACATGATATCATGGTGTACGATCATTCTGACGGAAAAGGAAATGACAATATAGTTTTAGCAAAAAAAGGAGATATCGCCTTGAGTAACTCCGGACAATTTTTGATTTTAACGTTATTCAATGGCAAACAATATCAAGACATCAAAAAAAGAGTGAGCCAAACAGGTGAGCCTCAGCCCGAACAAACTATCATGGAATTTAAACAATGGAGAAAAGTATTTGACCTAACTGAGTTTAAAATGTCACGTACAGACGAATCGTTGTTTAAATCACATTACATGATGTACAACTCCAAACAGTTGATGCATGAAGCCGATTCCACTGAAAAAGATATTCTAAATAAAATAAAAGAGATAAAACAGAACAACGGAAACTATTTTGCTTCCAATAAAATAGTAATAGAAAATGATAGCTTAAAACCATTTGCCACTCCAACCAAAATACAGATAGAAGATATATTCAGCAATAATATTACTCGAAGCATGCTAAACATAGCACGAAGCAATGTAAGTAGTGTGATCAATTACTCACAAATGGCAATTTCAGATTTAGAATACAAAGAATCCAATTATGTTGCAATGTATTGTGAATGGTATAAAAAATTCAGTTTATCGTTTGCATGCTTAGTCTTATTATTTGTAGGTTGTTCCATGGGTGCTATTGTTCGAAAAGGTGGATTTGGCGTACCTATTCTAATTGCTGTTTTATATTTTGTAGTATTTCATGTTTTGAATGTAATAGGTGAAAAACTTGCGAAAAATATGGTTATTCCACCATTTGCTGGCATGTGGTTAGCGTCTTTAATTTTAATGCCTTTAGCTTTATTCTTAACATATAAAGCCAATAGAGATTCCGTAATTTTCAGAGGTGAATGGTATTCCAATATCTATAGTAATTTAAAGAAATTGAGTCAACAATTATTTACGTATAAAAATAGAGCAAGTGATTGATAAATTAATAATACAATCAACATAAACAAGATTAAAATAAACCGAATTTAAATAACATTGAGTTTTATACTATTGATAATCTGCTTCATAATTTTGATGTACGCCTACATCCTTTACCCAATTTTTGTGAAGCAAAAAGCAAAAGATAACGTATTAAATTTTAATATGTTTTCATATAAAGATGAACTTCCAATAGTCAACATTATTATTCCTGTTTGCAATGAAGAAAAAGTTATTGCACATAAACTAAATAGCATCTTACAAACAAATTATCCGAAAGAAAAAATAAGCATTTTCATCGGATTAGATAATTGTACAGATGCTACAAAATCTATTCTTGAAAATCAATTTAATGAAATCAATTTACACCTTGTTGAATTTACGGAAAGGCAAGGAAAGCCTAGTATTTTAAATCAAATTATTGAACAAAAAATTGAAGATAAAAATGCTATTTTAATACTTACAGATGCCAATATTCTTTTCACACAAAACACCATTTTAGAGATAGTTAAGTATTTTAAAGATGCTCGTATTGGGTTAGTAGATGCAAATATTCAACCACAAAAAAATGACAATAAATTTGAAATGGAATACTGGAATTATGAAACAGAAATAAAACAAAATGAAAGTATTGTATATGGAAAAATTTTAGGTCCATCCGGTGGCTGTTATGCTATCAGAAATGAAGTTTTTACTAAAATTCCAACTAACTTCATGGTAGATGATTTTTTTGTTGGATTCAATGTATTGCTCAAAAAATATAAATCAATTCTTAACAAAGATGCTATTTGTTATGAAGATTTACTTACCAATTGGAAGCAAGAATTTTTTAGAAAGATTAGAATTTCAACAGGCAACTTTCAAAATCTATGGCATTTCAAGAAAATAGCATTCCAATTTCATTCAGAAGTAGGATTTATTTTCATTTCACATAAAATTATAAGATGGTTTACTCCGTTTTTTCTAATTGTTATTTACTATATTTTACTATTAGAATACACATTGTTTATCTTAATCGTAACCTTATTTTTACCAATAATTGACTTGCTTTTGTTTACTTTTGGAGTGCAATTTAAACCATTGCGCAAGTTTCATTATTTTATAATTATGAACTTGGCCGTTTTAATCGGTTTTATTAAATTTTGTAAAGGAGTAAAAACAAATGTCTGGCAACCAACATCAAGAAACTAAGAGCCAATTAGACACCATAGAAAGTGCCATTGAGGCTGTACGCAACGGAAAAATCGTCATCGTAGTAGATGATGAAGACCGTGAAAACGAAGGCGATTTCATCACCGCAGCACGCAACGCAACGCCTGAAGTTATCAACTTTATGGCTACACATGGTCGTGGTTTAATTTGCGCACCTTTAGTGGAAGATCGATGTGACGAATTACAATTAGACTTAATGGTTAATTCTAATTCATCTCATTACGAAACACCTTTTACCGTGTCGGTTGATTTAATTGGACATGGTTGCACCACCGGAATTTCTGCATCCGATAGAGCAAAAACTGTTTTGGCATTGGTAGATAAAAATACTCGACCCGATGAACTTGGAAAACCTGGTCATATTTTTCCGTTAAAAGCAAAAAAAGAAGGTGTTCTTCGCAGAACAGGACATACCGAAGCAGCCATTGATTTGGCGCGTTTGGCAGGATTTGAACCTGCAGGTTTATTAGTAGAAATTTTAAAAGAAGATGGCGAATGTGCTCGTTTAAACGATTTATATTTAATCGCTGACAAATTTGACATGCCTATTGTTTCTATAAAGGATTTAGTGGAATATAGATTGCAACACGACAGAATGATTGCACGTGAAGTGGAAGTAAATATGCCTACAAAATACGGCGACTTTAAATTAGTAGCATACAAACAATCTGGCAGCAATGACGAACACTTTGCTTTAGTAAAAGGAGAATGGGAAATTGATGATCCTGTGTTGGTACGCGTACATTCTTCTTGTATTACCGGCGATATTTTAGGCTCTATGCGTTGCGATTGTGGCGACCAATTACACAATGCCATGAAAATGGTTGAAAAAGAAGGCAAAGGCGTTATTTTATACATGATGCAAGAAGGTCGTGGCATTGGCTTTATGAATAAGCTTAAAGCCTATAAATTACAAGAAGAAGGCATGGATACAGTAGATGCCAATATCGCATTAGGATTTAAAGCCGACCAACGCGATTTCGGAATTGGCGCCCAAATTCTTCGTGATTTGAATGTGACCAAAATGAAATTAATTACCAATAACCCTAAAAAAAGAGCTGCTTTAAATGGGTATGGTTTAGAAATAGTAGAAAATATCCCTATCCAAATTGTTCCCAATCCTTTCAATAAAAAATATTTGGAAACAAAACGAGATAAAATGGGACATGAACTAAACAAAGATCATCACTAAATACAATTTATGTATTATTGTGATTTACTGTAATTTTCTCAAAAAAATCTTTTTTCTTTCTTCTAGATATTTCAACTTTACTTCCATCGCTTAATTGTGTAAAGTAATTATTCGAATTATTTTCGATATTCAAAATTTTTGTAAGATTTACTACATACGAGCGATGGATTCGCATAAAATTTAAACTTTCTAAAATTTCTTCAAAAACGGATAAGGTTTTAGAGGCAATTACTTTTTTGTTGTTTTCTAAATAAAAAACCGTGTAATTACTCTCTGACTCCAATTTGATGATATCCTTTACTTTAATAAAAATAGTACCATCATTGGTATTAATCATCAATTTTTGCTCTTGAAGATTTTGCTTATCCAATTTTTCAACATGATTGGACAATTCATCCACTTTCAATAATTTTTCATACGCTTCAATTCTGCGTTTTACTTTCTGTAATGCCTGATTAAGTTCTGATAACTTAATCGGTTTTAACAAATAGTCTGTTGCATTTTTCTTAATGGCTTCAATGGCATACTTGTCATGTGAAGTAATAAAAATAGTTTCAAAATCGCCGTGTTCATGCTCCTCAAATTCTTGTAGCAATTCTACACCTTTACCATCTGGTAGTTCCACATCTAATAAAAGCAATTGTGGTTTGTGTTGTGCCAATGCTTCTTTGGCTTGCCTGAGTGTTGGGCAAGAAGCCTTAACATTTGTTTTTACTGAGGCTTTCGGCAGCATTTCCAAAAGCATATCCCTAAAAATGGGATCATCTTCTACAATTAAAGTATTCATGTGTTATAGTTTTGTATATTAAAAATAATGAAAATTAAAGAGAAAATCAATAAAAAAACAGAAATAGACATTTTCCACCTATTCCTGTTCACAAAATAACTTATGTAAATAATCATCTTGCAGATGCAACTGCGGATGGGCATTTATAAATATTTACGATATGTTTTTGATATTTTTTATCATTTTGCATTTTCATGTTGCTTTTGCAAATCCAAGCGCCACAACCACTTGCACTTTGTCGTGCACAGGAGCTAAAGAAAGCGACAGTAATCATTAAAATTAAAAATAAGGCTTTTGATGTTTTTGGTGCTGTGCGAGCAATTAATGATTGATTAACTGCATCTGCTCTTTTGATTAAATTTTTCATGTTATTTGTTTTTGTTGATGTAAAATTATACCCAACTCAAACAAATTGTTTTTATAATTAGCAGACGGTAATTTTAGTTCTTAAACGGAAAAATTTAACAAAAATGAACTAAAATAAAGTAAAAATTAAATGATTATGCCTTAAAATTCTTTACCGTCTCAATGAAATATTTCACTTTTTCAAAATCAACATCTGGATAAACGCCATGACCTAAATTACAAATGTATTGTTGGCCACCAAAGGCATTCAACATTTTTTCTGTTTCGCTTTTTATGGTTGCACGATCAGCATATAACACACAAGGATCCAAATTGCCTTGTAACGATTTGGTAGGTGCTTCACTCCTAGCCTTTTGCGGGTCAATTGTCCAATCTAAACCAATAACAGAACAATTAGTAGCAGCAAATTCTTGCAAAATATAATGAGCATCTTTGGCAAATAAAATTACAGGTACATCTTGTATGGCAGCTGCAATTCGTTGCATATAAGGCAGTGCAAACTCTACATATTGCGCTTTGCTTAAAACGCCAGCCCAACTGTCAAATACTTGTACAATATCAGCACCACATTTAATTTGTTCTTGTAGATAAACAATTGTTGAGGTAGTTATTTTGTCCAATAATTGATGAGATAATGTTGGATTTGTATATAACATTTTCTTTGCTTGAGAAAATGTTTTACTTCCTTTCCCTTCAATCATATACGAAAAAATAGTCCAAGGTGCTCCTGCAAATCCTATTAATGGAACTCTATTGTTTAAAGTAGTTTTTGTTAATTTTATAGAGTCAAATACATATTGTAGATTAGGAACTACATTTGTTGTAAGTTGTTCAACATCGTATTCATTTATGATTGTTTTTGGAAAAAATGGACCTTTGCTTTCAATCATTTCATAATTCAAACCCATTGCTTCCGGTATTACTAAAATATCTGAAAAGATAATGGCTGCATCTACATCTAAAATATCCACTGGCTGAATGGTGACTTCGCAAATCAATTCCGGATTTTTCACTAACTCTTTAAATCCATTTACGCTGCTGCGCACAGCTCTATATTCGGGTAAAATTCGTCCCGCTTGTCGCATTAACCAAATAGGAATACGCTCTGTAAATTCTCCTTTGGCAGCTCTTAAAAGCAAATCATTTTTCAACATAATGGGCAAAAGTACAAAATCTTAGAGCTAAATTTTATCTATTTTTAGGTGATTTATTGAAACAATAATTTGCAATGTACGTTTTGCAAGAAAACAGTATAGAATATGGGCGAAGTAATAGAAATTAACAATCCAACAGTAACTAGAGTAATGCCACGAATTGTGGATATAAAAAATGCTTCTATTTTTCACGACAAACACTTGGTTTTAGAAAATGTAAATTTTGAAGTTCGTAAAGGCGATTTTATTTATTTAATTGGAAAAACAGGAAGTGGAAAAAGTAGTTTATTAAAAACGCTATATGGCGACTTGGAATTTACCAAAGGTGACGCGGATGTTTGTGGTTATAATTTAAAAAATATTAAACGTACGGATGTTCCTTACTTAAGAAGAAGGTTGGGTATTGTGTTTCAAGATTTTCAATTATTAAGTGACCGTACAGTTTTTGAAAACTTAGCATTCATGTTGCAAGCCATCGGCTGGATAGACAAAAATAAGATTAAGAATACGATTCAAGATGCTTTAGAGCGTGTAAAACTTTCCGAAAAGATTCATAAAATGCCTAATCAACTTTCTGGTGGCGAGCAACAACGTGTAACTATTGCACGAGCATTATTAAATAATCCGGAGCTTATTTTAGCTGATGAACCAACGGGAAATTTAGACCCAGAAACCACCACAGAAATAATGGATTTATTTTATTCCATTTTCAAGGAAACGCAAACGCCAATGGTATTTGCTACACACAATTATCAATTAATAGAACAATATCCAGGAATTATTTATATGTGTGCCTATAATTCAATAAGTCGAGATGACTCACATTTTCAGCGTCAATAAATTAACCATTACCCAATGCTTTGGCTAAATCATTTAATTGACTGTTCCACAATTCTTTTGAACTAGCAACATCCTCTTTATAGGCAAAATCAGTAACTGTCAAAATAGTTTCTTTGGTGATATCTGTTACTTTTATTTTGTATTCAAAATAAGCTCTATCATCTTCTTCATCTTCCCAACGTAGTTTAATGTGCTCATCTTCTTCATAGTTAAGTACTTCGGCAGTTTGCTCATCTCCATTCCATTCAAAAGTAAACACTTCTCCATTTGGATCTAAATCCACATAATCTGCAAACCATTGTACTAACCCAGATGGTGTTGTCAAGAAATTATACAAAATTGCAGGAGAAGATTTAAAGGTTCTTTCTACTGTAAATGGGATTTTCTTAGCCATGATTTTAAAAATAATTTTTCACAATTTAAACAAAAAATTGAATTTTACACTTTTTAGTTGATTTTTTTTATAAATATAAAATAAAAGACAAATAATTACAGCATTATAAAACTTCCGCAATAACAAAAAAACTTCCACAAACCAATATCAAATCATCTGTATTTGCTTTAGTTTTGGCAAATTCTAATGCTACAACTGGAGAGCTGAATGCATCACCGTTTAATTGATATTTAGATGCCTTTTCTTTTAGAATAGTTGACTCTAATTTCCTTGGAATGGGTGGCTCTGTAAAATAATAATTTGCATTTTTGGGTAGTACACTCAAAATTGTGTCCACATCTTTATCTTTTACCATTCCAAAGATGATGTGAAGTTGCTTGTATTTTTCTTGATTTAACTGTTCATTTATTTTAATAATTCCATCTTCATTATGCCCAACATCTACGATTACTCTGGGCGAATTTAAAATGGTTTGCCATCTACCTTGAAATTGAGTATTTTTTTTGACTTTATAAAAACCCAATTGAATAGCTTTGGATTTTATTTCTAACTTTTTTGTTTCATTTAAAACATGAATAGATGTTAATACTGTTTTTATATTTTCAGTTTGATAGATGGAATTTATATCACAACATACATTATAACTTTGATTAGAAATCATTGCATCCATCATTAAATAGTTTGATGTTATGGCCGTTTTCACATCTGAAACCACATCATCAGAAAATATAATTGGAGCATTTTTTTTTGTAGCTTGCTCTATAAAAATGGACGACGTTTCAAGTTGTTTTTTGCCAATAACAACAGGCGTTTCCTTTTTGATAATTCCTGCTTTTTCTGCTGCTATTTCTTGCAAAGTATTTCCCAATAATTGCTGGTGATCAAAACCTATATTGGTAATTATAGACAATATCGGGTGTATAATATTTGTTGAATCCAAACGACCACCTAATCCTGTTTCTATAATGGCAATATCCACTTTTTTCTTCGCAAAATAAGTAAAAGCCATTGCTACAGTAATCTCAAAAAAAGATGGTTCTATTTCTTCAATTTTAGGTTTTATTTTATCTGTGAATTGAATCACAAATTTTTCTTTACATGGCTTTCCGTTTATTTTAATTCGTTCTCTAAAATCTTTCAAATGTGGCGACGTATAAAGCCCTGTTTTGTATCCTGCTTCTTGCAAAACGGATGCTAAAATATGAGCCACCGAACCTTTTCCATTGGTTCCTGCAATATGTATAGTTTTTATTTTATGATGAGGATTTCCTAAAAATTCACAAAGTGAAAATGTATTATCTAAATCTTTTTTAATGGCGAGATTGCCAATGCGTGAAAACATAGGCAATTTTGTATATAAATAATCAAGTGTTTCTTCGTAGCTCATATTGGAACAAAGATGAAGAAAAAAATTAAATGTGTTTTAATTATTGTGTTGTGAAACCAAATTTATAAGTTATTGTTCCAACTTGTTCTTCCACAGCAGTTGAGTTGGCACTGAATTTAGTTTTCATCGCGCCTTCTTCTGCTAATTTAATTAAATAAAGATCGGAGGTAGTGCTACCTTTTTGTTGGTATTTTGCATACAAGACATTGCCATTTCTATCCACTTTAATCATCACTACTACTTTACCTGTTTTTTGGCTATCGTCTTTAATCATGTAAGGTTTCCATGTTCTGCCGGCTAAGTTATAGCCTGCACTGTTACCACCACCATTTGGACTTCCACCTGGTGTTCCATTGGGCGAGCCCGAATTTCCGCCTGGACTTCCGTTTCCTGCTCCATTTCCGGGTCCGTTTCCACTTGCATTACCATTTCCATTACCGGAACCTGATCCTGTATTATTTTTTCCTTTTGTCCACGCAGAAGCCATTTGATTTTTAATCTTTTTTTCTTCTGCTTCACGAGCCAAGCGTTCTTGTTCGGCTTGTTTCACAGCTTCAGCTATTCGTTGTTGCTCCAACAAGGCTTTTTGTTGTTTAATTTTTTCTTCTTTTTGTAATTTTACTATCGCTACGGCTTGTGCATCTTCGGCTGACAACACACTGTTTTGTGGCGTTTTCGGAGCTGTTGGTGTTTTCGTTGGTGTAGCTGTTGGTGGCGTAGGTATTGGCTCTGGCGTGGAAGTGGTTTGCTGTGCCGATGAACCACCTGCTTCTCGCAAATTATCATCCCCAAGTCCGGTTTCACTATCTCCAAAATCAATAATAACTCCATCTATTTTATCTTGAACAAGTGGATGTGGTAAATACACAAACATTAAACTCAATAACAAAGCAATAAGCATCACTGCCGTAATCACAAAAGATTGCTGGTTGGACTTACTTTGTTGAAGTTGAATGGCGTTGGACATATTCAAAAAGAAAATTATTAGACAATATAATTCAGATCAAAATTCTACATTTTCTCAAAATTAAATAAATAATAGATACTCACGTATGTTATTAAACTCAAATGAAGTGCCAAATATTGTAAAATAATGATAAAAAATGAGATTAAATTAATGATTAGAAAAAATTAGCCACTAATACTTTATCAATTTTTTCTGTCAATTCTACTGGTGAAAAGGCATCTCTTTCTAAAATAAATTTGGTAATCAGATGGTTGGGTACTTCTTCAATATGATTAAAAATTACTTCTATATTTTCAGGTGCATTATTCCAAATTTCATCGCCCGATTTTTCTTCGCTACCAATAAAAGTGCCCACCACAGATTGCGGAAAAAATTTCTTATTAAATATTTTTCGACTATCTGCTAAAACAAAAACAGGAATGTTATATGTTTTGGCAGCGGCAGCTAATAAATGTGCGCCTGATTTGGTGATAAAATTTTCGTGCATAATAATATCACATCCCAATAAAATAACATCTACTTGATTCAAGAATTTACCCAAACCGGCATCGTCAATCACTTTTACGTACACGCCTTTCGATGCTAATATTTTTGCTTGTTGCTTTCCTATTTTCCCTTCAAAAGAAATGATTTGAATAATGTTAAAATTCACTTGGTTTACGTTTAATAAATCAATGAGCGATTGTACGTTTATATCATTTCCTTGAAGTAAAATTGTTTTATTGGAAAAATCAAATTGCAGGTTCGCTACTTCAGCCGTTTTCCTATCTACATTTTTCCATCTTTCATGAAAAACTTCCAGCATTTCTTTAATAACAATTGGTTGATTTTCCGGATCAATTTTCAATAAAAAATGATTAATATAATGATTTACGGACGTAATGTTTGGTTTTTCCATAATGACGGTGCGCAAACCTTTCAACATTTCGCGAACTGAATTAGAAATTTTATTATCAGAAATTAAAGAAATTAAATTATTAGCTGTTTTAATGGCATTCTGAAATGCACGTGCACTTTCAACGATTGGATTATCTTTTATTTTTTTAAAAATACTCATTGATATTTATCTTTTATTAAAAATACATTTCAAATTTTATTTCCATTTTATATTGCATCCTAAACTTGGAATTTGCACTTCGTTTACTTCAATATTAGATATAATATTATTCAAAGCTGCGCGTATGTCTTTACCATCTGAAACACTATCATTTTTTGGGCGAGAATCATCTAATTGTCCACGATAGACACACAACAAATTTTTATCAAAAATACTAAAATCAGGTGTACATGCTGCATGATATGCTTTGGCAACATCTTGTGTTTCATCATATAAATATGGAAAAGGATAACCTTCTTCTATTGCATTTTGCTTCATTAATTCCGGGCCATCTTGTGGATAGTTTACAATATCATTTGAGCTAATTGCAATAAACGAAATACCTTTGGGAATATATTCTTTTGCCAACAAGACCAATTGTTGATTGACGTGTTTGACGTAAGGACAATGATTACAGATAAACATAATTACAGTTGCTTTCTCTCCTTTTAATTGTTGTAGAGATAAATACGAATCAGAAATTGTGTCTAATAAATTGAAGTCAAGTGCTTTAAAGCCTAATGGAATTCGTATCGTTTCAGTTGCTGCCATGAATTTTATTCTTGATGATGTTTAATATTTCTTGTTGAAGGTACTCAATTAATTTCGTTTTTGAATAGTTGCGTACAGTGCATGCTTAGGTCGTAAAGTTACTAAAGGATCTAATTCTGGTTTAAAGTTCTTATCCACTATAATATCAAATTTTTGAAGGAACATGCATAATGCAATTTGCATTTCTTGAATGGCAAAATTATTTCCAATACATAACCTTGGACCACCTCCAAAAGGAAAGTAAGCAAATTTATGTTTCTCTTTTAAATTATCAAATGAAAAACGTTCTGGAATAAATTCATTAGGGTTTTCCCAAATTTGTGGGTCATGATGAACCACATAAATTGGCATAATTACATTTGTATTTGGAGGAATTTCATAGCCGTTTATTACGTCGGTATGAATTGTTTTTCTACCCATAATCCAAGCTGGTGGAAAACAACGCATGGCTTCATCAATTACTTGTTTTAAATAATGCAGACTACGAATATTCTGTATTGTAGGTGGTTGCCCTTTTAATACTGAATCAATTTCTTGTAGTAAAATAGCTTTTTTATCTGGATTTTGGGTCAACAAATAAAATATCCATGAAAGTGCAATTTGTGTGGTTTCGTGACCGGCAATAAAGATGGTTAAAATCTCATCCCGCAATTGGCGATTGCTCATTCCTTCATCGGTTTCTTCGTCACGTGCTTCCATGAGCATAGACAATAAATCGTGATGAATTTCATTTTTATTTTTTCTTCGTTCAATTACATCAAAAAATACATCATCCATTGCTCTTAAAATTGCATTTTCTGTCAATCTATTTGGCGTTGGCATCCAATCGGGTAATTGAATCGGACTATTTACTCGTTTTGAAATGTATTCATTTCCTTTTGAAACCAGCTTAAATATTTGATTGGTGGTATTTGCTACTTCATTATAAAACAATGTAGAATTTACAATATCTAAAGTTAGTTTATACAACACATTGGATAAATGAATTGTCTGTTTTGTATCTGCTAATAGAGATAATTCATCCACACAATGTTGTGTTTGATTGACCATATTTTGAAACATGAAAGCCAATTTTTCTTTATGAAAAGCCGGTTGTGCCATGCGGCGTTGACGTTTCCAAAATTCACCTTCACTACTTAATAATCCATTTCCTAAAAATAATTTAATCGCATCATAAGCAAAGCTCTTTGTATAATTTTTATTATTGTCCACTAATATATACTTTATCCATTCCGGTTGAGTGACAACTACTACTTTCCTATTTGGAATTTCTAATTTATAAATATCTCCAAGTTTTTCTTTTTGTTTTATGAAAAAATCAATTTTATCATTACGAATTTGTAGTAGATTATTTATAAAAAAAAGGAAAGAATTGGGATGCTGGAGATCACTATATTTTTTAGTGTTTAACATTGCGTTGAAATAATTATTTTTGAAGTTACGATTTCTTTCAGATATTGTGATTTAACAAAAGTTAGTTTTAATTTTTGATAAATAAATAGAAGAAAAAGTTACACTTATATAATTTAATTACGATTAAAAAGCAATATGAAAAAAATTTGGAAATGGACAAAACGATTGGTGATTGCATTTTTTGTTTTAAGTATTCTATCCACGTTATTGTTCCGATTTATACCTGTTCCTGTAACGCCATTAATGATTCTACGATGTGTGGAACAAGTGGTTGATGGTGAGGTTCCTAAACTAAAAAAGAATTGGGTTTCGATGGATGAAATTTCACCTAACTTAATGCTGGCTGTCATTGCATCTGAAGATCAAAAATTTGCAGAACATTTCGGATTTGATTTTGAAGCTATTGAGAAAGTGGCAAAGCAAAATATTAAATTAGAAAAAAGAGGAAAACCCATTAAAGGTGGAAGTACAATTAGTCAGCAATGTGCTAAAAATGTCTATTTATTTCCACAACGCAGTTGGATTCGTAAAGGATTTGAAGTGTATTTTACATTTTTAATTGAACTTTTTTGGAGTAAAAAACGCATTATGGAGGTTTATTTAAATGTAATAGAAATGGGCGATGGCATTTATGGAGCGCAAGCGGCTGCAAAAACATTTTTTAAAAAAGATGCTATAAATTTAACAAAAGCAGAAGCGGCAACTATTGCGGCTGTTTTACCCAATCCAAGAAAATGGAATGCTGCTAAACCATCTTCATATATTAACAAAAGAAAAAATTGGATTTTGCGACAAATGGGTCATTTACGTGGCAGTATATCTCTATAACTATCAATAACTTAACATTAATTGTTGATTTTTTTAGTGTGATATATAGTATTTTTGTTCCCGCAACTAACAAATGACATTTATAGACTCTGATATACTTTATGTGCGATTTCGCACACATGCTAGGTTTGTTTATTTACATTGTTTTAAACATTTTACAGTTCGCAGGTTTTCCATAGGCATCGTTTATATATTGGTTATTTTTTTGGTAAATATGCTCAATTTTGCTATGCGCTTATTGGATGAAATTCTTTTTCCGAACTATAAAAAAATAAACATAAAACAACCTGTTTTTATTATTAGTAATCCTCGAAGTGGTACCACTTTCTTACATCGGCTTTTATGTTTGGATGAAGAGAAATTTGTGTATAATTTATTGTATCACACTACCTTTCCTAGTATTACTTTATATCGAATTATACAATTTTTCAGTACTATTGACAAAAAAATAGGCAAACCGCTTAATAAGTTAATAGAATGGATAAATAATAAAATGTTTGGTGGCTGGGATGATATTCACGCCACAGGATTCAATAAATCAGAAGAAGATGAAGGAATGCATTTTATTTCAGGAATTTCTGCCAGTGTAGGTTTAGTTACTCCATTTTTAAAAGAATTTAAAGAACTTTATATTCCAGATAAATTAGATGACAAAACCAAAGAACAAATTAAAAAATACTATAAAAGTACCATTCAACGTTGGATGTACGCATTAGGTAGCGATAAATTATTTCTGAGTAAAACAGTAATGAGTTCAGGTCGGTTAGAAATGTTACATGAATTATTTCCTGATGTGAAAATTATATTTTTAATTCGAAATCCATACCAGGCTATCCCTTCATTTACATCCATGTTTGCCGAACCTTGGACGAAACTACATCCGGATATAAAAGAAAACTCTGAAGAGTACAGAGAATGGGGCGAATTAGGAATTCAATATTATAAATATTTTAATGAGCAAAAACAAAATTTTAAAACTGAGAATTTTATCACGATTGCCTATACCGATTTAGTATCGCATCCCAAACAAACCGTTTTAAAAATATACGAGCAACTAAAATTAGAAATTCATCCTGCATTTTTAGAACGACTAGAAAAAGCAACTTCTACAGCTAAAAAATATAAGAGTACACATAGTTATTCAATAGAGACGTATGGCTTTGAAAAAGACCACATTTACCAAGAATTAAAATTTATTTTTGATGAATTTGGGTTTGAGAAATAACCAATCAGTTCATTACTTTTATCACTAATTCTTTAAGTAAATCCGCATTACTGCTATTTCCTGTAGCGTACAACCCTTTTGATTTAGCATCGTACTCACATAGTAGATGTAAAATATTCAATGTTTTAGGCAATGAATAGTATTTTACGCCATTTGACACATCAGCTGGTATCCAACCAATTGCTTGTGTAGCCATTTTCACATCTTTTAGTTGATGCAACACAAATAATTTACTAAAATGATTATACATATATGCAATAATGGGAATAATTTGTCCGGCTTTCGGATTTTTTTCAAAATATAAAACCATTTTCATGGCTTTGGTATAATCTCTTTTTATGATAGCACTATTGAACTCTGAAATATTGTATTCTTTAGAAATACCTATATATTTTTCAATAATTTCTGAAGTGATGGTTGCATTTTCTGCTAACAATACGGATAATTTATCTATCTCAGATGTAATTCGAGATAAATCATTTCCTAAACTTTCAGACAATAATTTTGCTGCATCATTTGCTATCAAAAAATTCTTCTTTTTTACATAACCCAAAATCCATTGTGGCAATGAATCTTCTGAAATCTTTTTTGATTCATAATAAAGCGTTTTTTTCTCTATTAGTTTGGCTATTTTAGTTCGCTTATCTAATGCTTTATTCTTGTGTGCGAAAACCAATATGGTAGAAGCTACTGGTTGTTCAAAATATTTCTCAAATATTTCCCAATCTTTTATTTTTATATCTTGTGCTTCGCGTACGATTACAACTCTTCTATTTGCAAAAGCGGGATATTGCTTAGCCTCATTTAAGATGGAAATTACATCGGCATCTTTTCCATAAAACATTGAATAATTAAAATCTTTTTCATGTGGTTCAAGTGCATTTTCTGAAATAAAATTTTCAATTAAATCTATATAATAAGCTTCTTCACCAAATAGAAAATAAACAGGTTCAAACTTGTTTGCTTGAAAATTTTTCCAAATAGATTCAATGGTTGCTGCCAATTTTAATTGTATTTAGACATGCAATTTACAAAATAAAACAACAAGAATATTTAGTCAAATGCGCAATTATTCAACATCTTAAAACTGTTGTTAATGAAAAAAAATGAACTAAACAATAATTAAGCTTTCAAAATAGCTGTTATATCTTTCATCATTTTTTGTGCGATGGCATTGGCTGTTTGTTCGGTTGAACTTTCTGCATAAATACGAATAATAGGTTCTGTATTGGAACCGCGAAGATGTACCCAATCATCATCAATATCGATGCGCAATCCGTCAATGGTGTTATGTGGATATTGCTTGTATTTATCTTTAACTTTTTCAATGATATCTTGCAAATTCATGCTATCTTCTAATTGAATTTTATTTTTAGATATTACGTAATTTGGATATTGAGCACGTATGGCATGCACGCTTTTTTTTGTAGTTGCTAAGTGTGATAAAAATAAAGCAATTCCTACTAATGCATCGCGTCCATAATGTAATTCTGGTAAAATAATTCCACCATTTCCTTCACCTCCAATCACGGCATTTGTTTCTTTCATTTTTTCTACTACATTTACTTCACCAACTGCAGAAGCATTGTATTGCACACCGTGTTTCTGACTTATATCACGCAATGCTTTTGTAGAAGATAAATTAGAAACAGTATTTCCTTTTTTGTGTTGCAAAACATAATCAGCAACAGCAACTAATGTATATTCTTCTCCAAATGGAGTTCCTTTTTCATCTACTAATGCTAATCTATCTACATCTGGATCCACTGCAATTCCAAGATCTGCTTTGCGTTGTTTTACTTCGGAAGATAAGGCAGAAATATGTTCTGGTAATGGTTCCGGATTGTGAGCAAACTTTCCATTTGGTTCGCAATATAATTCAAATACAGTTTCCACACCCAATGCATTTAATAACTTAGGAACGGCAATTCCACCAACACTATTCACTGCATCAACTACTACTTTGATTTTTTTTTCCTTAATGGCATTTATGTTCACGTAAGGAATCTTCAAAATTTGTTCAATATGAAAATCGAGATAGTCTTTTTTGGTAACTTGACCTAATTTATCAACTTCTGCAAAATCGAATTTAGAAGTGGCTTTCTTCAATACTTCGCGTCCAATTTTATCGGATATAAATTCGCCTTTATGGTTTAATAATTTAAGTGCATTCCATTGTTTTGGATTGTGTGATGCGGTGATAATAATTCCGCCATCTGCTTCTTCTGCAACTACTGCCATTTCTACGGTTGGCGTGGTGGCTAATCCCAAATCTACGACGTCCATTCCAATGCTAATTAGATTGCCTACAACAATATGATGCACCATTTCTCCAGAAAGCCGAGCATCTCGTCCTACTACAATTTTTTTTCCGTCTTTGGCTTTTAAAATACTAGCAAAAGCTAAGGTAAAATTGGCAATATCAATAGGTGTTAATCCATTTCCTGATTTACCACCAATTGTTCCGCGTATGCCTGATATTGATTTTATTAATGACACTGTTCAAAAAGTTAGAATGGTAAATGTATGCAAATTAGCATAAAGACAAGAGGTGAAAGATAATAACAGATGTTAAAATAACATTTAGGTAAGAAAAATTTTCCTAAAGTATAACTTACTTAAGCTTATTTTTTTCCAAAGCAAATTCAGTAGAAGATATAGAATTTTTAACACTTAGCCATTCATATATCATGAAAAAGGAAATGGAAAAAGCCAAATCACCTAGCCAAGAAAATTTATTAAATGGAATTGCCATTAAATAGCATTTGATTAGACCATCTATATTTAAAGTATATAAATTGCCAAAAAGCCAAACGCCGAAATTGGTTAAAATAAAAAATATGGCGGAAGAAAGCAATGAAAATGAAGCTGTTTTAGCTACGTTCAATTTTTCATTTTTCAATAATTTTCCTAAAGCAATTATCAGTATTAATGAACCATACGTGAACAGTATAGTTTTGTGAAGAATACTAAAATTATTTAGATATGCCAAGACCAAATCAGAAATAAATAATGTAATTATTGGAATGACTAATGCCATTTTATTGTTTTGGATGCGCGCTCCGGCAAACAATGACATGGCGATAATTGGAGTAAAATTAAACAATGAAAATTGATTAGAAAGTACTCTCCATATTAGTGATGTAATAATTAAAATGGTTGCCAATAAAAGATTATTATTAGTAGTAGATGTTTTCATACTGCAAATATACTTAAAATTGAATAATCGGAACTATTATTTTTCTGGAAATGCGCCTAAGTGTGTATTAAAAACACCATTTTTCCTGTCTTCAAAATATTTACGCAATGCAAAAGCGGAAGAAGTAAATGCCATTTCGTCCCAAGGAATTTCAGATTCTAAAAACAAAGCAGATTCTATACTTTCATCACCGTTTCGAATAATTCCATCTGTTAACATTGCTAAAAAATGAATATATACTTGATTGGCTTGTGGTAAATTATAAATTGTAAATACTTTTTCAATTTTTATAGTAGCGCCGGCTTCTTCCCATGTTTCCCGAATAGCGCCGTCTTCTACTTTCTCGAAATCTTCTAAATATCCGGCTGGTAAATTCCAATAACCTCTACGAGGCTCAATGGCACGACGGCAAAGCAACACTTTATCTTCCCAAACACACAATGCTCCTGCAACAATTTTTGGGTTAGTATAGTGTATTGTATTACAATATTCGCAAACAAATCTATCTCGTCCTTCGGTATATTTTATTACGACATCTTTTCCACAGTTGCTGCAATATTTCTGCTGATTTATCATATTTATTTAGTAAACATAAACGATTTAATGGAATTTGGATCATTGGCATTTCGTTCTTCAAACTCAGTGGTTTGCCAATCAATTGTACCTTTCACTGATTCGTCTTCTATCATTGCATTCGCATCATTTATTTGAAGTAATTTAACGCCTAAATTGATATATGCACGTCCATTATTTCCATAAGAAAGTATCGGCATATTAGGTTTCCAATTTTTAAAAAACAAATCTGCATTATAGGTACATATTCCAGTTGTTGCTTCATAAATATAATCTGAAATAGCAATATTTAGAGATAGCATGTGCGGTGTTTCCAACCTTTTTCGTAAAAATCCGCCTTCATCTTTTGGCAAATGAATGTCTATTTTATTAATGCCAGGAATACCAATATTGTAGCCTATTGCGCCTTTTATTTTTAAATTAGTCAGCATTTTTCGTGTTCGATAAATTTCATTGGGATCCATGCTTGGTCTTGATTTAAGTGGTTTGTACCATTTATATTGATTTTTGATGTTTGCATTGCTCACTCGTACGCCATCATTATAGCCAATAATTTGGTACGCGACTGTAACGTTATAGTCAAACCATTCATTATCACCTGGAACAAAATTTAAACATTCTGGTGAATCGCAATCAGCGCCTAACTTTAAAATTAAATCAAACTCAAACGTATCTCTTTTCCATTTTAAATGTGTTAATTCAATAAATAAATCTGAAAGTTTATCTGCTTTTCCAGTGCCCATAATTTTACCATCAGAAGTGCTTCTACAATAAATATCAAATCCATTTAACAAGATAGTCGCATTGTTATATGACTTCATGGTTTCGGGAATAATGCCAGTAACCGTAATTATTTTGGTGGTGATGGTAGCTTCTCTTCCTCGAACAATTGCACTAACATTTGATGAAATTGATTTTATTTTAGTTGAGTTTAAAAATGTAAAAAATGAGTTATAACTCAAAACATCTGCTCCAATACCAGAAGCTGCTGAATGATTAAAAACGGATGAAAAATTTTCTTGATTCGTTGAAACAGGTTGTACCCAATCTCCTAATCGATTTACTCGATGATTGTATGTCCAATCGTGATAAAATCCTTGCCAAATAATAGTAGCTTGATTTGTTAAAAACGAATCTTTTGGATACTTAATATTATCCACTAATAAAATGGATGAAGCTGGTGGTTTACGTGTGTAAATAATACTAATATTACACCATATTACATACAGTACGAATAAAAAAAATAAGATTAAAAGAATGTAACGTTTTTTCACACACTTTACAGTTTTAACAAAAGTATGCAATATTTTCATTATGTGTACCTTTTTTAAAATACAGATGTTAGTAAAAAAAAACTTGCATCGTAAAAACAATGCAAGTTCACTAGGATTTAAATAGTTATAGATTAATAATTAAAATAAACGGAATTCGGAATGATTCCTACTGTAAATGTATCTAATGCGGTTGCAGTTGAATTGTATCTTATCACTTTTCCAGCTTCGTTGTAGTTTCCTGCATCTAAAGCCCAAACATCACCGGTTGATGGATGCACCTCTAAACCATAATAATATCCAGTAGTGAATGCAGTTGAAGGCAATGTAGTTGATGAGTAAGGAAATTGATATACTTTATTATCCACGCAAACGTAAAGATTACTTCCATCGCCACTAACTGCTAAATTATCTGTAGAACTATAATTTGAAGTGGCTGGAATAATTTCAATTTCACGATCAATACTATTTAATGCTGGATTAATACGAATCAATTTTGCTGCTGATTGTCTTACAGGAGCATACGTTGGCGGTAAATACAAGACATTTCCTTTGCATAAAACCCATAAATAACCTTGTGCATCACGTACAAATTCTGTTGGATTGTCTGCTACTGGAATGGTATTTATAACAGCATCTGTTGTAGTGTTAATTACGCTAATGGTATTTGCAGAACCAAAACCACCACTATTGGCTACAAATACTTTTCCATTTGACAGGATCATTTCTTCAGGACCATTTCCTACTGTAATGGTTTTATCTACATTAAATGTTTTAAGATTTAATACCAATATTTTTCCAGCACCACTTCCATTAGAAATGTACGCTTTGTCATTATTGATGCCTACTGCATAGCGTGGATAATCTGTTCCATTGGTAACTTCCGCTACTTGTTTAAATGTTCGAACATCAACTACACTAACCTTTTGAGAATTGTTGACACAAATAATTCCAAGGTTTCCTATACGTGTAAACGACTGCACTACATCACCAATAGTTAACCCATTGTTCGATTGTTCAAAGATATTGTTTTTTACAGTTTTACTTAAAGTAATAAAAGAAATACTTCCATTATTCTTAGTAAATCCGCCTTCATTCACCACCAATGCAGAGCCTGGTTCTATGTAATTATCTACTGAATTATTATCTTCTTTCTGACATGAAAATAATACACTTATTGAAAGTGCAATTAAAAGCAATTTTTTGTTCATTGTGAATTGTTTTGAGATTTTGAAAAATTATAAATAAATGTGATTGAATAATTTCGTAGTGGTTGGGCATACGACCGAATGGATTCATACGATGTATTGGTAATATTATTTACTTTAAACATAAATTGGAGTTCATGTTTTTTTATTGCACCTTTAAAAGTTATATACGCATCTAGTAAATGATATGGTTTTAAAGCAAAGAAATCAAAATTTTCTTCATCTGTATATTTTAATGAAGCAAACATATAATCTGCACCTAAGCCAATATATTTTTGTTCTACATAGAAATTAGATTTAAAAGTATGTTGTGGTTTGTATCGCAGAAAATTTCCTTTTAATCCGGAATTATTAATATCTTTTACTATTTCAGCACGATTAAAACTGTATATCGTATTAATAAAAAAATTGAACTTTTCAGCTTGTTGAACTGCATATTTTACTTGTATTTCGGATCCATACAACTGTGTTGTTTTAATATTTTTTGGTGACCATATCACGCTATTCATTGGAGTCCAAATAATATTATTTTTTATTTTTGTATAATACACATTTATTGCAGCAAATAACTCATGAAAGGCAATTGATTTGTATGAAAAAATTTTAAAATTATTCTCAAGACTCAATGACCACGCTGTTTCTGGCTGTAATGTAGGATTTCCTCCTGGATTCCAATATCGATCATTCATGTCTGCAAAGTGATATTTATCTGCATAAATTAAAGATAAGGCATACCTTTTATTTTTGGTAAAATAAGTAGCATTTAAAGCAAACTGTGGCCTTAAATATTTATAGGAAGTAAATGGCTGTGTCAATTGAAAAGAGGTATAAAAATGAGAATTTTGCCAACTTAATTTTCCATGTACATCTCCCACAAGTTCAATCATTTTTTTTGTATATTCTTTCACATTGGCAATATCTATATTATATGTTAATCCTACTTCAAGTAACAATTGGTGTTTTAAAGAGTCTATAAAATTTAGGCTATTAAAAACGCGGTGTGTTTTGTATTTTGAATTAATAAATAAAACGGTATCTGTTGGCAAACGCTTATCTGAATAATGTAAAAAATCATACAGATGTGCTATGGAAATTTGTATTTGTTTTTTATTAAATTTATTTTCATAATTCAATATAGATTTTACGGATTGGTCACGCTGAAATTTTCCACTTATTTCATTAGAACCCATAATAGATGGAACTTCTTTGTTCTTTTGTTGATACCAATTATGAAAAGATAAAGTCTGATTTTTTTTGAGCTTAACATAAAAACTATTAATAGTTGCCGCTGCCTTTAATTGATTATGGCGCATAGTATCTATTGGACTGCCAAATTTATATACATCTTTATATAAAAAATTAAGTTGGGCATTTCTATAAAAGGAAGAAGAATTCCATTGTATCTTTTTGTTGCCAAACTGAACGGTCAATGCATTATAATAGGCATCAAAACTATTGACATCACTTCTAAGTTTTAGTTTTATTATATTATTCCAATCTACCTTATTTTGCAATGATAAAGCACCACCAATCGCATGATTGTTTTTATCTAAACTTATTCTATCATTTCCATCTAACAAAGCCGGCAACAAGGAAATATCTGTACCACCTAAGGTCAATGAATTTATTTTTAATCCGTTCCAATAAATATTGGTTTGGTCATCATTTGCACCTCTAACTGAAATGCTGGATATATTTCCCAAACCATACGAATTAATTTGTACTGGAAACAGATGTTGCAGTGTATTTCCTAAATCATTTTGCAATAAATGTATAGTTGAAGAATTCAAACGAAATGATGAAATGCTATTATTTGAATTTGATCTATCAAGTGGTTGACTAATAATTAGCACCGAATCTAATTGTTGAAAAGTATCAATTTGTTGACTATACGAAAATGCTGTACATAGTACAAGCATTGAAATAAATAATATGTAGTCAATTCGCTTTTGCATATACTACAAATGTTTCCTCAGAACACTTTTTAGTGATTGAAATTGGCAGGTCTTCTGACTTACACTTTACTGAAACCTTCCCGAATTGATTTAACAATTCAGTGGTTGTAGCGTTCAGTACCAAGCTCATTTAAATTCTTGGTGTGTTTACAGCAACTGGGATTGTACAAGACTTTCACTTGTTTCCCTTTTAATTTCGGATTTGAAACCGAAAACCAAAATTCAATACAAAAATACATTTTTTTTTTATTACTCAATATGAAGTTTAAGTTGTACTTTTTGGTAATTATTGACCAAACACAATAAACTAAAAAAATATTTCTACTGATTTTTGATGATATTTAATTTTATCCCATATTTAGGTTTTAATGTCACCAAGGGTTCAATGTCAATATTTTGATTCGTGGCTAATTCAAAATCAAAATGAAATAAAAGTTGTGCCAATACGATGGTTATTTCCATCAAAGCAAAATTAATTCCAATACACATTCGCGGTCCGGCACCAAACGGAAAATAGGCATTTGCATTAAATAAAGTATCTTTTTTATCTAAAAAACGTTCCGGAATAAATTCATCTGCATGCTTCCAATATCTAGGATTTCTGTGTAAATGATATACACTAAGTAATAGAATTGTTTTATCAGGAATTTCAATTTCATTCACTATATCTGTTTCTTTACTTTCTCTACTTATAACATACGCTGTTGGATATAATCGTAACGTTTCATCAATAACGGCTTTTAAATAAATTAAATGCTTAAAATTTTCAAGCGTTAAATTCCCATTTGACATCACGGATAAAACTTCTTGCTTTGCTTTTTTGTAGGCTTCTTTATGCTGGCATAAATTATACATTATCCAAGAAAGTGCATAACCGGAAGTTTCATGACCTGCCACGTAAATAGTCATCAATTCATCGCGTAATTGTTGATCGCTCATGCCTTCATGCGTATCCGCATCGCGTGCTTCTATTAACATACTCACTAAGTCATTCGAATGTTTTTCTGTTTTTTTATGTTGAATTATTTTATATAAAATAGCATCTAATTCTTTTAATGAATGCTTAAATTTCGTTTTTTCACCATTATAATTTGACCAATTTTCAAAAATTGGATTTCGAATACAATTGACTAAATATTGTTGTAACGTATAAATATAATGTTGAATGGACCTTAGTTCGTTGGAAGCCTGACTTCCCAATAAGGTTTCTACAACTATTTTAGAAGTCAGCTGCATCATTTCTTCATCAATAAAAACATTTTCAATTTCACTCCAACTATTAAGATGTTGAATGGTTTGGTTGTTCATGGAATTAAAAAAAACTTCCAATCTTGATTTATAAAAAGCAGGATGCATCAACCTACGTTGTCGAAGCCAAGAATCACCATCATTCGTGAGCAAACCATTTCCTAAAGCTAATTTAAGTTTATTATGCGCATAATCTTTTCTGTAGTTTTTATGATGAGTAATGAGAATATGTTTTATCACATCTGCATCACTCGTTACCATATACTTTCTATTTTTTGATAATTGAAAAATAAAAGATTGATTATATCGATTCAAATATTTTTCAAAAAAACCTAAAATATCACTAGACAGATGGAAAATATTCTGCAAGGTCAAATACCAAGGAATTTTAGAAACTTTCATAAAAAATTTAGATAAAAGTACGTATTATTCATATTCGTGGATAAGCAGTGTTTAATTTTAGTTCGAGAATATGTATTTTTGAGCTAATGGCTAATTTATTTCAAATAGAAGAATATTTATATTACTGGATTACTTCATTTAACAAGTATAAAATCCACTCACCTTTTGTATATAAATTGGTGACCGAAGTTTTTGAAAAAAAAATGTTGTATGCAGATTTTGAAAAAATTGAAAAACTTCGAGATGAATTAAAAGAGAATGATACAGAAATTGATGTCATTGATTTAGGTGCTGGCTCAAAAACATTTAGAAAAACAAAACATGTCAGCCAACGAAAAATCAGCAAGATTGCTCGTAAAAGCGTAAAGAAAGAAAAATATGGACATTTGATGTTTATGATGGTTCGACATTTTAAGGCAAATTCCATTTTAGAATTAGGTACCTCACTCGGAATTACCACTTCTTATTTAGCATCGGCACATCCAAATACACGTGTAATTACAGTAGAAGGCAGTGAGTCCATTGCAAAAATTGCACAAGAGAATTTCGATAAATTAGGCTTGAAAAATATTGAATTAGTGGTTGGGAATTTTGACGATGAACTACAAAAAATTTGCACCAAACGACAAAAATTCGATTTAATTTTTATTGATGGTAACCATCGAGAATTGCCCACTATTGATTATTTCAATACCGTTATACCATTTTGTCACAACGATACCATTCTTTTATTTGACGATATTCATTGGAGTGAGGAAATGCAAGAAGCTTGGGAATACATTAAAAATCACAAAGAAGTCAGCTTAACTATCGATATTTTTGAAATGGGCATTGTATTACTTCGCAATGAATTTAGACAAAAACAACACATGCAAATCACTTA
>JAGNZZ010000006.1 GCA_017984135.1 Chitinophagales bacterium | reverse complement strand
TGTACAGATGGCGTAGCCTGTACAGAATACGAACACCAGAGAAATAGAAGAACGACATTTAGAGTAATAGGCACCAACATCAATGTGAAGTCCTTAGAACGATTTGACATGCAAGTAGATCCTTGCAGAACATGTCCTTTCTAGTATGATAGTTTAAATAATTTAAAGTCTCGAAATTTTTTCGAGACTTTTTTTATGGAATTTTAATCCCAATAGACTCTTTATATATAAATGAAAAATGAAAGAGCAATTGTTACATTTTATTTGGCAAAACAAGCTATTTAATATACATGAATTAAAAACATCGGATGGTCTTCCAGTAACGATTCTTGACTTTGGTAGATTAAATAAAGATGCAGGACCTGATTTTAGTAATGCTAAAATAAAAATTGGGGAGATATTGTTTGTTGGAAATATTGAAATTCACGTACATGCCTCTGATTGGAAAAAACATCAGCATTCAACAGACAGAAAATATGATAATGTCATCTTACACGTAGTTTTTTTTAATGATTGGGATATGTCTGAAATTCCTACTCTTGAATTAAACGGAAAAATTCCAAGAACTCTATTAAATAAATTTGAATTATTAATGCATTCAAATTTAGCATTGCCTTGCAAACATTTAGAAGCAACCATTCAGTCAATAACACTCGACAAATGGAAAGAAAGATTACTTATTGAACGATTAGAACGTAAATCAGAGGATATTATTAATCATCTACAAACAAACAATAATGATTGGGAGCAAACTTGTTATCAATTAATAGGGAAATATTTTGGAAGTCATATTAATAAAGACCCATTCGAAATGTTGACTAAAACAATTGATTATAAAATCCTTGTAAAAAATCAAAACGACATACAACAAATAGAAGCCATTCTTTTCGGTGTTGCTGGATTTTTAAATAAAGATTTTGTCGATAATTACCCAAGAGATTTAAAAAAGGAATTTGAATTTCTTAAACAAAAATATGCACTAACATGCTTGCAAGAGCATCAATGGAATTTTTTACGCATTCGCCCAATTTCATTTCCAACTATACGCTTAAGTTGGTTCGCACAATTGATGCAGCAAATGCCATTGTTTCAAAAGATGATTGATACAAAAAATCCAATATCTATTTTCGAGAATATAGAAGTTTCAGATTATTGGAATCAGCATTACATATTTGATAAATGGAGTAAAAATAAAACTAAAAATTTAGGCGATTCCTTTAAAGCAATATTGGTAATAAATGTTGTTGTTCCATTATTATTTGCGTATGGTAAATACACCAATGATGAGAACTATATCGAAAATGCAATTGATTTATTATACCACACCAAAGAAGAACAAAACGCCTTGTTGCAAAAGTTTGACGCATCAATTTGGAGTAGAAAATCAGCATTCGACACACAAGCATTATTGGAATTAGACACCAATTACTGCAGTAAACTGCGCTGTTTAGACTGCGCTGTAGGATGTTCCATATTAAGCTTCAATAATCCTGCTGTATTTGAAAATATTGCTTAATTTTAGTACATGTTAGAACGTCCAGCAAAAATACTTAAATACCGTTCCTTGCGAGATGTAATAGAGATGAACGTATATGGTGTATGTGCATTCCTGGGCAGGAAACTATCAATTCCTTCTAAAAAAGTACGCCTTTTTTTTATTTATACATCGTTTATTGCTTTGGGTTCGCCCATAATTATTTATCTGATTCTTACATTTATTCTCAATATGCGATACATGATCAAAAATAAACGCAATCCAGTTTGGGATATTTAATTCACTCTTATGCGTATCTTTAATTCTAAGCCAGCAATCAAGCTCACACAAGAACAAGTTATTCAAAAATTAGAAATATTTTGTGCGTATAGAGAAAGATGCGCTTCCGAAATCCACCAAAAATTAATTGCATTACACGTAAATAAAGATGAAATAGATTTTTATTTAGATTATTTAAAGGAAAATAATTTCTACAATGAAACACGATTTGTAAATGCATTTGTACGTGGAAAATCAGCTATAAAAAAATGGGGAAAACATAAGATTGTTCAACAATTGCACACAAAAAATATTCCAATAGAAGTAATTCAAAAAAGTCTACACCAAATAGACGAAGAGGCTTATAACAATCGACTTCATGATATTATTTTAAAGAAGAATAAATTATTAAATGAAGAAAATGATTTTAAAAGACGACAAAAATTAGTCATTTTTGCTCAACAGAAAGGCTATGAAACACCGTTGATTTTAAAGGCCATTCATCATCTAAATTTATAAAAAATGAACAGACAAATTTATACAGAAGGCTCACCTTGGGAACCCATCGTTGGCTATGCAAGAGCAGTAAAAATAGGCAATATCATCGAAATTTCAGGCACTACAGCTACAGTAAACGGCGAAGTGGTTGGCAAAGGTGATATATACGAACAAACGAAATGCATCCTTCAAAAGTTTGAAAAAGTTTTGGAACAATATGGTGCAACAATGAACGATGTTATTCGTACACGAATTTTCTGTACAGACATTTCGCAATGGGAAGCTATTGGAAAAGCGCACGGCGAATTTTTCTCAGAAATAAAACCAACCACTGGCATGTATCAAATTTCAAAATTAATTTCTGAAGAGTTATTAGTAGAAATTGAAGCAACTGCCATAGTAAATAAATAGTTGCAAGTATCTTATCTGTTTCTTATCTTTATTTAATGAAGAAACATCGCAAATACCTAACTTTATTTTTAATGCTGAGTATCGTTTTTGCTAACTCATGCCACAAAGGCGTTGGTTGTCCGGCCGATCAATACAACGATTGGAAAAAAATTGAAGCCGCACGTAAACAACAACTTAAGAGTCCAAACAATCCCAATAAAGGAAAAAAATCTAAAGGACCTAAAGTAGTAGGAAATGGTGTTGTTCCTCAGTAATTTCAACGTTATACTTTTTGGTGCAAAATAAAATAGAGTAAAATATTTTTTAAAAATGGGCTCAGTAAACCCGAATAATTATTTTCAACATAATTATTTGAAAACACAAAATGGCAGAAAACACTGCTGTTTCACAATGATTTTATAGAATACGATTCCACCAATTTCTAAATGCATCTAACCAATGGATATTCGATTTTCTTTCAATATCCATCTTGAAAATTTCACCACTTTTGTTTTTAGAGGTACTACTGATAATCGTTTCATTTTTACTAACCATTTTAAACGCAATTACTTGTTCAATATGCGACATCGTATCAATGATAAATTGCGAACTTAAATGCTCTGTAGTAAATAAAATTTCATTTGGCTGATACATTTCTATCACAGCATGTATATTTTCTATCGAACCTAAATGTTTTATATGTTTACTATCATTGTGAATAGAAATAAATCCAATAAAATAGGAATGCGTATCGAGTGGTTCCATCTTCTTTGCCATCAAAAGAGCGTCATCTTCATCTGCAACAATCAAATATTTTTTTTCATTTTTTAAAAATATATTTAAACTATTGTTTTGCCAATGATATATACAACGGTAAATAAAAAATACTGCTAAATTCAAAATTAATCCAGACACAATAATACCTCTTGAGGTGCGCAATGAATTAGGGAAAAAGGCGTAACATACAGCAATTACTATAGTTCCAGCTAATTGTGCCATCCATATACTCTTCCATTTATTCCCATTTTTATAAACACCTACAAAATACATACTACTTAGCCAAATCAATACATATATTGGAATATTGAAATAAAAATAGGTAATAGGGAAAACTATGTGGTCATTCGATTTAACCACGCGTTCCCAAAAAATATGTAAGAAATACAAGTTTCCTGTCATGATACTTACATCTAATAAAGGAAGTCCAAAAGGTTGAAGCAACTGTTGCAAAAATGCCATTAAACCACGTACATAAATAGCAATATGCAATAGTATTTTCATAATTAAACCATCTGTGCCAGCAACATGCTTATTGCAGAAAATAAGCATAGCTTGGTAGAACGTTTTAATGTAATTTAAACTGCCTTTTTTAGTGCTTTCTCCTTTAAAATGAATAATAGAAGTGTTTGCAAAATAAATATTCTTGAAGCCGGCATTGTTAATGCGATATGATATATCGATATCTTCACCATACATAAAAAAAGCTTCATCGAGTAAGCCAATTATATCCAATACGCTTTTGCGTAAAAACATACAAGCGCCACTTAGTACATCTACTTCGTGCGTTTGTTCTTTGTCTAAATACCCAAGATGATATTTCCCAAAAACTCTTGAATTTGGAAAGAGCTTAGACAAACCACTCAGCTTTGAAAATGCTGCAAAAGGAGTTGGAAATCCTCGTTTACTTTCAGGTAAAAAATGGCCGCTTCCATCCACCATTTTTACACCTAAACCACCAATTTGTGTGTCGCTATCCAATTTGTCAACACATAATTGCAACGTGTTTTCTTGAATAATTGTATCTGGATTTAATAATAAAATATATTCTCCTTTCGCTTGTCGTATGGCCTGATTATTTGCCTTTGAAAAACCAACATTTTTTGAGTTGGCAATAATATGTACTTCCGTAAACTTTTGTTCCAATAGCTTCACGGAGCCATCCGTAGATTGATTATCCACTACAAAAACTTCATACGCAAAATCAACAGTTGATTTATAAATAGATACCAATGTTTGCTCTAAAAAATAGCGCACATTATAATTCACGATGACGATAGATAATTTCAATGCGTAACTTAAAACTGTTTGTCAAGTAGGTGATATTCAATTTTAGACATGTATGGAAAATAAGGTAAACTTTCTATATGCACTTTTGTTTGAACGGCATCCACATTTTGAAAAATTAATACAGCATCTTTTTTAGTAACGGCAATGAAAAAGCTTTCCAAAATATTTTCTTCTTTCCATAGTCGAATATATTCCATTTCATTTTTAGGTAATTCAGGGTTGGATTTAATGATATTAATGCCATCATCTGAAAGTGTAATTAATACTAGTATTCTATTCATTTTGTTTATTTAATTTGTTAATATTCTTGTTTTAAAAAATGTGTTGTAATAAAGCAAATGGCCATTATTTTTTTAATTCGTGAAGAGGGATGCTAATGTTTACAATAGATAATCTGAGCATAAGTATTCCGTCTCTTATAATTTTCCCAAATAATTTTCATAGGGTAAACGTGATTGAATAGAACGTGCCAACGTAATCTCATCTACATATTCCAGTTCGCCACCAAAGGCAATACCACGTGCAATCGATGTAATTTTAACAGCATAATTATCCAATATCTTTGATAAATAAAATATGGTAGTATCGCCATCAATGGTTGGATTTAATGCCATGATTACTTCCTTAATCTCATTTTCTTGAATTCTTTTTTCTAATGTTTGGATATTTAAAGCATCAGGACCAATGCCATCCATGGGTGAAATCAAACCATCTAATACATGGTATAAACCATTGTAATGCCTCGTGTTTTCAATGGCAATAATATCTCTGAAATTTTCAACCACACACAACACCGTTTTGTCTCGGTAAGCATTAGTGCAAATACTACATCGGTCATCATCGGATACATTATGACAAGAAGTACAAAATTTAATTTCATTTCTCATCTTTAAAATGGCTGCTGAAATATATTGAGTATCTTCTGCTTCTTTCTGCAATAAGTACATCACCAAACGCAAAGCAGTTTTTTTGCCAATGCCTGGCAAGGTGGCAAATGCATTCACTGCATCTTCTATTAATTTAGATGGAAATTGCATAGTGCAAATATAGTAAATACTAGTAAGTAGTAAGTGTAGGTTTTTTATTAACTTCAAACCGCAAACAAATACAACACTATGTCATCAGAAATTATTCTTCTTTGTATTCTTATTTATTTCTTGCTTTTAATTGCTATTGCCTATTTCACAGGAAAAAATGCCAACAGTGAATCGTATTTTTTAGGCAATAAAAAATCGCTGTGGTTTGTTGTCGCATTTGGACTAATCGGTGATTCACTTTCAGGTGTTACCTATATTTCTGTTCCTGGTTCCGTTAAGGGCGCACAATTTAATTACTTTCAAATGGTATTGGGATATGTAATTGGCTATTGGGCTATTTCATACATCTTATTGCCTCTGTATTATCGCTTGCAATTGACATCTATTTATACTTATTTGCGCGATAGAATGGGTGTGCATACACAACGAACCGGCGCATTTTTCTTCTTACTATCAAGAATTATTGGCGCTGCTGCACGTTTATTTTTAGCAGCCATTGTGTTGCAACGTTTTGTGTTTGATGGGTTTGGAATCCCATTTCCATTAACAGTTGCCATTATCATCTTTTTAATATTAGTGTACACTTATAAAGGTGGTATTAAAACTTTAGTTTGGACAGATATGATGCAGTCTTCATTCTTGTTGTTAGGCGTTATTTTTTCTATTGTCTTTATTTGTTCAGAATTAAATTTATCAATATGGGATATCGTTCCGGCAATAAAAAATTCAGCCTATTCTCAAATATTTTATTGGGATTGGAAAGCTGGCAATTATTTTTGGAAACAATTTTTGGGTGGAGCTTTTATTGCTATTTGCATGACTGGTTTAGACCAAAATATGATGCAAAAAAACCTGAGTTGCAAAACCTTGGGAGAAGCTCAAAAAAACATCAATGCATTTAGTATAATTGTAGTATTGGTAAATTTATTATTCTTAGGGTTAGGTGCATTGCTGTATATATATGCCAATTCCAAACAAATTTCTATTCCTGAAAGAGCCGATGAATTATTCCCATTTTTAGCATTTAACTACTTGGGTACTTTCGCCGGATTAGTATTTGTAATTGGATTAACCGCAGCCACTTTTAACAGTGCCGATTCCGTGTTGACCACTTTAACTACTTCCTTCTATATAGATTTTCTAAGAAAAGAAACAGACAATTCAGAGGCGCATACACGCTTGCGAATGCTCATACATGTTGGGTTTGCTATATTGCTATTTATTACGGTATTGTCGTTTAAATTATTTAAAGATGAATCGATGATTTTCTTAGTGATGAGCATTGCTGCCATCACCTATGGACCTTTATTAGGCTTGTTTGCGTTTGGAATTTTTACAACTAAAAAACCCATAGATGCACTGGTGCCATTAGTTTGTATAGTGAGTGTCACAATATGTACATTATTATATATAGCTTCCAAAAATAAATTAGTTTGGTTAAATGGCTACGTATTTGGACAAGAATTGTTAATCATCAATGGGTTCATCACCTTTATCGGTTTATGGTTGATCAGTAAATCACCTGCAACTATAACCAATTTAAATAATTAATTAGAAATACTATCTTTATAAGTCGTACTTTTTATAGACAGTACGAAGTTCAATAACCCGATTTTTAATTTTTAAATTTGAAAATATGTCATTAGATGATTTTAAAAAGAAAAAACCATTTAAACAACGCAGTTGGACTCAAGTAAACGCATCCAACAGCTGGAGTATGTTTCGTATCATGAGTGAGTTTGTAGATGCGTATGATAAGTTAGACAGAATTGGCCCATGTATCTCTATTTTTGGTTCTGCACGAACTAAACCAGATAATCCATATTATCAATTAGCAACCGAGATAGCTGAACGATTAGTAGAAGAAGGTTATGGTGTAATCACAGGTGGTGGTCCAGGAATTATGGAAGCAGGCAATTTAGGAGCACAAAATAAAGATGGAAAATCAGTAGGTTTAAATATTGAATTGCCATTTGAACAAGGCCATAACCCATACATTGATGTCGATAAATTAATTTCACATCATTACTTTTTTGTACGCAAAGTAGTGTTTGTAAAATATGCTCAAGGATTCGTGTATTTGCCAGGTGGATTTGGTACGTTTGACGAATTATTTGAAGTATTAACTTTAGTGCAAACAAAAAAAATCGATAGAGTTCCAATCGTATTGATGGGCAAATCGTTCTGGCAAGGTATGTTGGATTGGATTCGTGCAGAAGTATTGAATAACCAACACAATATCAACCCGAATGATTTTGATTTATTTTTATTGACGGATGATGTTGAAGAAGCCGTAAATTACATCAATCATTTTTACGAAGAACGCGATTTTGCACCAAATTTTGCATAATCCAAATTTTAAAAATAAATAAATTGGATGATTTAAAATTATCCAATTTATTTTATTTTTTATCTCCTTCAGAGAAGCTTTTTAATGCCTTATTAAACCATTCCCAATCCGGTGTTTCTTTGTCGAATTGGAAGGTCATATAGTTGTCCGGTTTTTTATGAATTTCTTTTAATATCAAAAGTGATTTGCCAACATTGGTAAAATAAGTAAAATGATAACCAATGTTTTTCTTGCGTTGTACAAATGCAATAAAGGCTTTTAAATACACAGAAAATCTTTTCATCTCTTTGTTTTCAAACAAAATTTTTAAAAATAAATACTTGGCATTTAAATCCCATAAAATATCTTTTAACTCGAGAGTGATGAGCAATTTTAGTGCTTTTTGATTTTGCCCTTTTGCATAAAATAATTTTGCTGAATTAAATTCAACTGTATTTTTTTGATATTCCTTAGCAATCAGTTTTGAAAATTGAAGAATGAATTTTTCTGTTTTAGAATATTCTTTCAACTTAATACCCAAAGTAACCACATTGGTAAAGCTAAATCGACTGATTTCATTGCGTTCCAATAAATAGGCATTTTCAATGGCATAGATATATAATTCAAATGCTTGTTTTGTAAAATTAATTTTGTTTTCGTTCGATTTTTTTACACAAAAATTAATGGCTAATAGATACAAATCCTTTAAGTCGAGTGGAGCAAATAAATGATTGTTGTGTTGCAAATCTTTAATAAATTGAAAAAATGCCACTTCGTTCTCTTCGGTGATTACCAAATAAATATTATAGTAAATACGCACAACAGTATCTTCCAAAAACTTTGGATTTTCAATTAACTGCAAAGTCGCAGGCAATAAATGATTGTCCACTTTTATTTCGGCAATTTTTAAGAGAGATTGCGTGATGCAAGCATATTTCAACGATTCAATTAAAAGAAACATGGTAGTATGGTCCACAATTCCTTGAAACTTAAAATCCTTACTTCGGTCGTTTTTAGAATTTATTTGAAAGTAAAGCGCATTCATTCTAAATTGATATAAGTGAAAATCAGCATTCCTAATTTTTTCTTTCTCCAATTCTATGATGCTTTCTTCAATTGTTTGGTTGGCAAATTTATACAACTCATGATTGGAATAATATTGCGCCAAAAGTTGATCTTTTAACCCTTTATTTTTTTGTATGCTAATAAATACAATAAACTCATCTATAATTTCAGTAGTCATCCAAATCAAATGACGCATTCTTAAATCGTTGTAATGCTCATTCGGATAGATGTATTCATACGCCTTTTCTTTTAACATCGTCTTACTGGTAAGCGTTTTTTTGCCATCAATAAATTCAAAAAACTTAACTATGTCGTCGTTTTTATTGACAAAATCAGTCTTAACCCATTTTCTTAGACTTCTTCTGTCATCAATGGAAAACGTTGATATTAAATTGATTAGCTTCGTATTATGCATATATAGTTAATTTGAAGGCTTCCTGAATATTATGACAATGGCTAAAATTTATGCTGGAAAGTTAACTAAAAATGTTGGATATTGGAGTGGAAACATAATTTCAATCGAATTAATGATACTAATTAAAAAATATCATATACTTGCCTTTGTATCAATATTGATTTGGATACAAATTTCTTGTACAAAAAATAATTCTACAAAGAAGAGTATCCAGCAATCGATAAAAGTAATAGAAGATAATGTAAATGGACGTGTGCCACCACCAGATAATATAGAAGAAGTGACAAATTTCTTTTATAATGAAAACGGATTACTAAGCAGCGCAACAATTTATAGTGATACAACTGTTACTTCCGATTTACTTAAAGAAATTGAAGTGACTTATTTGGAAGATCATGTTGTGGTAAATACATTCTTAGATACAGTTGGAATCAGTAATTATAAAATTTATTTTAACGATAAAAAGCAAGTCACTTCTATTGAGTTTTCAAGTACAAACGGGTTGCATATCTCCTACTTTAACGATAGAATATCAAATATTAAGGTAATTCCTGGAACGGGTGAATATATTAATTTCTTGTACGATGAAAATGATAATTTACTGCAATACGAATCAATGAATGATAGTGCGATATTTATGAAAACAATTTTACAATACAACAATGATTTAGTTCACGCAGAATTTGATAGCCGATTCTTGTCTAAAGAAATTAAATTCTTGTATATAGGTGGTTTAGATTTATTGGGTAAGTTAGGATTAAATGCCGGTTTGTATTCTAAAAATAAATTAATTAAACGCACTGAAATACAAATTCCAAGTGGACAAATTTATGAAATGTACGACTATGGATACACTCACGATATCGAATCGTTGATTACTAAACGTAATGTGCGGTGGAGTACCGATACGCTCTTCTATCGTTTTAAATATTAAACCATTAAACTATGAATTACCCGAATTTTCCATAAAATTAGTTCCTGAAGCTCCGATTTTTCGGAGCTTTTTCTTTTCTGCAAACAGAAATTTCTTTTTTACCTTTGATGGTACGATGTCTATGTCAAAATTGAATTTATTCTTTTGTTTACTTTTTTTTTCTTTGATGATTCATGCTCAAAGCAATAAAAAAGATGCATGGATAATGCCGATGGATCTGCCGTTTCACTTAGCTGGTACGTTTGCAGAACCACGTGAAAATCATTTTCATTCTGGTATTGATATCAAAACAAATGGCTTGGAAGGTCAACCTATATTTGCCATTGCCGATGGCTATATTTCCAGAATTCGTGTATCACCATTTGGATACGGAAAAGCAATTTACATCACACACAACAATGGATTAACCAGCGTTTATGGGCATGTAAGTGCATTTTATAACCACATCGAAAAATATGTATATCAACAACTATATGCCATACAAAAATCAGAAATAGATTTACCGTTAAAAGCATCTATCTTGCCAGTAAAACAAGGCGATACAATTGCCTTTTCAGGGAATACAGGCGGCAGTACCGCACCACATTTGCATTTTGAAATTAGAAATACACAAACCGAACACGCTTTAAATCCATTAGATTTTTATCCCACCGAAAAGTATCTGGATACCATTCCACCAATTATCCAACAAGTTAAAGTGAGTGCTTCCAAAAACAAAAATGCAAGTTATAACGCACTTATTCAGCAAGGTGCTATTTGGACTACTATTGAACCCATTGAAGTAGAAAAACATGTGCCATTTACGTTCTCCTTGCTAGCTTTTGATAAACAAGATACATCTGCCAATAAAAATGGAATAAAATCCATGAAAGTTTATATAGGCGATAGTTTGTGTTTCCAATATAGATTGTCCGAAATTGATTTTGATAAAACACGTATGTGTAATGCATTTGTTGACTATGATGAACTCAAAAACAATCAGGGCTATTTTTATAATTGTTATCAATTAACAGGAAATACTTTGCCTATATATTCATCTTCCAATCAAGGTTATTTCACCCTAAATAAAGACACAATTACGCTTATTGTTTATTGTTATGATGACAATGAAAATAAAACAATATTGCATTTAAATTTTATTTCTAAAGAGATTAAATCAACCATAACAGCCAACTCGAAAACCCAGCATTTATTGAGTATTGCGTCCATATCAAAGCCACATACGTTAACTGTGAAGAATTTAAAAATGGAATTTCCGAATAACACTTTTTATAATGCTACTCAATTAAAATACACCATACATCCATCAAAAAATAAAACGCTGGATACCTTCATTATTCATCATCCAACACAATATATTCCGCTACATAAAAGTGCAACTTTGCGCTGGACATCATTCGTAAAAATCAACAGAAATAAATTAGTAATAGTTCGTCAATCAAAAAATGGAATTGAAACAGCATTACCTACCACATACAACGAAAAATATATTTATGCAGAAACAAAAGAATTAGGCACTTTCTATTTGAAATATGATACCATTATTCCTGAAATAACCCAACTTAAAATTACTTCCACTGTAATTTCTGCAATTATTACCGATAATTTATCGGGCATAAAAACGTATCAAGGATTTGTAGATAACGCTTGGGTTTTCTTTTATCACGATGCCAAAAACAATAACATCGAGTATAAATTGGATAAGCCTCTAAATAATGGTGAACATAAATTGCAACTTATTGTTACAGATAAAGTGGGGAATATAAATACCATTACTCAAACTTTTATTATTCCATAATCTTAAAAAAAATATATGCTTACTGTAGGAACCAAAGCACCAAAAATTAAAGGTGTTGACTTCAAAAACAAAATCACTGTTTTATACTTTTATCCGAAAGATGATACACCTGGCTGCACTGCCAATGCTTGCAATTTTAGAGATAATTATGCAGCACTTATTAAACAAGGTTTTACCATAATCGGTGTGTCGCCACAAGACGAAAAATCACACAATAAATTTAAAGAGAAATATAGTTTACCTTTTGAACTTATTCCGGATACAGACAAAAGTGTGGCTTTGGCATACGAAGTTTGGGGCAAAAAAAAATTTATGGGGAAAGAATATGAAGGTATTTTACGTACCACTTTTGTAGTCAATGAGAATGGTATTATCACGCATATCATTGACAAAGTCGATACTAAAAACTCGACGGAACAACTATTAAAAGTAATGGCTGGTTGACAAATAAAAATCATTTATTTTCATTTGTCACCTACTTGTTATTGGTGAATCGTGCTTTATAAATAGTAAATTTTATAAATGCTTATTGGAAAATGTATTTTATTTCCGTAGCTTTCGATAGATGAATTTGCCAGAATCAATTACAGATTCGAATGCACTTAGAGCACTCGTTCAAGTGAAATACAGCCAAATGAATGCGCTTTTGGAAGCCACCAAAGCCATTAACGACAATGTATCTGCAGATAGTTTATACCAAATTTTTAAGTTCACATTAAAGTCTCAGTTGCAAGTTCAAAAATTGGCATTGTTCATGTATGATCAAGCTTGGAAACGCGCCGTATGGGAATCTGATGTGAATGATATTTATATTCCAATTCAATCGCATTTTGAAAAGTTTAAAACCATCACTGAACTCACTGAACAAGAACAAAAAATATTTGGAGGTTTTAAATACGTTGTACCTGTGTATCATAAACACAATCCGTTGGCACTAGCATTACTTGGCAACATTGCCGATGATGTCCTACATCAGAAAAAAGATATGTTGGAATTTACACAAACATTTACTAATATCATTACCGTTGCTGTTGAAAATAAAAGATTGTTCAAAAAAGAAGTAGAAAAAAAACAATACGACAAAGAACTTGATTTGGCATCCAAGGTGCAAGGAATGTTGATTCCTAAAAAATTACCCAAAAACACCTTGTACGAATTTTCAGGTTTGTATTTGCCGTACAATGGTATTGGTGGCGATTATTATGATGTCATTCATATCAATAAAGATGAATTTGTTTTTTGCATTGGAGATATTAGTGGAAAAGGTATTGCCGCGGCTTTAGTGATGGCAAATCTTCAAGCCTATTTGAATGCAACCTTAGGCTTAAATTTTTCTAAAGAAAAATTGATAGAAAAACTCAATAAAAAAATATATTCCATCACCAATGGCGAAAATTTTATAACATTATTTATTGCCAAATACAATATTGTAAAACGAGAATTATTATACTTAAATGCAGGACATGTTCCACCCATTTTATTGCATCAAAATAAAATTGAATTACTAGAAAAAGGCACCACCATGTTGGGGATTTTTGAAGAATTACCTAAAATGGAATTTGGAAAAATAAATATACAACCAGACACCACCATCGTAAGTTTTACAGATGGCATTTCGGAATTGGAAGATGAAAAAGGATTGCAATTTGGTGTGGATCGTTTAATAGAATTTAGTAAACAAAACCATCGTTTAAGCCCAGAAATATTTAATAAAATGCTGTATGATTACATTTCTAAATACAAAGGAAATGTTTTGTTTAATGATGATATTAGCGTGCTAACTGCTAAGTTCTTTTAACTTTCAAAATCCAGCTCACTTGTATTTATTAATAAAGCCAAGCATATATAAAATAACGAACCTACTTTGTTGGCTTCCACTAAATCGCTTAAAGTATTATTGAGCAAAAATGCAATTAAACAAAGCGTAAGCGCAACAATGTATTTTTTCTTCTCTTCAGTTGCAACATGGTACATTTTCTGAATACTCAATAAAGTAATTCCTATAAATAGAATGAAGAGCAGCATGCCCGGAAATCCTTGTTCAGTGAGCAATAATAAAAAATAATTATGTACAGTTGAACGTTCTTCATTTTCACTGATATACGTTTCAAAAGCAGTTACCGTGTGTGGCTTATAATTCGATACAAAATTATTTGGACCTACACCAACTATTGGATGTTCTTTAAATAAATGAACCGCAGCTATCCATCTGTAAAATCGCTCTACCGTACTCATGTCTTCCATTTCAAAGGTAGAAGATAAATGCTCTCCTAACTCTTCATGATATATTGTCGTATCGTAATTTGGTGCGTACTTCAAATAGTTATTGTCTTTCAATATATATATAGAAAACACAAACACAAAAAAAATGCTGATACTTAAAATATATTTAGTGGCATTGAGTTTCATGACAAAATAATACAAAATCATCGCTACCATTGCCAGCCATGCGCCACGTGTATAGGAAAAATAAATAGCCACAAAGAAAATGAGAATGGCAATTTTTAGAAATTTATTTTTAAAGGATGATTTTGGATACCAAGTTGTAGCTAAGAAAATAAAAGGCAATAACATGGTAATAAAAACAGCATAATTTACGTGGTTTCGATAAATTGGATGTACTACATTTGTAATAGAGTCAAAACTAAATTTTTCAATGGCATGAAAAAGGAGAATATATAATACACTCAAAAAAGTTGGGATAAACAAACACCAAAATAAATAACGGAATTGTTTTTTAGTATTTATAATGAGCATTGGTGCTATCAAAAAACCTAATATATACCAAGCTTTTGCCAGTAAATATTTAATCGATAAAACTATATTTTGAGAATAAATAGTGCTGATACAACTCCAAATAAATAGTGCTGTAATAGCCCAAATTATTGGATGTTTGAATGTTTTAGAATACAGTAGTGTGTAATTCTTTAAGAGATAAAATAAAACGCAAACTGCTAATAAAATAACAATAGGTTCTGAGGGCACATCCAAACCTAAAGTACCTAATTCCATCTCGACAGAAATAGGTAAAATCAATAAAAGTAAATAAATTAAAGCACGAAAATTAAGTATGGCTACGCCAATTAATACGAAACCAAATGGCACTAAAAACAAAAATTTGTTTTCAAAATAAATACCCAACCACACCAATACAATCGAAATAAGACTACTTACATAAAAAAGCAGCTGCTCGTTGTGTTGAACAAAATTAGTGATGTTCAGATTCTTTGTGCGTTGCATGTTTAAAGAGTTCTATCAAAATGGCAATGAATGTAGCCATAAAAAATGAGCACAAAGCAGTGCCTAATACAATCATCCAACGCACCGGTTTTTCTTTTTTTACTGCCGGTACCGCTTCTTCTACGGTGAAGGTTGTTTTAAATGCAGCCGAAGAGGAAACCGCATATTGATCGCGAATGGTGATTAACTTCTGTAATTCTTCGGCAGAAGCAATATTTAAAGTTTGTGTTTGTTTGTTGTCAATTTGCTTATCTAATAAATTTAAAATAATAGATTTATTTTCAGATAAAATTGTTCTGTAAATGGAATCGGAAAGTTGCACTATTTCTTGCACCATTTTAGCCGCAAGTTTTGCGTCGGTATCTAGTATGCTCACTTCAATGGCGCCTAAATCATTTCGTATAGCTTTAAAATTGCTACTAAATTCCTTTTGTGTATAAAAGTGAGATAAGGCAATATTGTCACCTTCAATGTTGTAATGTTTAGTTAAATCATTATTTTTTATAATGCTACTGATTACTACTTCCGAATTTAAAATCGACAAAAAACGGTTGATGTCTTCTTTGCCTCCGAAGATGCTGACACCACCTACTTCTTTCTCATTAAACAAGGCTGCTCTATCGGTACTTATAGGGTTTGATAAATAAAAAATTTGTTTGGATTTATAATATGGATGCATTATAAATGGCATCGACAAAATAATACTGGCAATAATTGAAAAAACACAAAAAATAAAAATCTGTTTTTTCCATTTTAAAACAATCTGTACAATATCCAACATAAATAAGTTTGAATTTGAATCAAAAATAAGAAAACTATCTGATTTATTGCTGAGTGCCAATTTTAAGCTGGAACGTATGTTTATTAACCAAACCTGAAATCCAAGCAAACACAGGAATGCCTATAAAATATACGATAAAGTGTATCCCCAAATTGAGTGCAGGATGCATGGCAAATGCGTAGGATTGTAATACATAAACCCATAGCAAACAAAGGCTAATAAATAAAGATAATCGTAGAAAATAGGCCCAATTCCATCTTAGTTTAAAAATTTGAATACTATAAATACTATAACAACCTAGCATAAATAATTGTGTAATAAATGTAGAAATACCTGCACCTTTAGCTCCATATTCAGTTATTAAATACACATTTAAAACTACGTTTAACAGAACTGCTACTACTAGTGTATAAATCATAAGCTTGAAATTCTGATTGGCAGTTAATAAAGTTCCTATGACGTACAAGATAGCTACTGGAAAAAAATTCAACAATAAATAGCCAAAAACTTCCGCGGAATAAGCTACATTGCTTGCAGTGTATAATAATTGTATGATGTCATTTTTATACCAAAAAAAACAAATGACAATCGACGTACTCACACAAAACATAATAGAAATACTAGATTTTAAAAGTGATTTAATCTCATTTTTTTGAGTGAGATGATAAGCAAATAAAGGCAATAAAATTCCGGCAAATAAATAGCCAATATTATTCAGTGCTTCCATAATACGATAGCTCTGCGCATAAATTCCACTTTCTAATGCGCCATTCGCTCCTTGCAGTTTCTCAAGCATCACGCCATCAATGCGATAATAGGTAGTCATTAAAAAATGAATAATAGCGTATGGCATTGTTTCTTTGGCAATTTTTTTAAAATCTGTAATTGAAAAATTAAAGATTAGTTTCTCCGTCAAGCGAAATGCAAAAAATAAACAAACAAAAAAAGTAATTAGATACGCTGCCATTTGTGCTAATGCAAAATTAAATATGGATAGTTGGAAGCCAGAAACATTTCCATACAACAACACTAAACAAAATGCAATCATCAATAATTTATCAAGTATGGACAACAAGGCATCTGTTATAAAATGTTGATGTGCTGACACATTGGAACGCAAATAAATATTAAATGATAGTAAAATTTGATTGATCAAAATAATGTAAATAAACGTATTGGATAAATAACCTAATGGATAGGCTAATGCAATACAAATTACTAAGTAAATCAAGAATAAAATTGTTTTAAAAAGGAGAATACTTGGCAATAACTCGTTGATGCGTTTGGTATTGGCGGCAACTTCTCTATTGTTGAAATTTTGAAAGCCAAAGTCGAGTAAAATTTGAAATAAATAGGTGAAATTAAAAATGGCAAAGAACAATCCAAACTCAGCTTCACCCAATCGGTTTTGCACGGTTCTGTCAATACCAAAAATCCAAAATGGTTTCACCAATAAATTGACAAACACTAAGAAAAGCACATTAAACAAAAAGGATTTTTTCATGCAGGATAAACTTTATCTAGTGCTTGTATAATAATGGAACAAGCTGTTTTTATTTCTTCTTCGGTGATAATTAAAGGTGGCGCAATGCGTAAACAATTATTAGCGAATAAAAACCAATCGGTAATCAATCCATTTTCCAAACATATAGAAATTACTTGACGCAGATGCTCAAAATTATCTAAATAAACTGCCATCATCAACCCACAATAATTTATTTTTTGTATGGCTTTATGTTGTAAATATTGAATAAATATTTCAGCCTTTTTTGTTGCCGTTTCATGTAATTTTAAAGATACAATTTCTTGCAAAGAGGCTAATCCGGCTGCACAACAAATGGCATTTCCACCAAAGGTAGTGATGTGTCCCAAAAATGGATGATGCTGAAATACTTGCATAATTTCCCGACTGGAAATGAAAGCCGCTAAAGGCAAACCACCACCAAATGCTTTGCCAAGCAACAATATATCTGGCACCACATTCACTGTTTGAAACCGAAAGATATTGCCCGTTCGCCCACAACCAGTTTGTATTTCATCAAAAACCAATAAAGTTCCTGTTTCATTGCATCGTTGCCGAACTGCTTGTAAATACTGGTTGTCCGGCACAATGATACCTGCTTCAGCTTGCACTGGTTCTAAAAATACCGCAGCTGTTTTTTGGGTGATGAATGGAATATCATCCAAATTGTTGTACCTGATTTGTCGTGTATCTGGTAGTAATGGTCTGTAATTTGATTTAAAAAATTCATCTCCATTTAAGCTCAAGGCACCTTGTGTGCTACCATGATATGAATGATAGCAAGAAATAATTTCCGTTTTTCCGGTGTAACGCTTGGCTAATTTCATAGCACCTTCGGTAGCTTCAGCACCAGAATTGGTAAAGTAAACCGATGATAAATTATTCGGCAAAATATCCACTAAAAATTTTGCTAACTGCACTTGTGGAGCTTGTATAAATTCGCCATACACTAAAGTATGCGCATATTTAGAGGCTTGTTGTTGTATGGCTTCCACTATTTTTGGATGACAATGACCTAGTGCACTCACGCCAATGCCTGAAATTAAATCGATATATTTTTTACCATCAACATCATGCAAATAGATGCCTTCCGCTTTTTCAATTTCTAATGCTAAAGGCGCATCAGAAGTTTGGGCTACGTGTTGTAAAAAAAGTTGACGTTGTGAAAGCATACGTATTGATTGGATGGTGCAGAATTGATAATACAAAATTACTAAAAACTCTTGCTATTCTTTACATTTAAAAACCTTAATTTAGTCTTGTTTTATTTCCAGTTTTTGAGACATAAATGAACGTACATTTTTCAAAAATAAAAATAGATTATTTTGTGCTGGCAACCATTACAGTTATTGCTTTAGCCTATTTTTTTCCAATTTCGAATAGTTATGTTTCCAATGGGTTAACCCAATTTAGTAGAATTGGAATTGCTTGTATTTTCTTTTTCTATGGCTTAAAATTAGATGCAGCAAAAATAAAACAAGGATTAAAGAATTGGAAATTGCACGTGCTCATTCAATCATCTACGTTTCTGTTTTTTCCTATTTTAATATTGCCATTTTATTTTCTAATTTCTTCGCCACAAACAGAAAAGATATGGTTGGCATTTTTATTCTTAGCTGCATTGCCATCTACCGTTTCGTCTTCGGTAGTATTTGTTTCTATTGCTAAAGGAAATTTGCCTGCAGCTATCTTTAACGCTAGTATTTCTGGATTAATCGGAATAATGGTAACTCCACTTTGGATGTCATTTTTTATCTCAAATGAAGTAGCTGCATTTGACTTACATACTATTTATTATAAGCTTTTAATTGAAATAATTGTACCGATTTTATTGGGATTGTTGTTGCAATCATACTTCGGAAAATATGCACATAAAAATGCATCGTTATTGTCCAAATTTGATAAGTCTATTATTTTATTAATTATCTATTTGAGTTTTTCAGATGCCTTTCAACAACGTATTTTTTCATCCGTTTCATTTTTGAATTTAGTTAGTATTACTTTATGTGTGATTACATTGTTTTATACAATGTTTTATTCAACCGCATACATTGCTCGTAAATTACATTTTAATCAAGAAGATGAAACGACCGCACAATTTTGTGGTACCAAAAAATCGTTGGTACACGGAACAGTCTTTTCACATATCCTATTTCCTTCAACATTTCCAATTGGATTGTTGTTACTTCCATTAATGCTATTTCATAGTTTTCAACTATTTATTGTAAGTATTTATGCCTCAAAACGAGCTTCAAACACTAATAAATAAACACATTTTTTCAATATTAGCTTTATGTAATCTATCTAAAAATTAGCTTTTGTACATTCTACGAATTACATTTACTCCTAACTTTACTCTAATTAAAGAATAATATGGCAACTAATAACGACATTTCCATTTTAATTACAGGCACAGGATTTTCTGGTATTTGTGTAGGTATTCAATTAAAAAAAGCAGGATTTCATAATTTTAAAATTGTAGAAAAAGCCAATGATGTTGGTGGTACTTGGCGCGACAATCATTATCCTGGTGCAGCATGTGATGTGAAATCAAACTTGTATTCCTTTTCTTTTGAACCCAATCCAAATTGGACCAGAGAATATTCTCCACAAGCAGAAATTTTAGAATACATTAAATATTGTGTAAAAAAATATGAATTAGAACAGCATATCTTGTTTAATTGGGAAGTAAAATCGGCAACGTACGATGATGAAACAGGAATTTGGGAGCTAACAAATCAACGTAAAGAAAAACTAAGAGCCAATGTGGCAGTTGTAGGCAATGGTCCTTTACATATTCCAAGCTTACCGAATATTGAAGGCATTAACGATTTTGGAGGTGAAATTTTCCATTCTTCTAATTGGAATCACAAGTATGACTTGAACGATAAAAATGTTTGTGTCATAGGCACTGGAGCCAGTTCGATTCAATTTGTTCCAGAAATTCAACCCAAAGTAAAAAATTTATATTTGATGCAACGCACCGCACCTTGGGTGTTACCAAAACCAGATGGTCCTTTTTCTACTCGTCAAAATGTAATGTTTGAAAAAATACCTTTTGTTCAACGCATGAATCGTGAGTTTATTTATTATTTAAACGAGGCACAATTGGTAGGAATGAAATACGAAAAACGTATTTTAAAACTAGGTGAAATGTTGGGTAAATACCATATCAATAAATATATTAAAGACGAAGCACTTAGAAAAAAATTAACACCAAATTTTAGTTTGGGTTGCAAGCGTGTTTTATTGTCTAATAATTATTATCCGGCATTGGCACAAAATAATGTAGATGTGGTAACAGATGGCATTAAAAAATTTACCAAAACAAGCGTGCTTACCAACGATGGAAAATCTAGAAAAATTGATGCTATTATTTTAGGAACCGGTTTTCATGTAGCAGATAGTTTTAAATTTTACAACGTAAAAGGTAAAAATGGTGCTGCCTTAAAAGATGTTTTAGGAGATAGTCCTGAAGCTTATTATGGAACTAGTATTCATCAATTTCCAAATTTGTTTTTAATGCTTGGACCAAACACCGGTTTAGGTCATAATTCAATGATTTACATGATTGAATCGCAAGTGAATTATATTGTAGATGCCTTGCATCAAATGGTTCGTCATAATATTAAATCTATTGAAGTGCGTAAAGAGGTGCAAGATGCCTTTAACGTAGAAATTCAAAAGAAATTAGAAGGCACTATTTGGTTGTCTGGTTGTAAAAGTTGGTATCTGAATGAAGATGGAAAAAATCATACCGTTTGGCCGGGCTTTACGTTAGAGTTTAGAAACCAAACTAAACACATCCACTTAAAAGATTATATAATAGAAAAGGAAAGAGTGGTTGCGACTGAATTTGAAATCGCTTAATCAATCTCTTTAAAAAGTAAAATGCGCTATGAAATTTGCGCATTTTTTATTTTAGTTTCGACTGTTAAATTTGACCAAATATTTATTGTTTATGTTGAGCGTAAACCATGTGAGAAAATAAATGGTGACACTTAAAGAAACAATCAATACCAATAGAAACCACGTATTGTATTTGAAGTAATACATAGAATTTAATGTCATTAATGCCAATATTAATCGAGTATATTCCGCATAAATCACCCATTTTTTTTGTTCTAAAATGGCACTGCAAATGACAGTGGAAATCAGTAAGATGGAGAAAAATAAAAAGGAATAAAAGGAACTTATTTTTTCATAATGATATAAGTAAGCAGTCAAGCCAATAATGATAAAAGCAAATTGCACCAATACATATACATTTAAGTTTGTGCTGTTGGCTTTTAGGTCGTATTTAGGCTTGTTTTTGTCCACTTCCGGAATTGGAATTTGTCCACCAAATGCTTCCGGTTGCCAACCTGGTTTGGCTATAATATATTTTAGCTGGTCAACGAGTTTAAAAGACTTTGCACGCTTAAACATATTGGTATAATATTCAATATTTGCCCAAGCCGGATTCCAGCTTTTTAATGGCGTTGTTATGCCATAAGTAGGTTCTTCTTCTTCTACTTGAAAGGTTCCAAATAACCGATCCCAAATAATAAACATACCGCCATGATTTTTGTCGATATATTTTGGGTTTACACCATGATGCACTCTATGGTGCGATGGTGTATTAAAAATAAATTCCACCCATGTAGGCATTTTATTGATGGTTTTGGTGTGAATCCAAAATTGATAAAAAGAGTTGATGCTCGCACAAATACCTAAAGTCAATACATCTACGCCTAAAAATGCGATAGGTAAAAAGAAGATAAATGCCAATAAACTATGTATCCATGATTGACGCAAAGCAACGGTTAAATTATATTCTTCACTTTGATGGTGCACTACATGTGCGCCCCAAAATAAATTCACTTCGTGGCCAAAACGATGTGCCCAATAAAAACAAAAATCAAACAAGATTAAAACAACTACGTAGGCTGTGATTCCTTTAAGATGTAGTATTGAAAAATGAGTTTTTACGAATGAATATGCACCTAACATAATGCCTGTGGTTAGCAACTTAAACAATAAATGACTGACACCTATATTTAAATTGGTAATAGCATCATTCAACCTATAATATTCAGGATGTTTCTTTTTAGTGGCAAAATATTCGATTAGAATAAACACTAAAAAAATAGGAATGACGATAACGGTGCTGAGGTGTTCCATTTACTTTACTTTATTTTTATTGTAATTTTAGTTTTACTTTAAGTTTTTACTTAGTAGATTAAAGTTACTCTATGTTTAGTTGAAATTCAATAGACTCTATCTATTTTAACAAGACTTTAAAAGAATACGACCATGTATATTATTCAACTTATTAATAATTATTTAAAAAGGTATATAATAAAACAAGCAAATAAGTTTAGATCCGTAGAAATTATGGAGATTCGTACACGCCAATTTGGATTATTGTCTGTCGCTTCTGAAACGGATTTTAAGATTAAGAACCTGTTTTTTTTACCTTATACTTTGCTTTCAATTAGAGGAGATTTATTAAATAAAGATGGAATAAAAATTGGAAAAATGGATTATGAGAAACCTCTAAAGATTAGAGGTAAATCAGAAGAAATTTTTACTTCTATTTCTGAAATTAGTATAATAACTTCCTTCTTTCAAGCATTGTCAAATTTATTATCGCACCCAATTTGGATTAGAAATGTGGGTGTAGCAACTATAAAAGTATTATGGTTAACCGTTGAATTACCGATTGATGATGTTTTTGAAATTCATCCTTCAAAAATTAAAATACTGAAAGAGCGAACTGATGAAGAAAAAGCGTTACGATTAAAACAAGAAGAAGAACGAAGAGCACAACGCAAATTAAAGGAAGAAGAACGCCGCGAACAAGATAAAATAAAAAGTGTTGAAAAAGCACAATTAAAAGCGGAACGTAAAGAAACTTCTTTACAGCGAAGACATAAAGAAAATTACATTCCATTAGAACAACGACAGTTAGAGAAACTGAAGTTGAAAAATGAGCTACTCAAACAAAATTTAGAACAAATTAATTCCGAAGTGAATATGCCTTTGAACGAAGAAAAATCAATAGATTTGAATTTGGAAAATGAAATTAAAAATGAAGATGACGCACAAGCGCCATCTTCTGAAACACCTGAAGATACTAAAGTTTAAACGCTAAATAATATTTAAAATAATTACAATTATTTTTTATTTCATTATAATATGCTGTGTTTGAATAAGTATCTTTTAAGCGTTTAAACATCGGTCGTGTAGTGGTGCTGTATAATGATTTATAACTTCCACTAAAACCCCAATCTGGATATTTTTCGGATGCGAAATATGCATCTAACTCACATTTGGAAGCTTGAAAAACTGCCTTTGCTTTAAGTTCTTTATCGCTGGAAACTTTTTCAGCCGTTAAAAAATAAGTATAGGCTTGTTTGGTTTTGTTATTATTAATAATGCCAGTTCCTTCGTTGTAATTATACTGTTTTTTTAATATAACTGGTGCGGTGTTATAAGTGTAATAATAAGACAATTGCTGGTTGTTTGGTTCGTAATAAAAGAAATTGCGATAGTAACCAAAATTGGAAGTGTTGTAATAAAAATTACCTAATAAAAAGTTGGCTGCTGCCGCTTGCTCGTCGTTTCCATTTGCAATAGATTTTAAATTAATCAATGCATTTACCAGTTGTTCTTTATTCATCACTTGAGGAATGAAATCAAATCTTTTGTATGTTTTATCTGTAAATGCATTTTCAAGAGTATTGTCGAAATAGGTTTGTACTTTGCTGCTGAAAATTCCTGCATTTATATTGCTATAACCATTAAAACTTCCATCTACTTCCATTATTTTTTCATTCCCTTTGTCATCGTATTCATATTCATGTAATTTTAAAAAGGCCAAGTTGCTTTTTACCTTTTTAAACCAAACTAAGGCATTTTTTAAATCATCCTTTTTTAGATAGTAAGTTCCTTTTAAGTCGTATAATTCTTGTAAAGGTGCTTTAGTTTTGATATGTTTGGAAGCTAATTGTTTTTCAAAATTTGTATAATTTTCTTTACTGAAAAATGCAATTAAATCGTTGATGATATCCAACTTTAAATTGCCATACATGCCTGAGAAATCATTATGGCATAGAAATGCTTTACCATTTTCATTTTGTAAAATATAATTATGAGCTAGAATTTCAAATACAAAATCACGCTCTTGTTCATCGTTGTTGTCTTTTAAATAACGTTTGTAGATAGTTTGTTCCACGTTGCTATCTATCGTTTTTAAGCCACCCATATAAGCGCTAAAAGCAGTACGAGCTGCTTGTTGCTTAATTATATTTTCATCGGTAACAATGCTGTTTGCCAACTGTTCTGACTTTGAATAATTTCCATTTAATAAATACAAATGCGCTAAATACGCTTTCCAAAATGCGATGCGTTTTACTTTCTTTTGTGCCAAAACGTTTTGAGTAAATAAAATATTTTTTTGTAAATACGTTTTGCCAACAGCATCCATCAGTGGAAATGAATTACTTGAAACATATTGTGTTGGGACTTTGAATCCATTATATTCCATTTGCAATAATGCTCTACATGCCATTAATTCTAAATACGCACTATTTGGAGCGATGGCATAGATATTTTTCATTTCAGAAAGCCCGTTTGAAAATTTATTAAAGCCACGTAACACATATAAGGCTGCTTTTTCATTGGGCGTTTTGCAAGCAGCAATGGCAAGGTCAAAATTCATTTGGTTAGAGATGCGAAAACTGGAATAACAGGTCATTTTTCTGTCAGTAGTATGGTTGAAAACTGCAGCATAATTTGCGCCAGCCTCAGCATATTTTTTTTGATTAAATAAAGCACCGGCTTTTTGTTCCAACGCATAATAATACACCAATGATTTTTGTTTCAAAGGCTCCACGTATGTTTTAAAATATCGAATAGCATCCTCATTAAATCCACCGTAATGTGAAAGTCGTACTAATTGGTAAGCGGTACGTAATTTAATGTCTTTGTTTTGTGTATTGTCATAAATAATATTGCCACTTTTGGCAATTGACATAAACTGAGATTTCGTAATCTTTCCACGTACATTTCCATAAAACCATCCATCGCCTTCATATTCTTTTGTGGCAGTGGCAAATGGTTCACAAGCTTTTGCAAATCGTAAATAATTCAAGGCTTCAATGCCTTTTGGTGTGAGTAAAATAGTGTACTGTAATGCCGAAGCACTGTTTTTAATTGACTTTGTATCAACTATTTTTTTGAGTTCTTCAATGCTGGATGAATATACTAAATAATTCAAATGCGCTTCGCTGATTTGATTGTCGAAAAATTGATTCCATTCCAAAATATTATAATCGGTTTCTTTTTTTGGTTCGTCTTCATAATAATCCCAAACTGCATCGCCATAAAATGGCGTATCATACGTTAAAAAAAATGGAGATAAGGTCGAGTCCGAAACTAAGTGTTGGTTAAATAAGTTATAATAGGTCTCATCTTCTGATGACCACGCACAAGCCATACTTTTTTCTGTAAATAGTAAGAGTAATAAAGCACTTAAGATATAATTTTTCATAGTGAAATAGTTTTTAAATTTTGTATAGAATAATGACATAAATTTGATGAATCTAACTGAAAAAAGATGGTATTTAGTTCCTTGTTTTTATTTTTTTTCGAATAATTTTCTTTCGCCAGCTCTAAGTCTTTGAACGTGATACTTTCTACTTTTATTTTGTAATCTTCATATAGATAATTTCCTTTTAGATAATGATCTTGTTTTATTAAATAAAGCGTTTTGGATATTTTTTTATACAAGATGGTATCCGTTAAATCTTCATTACGAATACCATTTATCAATCTCTTTTCGCCTACTTGATTTTGTACGATTGCCCAACTGTAAATGGGCAATGCCCAATCTAAAGGCAATTTGTATTCATTTATATTTTTAATATAGTTGGAGGCAAGTGTATTGTCTAATATGGAATTTTTATCGCCAAAATCTAATGGATTTGAAGTGGCATAATACATTAAAACACCTTTGTTTACAGGCGGAATGCCCGTTTTTTCTTTGTCTTTTATTTGATGCAGTCGTACAGTTACCGATAATTGTAAAGGCTTAATTGCAATTTTAAGTTGGTTCAAAAAATAGAAATAATTTGATTTGGTACTGCTTGTCCAATCACAATCTATTTGCACTTCTTGCATTGATTTATCGGTAAGTTGAGCGTAAATAGTTTCAATTTGATGCTGGATGTTTTTTGATAAAGAATTGATTTCATTTTTATCTAACTGTTTGAAGGTTTCATTGGTAATAAAAACGACCGGAATAATTGTTTGTTTTTTATTTTTTTCATGTACAATTAAATTTCCAATTGGAACGGCATTGCCATTTTTTATATCCACATCAAAAAAACGAACATACAGTTTTTCTACATTTAAACTATCTAAATAATTTTGTTCATAAGGCGAAATGGAATATTGCGTTTTCCAATAATAAAAGGATGTATTAGGCTCCTTTTTACAAGCTGAAAATAGGCCAATACTAAATATTAATAAGTAGATTAATTTCAATGGATTAGATTGTTTAGGTTTAATTTTTATATACAATTTTACATAAAGCGAAGTTAGTTTAAATTATTAAATCTGTAAAACTTTTTACTAACTATTCTTTTTACCTTTGTTTCATGCACGAAGATATCTTACAACAGCTTTTTCAAGATTTTTTTCAAGAACCTTGCACTTCTATTCTTCAATTGCCACAAGCCGGTTCCGATAGATTGTATTACCGTTTAACGAGTGAACATCATTCAGCAATCGGCACGTATGGAAAAGATACGAAGGAAAATGAAACATTTATTCATCATACCAACCATTTTATTCATGCTACAATTTCAGTGCCGAAATTTTATTGTTCCAGTGAAAATAAAGTCTATTATTTACAACAAGATTTAGGCGATTTATCTTTGTATTCTATCATTAAGCAAGAAGGAATTTCTGCAAACGTGATTTCTTATCTGAAAGAGGTATTGCAACAGTTGGCACATTTACAAATTAATGGTGCGGCTAATTTCAATTTTAAACAATGTTATCCTATCCAAGAATTTAATCGAAGTTCGATGTTTTGGGATTTAAATTCTTTTAAATATTACTTTGCACGCATTGCACGTGTTCAATTTAGTGAAGTGGCTCTAAATAAAGATTTCCATACGTTGTCGGATTATTTATTGGAAGAAAAAAATCTATATTTTATGTTTCGCGATTGTCAATCTCGCAATGTAATGATTCATGAAAACAAACCTTATTTTATCGATTATCAAGGTGGAAGAAAAGGCGCGCTTCAATACGATGTAGCTTCTTTGTTGTGGCAAGCCGGCGCACGCATTCCGTTCGCAATACGCGATGAATTGTTCTTGTTTTATGTACAACAAGTAGAAGCCAAAATAAGTATTAATAAACAAGACTTTATGGAACGATACTATGGTTTTGTATTGATTAGAATGTTACAAGTATTAGGTGCGTATGGATTTCGAGGTTTAATTGAACGTAGAGCACATTTTATTGAAAGTATTATTCCTGCGTTGGAAAATGTAAAATGGTTCTTGGAAAATATTCAACTGAAAATTAAATTGCCGGAATTGACAAGTGTATTGCATCAATTAATTGTATCCGATTTGTTTAAACCGGAAAAGATAGATGCTTCTAAAAAAAAATTAAAAATTAATATCAATAGTTTTTCCTATAAACGTGGTATTCCATCTGACCATTCCGACAATGGTGGTGGTTTTGTGTTTGATTGTAGAGGCTTGCATAATCCAGGTAGATATGAGCCATACAAAACGTTAACCGGAAAAGATAAACCAGTGATTGAGTTTTTAGAAAGTCAAACGAAAGCCAAAGAGTTTTTAGAATCTGTTTATAAAGTAGTAGATATCAATATTCAAAATTATTTAGACCGCAATTTTGAGCATTTACAAATAAATTTTGGCTGCACTGGTGGACAACATCGAAGTGTATATTGCGCCGAGCAAACGGCAAAATATATTCAAACAAAGTATAACTTGGCTGCTGAAATAAAACATATTGAACGCGAATTACAAGGACAATTTATTTGATTATGAAAGCCATGATTTTTGCTGCCGGTTTCGGCACACGTTTAAAACCACTTACGGATACTTGCCCGAAAGCATTAGTAAAAGTAGGCGATAAGCCCATGTTGCAACATACCATCGAACATTTAAAACAACATGGATTTGATGAAATTATTATCAATGTTCATTACTTAGGAAATCAAATTATTGATTTTATCAATCAGCATACTTCCTTTGGCATTCGCATAGAAATTTCAGATGAAACCGATAGAATATTAGAAACCGGTGGTGGACTTTTAAACGCGCAACATTTTTTCAATGATGGTCAACCTTTTTTAGTATGTAATGCTGATGTTTTTACCAATATCAACCTTACAAAATTTTATCAATCTCATCTTGCACAAAATGCCATTGCCAGTTTGGCTGTAAGAAATAGAAAATCTTCGCGCGTATTGTTGTTTGATGAAAAAAATAGCTTATGTGGCTGGCAAAATTTTAAAAATGAAGAAATGAAATTCCCATCAGTGTTCGGTGATAGTGCCGCACATTATTTTGATGCACATAATCCCATTTTTGCCGATAAAAAATACAACATCATTAAACAGGCAAAACAAGCGGCTTTTAGTGGTTATCAAATTTTATCGCCCCAAATTTTTAAACATAAAACACGTGATGGTATATTTTCCATGACAGATTGGTATATCGATATTTGTTTTCAACAAACAATATATGGCTATCACCATGATGAAGATATTTGGATAGATATTGGCTCGCCGGAGCAATTGCAAAAAGCGAATGAGGTATGCGCGCAGCAAAAATAAATTACTTCAAAACTACATATTGGAACTTGGCAAACATTGGTTGATGATCAGAAAGTGATTCACCTTCGCTATCATAAAAAATAATATCGTCTAATTGATAATGGGTAGCATTAAGGCTGATTTTGTCGCTACTTCTATAAAATATTTTATCGACTACTTCGCAAGTAGCATTGGTAGCATTGGGTGAGCAATCCATCAAGGAGTTTCCATCTTGAAGCGGATTGATATTATTGCGTAGCAATTCTACCCAAACATTTTTAAAACCTAATGAATCAATTTTGCGAATATTATCGTCAATACGTGTATATCTGCAATTAAAATCGCCCATTAGAAGCACGGCATTTCCATTGGAGTGTGTTTCAATATAGTTGCAAAGTTGTGTGATGTTGTTTTTTCGTGCCACGTAATCTGCTGCCGAACTTCCAGCATTACAATGCACATTGTATAAATCTAGATAAACCGCTTCGTTAAATCGCAAGCGACAAAATGAAAAACCTTTAGGTGTTAAACAATCTGTGCCGTTACATTGTTTCCAGCCAATACGTTTAAATTCTAAAATGGGAATTTTAGAAATGGTATTCAATCCATCTCCTAAAGAAACATCTGCCACATATTTAGTTTTATAAGGTAAGGTTATGTATTTATACAAACTATCATGATAAGCAAAATCTTCTTGCACATTCACTATATCGTAATTATTCAATAATGGACTAATTAAATGCATGTGCTTTAATGGAAATTGATCGCCATTGATGCCTTGTGGTAAACCAGCAACATTGTATGTTAATACGGATAATTCGCCTTCACTTGGTAAGTCTTTGTAGGGATTATAGGATACTCGTCCGCAACTAATCACTATTAGAGAAAATAGAAAAGGAATTATTTTTTTCATAAGTTGAACTTTAAATAAATATACGCATTTATTTTAAGTTCATTTTGATTTGAATAAAACTAATCGATAGCGTTCGTTGCATACTGTTTCGAAAATGCCATCTATATAAAAGCGTTTAATATTGGAGCTCCGATAAATGCCTAAATTGTCAGACTTTCCAGCACACCATTGTAATCCTTTAGGAAGTACATCGCCAAAAATAATTTCTGTTTGAGTAAGATTAAATTTGTAGGAACTGTAATCTATTTTTCCGCTTACTTTGTATTTGGCACTGTAAACATCTTCTTGATATCGATAACGAATTGTCATTTCGCCTACTAAATTTCCGTCTGCTTTGTCGTCCATTAAATACAAACTTACCGGCAATCCGTTTTTATTATAGGCATCTAAATAGTTGGAAATTAATCTTCCTTTCCAATTGCCTTGCACATAAGGATTTCCTGCTAAGCTTGTATAAATAGCCAAGTTAAACAAAATCATTATGGTAAAAACTTTCTTAATAAGTCAATGGATTTAGGCTAATGCATTTCGCAGTAAATGATTCATATCCACTTTTGTGCCAACAATTTTTTCTATATCTGCAATGGCAATTCTATCTTGTTGCATTGTGTCGCGCTCACGAATTGTTACGGTATTATCTTCCAACGTTTGGTGATCCACTGTAATACAATAAGGCGTTCCAATAGCATCCATTCGTCTGTATCGTTTTCCTATGGAATCTTTTTCTTCGTAAAAAGTTCTGCCTACAAATTTAAGTATGTCGATGATTTCACGAGCTTTTTCTGGTAAGCCATCTTTTTTTACTAAAGGTAAAACGGCCACTTTTATCGGCGCTAATGCCGGTGGAAGATTGAGAACAGTTCGGGTTTCGCCATTTTCCAACGTTTCTTCTTTGAGTGAATCGCTCAATATACGCAAGAACATTCTGTCCAATCCAATAGACGTTTCAATGACATAAGGCACATAATTTTGGTTGAGTTCAGAATCGAAATATTGTAATTTTTTTCCGGAATATTTTTGATGTTCACTCAAGTCAAAATCGGTTCGCGAGTGTATGCCTTCTAATTCTTTAAATCCGATTGGAAATCGGAATTGAATATCTTCGGCAGCATCTGCGTAATGTGCTAATTTTTCATGAACGTGAAAGCGCAATTTTTCCGCCGAAGTGCCTAATGCTAAATGCCATTTTAATCTTGTTTGTTTCCATTTGTCAAACCATTCTTTTTGAGTTCCAGGACGAACAAAAAACTGCATTTCCATTTGTTCAAACTCGCGCATACGGAAAATAAATTGTCGAGCAACAATCTCATTCCTAAATGCTTTTCCTATTTGTGCAATACCAAATGGAATTTTCATTCTTGCCGTTTTTTGCACATTCAAAAAGTTGACAAAAATACCTTGTGCCGTTTCTGGTCGCAAATAAATCGTATTTGATTCTTCGGCAACTGAACCTAATTGCGTGTTGAACATCAAATTAAATTGACGAACATCGGTCCAGTTTTTAGAGCCGGAAACCTCACATGCAATTTCATATTCTTCAATCAATTCTTTATAGCGTTTAAAATCTGCTGCTGCTGCCGCTTTTTGGTATTCATTTTCTAACGTTAACCCTTTAGCATAATCTCGAGAGGCTTTGGCTTTTTCTTCTTCGCTTGCTTGCAATAAATTTTTCTTGGCTAATTCTTTTTCGCCCTTTTCTTTTAACTTATCTATTTTTTCTTCCAACAAAACATCGGCTCTGTATCGCTTTTTAGAATCTTTATTGTCGATTAATGGATCGGAAAAAGAATCTACGTGCCCACTGGCTTTCCAAGTGGTTGGATGCATAAAAATAGCGGCATCAATGCCTACTATATTTTCATGCATTTGCACCATACTTTTCCACCAATATTCTTTGATGTGATTTTTAAGTTCTGCCCCAAAAGGACCATAATCATATACCGCACCTAAGTTGTCGTAAATTTCACTCGATGGGAAAATAAATCCGTATTCTTTGCAATGCGAAACTATTCGTTGTAAGTCTATCTCTGCCATAATTGCAAAGATAGTTGTAGAAATACTAATTTGAGAATGAAATTATTACACATTATTTTACATAACATTATATTAAAATTGCAGATAAATTGTATTTTTTTTATTTTTATTTAAAATAATTTGTATATATTTACATGAGTAAGCAACCTTTATGTACAATTATTTGTCAAATACAGTAATATATGCAGATAGAAGTCCACCAATGGAATTAATCTTTATATTTATGTACAATCTATAACTTAAAATATCAATAATGAAAACTAAAAAATTAACTATAACAATCTTCTTAGTTTTTGTGTTTATTTCATGCACTAAAAACAATAGAGAAACATCAATATATACCGGAATTGTGAGCGGTGCACATAGTGGTTGTGGAAATTCATCATTAGGAAATCCGACCTACATTATAAAGTTGCTAAATGACAAGAAAGTTAATTCAATTTCTGGTCAAGAAGCTGATAGCTTTTACACAACTACATTGAATCCTGAATTTCAAATTAACAACTTAAAAATACAATTTAAAGTTCAAGATTACCCAAGCGATGATAGTATAAATACATCATTATGCTTATCGGATAGAATTCGCATTTTCAAGGACATATATAATGTGTCTTTATTTTCAGAAAAATAGAATGAGTTTTAAGGTTGCTTACATTTTCTAACCTTAAAAGCTATAAAATGAAAAAGATAATATTTTTTGTTATTTCTTATTCCTTTTTTATGAATTTACATGGAAAGGAAAAATTTTATTACTCAAATAATACTAAGCAGTATTTATCTGAAGACTCTACAAAATTAATGCTAAAATTTCAAAATAATATTGGAAGTATTATTAGTGAAAGTTTTTCAAGGGTTGATACTGTTTTAGAAAACCAAAATATCATAATTGTTTCAAAAGAAAACATAAAAAATAATGATTTTTTATCCAGCAATCAAATATTATATTATGGAAATTTGTTGAAACTAGATTATAGTGTTATTGTTCCTACAAACGAAATAATACTAATGTTAAATGAAAATCAAAATATACAAAGAATAATTTATTCTCTAGGTTTAGAGAATCGACTTGTATTTATTAAACAAGATGAATATTCTTATATTACACTTAAAGTGAAAAACATCGAAGAGGTTTTTGATATTGCAAACATCCTTTACGAGTCAAAATTAACTAAATGGTGTCATCCTAATTTTATTTTAGATATAGAAAAAAATACAAATGATCCTTTATATAAAAACCAGTATTATTTAGAAAACACTGGACAATTTAGTGGCACAATTGGAATTGATATAAAAGTAAATGGAGCTTGGGGTATTACGAACGGTAATTCTAATACTAGAGTAGCTGTAATTGACGACGGAGTAGAAGACCACGAGGATTTTTTAGGAAGAGTTCAAAATGGATTCACACCTAGAGACCCAATTAATGGTAATGGAAGACCAGTTGGAGTTTGTGTGGTAATACTCCTTGTGGCCATGGGGTTGGTTGTACTGGTATAATAGCAGCAACGAATGATAATAATTTAGGGATGGCAGGAATATGTCCAAATTGTAATATTGTTCCTGTAAATATATTTTTTGGAAATGAGACAGTAAATGATATTGCAAATGGAATTAATTGGGCTTGGAATGCTGGTCAAGCTTCAGTTATTAGTAATTCTTGGAGTTATAATACATCTTCGCCAATTGGTTTTGATGCGATAACAAATGCAATTAACACTGCGCGTACTGCTGGTCGAAATGGGTTAGGTACAATAGTTGTTTTTTCTTCTGGCAATGCAAGTAGCGACGTTAGATACCCAGCTAATGTAAATGGAGTGGTTACTGTTGGTTCAATAAAAAATACAGGTGTTATTTGGCCATATAGTTGTACTGGTTCTTCAATGGACTTAGTTGCACCTTCGGGAAATACAAATTTGAATGGAGACGTAAGAACCACAGATAGAATGGGTAATAATGGATATTATAACACTAACTATATGAATACATTTGGTGGTACATCTGCGGCATGTCCACAGGTATCTGGTGTTGCGGCATTAATGCTATCCGTAAATCCAAATTTAACAGAAACACAAGTGAGAACCATATTACAACAAACAGCTACAGATATGGGTGCTATCGGTTTTGATAATACATTTGGTTATGGGAGAGTTGATGCATGTAGAGCTGTTGCTCTTGCACAGATGGGTGGCAATTCATTAACTATTAGTGGAGTGGGTTCAATATGTAATAATAATACACAGACATTTACAACAAATGTTCCAAATGGAACTGGTGCAAGTGTAATATGGAGCTTTAGTCCAGCAAATTATAGCAATTATGTAAATGTAGTTAATAACGGAAACTCAATAACGGTAACTAGAACTTCCAATAATAATTTTTTATTTACAATAACTGCAACTATTAGCAATTGTACAACATTTGTAGCACAAAAATCTATCAACGTAGGCAACCCATACGTCTTATTTCCATCAGGTGGTACTACCTATCCTTTAGCATCTATGGAAGATTGCAATATCACTTGTTATTCACCAAGCCAATATAGTTTTTACAGTACATCGGATGCATATAACGGTACTGTAACATGGCAAAAATTATACTCATATCCAGCAAACGTTGCTTGGAGTGGTTATAACAATTATGTAAAAGTATTGCTAAAAGCACCTAATCAAACAATTACTCTAAAACGTACAATAAGTAATGCATGTGGTTCTATAGAAGAAACGTATTGCTTCTTAGCAGGCAATACCTTATGTACAAGCTTAAGACAAACATCTACACCACCAATAGCACAGCAATTAAAAGTATATCCAAATCCAGCATCTGTAAATAATTCACTTACTTTAGAACTAACATCAGACAAAGGTGTAGCCATAGATTTTGAAAATTCATCTATACAATTAGTAGATGCACAAAATACGATTGTAGTACAAAAATCAGGTAGTAAAATTACTAAAGAAAAATTAGATATTCCAGCATTGAACAATGGTGTTTATTACATTAAAGTCATCAACAAGAATGGCATCAGTTCGCAGCAATTAATAATCAATAATTAAACGAAGAAATTTAATTACTATCTTGATACCGTAGTTTTAAAAACTACGGTATTTTTATTTAACCTAAATTGACATCCATATACCAAAAATCACGTATTTTATTGGTACATAAATTGATATAAATTACGGATAAATTGAAAACCATGAGAAAAACCGGCATTTTAATAAGTTTTATAGCTTTCAGCACCATGTTGTTTGCGCAAAAAGATTTTAATTTGAGCACCAAATTTGGAAACTCTTTTGTTGCTGCATATTATACTTTTCAAGCGAAATCAAATTCATATTATACCACTACTACAGAATACAGATATGGTTTGTATAATGAGAAAACGAAGAAATTTATCTTACCGATGCAGTATAAAACCTTAATAGATGCTAAGATAGATCATATCCTCATTGTACAAGACACGTTAAAAAGATATGGACTTTATGATATGCAAAGCAATAAGTTTATGGTGGAGTTTAAATATAAGTTTATTTCAACATTTAAAGAAAATATGGCTATTGTAACGAAAGATGATGAACAAGGCAAAACTAAATATGGTGTTATTGATAAAAATGGAAAAATATTGGTGCATCTAGAATACAATTATTTAGGAGAAATTGGAGATGGTTTAATTTGTTTTAGTCAAGATAGAAAATATTATGGCTACATTGATAAAAATAACAAAACTATAATTGCTCCTAAATATAGAAGCGTAACAACATTTAGTAGTGGCTTAGCCTGTGTGTCTTTAGTAGATTCTTTAAAGTATGGCTATATCAATAAACAAGATAAGTGGATAGCGGAACCAACATTTTTGAGTGGCGAAACATTTAAAGGGAATTTTGCCATTGTATCAAATCCCAAAAATTATGATTTAGATTCAAAAAGTAAAGGTGTAATAGATAAAACCGGAAAGATAATTGTTCCACTTAAATACGATGAAATTAGTTTTACAGATAATTATTTTATTGTTGCTGAAAAAAAGAAAGAATCTTATTTAGCAACCTCTCGATACGGTATTTTAGACCATCAAGGTAAAGCAGTATTGCCAGTTGAATACAACAATATCACAAATAAATATGGTACGAATTTTATTGAAGTTCAGAAAAATTATAAATACAATTTGTACGACCAAAACTTGCTTAAACGTACCACAGTTGACTACGATTATATTTATACCTTTTCCAATGAATTATCTTATTTGAGAAAAGATAAATATTACACTATCGTAGATAAAAACTTGAAAGTCATTGTGCCGGAACAGCTTGCTGAAAATATAGTTTTTGGAACGAAAGATAAAGTAGCGGTTATTCGAAAAGAAGAGGTGAAAATTTATACGCAACAAGGAAAACTCATTAAAACTTTAGCAATACCTAATATCACGCAATATGGCACTTCGTTTTTTAACAGCGATGATTCTATAAAAATTACCAATTCTAGTAGCACCTATTTATATGACATTCTAACGAAAAAAATGAAAATTTTAGAATATACAGAAGTAGGTGATTTTAATGAAGATGGTATTTTTATAGGCAAAAAATCAAATTATGATTTTTGTGATATTAATGGTGAAAAACTAAATGCCAAAACCTATACTTCTATTCGAGAATTTTCAGAAGGAATAGCCATTGTACAAGAATCCACTTATAGTACACCCTATTTAGTAGATAGAAATTTTGCAAAAATTTCCAATATTACAGATACTTATGAAGGTCCATTTAAAGAAGGCTTAGCCAAGGCTAAAGCAACTTATGGAAATACGAGATATTATTATAATAAACAAGGAAAATATGCTATTACTATTTCCAATGCAACAGAAGCAACCGATTTTAAATACGGAAGAGCTACCATAAAAGATTTATCTACTGCCAAGTTCTATTATATAGACAAATCGGGAAATAAAATAAATGAGATGAAATACGACTATGCTGGTGATTTCTCTGATGGATTAGCCGTCGTAAAAAATGGCAATAAATATGGGTTTATCGATACAACTGGAAAAACAATGATCGACTTTAAGTATGATGCGGTTTCACCTTTTTACAGTGGTTATGCTATGGTGAAAAATGGCAATGAATTTTATGTCATTAATAAAAAAGATAAGCGAACATCTGAGGTGTACAATAACGCCATCAATCCAAATAATGCTACTTTTCCGGTTCAAAAAGGTACAAATTATGGGTTAATAGATGGCAACGGAAAAGTACTTATTGATTTTAAATATCAAGAAATTTCTTCTTTGAATGAAGGTGTCGCTTGGGCTAAAAAAAATGGGAAATGGGCTTTGATTTCTAAGAATGGAAACGAGTTGACAGATTTCAAATATGAAACCATCGGAAATTGTAAAAATGGATACCTTAATGCTGGATTTTCCAACAAAAACGGACTTTTAGACAAAAACGGTAAACAAATTTTACCTATAAAATATTCTCAAATGGGAAATGTATTTAACAACAAATTATTATTACAAATAACTGGTGGTGCTGAAAACTATTCCACAAAATAGTGGTGTTATTCTTGTTGCTTTTGACACAATTCAATTAAAATGCCATTCGTAGTTTTTGGATGAAAAAAACAAACTAATTTATTCAAAGCACCAAGGTATGGTTCTTCCGTTAGCGGTTGAAATCCTTCCGCTTTTAATCGTTGCATTTCAGCATAAATATCTTGCACTTCAAAACATACATGATGAATGCCTTCCCCTTTTTTTTCTAAATATTTATAGACTTTACTTTCAGTTGTATGTGCCTGCATAAGCTCAACTTTTGTATCACCTAAGTCAAAAAAGGAAACATCTAACTTTTCACTTAAAACTTCTTCTTGATGAAATGGTTTTTTATTAAACAATTTTGAAAATAATTTTACAGAAGCATCCAAATCTTTCACAGCAATCCCAATGTGGTCAATTTTTTTCATGCAACAATGTAGTATTTAATCTCATTTTTTTATAGGTTGGATAGATAAGTTAACCAAATAAAAACATTGTGCATTTTATCAAAAATTACCATCTTTTATTCCTAATTTTAAAATGTGATATACTTAGATTATAATGCTACCACACCGGTTGACCAAACAGTAATTAATTCAATGTTGCCTTATTTTAATGAGAAATTTGGCAATGCCGCCAGCAGTACGCACTTATTAGGTATGCAAGCAAAAAATGCCGTGGAAGAAGCGCGCGCTATCGTTGCCCAAACCATTCATGCAGAAACACAAGAAATTATCTTCACTTCCGGAAGTACTGAAGCCATCAACCTAGCATTAAAAGGCATATTTAACCTATATCAGCACAAAGGAAATCATATTATTACTTGCGAAACGGAACATAAAGCCGTATTGGATACGTGTAGTTTTTTAGAAAAAAAAGGCGCAATCATTACTTCTTTAAAAGTAGATGAAAACGGATTAATAAATTTACAAGAATTAGAAAATGCCATTACAGATAAAACTATTTTAGTGGCCATTATGTATGCCAATAATGAAACAGGTGTGATTCAAAATGTTTCGGAAATAGCAAAAATAGTACATGCAAATAATACTATTTTTTTTTGCGATACCACACAGGCAATAGGAAAAATTTCGATTGATGTACAAAATGAAGGTATAGACATGATGTGTATCTCGGCTCATAAATTATATGGACCCAAAGGAATTGGTGCTATGTATATTCGTCGAAAAAACCCACGTGTTATGCTAGAACCCATTATACATGGTGGTGGACACGAACGAGGCTGGCGTAGTGGTACACTAAATGTGCCTTCTATAATTGGATTGGCGAAAGCATGTCAGCTCATCACATATACAAATGAAATCAAAAATTTGCGTGATTACTTTGAACAACAATTGTTAGGAAAATATGGCAATAAAATCACCATAAATGGATTTCAATCCAAACGATTGCCCAATACATCCAACATTATTTTTCCTTTCAAAGCTGTTGATTTTATACGAGAAACAAAAACTAAAATCGCTATAGCCACAGGTTCTGCTTGCACTTCTGCACAAAATTTACCATCACATGTATTGACTGCCATGAAACTCAGTAAATCTCAAGCCGAAAATTCCATTCGGTTCAGCCTAGGAAAATATACTACACTAGCAGAAATAGATGAAACGCTATGGTGCATTCAGGAAGTTATGAATGCGAAATAATTTGTATTTTTTAAAAAGCCGTTATTACTTTTTACGAACATATTTCTCTGCTTGCAATTCCAAATGTTTCCAACTTAACTTCAAGGTGTCATTGTTGTCTGAAATTGTATAACGAGCAGGTCGTTCATCGTTAAATTGTATCAAGTCATACTCATTTTCTTTAAACATAATAACACTGCCATTTCTAGGTAAAGCATTTGTTTTTGTATGCGTTTCTAAAAAGGTATTGTCAATATTTAAAATTAATGAGATGCTATCATTGGTATTTGCCGGATTGGTATAACCGTGTCGAATGCCACAACAATCCGTTTCTTGCCAAATCCAATGACCAAAAATAATTTTGGGAACACTTGCTTTGGTCGGTACAATCCATTCGCCCGGTTTAGGCTTAGGCGTTTTAGTTTTGGGTGGCTTCTTTGCAAAAATCAGCCCGTTTAATGCCACTATGCTTATAAAAATTAAAAAATACTTCATTCAAAAAAGAAATTTGTTTAAAATTACACTAATTGTAAAAATAAATACAAATATTTTGCCAAAAATGTCAGAACCCATCAAAATAAGAATAGATAAATGGCTTTGGTCTGTACGACTCTATAAAACACGCAGTTTAGCCAGTGAAGCATGTACGTCTGGAAGAATAAAAATTGATGGAGATGCGGTGAAGGCTTCCTACATGCTTAAAGTGGGACAAACTATTCATCTCCATAAACAAGGTGAAAAAAGCATCGTTAAAGTCACTAAATTAATTGAAAAACGAGTTGGAGCGCCTGTTGCCATGGAGTGTTATGAAGATTTAACGCCACCTGAAGAAAAAGATAAGCTCAAATTTCCTTCAATTTTTTACGAAGTTAGAGATAAAGGAATTGGGCGACCTACTAAAAAGGATAGACGTGAAATTGATAAATTCAAAGATTTATAACGTGAGAATCAACTAGTTTTTAAATAAATAATAACAATCTTTACACAGTTAAATGGAACATTTAACATTTAAAAGCACTAAATTTGTAGAAAATAATACATTATGTTTGGAATACATGGAACAGAATTATGGTTTATACTGGCAGTAGTTGTGTTGCTTTTTGGAGGTAAAAAAATTCCAGAATTAATGCGTGGTGTCGGAAAAGGTATTCGTGAATTTAATTCAGCAAAATCAAATTTACAAGATGAGTTTGATAAAGGATTAAAAGAAGACGAATCAAAAAAACTTCCAGAAAACAAATAAACCCAATTCGCTTACAAGTGGAAACGTACAGAACGCTAAAGGCACTGCAAGAAGATTTATTTAGTCAAAAAATTACTGTTACAGATTTTGTACAACACTCGATTTCACTTATACATGCTCATCAACATTTAAATGCTTTTGTTGAAGTATTTGAAAAAAGTGCTTTACTTAAAGCAAAAGAATTAGATGGAAAATTAGCGTCGAAGCAAACATTAGGCAAATTGTTTGGTCTAACCATTGCCATCAAAGATAATATCGTTTATAAAAATCATCCAGCTACCGGTGCTTCTAAAATATTAGAAGGATTTATTTCACCGTATTCAGCCACTGTTGTTGAGCGTTTATTGGCAGAAGATGCCATCATTATTGGTAGTACCAATTGTGATGAGTTTGCCATGGGTGGCAGTAATGAAAATTCAGTATATGGTCCAGTTTTAAATCCATACGATACCACTCGTGTTTCCGGTGGTTCGTCTGGTGGTTCAGCAGTTGCTGTAGCGGCTGGTTTGTGTATTGCTTCTTTAGGTTCTGATACAGGTGGTTCTATTCGTCAACCTGCTTCTTTTTGTGGAATAATTGGATTAAAACCAAGCTATGGTCGTGTTTCACGATATGGATTAATGGCGTATGGTTCCTCGTTTGACCAAATCGGTCCTTTTACAAATAATATAGAAGATGCAGCATTGCTATTAGAAGTCATTTCCGGTGTGGATGCGTATGATGCAACTTGTTCGCCAAAAGAAGTTCCCAATTATTCAAAAGAATTAGCATCTACAAAAAAATACAAAATTGCCTATTATAAAAATGCGTTGGAGCACAATGGCGTGGACAAAGAGGTTCGAGATGCCAGCTGGCAATTTATTGAACGTTTAAAAAATGAGGGTCATCATGTCGATGCGATAGAATTTGACGAATTGGAATATATTGTACCAGCCTATTATGTGCTTACTACCGCAGAAGCTTCTTCTAATTTATCTAGATATGACGGCGTGAAATTTGGCTATCATGCCAAGGAAGCAGGTGATTTAGAATCAACATATAAACTTACGCGTTCACAAGGATTTGGCAAAGAAGTACAACGACGTATCATGAGTGGTGCATTTGTATTGAGTGCCGGTTATTACGATGCCTACTATTCTAAAGCACAAAAAGTGAGACGAATTGTAGCGGAAAAAACCTATAAAACATTTGAATCCTACGATTTCATATTTTGCCCAACTGCACCTACGCCTGCTTATAAAATTGGAGAAGTGCAAGATTCAATAGCTTCCTTTTTAGGAGATATTTTCACCGTTCAAGCTAATATTGCTGGTGTTCCCGGCATTTCATTGCCATTATATACTTCAAAAACAGGCTTGCCTATTGGCATGCAACTCATGGCAGGAAGATGGCAAGATTTAGATTTATTACAATTTGCTAAATTATTTGTAGAATAATATCTAAAAAAATCCTAAAATACGCAAGCGGCTTCGTGTTCCATCTCATTTTCCGTATCTTGCAAAAATGCGATTCAACCGATTTTTTTTCCTATATATATTGTTGATTTTTTGTTTGCAAAATAAGTTTATGCTGGCACAATCATCGCCACCATCACAGTTTAAAGACAAACAATCTGAAATTGATATTCCGACCGAAGAACAATTATTTAAAGACGATCCCGATCCAGTGGTGTTAAGTGCACAAATTGCCGTTCGTTTAAAAAAAATTCAACAAACCATATCATTAGATTATAATGATCATGTACAAAAATATATTTCGTACAATACCCATGAGAAACGAAAAACACATATTGCCAAAATGTTGGGAAGAGCTAAAAAGTTTTTCCCCATTTTTGAACCTATTCTAGCAAAATATGGTATTCCTGATGAAATGAAATATTTGGCAGTCGTGGAATCAGCACTTAATCCTTTTGCTTTGTCAAAGGCCGGCGCCAGCGGACCTTGGCAGTTTATGTACAGTACTGCTTTACGATATAATTTAAGCATCAATAAACGTGTAGATGAACGACGTGATCCCTATTTAGCATGTGATGCAGCTGCTCGATATTTATTAGAAATGTACAATTTATATGGTAATTGGCAATTGTCGATTGCATCGTATAATTGTGGAGCCGGTAACGTAAATAAAGCTATAAAAAAAGCAGGCGGTTCAACAAATTTTTGGGATATTCGCTCATTCCTTCCGGCAGAAACACGCGCCTATGTGCCCTCTTTTATAGCAATGGTATATGCAATGAAATATGCAGACCGATATGGAATTGATGCGCAAGAACTTGGAAATGAAAAAACGCATCGGATTACTGTTCGTCAAAAAGTAACACTCAATGATTTAGAAAATACACTTACGATTCCGCGTCAAATATTAATAGACGATAATCCATCTTTACTTACCACATCCATTCCTTCTGATTTTATCCTCAATTTGCCAATTTCAAAAATAAATGCCTTTAATAATTTACAAGATTCTTTATATCAGAAAGCATTGTGTGAACAAGAAGAACAACAATTAGAATCACCCATCATTGGCACAAAAATGACAGCCAGCTTTGAAACTAAAAATGAATTAAAACAAGATAAAACCACTAAGCCTTCTTCTGCTACATCGACTACTAAAGGAGAAAAATGGAAAGAAATTCCTGCAACGAATGAAAAAGAGTTACCAATAGCAGCATCTGCAAAAATGAAATTAAAGGAAGATGATGTGAATTATAAAACCATTGCATATACTGTTAAAAAAGGAGATAATTTAGGGGCAATTTCAGCATGGTTTCATTGTACAGTAAAAGATTTAAAACGATGGAATTCTATTTCTGATAATACTATCAAATTAAATGATGAATTATTGGTATATGTACATAAAACGGATGTGAAAAAATTTACGAGGTTTAATTATTTAAGTAAAAACATAAAGGATGATTTGAGTAGCAAAATAAGTACTTTTGAAGAATCCGCTGCTGCAAAATTAATTAAAGATCAAAAAGCAAAAGAACCATTTATTGATAAAATTAATCCGAGTATGATTTTAAAAAATAAAGATTGCTTTAAAACACATATTGTAAAAAAAGGGGAATCTGTTTATGGTATTGCACAAAAGTATGAAGAAGTTACTGTGCAGGATATTATTGCATGGAACGGATTAAAGAAAAATCCGATACTACAGCTGGGCGATAAATTAAAAGTTCGAAAAATTCCTTGTAAATAATTTTATTGATATATTTTTTTAGGTTCAACTAGATTCTATTCCAGATGGTTTTTTTTCAAACACGTTAAATTCAATATTTAAAATCTGATTTTATAGATTTTTTGGTATTTTGTGCCACTAAAAAGTTACAGCACAATAACCAAAACTATGTTTGCATACCTTTACGGAAAAATTACACTTAAAACACCTACGCATATTTACCTGGATTGCAATGGTGTAGCTTATTTTGTTCATATTTCATTAAATACATTTTCTCAACTAGAAAACATGGAAAATGCAACGTTATTTACACACTTAGTGGTACGTGAAGATGCACATATTTTGTACGGATTTTATACAGAAGAAGAAAAAAATATGTTTTTATATTTGATTTCGGTTTCCGGCGTTGGTCCTAATACTGCTCGATTGGTTTTATCTTCACTTTCCGTTCAAGAATTTCAGAAAGCAATAATTCAGGAAGATGTGCGTTTAATACAATCAATAAAAGGGATTGGACCCAAATCAGCACAGCGATTAATTTTGGAATTAAAAGATAAATTAAAAAAATCTAATTTGACAGAAGGAATGGACAGCACGATGCTATCTACCCAAACATCTGTAATGAGTGAGGAAGCCTTATCGGCATTAAATATGTTGGGTTTCCAAAAAGCAACAGCAGAAAAAGCAGTGGCAAAAGTGATGAAAGAAAATAGTCAAATACAATCGGTAGAAGAATTGATTAAATTAAGCCTAAAAAATTTGTAAATTCGAGGTAAAATTATTTTGAGTAGAACTATACATACCACTTCTTTAAGCTTGTTTTTGTTGCTTTCCTTGGTGTTTAGCAACAGGCAAATGTTTGCTCAAAATAGTGATACTGCACAAACTAAACTCAAATTTCCAATTTCTGACAGAAATACCAGCTTTGTTACTACTAAGTCAGTTGCCACTATTGACCTTAAAGATCCATCTGTCATAATAAAAACGATAGAATACGATCCCAAAACCAATAAATATATTGTGTACGAAAAAATTGGCGATGATAATTACAAAGCACCAACGTATATGACTTATGATGAATATCTTGAATATTCCAATAAAGAAGCTGAACAAAATTATTTTCAGCAACGATCTCGAGCAATTGACTTGGCCGAGCGTAAAAGTAAACAACCATTTTTATATCAAGGACCAGAATTGACCAACCGCTTTTTAGGAGGAACTAAAATTGAAATTAAACCACAAGGAAATGTAGATGTTACCATTGGTGTTAACTCGCAACGAACCGACAATCCGGTATTGCTACAAAATCAACGTCGGAATATCAATTTTGATTTTGATATGAACATTCAATTGGGTTTGCAGGCATCCATTGGCGATAAAATTAAATTAGGCATCAACTACAATACTAAGTCTGGTTTTGCTTTTGAAAACCAAATGAAACTTGGCTATAAAGGCAAAGAAGATGACATTATTCAAAATGTAGAATTTGGAAACGTGAGCTTGCCTTTGAGAAGCGCATTAATTAAAGGACCACAAAATTTATTTGGTGTCAAAACACAATTAAAGTTTGGTCGATTAATGATTACTAATATTTTATCTCAGCAAAAATCTAAAACAGAATCTGTACGTATTGAGAATGGAGCACAAACTAAAAAGTTTACCATCAAAGCAGATGAATATGAAGATAATCGACACTTTTTTATTAGCCAATACTTTAGAGATGTGTATGAACAAAGTTTAAGCAGATTACCATTTGTGAGCGCACAAACCAATATCAGTAAAATTGAAGTTTGGGTAACGAATAAAACACGCCAAACTATTGATGTACGTGAAATGGTAGCCTTTCAAGATATAGGTGAAATCAATAAAGTTTTTAACCCATCCATATTATCAGGAAATACCAATCCTTATCCTGAAAGTAATTCGAATAATTTATATAATATAATAACACGCAGCACCGACGCACAAGATTTCCGAGATCCAGCAAGATGCATCAGCTTTTTAGAACATCATGCACTGCAAGCGGTGGATGATTATGAAAAAGTAAGTGCTAGAAAATTAGCTTCCACAGAATATACCTTTAATGCCCAATTAGGATATATATCATTGAATCAGCAATTAAGACCGGATGAAGTTTTAGGGGTTGCCATCCAATATACGGTCAATGGCCAAGTATATCAGTTGGGTGAATTTGCTTCCGACTTGCCGCCATTAGCAGATACCACCAAAACAAAAGACCAAATTATTGCTGTAAAAATGCTGAAGGCAACTTCCGTAAGAACAGTGGAGCCAATTTGGGACTTAATGATGAAAAATGTATATGCTTTAGGTGCATATAATGTAAGTCCTGAACAATTCTTTCTAGATGTATATTATCAAGATCCAGGTGGCGGTCAAAAAAGATACTTACCCACAGATCCTGCACCCAATAATGTGGCTGGCGAACAACTGATTAAAGTATTAAATTTAGATAATTTAAACAATCAATTGGATCCTCAACACGATGGAAAATTCGATTTTATTCCGGGCGTCACCATTCAACCTAAAAATGGTAAAATTATTTTTCCAGTATTAGAACCATTTGGTACTTACTTAGCTAATAAAATTGGAGATCCATCCGTAGCAGCAAAATACGCTTACCGTTATTTGTACGATACGACAAAATATGCCGCACAACAATTTCCTGAATTTAATCGCTTTTTATTGAAAGGCTCTTATCGTGGTACAGACAACAGCACCTTTAGATTACCTGGCGCGTTTAATTTACCTCAAGGCTCCGTTACCGTAAATGCCGGTGGAAATCAGTTGACAGAAAATGTAGATTATACCGTAAATTATGGTATTGGAGAAGTGGTGATTATTAATCAAGGTGTATTAAATTCAGGCGTGCCTATTGATATTAAGTTTGAAAATAATGTGCTTTTTGGTGTCGTTAATAAATCACTTTTTGGTACACGATTGGATTATGCAGTCAATAAAAATATAAACATAGGGTTTACCCATTTGCGCTTAGCAGAAAAGCCATTTACTCAAAAAGTTAATTTCAACGATGATCCGGTGAAGAATAATGTTATCGGTATCGACTTTAATTATGCCACTGAGTCAAAAGGCATGACGCGTATTTTTAACAAAATAACAGCCCAAGACACCAAAGAACCATCTAAAATATCAGCATCTGGCGAAGCCGCACTTTTTTTGCCAGGACACTCTAAAGCAATTGATGTAGATAATGCGGGAACTGTTTATGTAGATGATTTTGAAGGAGCAAGTACCATGTTCGATTTAAAAGGCAGCTTCCTTACTTGGTCTTTAGCATCTGCTCCTAAAGGAATGCTAAATACATTTGGCGTTGAAAAATTTCCCGAAGCACGTGTGAGCGATAGCTTAATATATGGATTTAACAGAGCAAAATTAGCTTGGTATTCCATAGATCCAGTATACTTAGGAAGTAGTAATAGTAATCCTTTAAACAGTGCCGCACAACAAGAAGCAAAAAATAATATTTATACACGTCAGTTTTATGAAAAAGATGTGTTTAAAAACAGACAAAATTCTACCATCACCAATCCTCCATTATTTACCTTAGATTTATCTTATTTTCCTAAAGAAAAAGGACCTTATAATTTTGAAACAATGCCAACGGCATATTCAAAAGGGATAAATGCTCAAGGTAAATTAAATAATCCAGAAACACGTTGGGGTGGCATCATGCGTACTATTGAATCTACCAGCGATTTCGAAGCTGCCAATATTGAATTTGTTCAGTTTTGGGTACTAGATCCCTTTAAGTTTCCAGGAGCTGACAGAAAAGGAAATTTATATGTTCAATTAGGTACAGTTTCTGAAGATATTTTAAAAGATTCACGAAAACAATATGAAAATGGATTGCCTCGTCCAAATGGAGGAACAACAGTCGATACTTCTGCTTGGGGTGTAACACCTACCATTCAAAATGCCTTAACTAACAGTTTTGATGCAGATCCCGATGTCATTAAAAAACAAGATGTTGGTTTAGATGGACTGGAAAATGATGCCGAACGAAATTATTATGCCAATTATATCAGTAATTTGGCAGGAATTATTTCAAATCAAGAAGCATTGGACAAAGCAAATGCAGACCCTTCGGGTGATGATTATGTATTTAATAGAGATAATAGATTTGGTAGTGAAGTGGGCATTATAACACGATATAAAGACTTTTCTAATTCACAAGGTAATTCATCCAATAATTTAAATGGTGGTAATGTAAACGGAAATTCCAAAACACAACCAGATAATGAAGATTTAAATAATGATAACACACTCAATGAAACGGAAGAATATTTCCAATATCGAGTGGCGTTTGATGATAATTTCTTAGCCAACTCACCGTATGTTGCCAGCAGACAAGGTTTCGGTGTAAATGGGAATGACTCAGCATATTGGTATCAAATTAAAATTCCGGTGAAAGAATTTGAATCGCGTGTAGGAAATATTGCGGATTTTCGTTCCATCCGATTTGTACGTTTAATCATGTCTGACTTTACAGATAGCGTTACGCTTCGATTAGCTGAATTTGGCTTAGTTCGTAATCAATGGAGAAAATACGATTTATCTTTATCGAATCCAGGTGAGCAATTACCTGGAGACGAAACTTCAGGAACTGAATTCAACGTGGCTTCGGTAAGTGTGGAAGAAAATGCTACACGAACACCAATTCCGTATGCAATTCCACCAGGTATCAATAGAGAACAAAATATAAGTGGTTACAACAACGCCTTGCAAAACGAACAAGCCATGAGTTTGCAAGTGTGCGAATTAAATGATGGCGATGCACGTGCGGTATTTAAAACTACCAATATGGATTTAAGGAATTATAAACGCATGAAATTATTCACGCATGCAGAAAATTTTCCTGGAGATAAAGGTTCTTTATATCCCATAAAAGACAATGACCTTACTGTTTTTATGCGCATTGGTTCTGATTTCACCGATAACTATTATGAATATGAAATTCCATTAAAAGTGACGCCTGCCGGAAATTACAATCCGGAAAGTGAAATGGATAAAAGACTCATTTGGCCAGATTCCAATCAAATGAATGTATTGTTAGATAGCTTAACTGCAGTAAAACAAAAACGAAATCAAAGTAGTGCATCCTTGATTTTACCTTATGATGTTACTTTGGCAAACGGCGATAAAATTAGCATTAAAGGAAATCCTGATTTAGGTGTAGCAGCAGTTTTTATGATTGGCGTTCGGAATCCAAAACGAATTATTGGTGAGAATGATGACAAAGACGATGGAATGCCAAAATGTGCCGAAATATGGGTGAACGAATTGCGTATGTCCGGATTTGATGAACGAATGGGCTGGGCTGCTTTAGGTAGAGTAGATATGCAATTGGGTAACCTCGGAAATGTAATTTTTTCAGGAAACATGCACTCCATTGGTTATGGTGACTTAGAGCAACGACTCAACCAACGTTATAGAGATAATTACTACCAATATGACATTGCCACGAACTTACAATTAGGTAATTTAATTCCCGAAAAAGCCGGCTTACAAATTCCGGTATATGCTCAATTTTCTCAAGCCATCAGCACACCTCAATACGATCCGTATGAATTAGATGTAGAGTTGAAAGATAAATTTGAAGTGATTAATACAGATGCCAATTTGTCTAAAGAAAGAAAAAAAGAACTAATAGATTCCACAAAACGTGTGGCGCAAGACGTAACTACTATTAAAAGTTTCAATGTTACCAATTTACATAAAGAACGAACCAATCCACAAAAAGAACCTCGCGTTTATGATGTAGAGAATTTCAATTTTACCTACGCATTCATACAAACGGATAAACGAAATCCAATAATAGAAAATGAACGCATCACGCGTCATCGTGGTTCCTTAGGATGGAATTTTTCGCCAAAACCTTTAGTGTGGACACCGTTTAAAAAATTAAAAAATAATAGCATTCATCTTAAACCAATTAAAGAGTTTAATTTGAATTTAAAACCAAATTCTGTTTCATTTAGAACAGATGTCAACCGTCAATATGGCGTACAAAAAATTAGAGATATTGGTGGCGATGGATTAGTGATACAGCCTACTTATGATAAATATTTTACGTGGGATCGATTTTGGAGCATCAAATACAATTTAACAAAATCTATAAATATTGATTTTACTGCCAATAATAAAGCACGTGTAGATGAACCAGATGGTGCAATAGATACCAAAGAAAAAAGAGACACCGTTCGTCGTAATTTTTGGAAATTTGGACGTAATGTAAGTTATGACCATATTTTTAATGCATCTTATAATTTACCATTCCATCTATTTCCATCTTTAGATTGGATAAACGTAAAAACAAGATATAGCGCGGATTATTCTTATCTCGCATCTTCATTGGCATTAACCAGTTTAGGAAATACAGTAAAAAACGGACAGAATTATCAAGTGGCCGGTGATATTAATTTCAAAAGTTTATTTCAAAAGTCGAAATTTTTGAAGCCTTACACACAAACAGGCATGAAGAAAACAAAACAAGAATATGCAGATGCTTTTACTAAATACAAAGAACTAGAAAGTAGAAGCGAAGAAAAAATTATTAAGAAAAAACAAGAATTAGAAAAGAAAATTATAGATATTGAATTGGCGGAAAATGATACCTCAAAAACAAAAGCAGATATTAAAAAATTAGTAGATGAAAAAAAACAACTAAAAAATGATTTACGTCAGCTGAAATTAGAAAAACGACAACTGGCAATGCCAGAAAATCCAAATTTAGAATATGCATTGCGTCCACTGCTAATGTTGCAACGTGCCTCTATTAGTTACGATGTAAAAGGAACCACTATACTTCCAGGTTTAACGGCAACACCGTTGCTGTTTGGACAAGATTTTAAAAAACATGCACCAGGTGCTGCATTTTTATTTGGTGCCCAACGCGATTCTAATTGGTTAAATTCATTAGCAAATAGAGGCTTAATCTCTTCGGACACCACATTTAATTACCAATTTATCCAAACCAAACAAAAAGCATTCAATTTGCGTGTTACGTTAGAACCTTATCGTGATTTACGCGTGGAAATTTCTATGCAAAAAACACAAGGTGAAACGTACACCGAATTTTTTAAGAAAACATCACCATCCAATCCATATCAACACTTAACACCACAGGTAAATGGGAATATGTCGATGTCTTTTTTAATGTTGAAAACTATTTTTAGCAAAGTAGATGAAAATAACTTCAGTAATGCATTTTATAAATTCCAAGAATTAAGAGAAACGTATTCTAATAAATTTGGAGATAAAAACCCATTGTCAGATAGCATATATATTAATGATAGCATTAGCCTTCCTAATTTTAAAGAAGGTTACGGACCATTCTCACAAGACGTATTAGTACCATCTTTAATTGCCGCTTATACCGGAAAAGATCCGGATAAAGTTCGCCTAAATCCATTGAAAACAATTCCATTGCCTAACTGGCGAATTACCTATAACGGTTTTGCTAAAACAAAATGGGGTAAAAAATTATTTACTACATTTAATATCACACATGGCTATACCTCTACATTCAGTATTGGATCGTATGTTACAAACTTAAACTATTTAGGTCAACCTGGATATTTTAATGAAGAATTATATTACGCGCCAGAACGCATCGATTCATTGTCCGGTAACTATTATTCCTATTATTCTATTCCACAAGTAACTATTACTGAACAATTATCGCCATTAATTGGAATTGAAATTTCATGGAAAAATAGCTTAATTACTAATTTTGAATTTAAAAAATCAAGAACCTTAGGCATGAGTTTGTTGGATTATAGACTAACAGAAACAAGAACAACAGAATATGTGGCTGCCATCGGTTATAAATTGGCAAAATTTAAATTGCCATTTAAAATTAAAGGCAAAAAAATCACTTTACAGAACGATATTAATTTACGTGCAGATTTCTCTTATAGAGATGACAAAACAGTCAATTACCGACTAGACCAAAATATTGCAGAACCAACACGCGGCCAAAAAACAATCTCATTAGCCGCTACGATAGACTACATTATTAATAATAAACTAAATGTTCGTTTGTTCTACGATTTCCGAAGAATAACACCAGCAACTTTAGCTTCTTACCCGCAGCGCTCACATCGTGGAGGCATCACTTTCCGTTTCTCGCTTACACCATAATGTCATTTCGAGCGTAGCGAGAAATCTTCTGATTATTACTTTCAATATTTACATGAAATAAAAATAAAATCTTATTTTTGAGAAAAATTAATTTTCATGAGCATTCCAACAGAATTAAAATACTCCAAAGAACACGAATGGGTTCGTGTAGATGGTGACACCGCAACAATTGGCATCACTGCTTTTGCACAAGGCGAATTAGGCGATATCATTTATGTAGATATTGATACCGTTGGTGAAACCATTGACAAAGACGGAATTTTTGGTACTGTAGAAGCAGTAAAAACGGTGTCTGATTTATTTATGCCAGTGAGTGGTGAAGTAGTAGAATTCAATGAAGCATTGAAAGATACACCGGCATTGGTGAACGGAAAACCGTATGAAGATGGTTGGATGATTAAAGTTAAAATGTCGAATCCTGCTGAAGTAGACGACTTATTGGACGCTGCTGCCTATCAAGCATTAATTGGCTAATGTCATTTCGAACGCAGTGAGAAATCTTGCTACATTAAGCTATAAACTAAGAAATGTAATTCCTGCCGTTTTGTGGTCAGGAATTATTTTTTTTCTGTGTTTTTTGCCAGGTAGTGCATTTCCAAAAGAAGACTGGCTCGATAAAATTTATTTCGATAAAATAGTACATGCTTTTTTGTACTTCGTTCTGTTCTTCTTAATTATCAGAAATTTTTCCGCTCAAACAAAAGCAACCATTTTTATTACAAGTACACTATGCATTGCGCAAGGAATTTTGATAGAATTTATTCAAGATTCATCATACATACAAAACAGAAGTTTCGATGTGTATGATATATTGGCAAATATAATAGGCGTTCTGTTTTCAATTAGCTTTAGAAATAAAATCTGTAAGACTTCTTAACTTTCTATTTTGCATTAATTTTGATAAGTTTACCTTGATATACATTTAGGGATAAATTAAATACTAATATTGAAAATAATATTCTTCATATCAGCTTTGTTCATCAGCATATTCTCAAATGCTCAAAGTGATGATTATGATTTATTTTTAGCACGCCAGTTTTTACAAAATGGAGAATATACCAAAGCTGTCGAATATTATCAAAGTTTATATCAGCAAAACCCAACCGAATATTATACGGATTTTATAGATATTTTATTTCAATTAAAAGACTTTGACAAAGCAGAAAAAATAATTAAAACACATTATAAAGAAGTTGATAAAAGTCCCATTTTTTTACTCGATTTAGTCAATTTGTATTTAAAACAAAATCAATTAGATGAGGCTGAAAAGCAATGCAATAAAGTGATGAAAGAACTTAAAGCAAATCCGTATGAAATCCAACAAATTGCACAGAAATTTATCCAACTTCAACAAGTAGATTTTGCCGAAAAAACATATCGGAAAGCAAAAGAACTTTTGAAAGATAAACAAGTTTTTAATCTTGAATTAGCTGATTTATTATTGAAGAAAAATGATCTTCAAGGCATGCTGAATGCATATTTTGAAGAAGCAGCGAATACCACCCATTTAAATACCGTAAAAATTGGATTGCAAAAAGCATTAGTAGATGAAAAAGCTAAAGATGAAGTTGAAAAAGCACTACTTAAACGTATTCAATCGAATAAAACCATCTTAAACTATCAAGAATTATTAATATGGTTGTATATGCAACGCAATGATTTTGAAGGTGCGATTTTGCAAGCAAAATCACTCGACTTACTACGTCAAGAAAACGGTGAAAATGTTTTACGAATAGCCAGAGCAGCAACCATTCAAAAAGATTTTGACGCAGCTATAAAAGGCTATCAATATGTGATTAATAAAGGCATCACAAACACTTGGTATGTAACAGCCAGTTTAGAACTAATCAATGTAAAAAGAGACAAAATTGTACAAACTACTAATTATAACCAATCACAATTACTTTCTCTAAAAGAAACCTATCTGCAATTTATTTCGAACTACACACAAGATGACTATAATGCCATTCAAGCTAAAATAGAATTGGCACAACTCGAAGCATTTTATTTACATGAAATCGATACTGCCATTTTTTTGGTGCAGCCTATTGTTGAAAATGATAGAATACCAAAAGAATTATTAGCAAAAGCCAAACTAAATCTTGGCGATTATTACATCATTTCTGATGAGCCTTGGGAAAGTTTACTGCTTTATACACAAGTAGAAAAAGAACAAAAAGGAAATCCAATAGGTGAAGAAGCCAAATATAGAAACGCACGATTGGCATATTATAAAGGTGAATTTGAATGGGCACAAACGCAATTAAAAATTATTAAAGCGAACACCACAGAATTCATTTCCAACGATGCCATCGACTTGTCCGTTTTTATTTTAGATAATCTTAATTCTGACGATACCGATTTTGCTTTGATTCAATTCGCTAAAGCAGATTTACTTCAATATCAAAACAAATTAAACGAAGCTGAAGATACACTCGATTTCATACTGAAAAATTATGTTGGAACAGCACTAGCCGACGATATTCTTTATTTAAAATATAAAATTGAAAAAAATAGACAGCAATATGATAATGCAGCAACCTGTTTACAACAAATTTCCGATCATTTTTCAAATGATATTTTAGCAGACAATGCACTGTTTTATTTAGGTGAATTGTATCAAAATTTTTTAAATGATGATGATAAAGCTAAAAATTATTATGAAAAAATTATATTAGAATTTAAGGACAGTACGTTTGTTATTGAAGCACGTAAACGCTACCGCAAACTGCGTGGAGATATTTAATTTGTAAAATTGCGTTCTTCGCGTCTTTGCGTTCCACTAATTATTGGAATTGCGTGAAATTCGGAACTATTTTTGCTGTATATTTGTTACACTAAAAAGTAAATTACAATATGAACGGAATTATTTTAATCTCATTAATTATTGGTGGTGTGAGTTGGTACGTGAGTTCAACTTTACAACGCAGATTTAAAGAATATTCACAAATGCCAATCCGATTTACCGGTAAAGAAATTGCCGAAAAAATGTTGCGTGATAATGGTATTACAGATGTACAAGTCATTTCAGTGCCTGGAGCATTAACCGATCATTATAATCCATTAGATAAAACAGTAAACTTGAGTGATTGGGTGTATGCGCAATCCAATGTGGCAGCTGCTGCTGTGGCCGCGCACGAATGCGGACATGCCGTGCAACACAGTACAGCATATTCATGGTTAACCATGCGTTCAAAATTAGTGCCAGTAGTGCAAGTAAGTTCACAATATGTACAATGGGTAATTTTAGCAGGTTTAGGTGTGCTAATGTTCACTAAATCACCTTGGGTATTGTTAATAGGTATTATTTTGTTTGCTACCACAACCTTGTTTAGCTTCATTACCTTACCTGTAGAGTTTGATGCATCATCAAGAGCCTTAAAATGGTTAGATAGTACCCAAATCCTAATGGGTGAAGAGCACGATAAAGCAAAAAATGCGCTAAAATGGGCAGCATCTACCTATGTGGTGGCCGCATTAGGTTCATTGGTTACTTTACTTTATTACATCTCTATTTTTGTCGGTGCAAGACGAAGAGATTAACACTGCAGCAAAGCTGTGGCTTCATAAATCAAACATCTAAAAAGAACTAAGTTCCTAACTAGTCCAAATATGTTAGCAATATAAAAATAAAAACTAGTTCAAGAATGCAGTAAAGCAACCAGCTTGGCGTTCTTGGACTTTTTTATTTTTTAGTTAATGTAGTTCACTTAAACCCTTTTAAAAGTTCTTGAATTTCATTATCAGAAATATTGTCACTGTTACCTTTGCTATAAATGGAAAGTAGAAAAACAGTTTCATCTATAATTTTAACGAAAGAGATAATTCTTGCACCACCAGATTTGCCTTTATTTTTAGAAGCAATTGCCAAACGGATTTTATATACATCATTTCCTAGTGGAGTGCCAAGTATAGGATTTAGAGAAAGTTCCTTGCCAAGTTCTGCAAGTTCATTTTTAAGCAAAGCATATTTTTAATAAGAGGTTTGGCTTCTTTCTTAAAGTTGTCGGTAAGTTCAACTTTATAATTCATTCAGAAAGTCATTTAAAGAAGTAGTTTTTAATTTACCTTGTTTAATCAATTTCATTTCTTCCAAACCAGCCTTTATATTGTCTAAAATTTGTTCTTTAGTGGGTTCGTCATCTGTTTCTACATTTTTTACAAAACCCAAATTATTCACCAATTCCATAAAAAACAGAACTTTGTTATCAGGAATATTTAATGTAATCAGCTTCATTTTAATAGTAACTTACTATACAAATATAACAAGGATTCTTTCAAATCAGTTCTCTCCTTTCATAAATAGCATAAAATACCTTTTCAATTAAAAAACTTTGTCCATAAAAAACCTCATATTCAATGGTTTATGTTAATTCAATATAAAATATTTTGCTATTTTCTTGCATTATCAGGTTTGAAAAAGTATCTTTGCAACCCGAATTGAAAAATAATTCGTACCAATTTTAAAGAAAACAAGAAAAATTTCAATAAAGTGAATACATTATCGTACAAAACAAAAACCGTTACACCTACAGAAACTGAGCGTAAGTGGTATCTTGTAGATGCAGAAAACCAAACATTAGGTCGCATCTCATCTGAAATTGCAAAAATATTGCAAGGTAAAAATAAAGCGTCTTACACACCAAATATTGATAACGGTGATCACGTAGTAATTATCAATGCAGAAAAAGTAGCATTAACAGGAAAAAAATTAACAGATAAAGTATATGTTCGTCATACGGGCTATCCTGGTGGTCAACGATTTATGACACCGAAAGAGGCTTTTGCTAAAAAACCTGAGTTCGTGTTAGAAAACGCTATCAGTCACATGTTGCCTCGCACACGTTTAGGCAGAGCAATGTTTAAAAAATTACATGTATTTGCTGGTGCAGAGCATGCACACACAGCTCAAAAACCAGAAGTATTAAAATTTAACAAAATAAAATAATGGCAAAGGAAACAATCAACGGATTAGGTCGTCGTAAAACTGCAGTTGCACGTGTTTACTTAAAAAGCGGCAATGGTGCGATTATCATTAATGGTAAAGACATCAAAGAATATATTAATTTAAAACAATTAATCGACAGAGCCATAAAACCACTAAATGTGGTAGATGCAGCTTCTAAATTCGATATTAGCGTGAATGTAAAAGGCGGTGGTATTAAAGGACAAGCAGAAGCAATTTCTTTGGGTATTGCCCGCGCATTAGTAAAAAGCGATGAAGCGGTTAAGCCAGCTTTAAAGGCAGAAAACTTAATGACACGTGATTCTCGTATGGTAGAGCGTAAGAAATTTGGTAAGAAAAAAGCTCGTAAAAGCTTCCAATTCAGTAAACGTTAATCTTCAAAAATTTATAATAAAAGTATGGCAATTTCTAAATTATCTCAGCAAGAAATGTTGGATGCCGGAGTTCACTTCGGTCACTTAAAGAAAAAATGGAATCCTAAAATGTTACCGTATATTTTTATGGAACGTAAAGGTATTCACATCATAGATTTGAATAAAACTCAAGAAAAATTAGAAGAAGCAGCTGCCGCACTTCGTTCTATTTCTAAGTCTGGTAGAAAAATATTATTCGTAGCAACTAAAAAACAAGCAAAAGAAATCGTTGCCGAAGCTGCTAAACAAATCAATATGCCATTCGTTACAGAACGTTGGTTAGGTGGTATGTTGACAAATTTTGTTACTATCCGTAAATCTATTAAGAAAAAACAAAACATTGAAAAAATGTTGGGTGATGGCGCATTAAACAATATCACTAAAAAAGAAAGATTGATGTTAGGTCGTCAACAACAAAAATTAGATAAAGTTTTAGGTGGTATCGAAAACTTACCTCGTATCCCAGCGGCTTTATTTTTGGTGGATATTTCACATGAACATATTGCTTTAGCAGAAGCTAAAAATTTAGGTATCAAAACATTTGGTATTGTAGATACCAATAGCGATCCAACTAAAGTAGATTTCGCAATTCCTGCTAACGATGATGCTACTAAATCTATTCAATTAATTACGAACTACATTGTAGAAGCCATTAAAGAAGGTTTGGCTGAACGTAAAAAAGATAAAGACGAAGCAGATTCTAAATCTGAAGCAGAAGCAAAAGCAACTGTAGAAAGTGCAGAATAATTACTTTCTAAAGTAGAAAGTAATAGTGAACAAGAATAAATTTTATTCATTTATTTTTAAATTATTTAATTATCATGTCAACAGTAACTATAACAGCATCAGATGTAAATAAATTAAGACAAGAAACCGGCGCAGGTATAATGGATTGTAAAAAAGCATTAATAGAAACCAATGGCGATTTCGAAGCAGCTATCGATTATTTAAGAAAAAAAGGAGCAAAAATTGCAGCGAACCGTTCTGATCGCGAAGCGAACGAAGGTGTAGTGGTAGCATTAACCAGCGAAGATGGCAAATTTGGATGTGCTGTAAATTTAAGTTCAGAAACAGACTTCGTAGCTAAAAATGAAGACTTCATTAACTTGGCAAAATCAATTGCTGATGTAGCATTAGCTGGAAGAATTAAAACATTGGAAGATTTACAAAATGCACAATTAGATGGTGTAACTATCAAAGATAAATTGTTGGATACAGTAGCTAAAATTGGCGAAAAAATTGACGTTAAAAAATACGAAGTAGTAGAAGGTGATGGTATAGTTGCTTACATCCACATGGGATACAGAATGGGTGTTTTAGTGCAACTAAACAAAGCATTAAATGAAGAAATTTCTTCCGTAGGAAAAGATGTTGCCATGCAAATTGCAGCCATGAATCCGGTAGCAGTAGATGCTTCTGGCGTGTCTGACGAAATGAAAACAAGAGAACGTGCCATCGCTCGCGAAAAAGCAGTAGCAGCTGGAAAGCCGGAAAACATCTTAGATAAAATTGCAGATGGTGCAGTAAATACGATGTTGAAAGAAAATACATTATTACCACAACCATTCGTAAAAGATGGCAGCAAAACGGTAGAACAATATTTAAAAACGGCAGACAAAGATTTAACGGTGGTTTCGTTCAAGCGAGTAACCTTATCGTAATATTTTAAAAAGAGAATTTTTATTCTCTTTTTTTTTGCCTATTTTTAAAAAAAAATCTTCAGGAAATACTTCATCATTGTACTATTTTTATTTTGCGCTGTCTTTTCCTGTAAGAAAAAAATGATTGCGAAAAATGTGTGCTAGAAATTGGAAACGATAGTACTATGACACATGAAATATACTACACTACCTTTGTCGCTTCCTCTATGGATTGGTGTGAGTTCATCCATACTGTAGATGAGCATGAAATGAATGATGCAAACGGTTCTCCGATTATGTAAAGCTGAAAAGAAATGTAATTAGACTTAGAAATCTGACAAAATAATAAATAAACCATGGAAAAACCAATCAAACGTGTACTCTTAAAACTTAGCGGCGAAGCATTAATGGGCGACCAGCAATTTGGTATCCAATCTGAAACACTTTCAATTTTTGCCGATGAAATAAAAGAAGTAGTAGAAGCAGGTTATGAAATTGGTATTGTAGTTGGTGGTGGAAATATTTTTCGTGGCTTACAAGCAGGAAACATTGGTATTGAACGCGCACAAGGTGATTACATGGGCATGCTTGCAACAGTTATAAACGGTATGGCTTTGCAAGGTGCGTTAGAGTCAAAAGGTGTGTATACACGATTGATGTCGGCTTTAAATATTTCGCAGGTTTGCGAACAATATATACGCAGAAAAGCGATGCGCCATTTAGAAAAAGGCAGATGCATTATTATGGCTGCCGGTACAGGAAATCCTTATTTTACGACTGATACTGCTGCTGCATTGCGTGCAAACGAATTGGAAGTAGATGTAATTTTGAAAGGCACAAGTGTTGATGGTATTTATACGGCTGATCCAAAAAAAGATGCGAACGCAACCAAATTCGATACAATTACTTTTGATGAAGTGATGATAAAAAATTTACGTATCATGGATCAAACAGCTTTTGCGTTATGCAAAGAAAATAAGATGCCAATCATCGTTTTTAATATTAAAGAAAGAGGAAATATTTTACGCATTCTAAAAGGCGAAAAAATAGGTACGCTGGTGAGTTAAAATTGAATATAGATTTAAGAAGTGAGATTTGAGACTTTCAAATCTCTTTTTTTTATTGCAAAATTGCCAACTACACACTTGTCAACTGCCAACTATTTCTTTTATATTTGCCTACGATAAATCAAGTTAAGATGAGCGAAGAAGTACAAATGATACTGGATGAAACCAAAGATGCGATGTTTAAAGCATTGAAACATTTAGAAGATGAATTGCGAAAAGTACGTGCCGGCAAAGCCAGTCCAGATATGCTGCAAGGAATTACGGTAGAATATTATGGCACACCAACACCAATTAACCAGGTTGCAAGTGTAAAATTATTAGATGCAAGAACTTTGTTGGTTGCACCTTTTGAACGAAAAATAATTGGTGATATTGAGCGCGCTATTTTTCAAAGCAATATTGGAATTACACCACAAAACGATGGTGAAAATATCCGACTTTCCGTGCCGCCAACTACGGAAGAACGTCGTCGTGATTTAGTGAAACAATCTAAAAATTATGGCGAACAAACGAAAATTGTAATTCGCAACGCACGCAAAGATGGCAACGAAATGGTGAAAGATTTAGTGAAAGAAGGCTTGAGTGAAGATATTGGTAAAGATTCTGAAGAAGCAATTCAACAATTGACAAATGAATATAATGGAAAAGTAGATAAAATGCTGGTGCAAAAAGAAGAAGAAATTATGACGATTTAATTTCAGTTTACAGTTTGCAAAAAATTAGTTTACAAAAAGGTGTTCTTGCGAACACCTTTTTCTATATCAGTAAATCTTCCATGTTTCCAGGTGTTACCACCAATTCTTTATGTTTATAGGCATCTAAAAAAGTAGTAGAAAACTTTACTTTAGTTTTCGGATTCCATTTTATTTCAACGGCTAAATAATTATTCTTTTGCAATTCTATATAATCAATTTCCTGTTGTTGTGTGGTGCGCCAGAAATAAGATTCATAAGTAAGTTGATGTTGAAATAAATATTTCCTGCGTTCGCTAATTACATAGTTTTCCCATAATTGACCTACATCTGTTCGTTTGTGTATTGGTGAAAAATTTCCGCTTACTGCATTAATAATTCCATTATCATAAAAATAAATTTTCTTACCTTTTTTAATTTCATTCCTAACGTTTTTATTTAATGCAGGCAACCTAAATACAACAAATGCTTTTTCTAATAAATCGATATATTTTTCTATAGTTTTGTTATCTGCCTGTACTAATTGACTAAGCTCGTTGTAATTTACTTCACTACCAATTTGCAAAGCCAATGCTTTTACAATTTTTTCTAACAAGGCAGGTTTACTAACTTGTTCTAATCGAAATAAATCTTTATACAAATAACTATTTGCCAGTAATTTTAAGTGTTCTTCTGCATCATGGGCATTCACTACTATTTCAGGATATGTGCCATAAATTAATCGTTTTTCTAATTGTCGCTTTTCTTCTATAAAACCAAATTCATTCACCAACTCGCTAAATGAAAATGGAAATAAATGCATTTCATATTTTCTGCCAGTTAATGGTTCGTTGGTTTTATTTGCCAATTCAAAAGCAGATGAACCGGTAGCAATTACTTGTACTGTTTTTAGTTGGTCAATTATTATTTTTATAACGATGCCAATATCCTGAATACGTTGTGCTTCATCAATAAAAAGTATTTCATTGTTGCCAATGATATTTTTTAGTTTAGTGCTATTGGGTTTGGTAAGCAATTCTCTGGTATCATCATCATCACCATTTAATTGCAATACTTTTTTCTTTTTATTTTGAGCTAATAGTTGTGCAACAAAAGTAGACTTTCCTGCTTGTCTCGGACCAAAAACAAGCAATGCTTTGCCTTTAAACAATCGGTCTTGTGCATATCTTAATTGAGTACGAACTATCATTATTTTAGATTTTAATCCTAAAAATACATAATTATTTTGGATTTTAATCCTAAAAAAACATAATTATTTTGGATTTTAGATGAGAAGCCGAAAAAAGGTTGCGAAAAAGAAGAAATTATGACGATATAATTTCAGTTTACAGTTTGCAAAAAAATTAGTTTACAAAAAGGTGTTCTTGCGAACACCGTTTTGCTATAATAAAAAATCTTCCATGTTTTCAGGTGTTACAACCAATAAAACATATTAGGACAATCACGTTCAGTAACAAAAAGTGTTCGTTGTGAACACTTTTATTTGTAAAAAATGAAATTAAGTGAATCTAAATTAGTGTTCCTTCTTTAGTCATTAGTTTATATTCTCCTAAATGCATAGAAGAATCTTGCACCAGGCGTACTATTTTTCCAATTTTTGAATACCAACGCATTCTAAAAGAAAACGTATCTTTTTTCAAAAATGCATACACAAATGGATGCACATACAACAAGAAATTTTTTTGCTCATGCGATTTCAAATGCATCAAATCATTTTGAATATTATCTACAATTTGAAGAGGTTGATCAATTTTGTATTTAGTTCCATTTAAAAGTGGCTCGCGTGTGTCAATGCTGATTTGCTCTTTCATGCGTTGACGTGTAATTTCCATTAATCCAAATTTACTAACTGGTAAGATTACATGTTTGGATTTATCGCTACGCATTGCTTCTAGCATTGCTTCGTATAGTTTGTGCTTGTATTCACCCGATTTCATGTCTATAAAATCGATGACAATAATACCACCAATATTTCTAAGTCGGAGCTGTCGGGCAATCTCTTGCGCGGCTTCTACGTTGATTTCAAATGCATGTGTATCTTGTTCTATACCTTTTTTAACTTTTGGTCCGCTGTTTACATCAATGACATGTAGAGCTTCTGTATGTTCAATAATTAAATAAGCACCACTTTTTAAGGTAACAGTTTTTCCAAAAGCTGATTTTACTTGTCGGCTCACATCATATTTTTCAAATAATGGAGTCGCATCATCGTGTTTGGATAAAACAGAAGCATGTTCCGGTGCATATTCTTTGATGTATGCTTTTAAATCGCCATATAAAATAGCATCATCCGTTATTACTTTTGAAAAACTTTCATTCATCAAATCACGCACAATGGAAAAGGTTTTATTCATTTCCTTCAGCAATAATTTAGGTGGATTTTGATATTTTGCATTCTGCGTCATCAGTTTCCATTTTCCTAATAGATTTTGAATATCAAATTCTAATTCTTCATTGCCAACACCTGCCGCATTAGTACGAACCACAAACCCAAAATTTTTAGGTTTAATGCTTTTCATTAATTTTAGCAAACGTTCGCGTTCTTCCGGTTGTGCTATTTTTTTTGAAATACCGATGGAGTCTGTAAAAGGAACCAAAACCACATATCTTCCAGGAATAGAAATTTCACAGGTTAAGCGTGGCCCTTTTGTTGATATAGCTTCTTTAGAAATTTGAAAAATAAGGATATCGCCTTTTTCAAATACGTCAAGCATCTGGCCATCTTTTGGGATATTTGGCTCAGTTTCGAAGTTATCCAATAAGTGTGATTGCTCGCCCCTAAATGCATCCGAACTGAATTTGCGCACAGAACGTATATACGGACTTAAATCGGAATAATGTATAAATGCATCTTTATCATGTCCGATATCAACAAAGGCAGCATTTAATCCGGGATTTAGTTTTTTAACTCTACCTAAGTAGATGTCGCCGGCAGCAAAACCTTCTTTATCGTACGAATCAAGATGATATTCGACTAGTTTTTTGTTTTCAAGAAGAGCAATTTCAACACCTTTGGAATTAGCATGTATAACTAATTCTTTAATCATGGTTGATGAGTTTATGTGTCATCGGTCATTAATTATTAAATAAATTTTCTAATGATTAGTAACCAATGTCTATTTGCTATTTCTTTTTATGACGATTTTTTCTTAGTCTTTTTTTACGTTTGTGCGTCGCAATTTTATGACGCTTTCTTTTTTTTCCGCAAGGCATAATTATATCTTTTTATTTTTTTAAATTATTAATGATTTCGTCAATTTCTTTGCTAAAATCATTGTTGTTTACTAATAATTTGCACATTTCAAATAAGCGAATGGCTTCATCGGTATGTCCAAGCTCAGCTTCTGTTATTGCCAAAAAATAGATTGCTTCTTGATTTTGTGGCGTTAACTTCAAAATTTTGTTTAGGCGTTCTTTTGCTTTGTCGTATTGTCCAGATTGAATAGACATTCTACCCAAGGATAATAAAACTTTTATGTTGTCAGGATGTTGGCTTTCTAATTCTTTCAGTATTCCAATTCCCTTCATCGGTTCTTGTGAACCATTCACATATGCATCTGCCAATTTTAGTTTCAAATCTATGTTACTGCTATCTTTTTTATATGCTGCTTCATAAGATTGGAGTGCAAAGGTAATCAAATTATTTAAAATAACGGAATCTTCCGTGCTTTTATATGCCAAAACCAGTTCATCGCCGGCCTGTGTGTGTGCCAATGCCGAATTGTCTATGCTTAAATGCTTATATGTATAGTAAGCGGCTAATGCCGGATTTTGTACACTGTTCCAAAAAGCAGCCATTTGAGTAAAATTTTGCTTTAAGCTTGCTGTATCTGAAGCTGAAATCGATTGGATTGATTTAGAAAGTGCATCCAATTGTGTTTTCTCATTTTCATTAAGTTTGGAAATTTGCTGGCGTTCGTATTCTTCAAATGTGATACCTTGATGGGCATGTGTTTCAGTAGGTTTGTCTTTTTTTACCACTGTTTTACCTCCAAAATAAAGTGCTAATACTAAAATAATTGCACCAATGCCAACTGCGATTTGTCCTTTTTGCACTATATAAAATTATCCTTCTTTTTCTTTTAATCTTTTCGCACTTGAATCTTTTATTTGTTCTATAAAGACTTTAGAAGGTTTAAATGCTGGAATTTGATGCTCTGGAATTTCAATAGCAATATTTTTTTTAATATTCCTACCTATTTTAGCTTTGCGCGTTTTAACAATAAAACTGCCAAAACCACGTACGTATAAATTTTCTCCTTCAGCCAATGTATCTTTTACTTCTTTAAAAAAGGCTTCCATTGCGACTAATACATCAACTTTCGGTACACCTGTTTTCTCTGAAATAGTGGTGATGATATCTGCTTTTCTCATGATAAGTGGTTAAATGAAGTGCAAAAATGCGAAATTATTCTTAACTAACTTACTAATATACACGAAATTAGAGTTTTTTTAATATACCTATGCAATAAAGGTAAAATTGAAAATATGTATTTTGCATTCAAATGAACTCTTTTTCCAAAATTTTATTGGAATGGCACAAACCTATTCAGCGCAAGTTGCCTTGGAAGCAATCCAATGATGCTTATAAAATTTGGCTTTCAGAAATTATTTTACAACAAACTCGTGTGGAACAAGGTATTCCATATTATGAAGCGTTTGTTCTCGCTTTTCCTACCATTCAACATTTAGCCAATGCCTCTTTAGATGATGTATTAAAGCGTTGGGAAGGTTTGGGCTATTATTCTCGCGCTCGAAATTTACACCATGCCGCACAACAAATTGTACAGGAATATAATGGAATTTTTCCTAATGAATATGCTGCCATTTTAAAGTTAAAAGGTGTAGGAAAATATACAGCAGCAGCCATCGCTTCTTTTGCGTTTAATTTGCCACATGCTGTAGTCGATGGTAATGTTTTTCGATTTCTTTCTAGGTTGCATGGAATTCATACGCCGATAGATACCAGCATTGGCAAAAACATTTTTGATGAATTAGCGCATCAATTTTTAGATGGGAAAAATGCAGGCAAACACAACCAAGCAATCATGGATTTTGGTGCCTTGATTTGTAAACCTCAACGTCCAAATTGTTCCGTATGTCCATTTTCGTCGAATTGTAAGGCATTACAAGAAAATACCATACAGCTGTTGCCTATCAAACGAAATAAATTGCTGAAAAAAAATCGATTCTTTAATTATTATGTGATCTATTCTAAGCAATATATTTACATTCATCAGCGCACAAAAAAAGATATTTGGAAAGGTTTGTATGAATTTCCAATGGAAGAAAGTGCCACTTTTGAAATAGACTATTTTAGGATAAATTCTAGTTTTTTAACACATCAGTTTAACTTACAAAAATCGAATAGCCATACATACGCAAAGACGTATCAACAAACACTTTCACATCAAAAGATACATGCTACGTTCTATGAAATTAGATTAAATTCAATAGCCTCATTAAATAAATCCTATTTAAAAATTAACATAAACGAGCTAAAACGTTACGCATTTCCAAAAATAATACGTAGTTATTTGGAAGATAGATTAAATTATTTATCTTAGATATAGAAAAATGCGTAGCATTCATCAATAAAACTATCTAAAACCAAGCGATATGAGTGTAAATAAAGTTATCTTAATAGGAAGACTAGGGAAAGATCCAGAAGTGCGTAAAATAAACGAAACGACTACGGTTTGTAATTTTCCATTAGCCACGAATGAATCCTACAAAAATCAAGATGGTTCTTATACTGAACAAACGGAATGGCATAATATTGTAATGTGGCGTGGTGTGGCAGAACGTGCAGAGCGCATTTTAAAAAAAGGAAATACTATATTTGTGGAAGGAAAACTCAGAACACGTTCTTGGGAAGATAAAGAAAACCATAAACGATATACAACAGAAATTGTAGTGGAGAATTTCCAATTATTAGATAAAAGAGAACAAAGTGGAACTGCTCAAACAAGCAACCATGAAAATAAGAATGATACAGAACACAAACCTACCGATACGCTCACAGATAGCAGCTTGGATGATGGTGGTGTTTTGCCATTCTAAAATAAAGCACTAAATTTGTACCACATTGGACGACGGAATACCCATACTTTGCCTGCTAAATTTATTACCATCAATTACTTGGAATGAAATATTTAATCCATTTTCAAGTGCAATTGCGTTTCAACTCATCGTTATATTAATTTTATTGATTTTTACTGCTATGATGTGTGCAGTAGAAGTGGCAATCTTCTTGTTTAAACATCATGAAATTCAAGATTTAGAAAAAAGTTACGACAAAACGGATAAACTCATTCTTGATTTTATTAAAAAACCACGTAGATTTTTAGCCACATTTGTGCTTACAACGACCTTGTTTACATTGGCCATAGTTTTGGTTTTTGAAAACATATTAGAATTGGTTCTAAAACATGAATATACTGAACAACACAGTACCTTACTTTTTGTGATTAAAATCTCATTTGAAACATTTATTATTGTTCTTTTTGCAGAGGTAATTCCAAAATTATACGCTACTCAGAAATATTATAAAGTAGCCAGAAACACTATTAATACCTTACATTTTTTCGATGTTATTTTTTCACCTTTTGTCAAAGGACTCATCGCAACGTCCAACTTTTTTGAAAAAAGATTGGAAGGCGTAAAAAATAGTGTAACTGCTCAGGATATTGACGATGCGATAGACATTACAAATGCACAAGAAAATAGCGACTTAGAACGCAATGATACTAAAATCCTCAAAGGAATTGTAAAATTTGGCAATATTTCTGTCTCCCAAATTATGCGCTCTAGAGTGGATATGGTTGGCGTGGATTACGATACCAAATTCTTAGAAATGCTTCAAATTATCAAAGAAGCTGGGTATTCGAGAATGCCTGTGTTTAAAGATGATATTGATAAAATTGAAGGTGTTTTATACATTAAGGATTTGTTGAAACACTTAGATGCCGATGATACTTTTAATTGGCATCAATTAATTCGACCTGCTTTTTTTGTTCCGGTAAATAAAAAAATTGACGATTTATTAGAAGATTTCCAGACGAAACGTGTGCACATGGCAATTGTAGTAGATGAATATGGAGGAAGCTCCGGATTGATTACTTTAGAGGATGTATTAGAAGAAGTAATCGGTGATATTAAAGATGAATTTGACGATGTTAGTGAAATTGATTATAAAAAAATAGACAACTATAATTTTATTTTTGAAGGCAAAACTACACTCAATGATGTTTGCAAAGTGCTAGAAATTCCTATTGATACATTTGATGATATTCGCGGTGATGCCGATTCGCTTGCCGGATTAATCTTGGAGTTAAATGCTTCGATTCCTATGGAAGGCGATGAACTTTATTTTAAACCATATACATTTGTTATCTTGGAAGCCGATAAGACGAGAGTCATCCGAATTAAAATCACCATCGGAAATAAAGAATAATTACTTGATTATGGTTCTTCTAAATTTTTTTCCATTCAAAACTAAATACCATTTTATTACACCATTTATTAGTGGTTTTATTACTTTACTGTTGTTGAGTTCTTGCAACGAACATTATACACCCAAAAACAAATCTTATTTTAGAATTGAATTTCCAAATGAAAGAATTTTTACAACATATTCCAATAATATATGTCCATTTACATTCGAATATGCTACCTATGGGTTTATACAAAAAGATTCCACCAATACGCAAGAACTAAACGAACATCCATGCTGGTTTAATATCATTTATCCGGAATACAAAGCAAAAGTGTACTTAAGTTATTCATCCATTAATTCTTTGAATACATTAGATAAATTAATTAAAGACAGTTACAAGTTGACATTTAAACACACCGTAAAGGCTGACTATATTGACGAAACCAGTATCAAAGGAATACATAAAAATGTTTCCGGCATCTTATATGATGTAGGTGGCAATGCAGCAAGTTCCGTACAGTTTTATGTTACGGATAGTGTGCAACATTTTATACGTGGTTCACTCTATTTTTATTCGGCTCCAAATGTAGATTCAATTGCACCAGTGGCAGCCTATTTTCGTGACGATGTCATCCATCTCGTAAAATCGATTCATTGGAAATAATTCAAATTCAATTTTGTATTTTATATGCTATGTTAAATAAAGTACTTTTATATATTTACAACATGAAAAAATATATCTGCTCTTTTCTTTTATTGTACGCTGCTCTTTTTCAATTGAATGCTAAGGAATTTAGTTTTAATAAATGGAATGATACACTAAAACAAGTAAATACAACGTATCAAATAGCACCTCAATTTTATGCAGCACAAGATTCTATAATTGCCAAAGAAATAAAAAAAGCTAAACGTTTAAAAATTGCCGGTTTATTTTTTACTTCAGTTGGAGGTGCCGGAACGCTCGTCACAGCAAGTTTTGTTGGCCTGTATCATGCTTTTGGTAAATATGGTAAAATTTATGGAAATGCAGTAGGTTTCATTGGATTTTCACCAAGCATAGCTTTTTTGTCAGCCGGAATACCCATGACTGTTGTCGGATACAAAAAACACAACAAACTAAAACAGCAGCAATTACGTAAAGAATTTTAATTAAAAGCCACCAACTTTTAATTTCTCTGCATTTTCTTCAAATGTTAATTTGTCGATGATGCCTTGCAAATCACCGTTCACAATTTCCGATAAATTATATAAAGTTAAGTTGATGCGATGGTCTGTCACACGACCTTGTGGGTAATTATACGTTCTGATTTTCGCACTTCGATCGCCAGTAGAAACGAGTGTTTTACGTTGTTTCGCAATGGCTTCGTTATGTTCATTCAAAGCCTTTTCATACAAGCGTGTTCGCAATACTTTGAGTGCACTTTCGTAGTTCTTATGTTGAGAACGGCCATCTTGGCATTCGGCAACAATTCCAGTTGGTAAATGCGTTAAACGTACCGCAGATTCCGTTTTGTTCACGTGCTGTCCACCGGCACCAGAAGCACGATACACATCTTTCTTAATATCACCCATGTTTAAATCCACGTCCACCTCTTCGGCTTCAGGCAATACGGCAACAGATGCCGCAGACGTATGTACTCGTCCTTGCGATTCTGTCTCAGGTACGCGCTGCACACGATGAACACCAGATTCATATTTTAACACTCCATAAACACCATCGCCACTCACTTCAACTACCACCTCTTTGTAACCACCTGCTGTTCCTGAATTTTCATTCATAATTTCGGTCGTCCAGCCTTTCGTTTCGCAATATTTTAAATACATGCGCAATAAATCGCCAGCAAAAATACTTGCTTCATCGCCGCCGGTTCCGGCTCTTATTTCTAAAATGGCATTTTTGTCGTCTTCAGGATCTTTTGGAATTAATAAATATCTGATTTCTTCTTCTAAATTGGGCAAGCGTTCTTGTTGTTCATCCAGTTCGGCCTTAGCCAATTCTCGCATTTCTGCATCCTTTTCTTCTAATAGAACTTGCTTGTTAAAATCTATATTTGATAATAAATTTTTATATTCTAAATAAGCCTTAACAATCGACTCTAAGTCTTTATATTCTTTAGATGTTTTTTTGAATTTTTGCATATCACTCACTACTTCAGGGTCACTCAATTGCGATTCCAAATCTTTATATCTAAAGTATATGAGTTCTAATTTGTCTAACATAGCTAAAAAAATAGTGTGCAAAAATACGACTTTATACTCAAAAAGTAATCAACTGTTTTTTTTAGAATGAAAAGGAATTATTATATTGTATTTAAATTCTAAAACTATGGATACTCAAGATGCCGGCTCGTTGGCAACCATTCTCTCCTTATTAGGCATATTTATTTTAATTTTTTTTGTATTAATCCTGTTTTTTGTTATTTGCCATTGGAAAATATTTACCAAAGCCGGCCAAGCTGGTTGGAAGTGTTTAATTCCATTTTACAACATATACATACAATTGCAGATTACCAAACAGCCAGTCATCTGGATATTTTTCTTTTTCATTCCATTTATAAATATCTATTTTGGTGTTAAGCATGTACATGGTTTGTCCAAAGCATTTGGCAAAGACGTTGGTTTTACAATCGGATTATTGCTATTGCCATTTATTTTTATTCCACTATTAGCACTTGGCAGCGCCGAATATGTGTATGCAAAGGATGAAAATACATTGATAAATGAAATTCAAGAGTTGTGATAAATGGATATTTTTTAAAATAAAAAGCGACTCTGAATGGAGTCGCTATAAGTTTGTATCTTTTTAATTTTTCCTATTATTTCAATACAAAATCAGAGGCACGTTTTACAATTTTAGAATATGCCAATGGCATAGTGCGAGCCAATCTGTCGCCCATTTCAGCATCAATGCCAATTAACACACGCTGATTTTTTTTCTCTATATGTTTAATAATCACTTTTGCTGCTTCCTCCGGCGATGTACGTTCCAATGCTTTTTGGAATTTATTTTCCATGGCTGCATTGCGTTCATAATGCACTGCATTGCGTAAAATATTCGTATTAATGCCACCTGGATGCACACAATATACTTCCACATTGGTATCTATCATTTCCATACGCAACGCTTCCGTGAAACCACGTACCGCAAATTTAGAAGTGCAATAAGGTACTTGCTCGCCAACGCCCACTAATCCAAATAAACTGGAAATATTTACAATCACCGCTTCCGGACGAGAAAGTAATGTATCTAAAAATAATTTTGTGTGATGGATAACACCATACACATTTACATCCATTATTTTTTTAAAGTCATCCATTTTAACTTGATTAAATGGTATTTTGCCTAACGCAAAACCGGCATTATTAAACAATAAATCGATGTACTCATGTTCCTTTAATACTTTCTTCGTAAAATCAGCGATTGCCTTTTCGTCAGATACATCTACTACGTACGTATAACAAGCAGCACCAATGGTTTGTACCCGACTCTTTGTTTCTGCTAATCCATCTGCATTTTTATCAGATAAAATTAGAATAGATCCTTTTTTAGCTAATTCAATAGCTAAGGCTTGCCCAATTCCTGAACCCGAACCTGTTATAACTGCAATTTTGTCTTTAAAATTTCTCATCTTAAATAGTTTATATGTTGCTAAGGTATTGATTCATGTCAATTAATGCACTTTACAAAGGTGAAAAATGTAAGAATGTAATTTTTTTATTTAATTTTGTTATGCCGTTAAACAATTTGGATTAATATTTGTATATACAAGTATAAATACCTGATATGAATTTGAAACCGATTTTAGTTAACTTATTATTGTTTACATTTATTTTTGGTACAACAATAAGTATATATGCAAAAGATAATTCAAAGACAATTGAAGCAGACGCGCAAAAGAGTTCTTTAGAGTGGATTGGAAAAAAAGTATTAGGTCAACATAGTGGAAATGTAAACCTTAAATCAGGTACCTTATTCGTAAAAGGTAGTGTTTTAACTGGTGGAAATTTTGTGATTGACATGACATCCATTTCTTGTACAGATATTAATGATGCAGCATATAATGCCAATTTGATTAAACATCTAAAAAGCACTGACTTTTTTAACGTAGATGAGTTTACAACAGCTACCTTAAAAATCACGAAAGTGTTAAAGTTTGTTAATAAGTCAGATTCGTACAACCTTACGGCTGATTTAACTGTCAAAGGAATAACAAAGAGTATTAGTTTTCCTGCAACGTTTTCAAAGCAGGGAAATGTATTTGAAGCAAATGCAAACATCACGATAGACCGAACTTTATGGGATATAAAGTACAAGTCATCTAGTTTCTTCGAAGGGTTAGGCGATAAAGCAATTAAGAATGAAGTAAACTTAAACGTGAAAATTGTATCTAAATAGTTTGAACTCTATTGATTGCCGATAGGCAATTGGGTTTTTCATAGTTTTATGGTTTTTGTGGCTTGTCCGATCCTTTGGGTCGGACAAGTCATTTTTTGCACCTTCACCAAAAATAAGAGATTGATTTGTATATAAATCGCATTATTTATCTCTTTCACTTTCAACTAAAGTTGTTGTAATTGCACCATTTTTTTGTATTCACCATTTAATTGCATTAATTGTGCGTGTGTGCCTTGTTCCACAATTTCCCCAGTTTTTAATACTATAATTTCATCGGCAAACTGAACGGTAGAAAGTCGATGTGCAATGATAATTGCCGTTTTATTGTGTAATAAATTTTGCAGTGCATCTTGCACTAATTTCTCAGAATTACTATCTAAATGAGAAGTGGCTTCGTCTAAAATTAATATGGGTGCATTTTTATAAATCGCGCGGGCAATAGCCAAACGTTGTTGTTCGCCACCACTGAGTTTATTGCCATTGTCACCAATATTCTCATCAAAACCCAAAGGTAATTTTTGTATGAATTCATAGGCATGAGCCAATTGAGCCGCTTCTATAATTTTAGCATCATCTATTTCTTTTCCAAGTGCAATATTATTTTTTATGGAGTCATTAAATAAAATAGTTTGTTGCGTAACCAACGACATTTGTTGTCGTAGTTGTTGTTGACTGATGTTTTTTATATTGATGCCATCTATTAAAATCTCACCTTGTTGTACTTCAAAAAATCGCAATAGTAACTGAATAAAGGTTGATTTTCCGGCACCGGAAACACCCACAATAGCTAGTTTTCTTCCTTTTTTTAATTCAAGATAAATGTGCTTTAATACAGTTGTATTCTTGTAGGAAAAACTAACATCTTTCCAAATAATTTTATCTTGAAATGTATTTATTAAATCAGGTTGTGATATATCTTTAATCTCATTTTCTTCTTGTAGAACTTCTTCAATTCTTTTTAAAGAAGCTACACCTTTTTGTATAAAATAAAAGGCATTAGAAAATGCTTTTGCTGGTTGTATAATTTGAGAAAAAATGACAATAAACGCAATAAACGCTTCTGCACTCAAAAGAGATGTTTGATGAATAATCATTTTGCCACCTACGTACAACACTATGACCACCACGCTGATTCCTAAAAACTCCGAAAGTGGAGTAGATAAATCTCTTTTGCGTATCATGGAAGTGCCAATTTTATTATGCTTTTGGTTGATAGCAGAAAATTTATTAGATAATATTTTTTCAGCAGTAAATGCTTTTATAATGCGAATGCCCGAAATAGTTTCTTCCGCTAATGAGTTGATACTACCTTGCAATTGTTGTGATTGAACGGAAGCATTTTTCAACGTTTTTCCAATTCTGCCAATAATATATCCTGAAATAGGTAAAATAAGTAGTACAAATAAAGTCAGTTGTGGACTTAAAAGGAGCATTGTTATTAATGTAGCCAAAAGTGTAATAGGTTCTTTAAAGGCAACTTCCAAAAAATGTAAAATGCCATATTCAATTTCTTGCACATCGTTGGTGAGTCGAGTCAGCACATCACCTTTTCGTTTATCGGAAAAATATAAAACTTGCAATTGTAATAGCTTGTCGTACAATTGTTGTCTGATGTTGCTGGCAATTCCGGTGCGCATGGATGCAAGAACGTGAACCGCTAAATAGCGAAATATATTTTTTATAAAAAATACAACTACCGTGAATAAACAAATAAACAATAATGCTTTCGTTTTGCCAGCTTCCATTGTTTCACTGCCTTGAATAAAAGAAATTACTTTATTGTTAAAATGTGTGGCGATAAATTCTTTAATGTTGGAGACGTTAAATGCCATTTCTTTAATAGGTGCAGAAATTAATTTTTCTGCATTAAAAATCAAGTTTAAAAATGGAATAAGCATCAGGAAAGAAAAAATAGAAAAAACCGTAGAACCTAAGTTGAAAAAAATATTCAAAAAAATGTTTGGAATATAAGGTTTACAATATTTTAATAAACTGCGTAAATCGTGCATAGGATTGTAAAGATATTATTTACTTTTGTTTTATGGAATCTATAAAACAACGACAAGTAGCCAAAATTATTCAAATTGCCATGAGCGAACTGATACAAAAAGACTTAAGTCCAATATTGGAAGGTGCTATGTTGACAGTTTCCGGTGTGCGCATTACACCAGATTTATATACAGCTAGAATTTATGTTAGTATCTATAACCATGCAAAGCCCGAAAATTTGTTGGACATTTTGGATAAAAACAATAAACTAATTCGAGGTTTGCTTGGAAATAAAATTAAAAATAAAGTTCGCTCTATTCCACAAGTCGAATTTTTTAAAGATGATACCTTAGAAGATGTTCAAAATCTAGAACGCATTTTTGGCGAAATTAAAAAGAAAGATGCAGAGATTGAAAAATTGAGAAGTAACGATAATAAATCGGATGACCAACGTTAATACAGTTTGTTTATTGACAATAGATGAACAAAAATAGATATTGCAATCTAAATGAACCTCGAACTCCAAATAGCAAAAAGATATTTGTTTAGTAAAAAATCAACGAATGCCATTAATATTATTTCGTTGGTGAGTGGCTTGGCCATGCTGTTTGGAACCATGGCATTGCTATTAGTACTTTCTGTATTCAATGGATTAGAAGGGTTAATAAAATCACTATATACTGTTTTTTATGCCGATGTCGCCATTATGCCAGCAGAAGGCAAATCGTTTGAAATTACACCAAAAATACAACAGCAATTAAATAGTATTTCTTATATCGATGCGTATAGTTTTATGTTGGAAGAAAATGCACTTTTAGAATATGGCGACCGCCAACATATTTGTACCATTCGTGGCGTCGATTCTAATTATTTTAATGTTATTCCAAAATTTGATTCCTTTATTATTGATGGAAAAAAAGTATTAGTACAAGATAGTATCAATTATGCCATTATTGGTGTCGGCGTGGCGCTTAAATTAGGTATGAATGCAGCTCAATCATTTGAGCCCTTATCGATATATATGCCTAAGAAAACCTCTAGTTCTTTTTCTTCAATGGAAAATGCGTTTAATAAAAGTTACATCAATACCAGTAGTGCTTTCGCCGTTTCTGATGAGTTTGATTCGCGTTATAGTTTAGTGCCCATTTCATTTTTTCAGGACCTTACTGAAAATGAAAATAAAGCATCACAAATAGCCATTCGTTTAAAAAATGAACACCAATCAAAAGATGCCATTCTACTCTTAAAACAGAAACTGGGAAAGGCATTTGTTGTAAAAAGTAGATATGAACAAAATGAAGTGCTGTATAAGATTTTAAAAAGTGAAAAATGGATTACGTTTGCCATACTTATTTTCATTATGATTATCGCATCTTTTAATATTATCGGTGCTTTGTCGATGTTGGTTTTGGAAAAGAAAAAAGACATTGCTACCTTAACAGCCTTAGGTTTGCAAAAAAATAGTATCGTTAAATTGTTTTTACTAGAAGGCATTTTGATGTCGTGTATCGGTGCATGCATCGGCATGTTGTTTGCTTTTATAATATGTATTGTGCAAGATAAAATAGGATTAATTCCAATGCCTGGAAGCTCATTTTTGGTCCAATATTATCCAGTGAAAATGCTCTTTACGGATTTCTTGGCAGTTGGCGTAGTAGTCATATTAATAAGTGTTATTGCTGCTTATTTACCTGCAAAAAAAGCAGCTAGTGCTGTTGAAAAAGAATATTTGAGTTATTTATCTTAATTGGATTATCTATCTTTAAACATTAAAAAATAGTACTATGAAAAAGTGGAGTGTTTTTGTTTTGTTGATTTTTACTATGTTGCAAATGTTTGCACAACCCAATACCACTAAAATAGAAGAAGCCGTTTTTACAAAAGGTTATTTATACCGACAAGAAATTTTTTCTGTAGATAATATTTATGCCTTTAGAATAGATGCTATTAAAGTCACCAACTTAGAAAAATTTAACTTCACTTCAGGCATACGTGTAGTGCAAAAGATATTATTTGGGAAGAAACCTGAAACCATCACAAATTATATTGACATTGAAGAAATAGAAGGAATTATTACGGCATTGCAATACATGAAAACCATCTTGAAAAATAAAACAATTCCTTCTAGTTACACAGAAATAAAATACAATACGACTTCTGGGTTTCAAGTGATGATTGTAACCGTTATTAATGAGCAAGACAAATTAGGCTGGAATTTTATGATACAATCCAAAATGGCAGAAGAACGTACTTTAGTCAATTTGCCTATCTCTGAGATAGATAAGCTTTACAATGCTTTTGAACAAGCAAAAACCAAATTGCATTAAGCTCAAGTTCTCCATCTACCATTTTTATCAATATTATCATTATCTTATTTGCTATTAAGAAAAAGGCACTATTTTTATTTATTTAAAAAAAGACTTAATTTTGCACATGGAAACAGCTTCTCATTTCTCCACTACCAACAAATTTGCCGGCGAAGGCTTAACGTTTGACGATGTATTATTACTTCCGTCTTATTCTCAAATTTTACCAAGAGAAACCGACTTAAGGACACAAGTAACTCGAAATATCAGTATAAATATTCCCATTTTATCAGCAGCAATGGATACCGTTACAGAAGCCAATTTGGCAATTGCAATTGCGCGTGAAGGTGGAATCGGTGTATTGCATAAGAATATGTCAATTGAGGCACAAGCGGCTGAAGTTCGCAAAGTAAAACGTTCTGAAAGCGGCTTAATTACAGATCCAATTACCTTACAACCAACTTCAAAAGTGGCAGATGCCTTTGCTTCTATGTCTGAAAATAGAATTGGCGGCATTCCAATTACGGACAATCACGGTATTTTGGTCGGTATTTTAACGAATCGAGATTTACGGTTTTGCAAAGACAGAAATATGTTGATTGGCGATTTGATGACTAAAGATCGCTTGATAACAGCACCGGAGAAAACAACCTTAAAAGAAGCTGAAGAAATCTTACATCAATATAGAATTGAAAAACTACCAATCGTAGATAAAAACAATAAATTAGTTGGATTAATTACATATAAAGATATTTTAAAAGTTAAAAATTATCCGAATTCATCGAAAGATAATTCTGGCAGATTGCGTGTTGCTGCAGCAGTAGGTGTTACTGCCGATATGATGCAACGCATAGAAGCACTGGTGAGTGTAGGTGTTGATTTTGTTTGTATTGACACCGCACATGGCCATTCTCAAGGCGTTTTATCGGCTATAAAAAATGCAAAAATCACGTATAAAAATTTAGATATAGTAGGTGGAAATGTAGCCACTGGCGCAGGTGCAAAAGCCTTAGTGGAAGCCGGTGTAGATGCCGTGAAAGTGGGCGTTGGTCCAGGTTCTATTTGTACTACACGTGTGGTGGCAGGTGTTGGGGTTCCGCAATTAAGTGCTATTTATGACGCAGCATTGGCTTTAAAAAATACCGGTGTTCCAATAATTGGAGATGGCGGTATTCGATATACAGGTGATATGGTGAAAGCAATTGCAGCGGGCGCAAGTACCGTAATGGCTGGTTCATTATTTGCCGGTACAGAAGAAAGTCCCGGAAAGACAGTTATCTTTGAAGGTAGAAAATTTAAAACCTATCGAGGAATGGGCAGTTTGGAAGCCATGCAAGAAGGCAGTAAAGACAGATATTTCCAAGATGTGGAGGAAGATATTAAAAAATTAGTTCCTGAAGGAATTGTAGGTCGTGTGCCCTATAAAGGTACCTTGAGTGAAGTCATCTATCAATTTGTAGGTGGTTTGCGTGCCGGCATGGGTTATTGTGGAGCAAAAGATATTCCTACATTACAGCAAAGCGCACAATTTGTGAAAATTACAACCGCAGGTGTAAATGAAAGTCATCCGCATGACGTAACCATTACGAATGAAGCACCCAATTATAGTCGATAAAGGTGTGAATTTAAGCTCATTTTTTTTTATTATAGATGAGATGAATCGTGTAAAATTAGCTCACGTTTCTCCAGAAACTATTGCTGTTTTTTTGATGTTGAATATAGTATTTTAAACCACCATTTTCTGGTTTTGTTAATGTAGCATCTTCTTCTAATAATGCAATGGCCGCTTTGCGTGCTTCTTCAATGATAGGTCCATCTGTGGCTAAATTGGCTATCTTCAAATCGATATTGCCACTTTGTTGAGTACCTTCTATATTTCCAGGACCACGAAGTTCTAAATCCACTTCGGAGATTTTAAATCCATCCGTTGTTTCAACCATGGTGTTGATGCGTTTCTTTCCTTCTGCTGTTAATTTATGTGTAGTCATTAAAATACAAAAAGATTGCTCGGCTCCACGACCAACACGACCGCGCAATTGATGTAGTTGCGATAAGCCGAAACGTTCAGCATTCTCAATAATCATTACACTGGCATTTGGAACATTTACGCCCACTTCAATAACGGTAGTGGCTACCATAATTTGTGTTTCCCCTTTTAGGAAACGTTGCATTTCAAAATCTTTGTTTTCTGGTTTCATTTTGCCATGCACAATGCTCACACAATAATTTGGTAGAGGAAAGGAGCGTGAAATGCTTTCATACCCATTTTGCAAATCGATTAAATCTACTTTTTCACTTTCCTCAATTAATGGATATACGATATATACTTGTCTGCCTTTGGCAATTTCATCTCGTAAAAATTCAAAAACGGCAATACGTTGATTTTCGTATCGATGTACTGTTTTTATAGCTTTCCTTCCTGGTGGTAATTCGTCTAAAACGGAAACATCTAAATCGCCATACAAAGTCATGGCTAAAGTGCGTGGAATTGGCGTTGCAGTCATGACTAAAATATGAGGAGCAATGTTGTTTTTCTTCCAAAGTTTTGCACGTTGTGCCACCCCAAATCGATGCTGTTCATCAATCACCACTAAGCCTAAATTTTTAAATACAACATTGTCTTCGAGTAATGCATGCGTGCCAATGATAAGTTGAATTTCGCCTTGTTCCAATTCCATTAAAAGTTGCTTTCGTACTTTGGTTTTAGTGGAGCCGGTGAGTAATGCAATGCGAATTCCAAGGCCGTCGCAAAAGGTTTGTAATCCAATAAAATGTTGTTGTGCCAATATTTCCGTAGGTGCCATGAGCGCAGCCTGATATCCATTATCTATTGCCATTAACATGGATAAAAAGGCGACCATTGTTTTGCCTGAACCAACATCGCCTTGCAGCAATCTATTCATTTGTTTATTTGAAAGCGTATCTTTTCGAATTTCTTTCAAGACTCGTTTTTGTGCATTGGTTAATTCAAATGGCAAATCTTTCTCATAAAATTTTTTGAAATAATTTTCTACAGAAGTAAAGAAAATTCCAGGTTCACGTTTTCTAATAATTTTTAATTGTAAAAGATTTAATTGAATTAAAAACAATTCTTCAAACTTTAAACGTTTAATGGCATCTGTTTGTGCTTGTAGAGTAAGTGGAAGATGTATATTTTTTAAGGCATCAAACCTGCTAAATAATTTATATTTTTTAAGTATGGAATCGGGTATATTTTCTACAATATGATTGGGCTTAAATTGATCCAATAGCAGTTGCAATAGTTTAGAAATTCCTTTGCTATCCAAGCCTTTTAATTTCATTTTTTCAGAGGTGTTGTACAAGGCTCGAAAGGTTCCAGATTCGGCATGGCTATAAACGGAAAGTTTTTCTAATTCAGGATGTGTGATATTAAATTTACCACTAAACCAATTTGGTTTTCCGTATAATACATACGTTTCTTTTGTGTCGATACTTTTTAAAATCCACTTAATGCCTTGAAACCAAACTAACTCAATGGTTCCAACTTCATCGTAAAATATAGCTGTTAAGCGCTTGGCTCGACCAATGCCAACTTCTTGAATATTTTTTATTTTTCCTTTTAATTGAATATAGGTTTGTGCATTATCAATATGCTGTGTGGTATAAAATTGAGTTCTGTCAACATATCGATATGGATACAATTTTAATAAATCGCCAAATGTAAAAATGCCTGCTTCTTTATTTAACACAGCAGCACGTTCTGGACCAACGCCTTTTAGATATTCAATAGAGGTTTCTAAAAATGATTTATCGAACTGCATAAAAACAAAGATAAAAAATATATACGAAGCAAATCTTATTCAAATAAGTTTGCGATAAACTAAGTTTCAGTTTGTTTCAAAAAAAGTAGAAAAAATCCAATAATATTCTAATTTTTGATTACAGATATCAGATTCAATTTTTCATTTATTCTTACGAAAAAACTAAGGTAAGTTGTTGTGTGGTTTGATAATAACTAAAAATAGGCAAAGAAGTAGAAAAGGTATAAAAGACAGAAAAGTAAATTAGTTCACACAATGAATTAAGGTACTTTAATCTATATCTGTTTTGTCAACTGAAGCCGTAGTTTCTAATCGTATATTTGTTTAATGTATGGTGACACATGCAGTTTCGAACATATTTTTATGCTTGAGTATTTTCTGAAAGATGGCCGCATAAATTGTATTGTACTCTTGTGTACTTAAGTCATCCTGTTTTTTAATCTTGATTAATTGTCATTCATTTTCCTCTTTGATAAAAAGCAAAAAAGTGTGCTTTCATTTTTAACAATAAAATTAGCCATTTATTTTTTCTATATTTATTATATGGAAAAAAAGATAAGTGCATTCTGCGATGATGCATTAGGGAAAATGGATGCCACAGCGTTGGCAGAAGCCATTGCACAAAAAAAGGTATCTGTACAAGAAGTTACAGAAGCCGCAATTGCCAGAGCAGAAAAGGTAAATCCAAGTTTAGATGCGATTGCATTAAAAACATTTGATGCAGCTCTAAACAATACTCAACTTAATAAAAATGGTGTTTTTTATGGTGTGCCTTCTTTTGTAAAAGATAATGATTTTATTAAAGGATATCCTACTCAGAAAGGAGCGAATGCATTTGTTTCTAAGATTTCCAAGAACAATAGTAAATATGTGAATCAATTTTTTTCTACTGGTGTCAATAATTTAGGTAAATCATCCTTACCTGAATTTGGATTTATTTGCAGTACTGAAATTGAAGCCATACGAATTACTCGAAATCCATGGCATACCGATTTTACTCCAGGTGGTTCTTCTTCAGGTTCAGCTGCATTAGTATCTAGTGGCGTAGTGCCAATTGCTACCGCAAATGATGGTGCAGGTTCTACCCGAATTCCAGCTTCGTGTTGTGGTTTAGTAGGATTAAAACCAACAAGAGATAGATTGTATTACATGCAAGGAACTGAAACGTTGCCCGTTAATATTGCCTTTCAAGGTGTGCTTACGCGTAGTGTTAGAGATACTGCCGCTTTTTATGCGGCTGCCGAGCAATTTAATTATAATAAAAAACTACCTAAGTTAGGACATGTGACGGAACCGCTAAAAAAACGATTACGCATTGCATTTTTTGAGAATCGTGCGGAAGGATTGCAAGGTCGCATGGATGACGAAACATTTAGAGTACAATTAGAAACTGCTCAATTATTAGCATCATTAGGTCATCAAGTAGAGATGATAAAAGTGCCATTAGATATTGAAGAGATGACGAAACACTATTTAACCTATTATGGCTTTTTAGCGTTTATGTCTATTAACTTTGGAAGAATTGCACATGGTGTAAAAGTTGACAAATCAAAAGTATTAGATCCATTCACGCATAATTTGTCGGAATTTTTTTGGAAGCGAAAAACAAAATTATTCAACAGCATCAGTGCGCTAAAAAAAGCAGCAAAGTCGGCGGAAGTTGAACTTAATCAAAAATACGATGTGATACTAACCTCAGTGACAACTAAATGCACACCTGAAATTGGCTATTTTTCACCCAATTTATCCAAAGACGAAATTACTTGGCGTGGCTCTGATATAGCAACCTACTTGCCAATATTTAATATTTCCGGTTCTCCCGGAATTTCATTGCCTTTAGGTGTTTCCAACACTGGAATGCCGATTGGAATTCAGCTAGTGGCACCTTTTGGAGGTGATAAGGTTTTGCTGGAGTTAGCCTTGGAATTAGAAGCGGCTCAACCATGGAAATTGATTTGTGACTAATTCAAATTAAGCTTTCTTCAAATAATACAAAGAGATTAAGTAGTACTTAGTCTCTTTTTTTTATCATAAATTTTGTGATAAGATTACCTAAGATAAGGTATTGTTTAGATTGATTCTAAATAATTTCTTTGCAGTTGGAAAGTTTGTTGAAACGGCATTCCTTTTCAAATAATAATTAAAAAAATATATACCATGAAAAATAGTCGTATTACCTCCTTTTTAAGCGTCATCTATCTTTTAGTTGTTTTTATCCTTCCAAGTATTGTATTTACTGCATGCACATCGAAAGTCGAAAAAGACTCAGGTACAACAAGCAAAGGAAAAAAAATAGGTGTTTTATTAGTTAACCATGGTTCACGTTCAGAAACGTGGCGCAAAGCATTGATGGATTTTGAAAAAGCGGTGCAAGGAAGCATTTTGGCTGATGGAAAAATTCAAGGAACAAAAACGGCTCACATGGAATATACAGAACCTTCTATTGCCACACGTTTAAAAGAATTTGATGCGGAAGGTTATACAGATATTATTGTGGTGCCGATGTTTTTAACCGTTAGTCCACATACGTTTGATGATTTACCCACTATTATCGGACAAAAAGAAGATCCACATTCTAAAGAGATGTTGAAGATTGAAAAAATTGAACGATATACTCCAAAAGCAAAAACGTATATCACTCCAAATTTAGATTTTACGGATATTTTGAAGAAAAATGTATTGAGAAGAGCCAAAGAATTATCAAAAGATGCCACCAATGAAGGACTGGTGTTAATTGGCTACGGCGATGAATCGTATGATAAAGAATGGACAGACTTGTTTAATAAAGTGGGTGAATACGTAAAACAAGAAATGGGCATTACCGAACATACTTACGGTTGGTGTGGTCACATTGTTCATTATGATCCAAATAAAACAACAGCAGCCATCCAACAAGTATTAGCTAAAAAACAAAAAGCTATTGTGATTCCTGTTTTAGTGGCACATGATGAGATGTTCCAAGTGAAAATAATTGGAGATGGAATAAATAATATAAGTAGTAACAAAGAAAAAGTAGCTTATCGTCCGGATGCAATTTTACCTGACGTTAATATCGAGCAATGGGTAATTAATATTACGAATGAATATTTGAAAAAGATAGAATCGAACTAGAAATTAAGTCATGTTTAATTGGAATATTCGCCAAATTCGCAGATTAAATCTTGCTACGCATCGTGATTTAGGTTATTTCTTTTCTTCAATGATTTTAGTGTATTGTATTTCTGGAATTGCCTTAAATCATGTGGATGATTGGAATCCAGATTTTGTTATACATAAAAAAACAATTGCAATAGATAAAACCTATTTAGTTCAAGAAATTAATGATGCAAAGATTAGAGAATTTTCAAAACAAATTGGAGAAGGTGAACATAAAGTGTATGACTTTCCTACAAATGACCAAGTAAAAATTTATTATGAGAATTCTACATTGCATGTTTATTTAGCTAACAAAGAAGCGTTGTACGAGCAGGTAAGTAAACGTCCAATGTTTTATCAAGCCAATGTAATTCATCGTAATAGTTTGAAAGGCTGGAAATGGGCTTCTGATATATTTGCCGTGCTCTTAATAGTCATTAACATCACCGGCTTATTTATTTTGCGTGGGCGACATGGCATTTCTGGACGTGGAAAATGGTTAATTGCTGCCGGAACCATTCCGTTTATAGTTGCCATTGTTTTACAAGCAATTTTATAAAAATAATTATTTCAAAATGTCACTTAATATTTGTGGAGATTTTAATTCCAAAAAATCGGAGACATGCCAACGGAAATAGAGGATCATTTTTTCTAATAAAATTTTTCGTTCAGTTGCATTGAGTTTCAGTTCATTTTTGTCGTAATACATGGCAAATAATTGCTTCAGCAAACCTGTTTCATACACGGATAAACTACTTTGAGCTGCTGTCAATTCATCTTCAAATTTCCCAGTTTCTAAATTAAAATGGTGACCATTCAAAATATTTTGAATCGATGGTTCAAAGCCTAATATACTGGCTAATTCGAGCATAAAGAATAATGGCTTATTTTCTACTGTTGACATTTCTTCATCTAATTGCAATAAAAATAAAGATAAGTAATTATATAAACGTTCATTAATTTCTTGTTCTTTGATGCATTTAGAAATGAGCTCTACACAAAAAATGGCAATACTTTGTTTGCTAAAATCTTGGTATAAATTTTTATAAATAAACTGAGTGCTATATTCTTTAAGCTTGTTTAAATTGCGTTGTTCTTTTAAATAAATTTCTAAATTCAAGCAATTTAAAGGTTGTAAAATATTTCCTTTTTGTTTGTTTTTACTGCTGCGTACGCCTTGCACCATGAAGCTCAATAAGCCATGTTTTTTGGTAAATATTTTTACAATTAAACTACTTTCGGAGTATTTTGTAGTTTTTAAAACAATACCTTCAGTTTTATCGAGCATGTCAATAGAATTCTAAAATAATGAGCTTAAATCAACATAAGTAATTTAATTTCCGTGCATGAGCATTTCAATTTCCTCTACTTCAATCGGAATGTCTTCCATTAAATCTACAATGCCATTTTCAGTAATGAGAATATCATTTTCAATGCGAATGCCTAAATTTTCTTCCGGAATATAAATTCCAGGTTCGCAAGTAAATACATTGCCTATTTGCATCGGAGCATAACGGTTGCCAATATCGTGCACATCAATGCCCATAAAGTGTGAGGTGCCGTGCATAAAATATTTTTTGTACAAAGGACTTGAGTTGTCTTGTTTGGCTACTGCTTCTTTATCTAACAAGCCTAATCCAATTAACTCAGCTTCCATGATTTTGCCCACTTCATTGTTGTAATCAGCAAGTATGGTTCCTGGTTTTAATAATGTTTTAGCTTGTTTCATGACACGAAGCACTGCATTATATACGTCTTTTTGTCGAGCTGAAAACTTGCCATTCGCAGGAATTGTTCTGGTTAAATCAGATGCGTAATTAGCATATTCTGCACCAAAATCCATCAATACCAAATCACCATCTTTACAGTTTCTGTTATTTTCAATATAATGAAGTACACAAGCATTATAACCACTAGCAATTATTGGTGTATAAGCATGGCCTGTTGCTCGTTGGCGAATGAATTCATGAATAATTTCTGCTTCCACTTCATATTCCATCACACCTGGTTTCATAAATTTCAAAACACGCTTAAAAGCATCTCGAGTAATGCCACAAGCTTGCTTAATAATATCCACTTCAATTGGATGTTTTACGCTGCGCAATTTTGCCATTATTGGTCCTAAGCGTTTGAATTCATGTGCTGGATAATAGGTTTTAAGTTCATTGGCAAATCGAATATCTTTATAAGGCACTAAGTTGTCACTGCGGTCGTTTTCATTGATGTTTATATAGAC
>JAGNZZ010000061.1 GCA_017984135.1 Chitinophagales bacterium | reverse complement strand
ATGGTTTTCTTTTATAAAATATTGGTAAAACGGCTCGAAATTTGATGAATATGGAATACCTTTGCAAAACAATTTTAAATAAACTTTATGCAGGAAATAAATGTATTTGTAGTAGATGATCATCAGATTTTTTTAGATGGAATTGTTTCTTTATTGGATGATGAACCAAATATAAAAATTGCCGGAACCGCACATAACGGAAAACAGGCTATTGAGCGAATTAAAAATTTAAAAGTTGACGTAGTGCTGATGGATATCAATATGCCGGAAATGGATGGTATTGAAGCGACTAAGTTATTGAAGAAAACTCATCCAGATTTGAAAATTTTAATGCTGACGATGCACAGTGAACCGCGTTTTATAAAAGAATGTCTGGAGATTGGCGCTAAGGGTTATGTAATGAAAAATATTTCGAAAGATGACTTACTGAAAGCTATTGATACCGTTTATCAGGATAAATCTTATCTGGATCAGGATTCTCAGGAAAAATTAATTTCTTCTATTTCCAATGCTGATGACGATGATGACAGAAACTACGATGAATTAGCGGCACAGATCACTCAGCGTGAATTAGAAATTTTGCAACTGATTGCTTTAGGTTTAACATCACAGGATATTGCCAACAAATTATTTATCAGTAAGAACACGGTGGAAACGCACCGAAAAAACATGCTAGCCAAGTTGAATGTAAACAACACCGCAGCATTATTGAAGATTGCTTACAAGAAAGGATTGGTGTAATAATTACTGTTTATAATTTTAAAAGACGTGTATTTTTATGCGTCTTTTTTTATTGAGAAAAAAAATAATTTATATTTGCAGCAAAATTTTATATAATGAAGAACATACTATTCGCTGTTATTTTATTTATGGGAATTCATTCCATGCAAGCAAAAGACAAAACCGAAATTGATATTAAAGATGACAGTGTTTTAGTAAATGGCAAAGCTGCTTTTATTTTTGAAAAAATAAAGTATTTACCGGGCACTTTTAATTACTTCGTAAAAGAGTTGAGCGGCAAGAAATTAGCCTTCCTGAAATTTTACGATTACAACGATTATAAAGAAATCTCCAGTGCAAATCCAAAAGGCAGAGTAACTTATTATGAAGTTACCTTTTTAGAAAGCGGACAAAAAGCGGAAATACCTGCGTTTGCACGTCAAGTAAAAATGGCTGAACTATTAGTGAAACAAAATCTTGTTCAAGACGGTACTATTTCAAAAGAAAGCGAACAGGAATTTATTTTGGTCAACGGCACGCCATACAGTAAGAAAAGAAGTGAAATGGATGGCGGCAACACTATCATTATAAACAACAATAGTGCTACACCAGTGCAAAGAAACGGCATCAACATCAATATCAACAAAGACGACGAGTAGATAAGAGTATCAGTTTTTAAAATTGTTTTCTTTTTCCCAAGTTAGGAATCGTTCAATTTCCTTGTCAATCATTTTAAGTAAAAATCCTAGCAATAGAACATCGTCCAAACCGCCTACTATTGGAATAAAATCAGGCACTAAATCTATCGGACTAACAAAATATAAGAGTATCGCAACACTCAAGAAAACGGTGACATAAGATACTTCTGTATACTCTTTATTTCGCCATGCTTTTGTTAAACGAGTAAGCACATTCAATCGTGAGGCAATGTCTGCATATTTTTGAACAGACGATTCTATTTTCTCATAAACAGCAACCGCCAGTTTTTCCAGCAGCACATTTGATTCGATAAGTATTTTAATTTTTTCTGCCGTTGCCGGATAGTACTGCTGAATAACTGATGTTAGAAAAGAAGCGGTCATATTACTTAAGATTTATGCAATTCATGTTCTTTTTCCCAAGCCATAAAGCGCTCAATTTCTTTGTTCAATGTTTTTATGAGATATCCCAATACGAATATATCATCCAACTGACCTATCACCGGAATAAAATCAGGAATCAAATCCAGCGGATTGACAAAATAAATCAGTGCGGCAACGACAGCAATGATTGACTTTGTAGAAATATTTCTATAATCACCTTTCATCCATGCACTTAACATTCTTGATAACGCAATGACGCTGTCCTGTACTTTATAAAATACTTCAGACGACTCGCCTATTTTTAAAAAAACCTCATCCAGTAATTCTGAAACTTTTGAATCCGATGTGATAATTCGTTCCGCTTTTTTGTATAAGTTATCAAATATCTTTTGCATTAGAAATTTTATTTAAGATTTTTTATTTCAACAGATTGTTTATTGAATTTCAATGAAGACAAGTTCTATTCTTAACTCAATCTCTTTTTATAATCTTCATATCCATAAGACTGCAATAATTCAAAACTTCCTTGTTTATTGAGTACACCAATAGATGGTAAATTAATGCCATTAAAAGTAGATGTTTTCACCATAGTATAGTGTATCATATCATCAAAGATAATCTTATCTCCTATTTTTAATTCCTTTTCAAAACACCAAGTACCCATAAAATCACCTGCTAAGCAACTCATTCCACCTAAATTATATTCATATTCACTTTTCTCTACAGTATCTAAAACCGTAGGTTTATAAGGCATTTCCAAACAATCTGGCATGTGACAAGTAAACGAAACATCTAACATGGCTGTTGGAAATTCACCATTGGGAACAATGTCTAAAACAGTAGAAACTAACACACCAGTTTGCCAGCCTACAGCACTGCCAGGTTCTAAAATTATTTCTTCTATGTTTGGATATTTGGCCTTAAAATTTTTCAACAACTGAATTAAATGCTCTGGTTCATAATCTTTGCGTGTGATGAGATGTCCACCACCAAAATTTAACCATTTGGCTTGTTGAATTAGTGGATGATATAACTTAATAAATGAATCCAAAACACGTTCTAATGTGTGTGATGTATTTTCGCATAATGCATGAAAATGAATTCCGTCAATTCCTTCTGGTAATTTATCAGTCAATAAATTCCGAGGAATTCCTAATCTAGAATTTGGTGAAGCTGGATTATATAAATCTGTTTCAATTTCAGAATATCCAGGATTTACACGCAATCCGTAAGAAATATCACTACGCATTTTTTGCTTATAACATTCATATTGCGATAATGAATTGAACGTGATGTGTGATGATATATCTTGTATCTCATCAAACTCATTTGGCAAATAAACAGGACAATATGTATGCGCTTTTACATGCATTTCATCAAATACTAATTTTGCTTCATGAAATGAACTTGCTGTAGCGCCATGTAAATATTGTTTTACTAATGGAAATACTTTATGAAATGAAAATCCTTTCAAAGCACAAATAATATGAACATTTGCTTCTTGTTGAACGTGTTTTAATAAAGACAGATTTTTTATGAGTTTATCTTCTTCTAAAACATAAGACGGTGATGGAATTTGATTGTAATCTATCATTATTAATAATTAGACTCAAAGGTAGTTATAAAATTAAATAACTTTCAAACTCTAGTTTTAATTTTATTTAAGGTTTATTGGCACTTAATTTGTTTAACTTAGATTATGAAAAATACATTTTATATCGCAGTAGCTTTAATTTTAATGTCGTTTGTAAATTGGCAAAATAATTTTACAAATGCAAAGCAAGAAGCAACAGAACAGCATAAATTTATTTTACTAAACTTTTCGGGTTCAGATTGGTGCGGACCATGTATTATGTTTAAAAAAGATGTTTTAGAAAGTGATGTTTTTAAACAGTTCGCAGATTCTAATTTAATAATGGTAAATGCTGATTTCCCAAGACAAAAGAAAAATCAATTATCAAAGGAGCAACAAAAACAAAATAACGATTTAGCTGACAACTATAATAAAACTGGCATTTTCCCTAAAACATTATTATTAACTTCTACTGGAAAAATAATTAAAGTTTGGGAAGGAAAACCAAAAAAATCAACAGAAGATTTTATTGCAGAAATAAACGAAGCTATTGCTGTCAGAAAATAAGATATTAAAATCAACAAAGATTCATCAGAAAGTAATAAAACTGATGGGCAACCGTTTTGAAATTAGTGTAGTAAGTGATGACGAAAAATGGGCTTTTGATAGAATAGATGAAGCTATCATTGAAATACAAAGAATAGAAAAATTACTCACCACATTTGATGAAAATAGCCAAACAAATCTTATCAATAAAAATGCAGGTATTAAACCAGTAAAAGTTGACAAAGAAGTATTTGATATTATTGTACGTAGTAAAAAAATATCAGATTTAACACAAGGTGCATTTGATATTTCTTATGGTTCTATAGATAAAAGTTTATGGAATTTTGACAAGAATATGACTACTTTACCTTCTGCAGAAACAGCAAGAAAAATGGTACGTCTAATCAATTATAAAAACATAGAATTAAACAACCAACATAATACTGTTTTCTTAAAGAATGAAGGCATGCATATAGGTTTTGGTGGTATTGGTAAAGGTTATGCAGCTGAACAAGCAAAAAAAATAATGCAACAAAACGGTGTAGAACATGCCATTGTAAATGCTTCTGGTGATTTAACCGTTTGGGGTTTTCAACCTAATGGAAAACCTTGGACCATTGGCATTGCTAATCCTAACCAAGCTAATCAATATTTTTCTTCTGTTGAATTAACCAATACTTCAATTGCTACATCTGGCAACTATGAAAAGTTTGTTATTATTGATGGAAAAAAATATTCTCACACTATTAATCCAAAAACAGGTTTACCTATATGTGGCATTAAAAGTGTAACCGTTATTACACCTAATGCAGAATTTGCTGATGCATTAGCAACACCAATAAGTATTATGGGCATTGAAGTCGGACTAAACCTAGTCAATCAATTACAACAAGTAGAGTGTATAATCATTAATGATTTAAATCAAATTTTCACCTCAAGGAATATAAAACTTAGTTAAAAGTCACAAACGATATACTTTTCTACAAAAAAAAGAGTTACAATTGATAAAGATTATCACGCAATAATTTTAAATGATTCTTTATGAAAATAAATAAGGTGTTACAACCATTTATGGTAATACTAAGTGTATGTTTTTTAAATGCTTGCACTACTGTGAAAGAATATGAAAAAGCTAAACTCAATGATGCTGAAATGCAATTGAGCAACCGTAAAATAGAAAAAACGGAAACTAGTTTTCAGAGCTACAGAGAAGGTGCATCTGGCGCCAATGGTGGAAAAAGTGGCGGTGGCTGTGGCTGTAATTAACAATCAATCTTACTTATAACATGAGAAAAATATCATTATCTATCATAGGAATTTTTGCAGGATTACTTTCTGTCTTTTCGCAAGAAACAGCAGATTCAACATCTGAATATAAAAGCAAGAAGCTTACCTTAGAAGAAGTTAATATTGTTTCGAGCTATTATCGACAAGATGGCAATAACTCAGCCGTTACAGGTGGTATTGGTACAGAAAAACTATCTGACTATGCCAATGTAATAGATGTAAAATTAAATAAATACAGTAAGAAAAACATAAATTTAAAACATACTATCGGCTTAGAAATTGGTGTGGACCATTTTACATCTGCGTCTTCAGATAATGTATCACCGAATACCGGCACAAATGCATCAACATCTAATGTAGACTCAAAAGATACACGTGTTTATCCTTCATTTAACTGGCAAGTAGAAAATGAAAAACACGGAACAACTTTCGGATTTGGCACTTCTTATTCTCATGAATTTGACTATCAATCGTTCGGTGGCAATTTTATCTTTGGTAAGAAATTCAGAAATAATAACTCAGAATTTTCAGGAAAAATACAAGCTTATGTTGACCAATTAAAACTGGTGTATCCTTCAGAATTGATACCTTTATCAGCTGCATCTTCATCTGGTGGCGGTGGTCATGATGACGACGACGACGATGATGACAACCATGGCAGTGAATCAAAATATCCAACCAAACTCAGAAACACAATTAGTTCGTCTTTAACCTATTCACATATTGTCAATAAAAATATTCAACTTGCTTTTACTGCTGATGCAATATTTCAAAAAGGATATTTAGGATTACCATTTCATAGAGTATATTTCACAGATAATTCAGTAGCTGTAGAAAATTTACCTACTAGCAGATTTAAATTACCTTTATCTGTAAGAGGCAGTTTTTTTATTGGTGATAGATTTATTATCCGAGGATTTTACAGATTTTATTATGATACCTGGAATTTAAAATCAAATACAATTAACATCGAAACACCAATAAAGATTACACCTTTTATTTCTATTAGTCCATTTTATCGCTTTTACCAACAAAATAGCATTGATTATTTTGCAGCATACAAGCAACATTTAACAACAGAACAATACTACACAAGTAATTATGATTTAGGCAAATTCAACAGCCATTTTGTAGGTGTTGGGTTTAGATTTGCACCACCAAATGGTATATTTAAATTAAAACATTTTAACATGATTGAAGTCCGATATGGCTATTATCGTAAAAACATTAGCTTTGATGCACATGTTGTTTCTTTACATCTGAAGTTTAAGTAACAACTTTATACATCTACACTTAAATCGCAAAATTCAAAGGTAGAGCCATCGAACAAACCTTTATCACTTAGTTTTAATTGTGGTATCACCAATAATGCCATAAAAGATAACGACATGAAAGGCGAATGTAATGTACTTCCAATTTCTTTAGCTGCTTTTACTAAAGCAGTATATTTTTCTGCAACTATCTCGCAACTTTCGGTACTCAT
>JAGNZZ010000036.1 GCA_017984135.1 Chitinophagales bacterium | reverse complement strand
ATTGTAGTTAAGGAAAGATTTTGCTTTCATCTCTTCCCAAATTTCTAAAATTTGTTGGTTGGTTTGTGCAGCTTCTATTTGCTCAATAAAAGTTTGGTTGTATTTTTTGAGTTCAAGGTAAACAAATGAGCCTTGCTCGTTATTTTCAATGACTTTTTGCACTCGTTTAACTGTAACAGTTTCAATGTAATCCATTTGTTCACACAAAATAAATTTGCGATTCCCGCCATCTTCCTTGTTTAATTCTAAAACAGCTTGTGCAGTTGTGCCAGAACCAGCGTGATAATCTAAAATTATATCATCATTTTCAGTCCATAATTCAGTTATTCGTTTTAACAGATTGGTATTTTTAGGATTTTTAAATACCGAATCTCCCATAAGTTTTTTTAATTCACTTGTAGCTGAAGAAGTTAAAAAATTTTCATCCCACCAAGTCGTTACAGTTTGTTTAGATTTAGCTGCTTTCTCTTTATAGTATTTTTGTTGAAGGCCTGTTGCTGTTTTCACAACCAAGCCTTCTTCATACATTTTTTGCATTTTTTCTTTTGAGAATCTCCAATAACCTTCGATTCCTTCAAATGTGTAAAATGGATTTCCTTTTGATGCTCCGCCTGGTCCATCTACTGGAACTAATTTATAATCACCTCGTTCATCTTTTAGTTTAAAACCATCAAGTGATTTTTTTACACCAAATTTTTCTTTTTTTGAAAAAACTAACCTTTCATTCTTTGCAAAAAGTAAAATGTGATTATGATTAGGAGAAATTATTTTATCATTTGAAATCGATCCTCTTGATTTATGACAAATATCAGCAATGAAATTTTCTCTTTTGAAAATTTCATCCATTATAACTTTACAGTAATGTGCCTCTTTATCATCTAAACTAACAAAAATCACTCCATCATTAGTTAGTAATTCTTTTGCAATTTCAAGTCTATTCTTCATAAACGTCATCCAAGAAGAATGATTGAAATTGTCATTGTAATTAAATCCATCACCGCCAGTATTGTATGGTGGGTCGATATAAATTAGTTTTACTTGACCGGCAAATTCTTCTTTTAATGAATGAAGAGCTAAAAGATTATTTCCTTTTATAATTAAGTTGTCTGTAATTATTCCTTTTTCGTTACGGTTAAATTTATCCAATAGTTTTTCGCCATCGGTAGTGTAGCGTTTGGCGCTGGTTAACACCTTTGGTTCTAAGAGTTGAGTAATTTCGTCTTGTGCAAGGGTTTCATTAAAAAATATTTCTTCTCGTTTATCTTCTTCACGGCTTTGTCCGCCTTCCAATACGCAGTCTTTAAAAGGCCAAACTAAAGCCACTTCATTGCGTTGTTTCAGGTATTTGCCGTCCATGTTTAACCCAACTTTGTTTTTGTATTGGGTGTAGCTATCATTCAAATAATTTTTTTGCTCTAAAAACTGTATAAACAAGCTTTGGTTAAAACACAAAACACCTGCAACTTGCAAAAAGAACTTTTCTTTTAGTGTGGGTTCATCAAGTAAATATTCTATCAACTCAGCATCATAATTTTGTGCTTTATTGATGATCACCCACTTTTTTAGTTCTCCGTTGTCGGTAACATAGTTGGGCTCTTTTTTTAGTTGCTTTTCAAGTGCTTCGTATAATTTCATTTCTTTGTTTTCTTTTTGTTGTATTTAATTTTCTCTTCCGCTACTTGCATCGCTTGTAAAGCCAAATCTTCGTCTTGCACTTCATAAAATAGTTTGTCTGAAAGCCAAGCTATTATTACTTCGTTTTTTTGGTCTTTATAAAAGTTGGCAAGTGATTTTACTTGCTCTTTTGTCGGCATACGTTTGTCTTGCTCTATTTTACTCAAGATAGTTGAGTCAAGCGAAAGTTTGGCACCCACTTCTCTAAGGAGTAGTCCTTTGCTTTCTCTTAATTCTCGTAATGTTGCCCCAATTGTTTTACTCACTGCCATTATTATTTTTTTGTGTTCGTAAACTGCAAGCGGTTTCGATGTGCTTGTTTTTGACTTGACAAGTATTGGCAAATATAAAAATTGTTTTTAGGAAAATGGTCAAAAATTAACTTCAATTTTTCAACTGTCCTCTTGTCAGATGGTGTACATTTGGCTTCGCTCAGTAGAACGGTGAGCTTGGGTGCAGTTGGACAAAATTAAATGTGGTATAAAAACGTTGGGTTGTGTCAGTCTATTAAGATGACTACCAACAAAACATTGTCCTTAATTATTTATAATAATCTATCACAATAGATATATAATTTAATAATTTTTCATTGCTGTTCTTTTTATTAGCAGGTAGGTTGTTGGCTTAAAACGAACAAAGGAATGGTAGAAATCACCAATACTTCATTTATCTCACTTATTAATTTTTCAATTTTATTTCCTAAATTTCCATTCTAAAATAGAAAATTATGCCGATTAGAATGGTAGATGATGAGAATCAACAACAAGATTATATTCCCAATAACGATGGTGGTGGTGGCGCACGTGGTGGCAGTGGTTTACCAGGTGGCAGTGGTTGTCTCACTGCATTTTTACCCATCCTACTAAAATTAATTTTCAAAAAACCTTTAATTGGTATCCCAATTGTATTAATTGGTGCTTTTATTTTATTCAAATTTAGTGGCGGTGGTTTATCCAATATCACAAGCAATAACGCACAAACTTCATTGGCCACCGGAGCCGAATTAAAACAAGAAGAGTATGATAAAGCAGAAGTAGCAGCAGCACTTTCTGAATATGAAAAAAACCCATTGCCCGAATATGTGAGTTTATTAAAATTTGCACCGGCACGTATGGATCAAGGTGAGCAAGGCTCATGTGTAGGCTGGGGAAGCTCTTATGCCGCACGCACCATTTTAGAAGCATCTTCCACCGGACAAAATCCGGACGAAATAGCGATGAGTCCTTCTTTTGTCTATAATCAAATTGGACATGAAAATTGCCAAGGTGCTTATATTATAAACGCTTGCAAAGTATTATCCGAATTTGGAGATATTCCTTTAAAATATTTTACTTATACCGATCAAAGTTGTAGCCGAGAACCCAACCAACAAATTCTGCAAGCCGCTCAACAATTTAAAATAAGAGGTTATGAACGCTTATCTGTTGATGGTGATGATTATACGACTGATTTTTTTGCAATTAAACAATATCTAGCAAAAGGAGCTCCAGTTATTTGCGGCATGATGGTAGGTGGTTCCTTTATGCAAGAAATGCAAGGCCAAAAAATATGGCATCCTTCTCCGTATGATTATGATATGGAAGGGTTTGGTGGTCATTGCATGTGTATTATTGGTTATGATGATAATTTAGAAGGTGGCGCTTTTCAAATTATGAATAGTTGGGGTCCAGATTGGGGTGAAGATGGCGTTGCTTGGATACGTTATAAAGATTTTATGCATTTTAATAAAGAAGCGTATGCTTTACAACCATTAGCAAAACGTGGCGAAATGGCCGCTCGAAAATTTGAATGTGCCATTGGTTTAGTAAATACAGAAACCAAACAATACATCAACTTAAAAAACAGTGGCAATTTATTTCAAACCATAGATCCAATTACAAAAGGAACTAAATTTAAAATTGAAGTTCAAAATTCAATAGAATGTTACGTCTATATTTTTGGGCAAGAAACCGACGGCAGCAGTTATGTGCTTTTCCCATATACGCCTAAACATACAGCATTTTGTGGTATTACAGGCTATCGTTTATTTCCAAAAAACCAATCCCTTCAAGCAGATAATATAGGCAATAAAGATAGGATGGCAATTGTAGTAACCAAACAACCTATTGATTATAACCAATTAAATAAGGCGATTAATACTACTCAAGGCGATTATAAAACAAAAGTGATGAATGCATTAAATACAACTGCATTAACGAATGTACAATATGGCTCTTCTAAAGGAAGAATCTTATTCTCAACTGAAAGTGAAAACAAGAATGCAGTGGCTAGTATTATTGAAATTGACAAAAATTAATAACAACTATTATTTTTATTTTTTATAACAAATTAAACGAATCAATATGTCTTTTCTAATTTATGGAGCCAGTGGATATACCGGAAAAATTACAGTAGAACATGCCGTTAAGCAAGGTTTAAAACCTACCATTGCCGGTAGAACGGAAAGTAAATTACGGCCTATTGCTGATGAATTTAAGTTGGATTATTTGGTGTTTGATTTAGACGATGTAGATACAACAGCTTCAAATCTTTCTAATTTTTCAGTAGTGCTGAATTGTGCTGGTCCATTTAGTAAAACGGCAAAAAACTTAATAAAAGCTTGTTTGCAAGCTGGCACGCATTATTTAGATATCACCGGAGAAATTGAAGTATTTGAGATGGCAAAATCATTTCATCAAACAGCTATAGATAAAAATATTATCATTATGTCTGGTGTAGGATTTGATGTTGTTCCGACAGATTGCATGGCAAAATTTCTACATGATAAAATGCCGGATGCCACTCATTTAGAGTTAGCTTGGGCTGGCTTAGGGGCAAATATTTCGCACGGAACCATGAGTACCATGGTTGAAAATCTAGGTCAATCAGGCGCTATTCGAAAAGACGGAAAAATTATGCCTACACCCACAGGTCATATTGGAAAAATAATTGATTTTGGTAAAAAGAAACTATTTTGCATGACTATTCCTTGGGGTGATATTTCCACCGCACATTTCACCACAAGCATTCCAAATATTATGGTGTTTTCTGCTGTTCCAAAAAACGCCTATTATACCATGAAATTTCAATCTATTTTCAATCCCATTGTTCGAACTCGTTTTATTAAAAATAAAATTCAAGCGTACGTTGACCAAAACATTACTGGGCCAAATAAGGAGAAAAGAGAAAGTGGAAAATCTTTAGTTTATGGAAAAATTTCCAACCAAAAAGGAGCCACCATAGAAGCTAGATTAGAAACCATGGAAGCCTACCAACTCACTGCAGAAATGTCCATCTTAATTACTCAAAAAATCATAGAAAATAAACAATTAAAATCTGGCTATCACACACCTGCTGAGTTGTTTGGCTCAAAATTGGTATTGGAATTAGCCGGAAGTAACTTTTTTTAAAAAGGATTGAATTTATCGTATGCTATTGTAAAATAATATCAAAATCTACTAATTCGATAAATACTTGTACGCGTTCTTCTATTTCTTCACGAGAAATTTCTTTTAAGCGTTGTGGACCAAATTTTTCTACACAAAAACTCGCCATAGCTGAGCCATAGATGACGGCTCTTTTCATATTTTCAAATGACAAATCTTTTGTTTTTGCTAAATAACCCATAAATCCGCCTGCAAATGTATCGCCTGCACCTGTTGGGTCAAATACATCTTCTAATGGCAATGCCGGTGCAAAAAACACACGATTGCCATGGAACAACAAGGCACCGTGTTCTCCTTTTTTTATTATTAGGAATCTTGGACCCATTTCTTTTATTTTTCCGGCAGCTTTTACAAGTGAATATTCATTGGTCAATTGTCTGGCTTCTTCTTCATTTACAATTAGCAAATCCACCATTTTAAGTACTGATTTTAATGGTTCCAAGGCTATTTCCATCCAAAAATTCATGGTATCCATAGCTATTAATCTCGGCCGTGTTGTCATTTGTGAAATTACCTTTGCTTGCAAGCTTGGATCAATATTGCCTAAAATTAAAAATTCGGCATCTGTATATTTTTCTGGCAAAATAGGATCAAAATTGGCCAATACATTTAAATCAGTTACCAACGTATCGCGTCTATTTAGATCCATGTGGTATTTACCACTCCAAAAGAATGATTTTTCTCCTTCTTTTACCTGTACACCGTCAATATCTGTGCCTATAGATTTTAAATAATTCAATTCATTGGAATCAAAATCATCACCAATCACACTTACTAATTGCATTTCATTGGTAAAATGTCCGGCTGATTGACAAATATAATTTCCCGAGCCTCCGGTAATCTTATCTATTTTACCAAAAGGTGTTTCTATTGCATCAAAAGCTACCGTTCCAACAGTTAAAAGACTCATGTTTTTTTTTGCAAAGATGCATAATTATTTTTATTGTTCTATGCTATCTGAATGTACGAAATAAAAAGATTTTGAAGAAAAGGATTAAAATTTAAAAAGATTTTTATGTCATTCTTTTGGAAAATTATAGTAAAAGTCCTATTTTTGCACTCCGAATTGAAGTTCTTATTGATATTTATTGTTGAAATTCAAGTTTAACATTTCATCAAAACAAATAGATATACATATTCTTCCTTAGCTCAGTTGGTTAGAGCATCTGACTGTTAATCAGAGGGTCGCTGGTTCAAGTCCAGCAGGGAGAGCACCAAAAAGGGTTACACATTTGTAACCCTTTTTTTATTTATCGACTTAATCTTGTCCTTCGCCTATTATTTTACTCACTAAAAGGCAGCGCTTCTTTTAATTTAGCGTGTAATTTTTCGTTATAGGTTTCCAATAGGTAATTAAAATAGTTTTTAGATGCTTTACTTAAGCATGAAATATAAACGTTTAATCTGTATTTAATTTCATCTTGCAACACCTCAATTAATTCTAAAGAATCCAAGTAATTGGTCGTATTGTTTTGAATGCGCTCAAAGTGATTTTCAATGGATATATCAATGGCTTCTAGTGTTTTTTTGCCTTTATTGTACAATTTATAGTAATTATGCTCCATATCGAAATTAAAATCGTTGGAGTTTGGAAAACGTTCTTTTACGGTATCAGGCAAATCATACAACAAGCCTTTTTCCATTTGTAATTCGCGTTCATACAAATGTTCTAAAAACTTCTCAGGATTTACAAATACATCTCGCCAGTCGATATAATCTTGCCACAAACCTAAACGACGTGCATTGTTACCCAAGTCAATTATACTGAATTTACTTTTATTGGGTAATTTTCGACTACCTCGACCAATCATTTGATGGTACAAAGTAAGCGAACGTGTGGCTCTGTTTAAAATAATACATTCCACGGTTGGTTCATCAAAACCAGTCGTTAATATTCCGACAGATGTAACAATAGCATCAGGTGTTTCTTTTAACCATTGTAATACTTCTTTTCTGTCTTGTCTGTTATTCGTGCTGTCTAAATGACGAATTGGAACACCTTGGTCGGCAAAAAATTTCTCTACTGATTTTGAAGTTGCCACAGATGAATTAAAAATCAATGTTTTCTTCCCTTTTGCCTTTTCATTATAAGCATTCAATAGTTTTTCGTGCATATCAAAATGCATATAAATTCTATCCAATGAACTTACGGTATAATCACCATCTATCCCTACTTTTAAACCACCCAAATGCACATCATAGGTAAAAGTAGTGGCATCACTCAAGTATCCTTTGCTAATTAGTTCTTTTATCGAATCTCCAATAATCAATCGTTTATAATTATGTGCTAACGGTAGATTTTGATTAGAGCTTAAAGGCGTAGCAGTTACCCCTAAAATAATGGCATTTCTAAAATAATGGAATATTTTTCGAAATGAATTGTAATGCGCTTCATCTACAATTACAAAATCGATATCTTGTAAATATTCTTCATCATCTTTCAATCGATTATTCAAAGTTTCCACCATTGCCAAAAAGCATAAATATTCTTCTTGGTCTGGAATATCTTCAACTTCACTGGTAATTAATTTACAGTGGATTCCAGCATCTTCAATGGCATTGGCTGTTTGCTTTAAGAGTTCGATTCGATGTGTAAGAATGAGAATTTTACTTTGATTTTTCTCAATATGTTTTCTGGCAATTTCTGAGAAAATAACTGTTTTTCCACCACCAGTTGGCAATTGAAAAATAATATTTTCTCTTTTCTCATTTTCTTCTAAATGATGAAAAATATTTTTTATGTATTCTTCTTGATAGGGATAAAGTTTTTTAGCTGTTTCCGGTCTATCTTTAATGCCTGTTATTCTCATGTACGTCGTTAATCATTAAGTGCAAAATTCATACCAGCAATCAGAATAAGGAAAATACAGTCTGATTTTTAGCGAACCTCGCAATATACAAAATTAAATGCAAGTAAAAAAGTAGATGCTTTATTTAATCATTTCGTTGTATGGAATACAAGTAAAATATCCTTTCGATTGAAAATATTGTTGAATAGCTTCTGGTGTTTCATCATCGGCCGCCAACACAAAATCGCCACCCCAAGCACCTAAAGATTTGATGCTTCCTGTAAAATCCGAAAACAAAAGGTCTTTTACTTTTGGAAGTTGCATAAATTGAGAAATAATATTTTCATGTACTTCCATGTAGTGACAAAATTCATACAGATTGATGGCCTTAATCATTTTATAAGTTAGCTCGTTTAATTGTTCAATAATTGAAGGTTTATCAACCACTAAATTCTTATAATTCATAATCCCATCTCTTGAATTTTGTTTTTGGTTGAGATGTACAAAGTAAAGTTGATGAGAAAATGGTGGTTGATAATCAACCGCTTCAACAATGGGCAATCTTTCCTTTGTATTTATTTGATAGGTGATGGCTTGTTCTGATGTGGCACAAGCTATATCATAGCCACTTCCACCAAAAGATTTTTCTAATAATTCATAAGGATTGGTATTTGTCCATTGTGCCAACAAACTAATTAAAGTAGAAGAAGAACCCAAACCCCAATTGTTTGGAAATTCTAATTTAGTAGTCAATTGTGTACGGTAAGTAATACACTTGCAATGCAATAAAATAGTTTGCAGTATTTTTGCAGTATCATTATTTACTGTTGAAATAATTTCTAATTGTTCATTAAATATGGCTTCGAACCAACACTTATTTTCTACGTCTAAACTTTGCCATTTAATCCCATTTTCTTTGGAAGGCGATACAGTTAATGTCTGCCCAAGTTTTGTAGGTAATGCTAAACCAATTGCACCATCTAATATGAAATATTCACCGCTTAATAAAAGCTTGCCGTTGGCGTGATATTGTTGTGAGGCTTGAGGCATTAGATTAAGACAAAAATAAAACAAATTAGATTTTATCAAATAGTACACATGCACCAATTACTTTTTTAGAAAAACTTGCTCTTCTTTACTAATTTAAATATAACATCATCTAGAAATTGGATGTTAACATGTTTATTATTTCACAACATTTTTTGCACTTCTATATTGTTCTAACATTACACGAGTAGTGGTAAATGACACAATTTTATCTTTAAAATATTCTAAAGCATATACTTTTTCTTCTTCGGTTGCTTTTAAATAATTTAAGATATTTAATAAGTGCATTTTCATGTGCCCTTGTTGAATACCAACAGTAGTCATCGCCTTTAAGGCTGCAAAATTTTGTGCCAAGCCGGCAACAGCACAAAACATCATGAGTTGTTGTGCATTTGGATTACCTAATATTTGCATGCTGCGTTTTACTAATGGATGTAATTGCGTTAATCCACCAACGGTACCTACTGCTAAAGGTAAATCAATCCAAAATCTGAAAATGCCATTTTCCACTGTACAATGCGTTAATGAGGCATATTGCCCATTGCGTGCAGCATACGTATGTCCGCAAGCTTCCACTGCTCTAAAATCGTTTCCGGTTGCTATGATAATGGCATCTACACCATTATAAATTCCTTTATTGTGTGTGGTAGCACGATGTGGATCTACTTCTGCTATTTTTACAGCTGTTCGCACTTTTTCGGCAAACACATGTGCCGGTACACCACCAACATTGCCTAAGTCTTCCACCTTACACTCTACCCAAGCACGCACCAAACAATCTGGTGTAAAGTTGGAAACAATAGACATTATAATCATTATCTCACCACTATATTGTGCGTCATTGTTTACTATCTCTTTTAATTGCGATGCATACTCTTCTAAAATAGTGTTAATGAAGTTGGCGCCCATCGAATCACATGTTTCAAACGAAACTTTAAGTTGGAAATAATCCTGTTCATGTTGTGTCATGTCTATTAGCTCAATGTCGGTTACTCCGCCGCCACGTGCATCCATGTTTACGCTTAGGTATTTTGCGCCTTCATATAATGTTGTTTTTATTGTTGGAAATTGGCTTTTAAAATATGCTTTATTTCCTGAAAATTTAAAATGTACTTGCCCTATTTTTGTGGTACTGATAACATCTGCATGAAAACCTCCACGTTCACTCCAAAATTTTCCTGCATTCGACATGGCTGCCACAACTGAACTTTCTTCTATTGCCATTGGCAAACAATACCATTCTTGATTGATTAAAAAATTAGGTGCTACAGAGAACGGAAAGAAATAATTGGTAATAGTATTTTCAGAAAACTCATCTAAGGTTTTTTGAGTTTCACTATTTTGATGCCAAAATGAAATTAGTTCTGCTTTTGCTGTTTCATCGTTATTTAAATAATTTTCTACAACCCAATCAATTTTTTGTGATTTGCTTAATTTGGAATATCCTGAAATATTTTTCATACTCATTTTTTTTAAAAACCCTATTTAAAGTATAACTCTTTAGAGGAGATGTTATTTTTTTATTTTATTCTAAAGAAGGCATTTGCCAGTTTTAGTCCTTCGATTTGATCTGATAAAAACTGTTCTAGTTCTTCGTAAGATTTTTCAGCATGTCGCAATAAAGCAGAAGCTTGACCATAAACAGAAGATGCATTCAATTTTTCCATTAAATAATAGCCATCTAAAAAGTTTTTAATGCCTCCTGAAATGATATATTGATTGCACAAAACAGCTGCTCCTAATTCTGCTTTCAAGTTGTTCACCATAAGCACCATATCTTCTGCACTGTGTCCAATTTGTGTAATGGATTTATACGTTTCTTGTTTTTGTTTATCACTGCGCAACAATTCAATTTTAGAAAAATTGGTACCACCATGTGCCGCAAACTCAATTGCTTGAATGGGTAATTGCATTAATGCTCGTAAGCTTTCCATTCCAAAACCTTGTCCTACTTCTTTTACAATAATTTTTAAGTTCGTTTTTTCTAAAAATTGTTGGATGGTAATAATAGGTGCTTGTGTGATTTTATCACCTTCCGGTTGCAACCATTCTTGTAAGGGATTTACATGAATAATAATGCCATCCGCTTGAAGCTTATCCACTAAATTATCGAGTGCTTGATGCTTGTTATTGCACATTAAATTTTCCAATTGTGCTATCCCAATATTAGCATAGAAAGGCAAATCATCGCCTATCGTTTTTCTGAAATCAAAATCGTGTATTCGTGCATCGCTTTCCAACAAAACCCGACAAGAACCCAAACCCATGCCCATGCCAAATTGCTTGCATGCACGTGCTAAATTCGAATTTATTTGGTACGCTTTTTCGGTACCACCTGTCATGGAAGAAACCCAAATAGGCGTTTGGATGCTTTTGTTCAAAAATGTTTTTGATTCTACTGTGTTGGATGGATGTGGTGCCAACATTGGCTCATAAGAAAAACGTTTATCCAATAACACCGTACTGATTTGAGATTGGAATGCCAATTCTATATGGTCTTGCTTGCGCTCTGCAGCAGTTGGATCTGTATTTGGTATGTTTTCTAAATTATCCAAAATTGGATATAAAGTTACGGATAATCCAACATCAAATGATATAAAATTGTCTAAATTTTAAAAACCTTTACGGTGTTTTTACAGTAAATGTATACGCTGCATTTTGTAAATCTTTCAGCCAACGTTCACGTTTATGACGCAAAAGCCAACCTGCAGTTTGGTAAATATGACCGTTGGGTGTTTCAAAAACATCTATCACAAAATGAAACCGATGGTCTTGTTTTTCGGACGAAAGCACACCTGAAATTTGAAATTCACGAACATTCAAATTGTTGATAGTAAAACTACTGTCTTTGGCTTCTATATTAGGTTCTTTCATGTTTTTTTTAAGCATTTTTAGAATAGAATCACACATCATATCAAATCCTTGTGCACCTGGTTTTTGTCCATGATCTACCACAATAAAATATACATCACGATAATCATTTTTAAGCTGTAATATTGTTCTTTTATCTGGAAAAACATCATTGGTTTCAAATAAGTAAGAAGGATATTTTATACTGATGTTGGATGTCGAAAACGCTTTAGCATCTTTACTATATTGACACGATGAAATACCTATCAGTAAGAGAATAAAATAAAAATAAATATAGTTCATGGAACAAAGATAAATCAAAAATCAACTTTATGACCATGTTCTTTTAGCCAATTTCTATGCTTTTGAAACTCAGGCATGGCATTTTCCACATGTTTCCAAAATTTGGAGGAATGATTCATCTCTTTTAAATGTGCCAATTCGTGTACAATGACATAATCAATGATTTCAGAAGGCAAGAGTAATAATTTGGTAGAAAACGAAATTTTTCGATGAATGGAACAACTGCCCCAACGCGAAATGGTATGTTTAATATCCACTTTTTCTATGCGTTCTTTGAAATAAAATTCGTTCCAATACAACGTTCTATTTTGTATTTCTTTTAAAAAATATCGCTCCGTGAATCTTAATAAAAAACGTTGGATTTCGGATTTTTTCATTTCATCGGAAAGATGTTGTACTAAATATATTTTTAATATATTGTCGCCACTATATGTCAAGCGACTACGGCCTTGAAGGATGAATTCGATTTCAATCACAAATTCACGATTCCAAATTTTTATAGTTTTTGCTTGATAATGCTGAACCGTATTTTGTTGTAATTGATAATAGTTTTTTTCAAAAATTTGTTTTTTTGCCCACGACAGAAATTGCTTGATAATTTTTTCTTTATCTGAAATGGAAATATGCTTAGGTAGTCGAACGATTATTTCATTTTTTCCTAATGATACGCGTGAAGAATTTCTCGATTCTAAAATAATTTTTACCGGAACAGGAAGATGGTCGGTTTTATAAATATTTACGCTCATAAGTGGATGGCTAAAAATACGAGATTTGAATATCAGATTAAACAATTCTTACAAATAAGTTTTTCGCAGCATCTTTGCTTATGGTTAATTGTTTTTTATCATTGATGCTGATTTGAATGGTTTCGTCAAATTCTTCTTTGTCTAAAATTCTTATTTTATCGTTTAATTGGAGTTGGATTTTGTTTAAATATTTTAGAAAAGCAGTTGAATCGTCATTCACATTTTGTAACACATACGATTTTTTGAGTTTCGCATCTGCGAGGCTCAGTACATTTGGAATAGAAATATTTCCATGCTTATCTGGAATTGGGTCGCCGTGTGGATCAAATTTTGGAAAGCCTAAATATTCGTCCATTTTATCGGTTAATTCATCGGATTGAACATGTTCTAATTGTTCTGCGATAATATGAATTTTATCCCAAGTAAATTTTAAGTTTTTCACCAAAAACGATTCCCACAATCGATGTTTACGCACCATATTAATGGCAATTTTTAAACCCGTTTTGGTTAAGGTAACGCCGTAATATTTCTTATAAATTACCAATTTTTTATCGGATAATTTTTTGAGCATATCTGTTACCGATGCAGCTGAATGCTCTAATTTATAGGCTAGATCATTGGTTTTTACATTTCCATTTTGCAATTCGCCCAACTGGAATATATATTTAAGATAATTTTCTTCAATGGAGCTTAATTTGGTCATATTGTAAAATTTTTAGGCTAACTTAAAAATTCTTTTTCATAAACACCTTATTTTTTTTTAACATTGCACTAAATTATGTGGAGGAATAATTCTAATTGGAAATTTAATCGGACAACCTATTCATTACCTGAATCCTTTGCTTCCGTTCCTGTTCCGACAACGGCATCTGGATTTAAAAAATTCATGGCATTTGTAGGACCAGGATTAATGGTAGCTGTCGGCTACATGGATCCTGGCAATTGGGCTACAGATATTGCTGGTGGTTCCAGTTTTGGCTACACCTTATTATCCGTCATTTTAATATCCAATTTGTTTGCTATTTTATTACAACATCTATGTGTAAAATTAGGTGTCGTTACCGGAAGAGATTTAGCACAAGCTTGTAAAGATTCATACTCTAAACCTCTCAGTTTCTTTCTTTGGATAATTTGTGAAATTGCTATTGCAGCGTGCGACTTAGCTGAAGTCATTGGTTCTGCTATTGCCATAAATTTATTATTTGGCATTCCACTTACAGTCGGAATCATTATTACCATTTTAGATGTATTGGTGTTACTCATGTTACAAAACAAAGGCTTCCGATATTTGGAAGCATTCGTAGGCAGTTTAATTTTTATCATTTTTTGTTGCTTTGCGTATGAACTTGCCATTTCTAAACCACATATTGCTTCCGTAATTTATGGATTAATTCCACAAAAAGAAATTCTCACCAACGGTGATATGCTATATATTGCTATTGGAATATTAGGGGCAACCGTGATGCCACATAATTTGTATTTACATTCCAGCATTGTACAAACTCGAAATTACGAACGTAACGATGACGGCAAAAAACAAGCCATAAAATATGCCACAATCGACTCCACTGTTTCTTTGTTAATGGCCTTTTTTATTAATGCTGCCATTTTAATTTTAGCAGCTTCTGCATTTCACTATAATGGCCATAAAGATGTGGCAGACATCAATGATGCTTACCGATTATTAGAACCGGTTTTGGGTGTTAAATTTGCTTCCATCTTTTTTGCAATTGCATTGTTGGCAAGTGGACAAAACTCCACACTTACCGGAACCTTAGCTGGTCAAATAGTGATGGAAGGGTTTTTAAATATCCGCTTGAAGCCCTGGTTGCGTCGCTTAATTACACGCTTAATTGCCGTGGTTCCTGCCTTAATTGTATCTATTTTATATGGTGAAGATGGCACCGGAAAATTATTAGTGCTTAGCCAAGTAATTCTTTCTTTACAATTAAGTTTTGCGGTTGTTCCTTTGTTGCAAATTACCGGAAACAAAACAAAGATGGCTCAATTTGCCAACAGTAACCTATTAAACAGTATCGCTTGGTTGATAGCACTTATCATTATTGTACTCAATGGCGTGATGTTGTGGAACACCTTTTTCTAATATGCCATTTGATTGTTCGAGATATTTATTGTTTAATGCGATAATTTTCTAACACATACGTTCCTAAAATACTTTCACGTACTTGTATTTCAATTATTTTTTGGGGCGATGTAGATGCTTTTAATTGCGAATAAATAGTAGGCTTTACCTTTAGTCGAACGTCTTTCTGTTGAAAGGTAAATGTAATATGTCGATTGGATTTATTTTTTATACTTAATGAATAAAATGTCACCGGACAATCTTGTGTTTGAAGTTCATTTTTTTTCGATTGTTGTTGAATCAACAAGCAAATTGGCAGTCTTAAAAATGAGAAAATAACAAAAGCTATTAATATCGTTTGCAATATGTTCACGCCTAATATCACTTTTTTATCTTCTGCTTTATCACTTGAAAAAATTTTCCATTTTCCAACATAATACCACGCAATTGGAATTCCAATTAAAAATAAAATTACATTGAGCCAAATAGGAAAAAATATAACATGGTTACTTACGCTTTTTGAGGCATAAATAATTATCACTGCTACAAGAATAAAAACAGGTACGAACTTCAGTGACTTATGGTTCATTTTTTCTAAGCAATTTATACAATTTTATTCCCAACATCAAGAGTACAATCAAAATTAACAAGCTTAAAAATCCGCTTAAAAATCCAAGTTTGCTTTTTATAACCACTAAAAAAACGATGGCGAATAAAAACACGGTAGCCACTTCATTCCATATTCTTAATTGCATGGAAGTATAGGAAAACACTTTTTGTTGTTGCTGTATATAAATACGATGTAACGATACATGATAAAGAAAAAGAAAAAAAACAAAGAGCAATTTAATATGCATCCAACCTTGTGCTAAAAATCCAGATTGCAACAAAAGGATAGTGCCCAAAATTAAGGTAATAATGCAAGCCGGCCAAGTAATGATATACCACAACTTGCGTTGCATAATTTGAAACTGATGAATCAAGATGGATTTATCTGGTTCAGGCTTTTCATTGGCTTCTGTTGCATAAATAAATAAGCGTGGCATATAAAATAATCCGGCAAACCAATTCACTATAAAAATGATGTGTAATGCTTTTATGTATGTATAATCTAACACAGCTCGAATTTACGGATTTTTATTTTCATTTATCAATCGTTCCATGCTCTAAGACACACCCAATATCAAAAGTCAATCTCGATATTGGGTTCAAAAACGTTTGATGTTATCCATAAAAACTATTGTTGGTTGGGATGATTTACTTTACTATGTTTCCGGCTGTAGCCAAAGTAAATGATAAATCCTACAATTAACCAAGCAATTAATCGCAACCAGTTTTCTGCTCCTAATCCGAATATCATAGCACTACAAGCAATAATACCTAAAATTGGAACTACTGGCACAAAAGGTGTTTTAAATTGTCGTGGTAAATCGGGTTCCGTTTTGCGCAAAACTATGACTGCAAAACATACTAAAATAAACGCGAATAAGGTGCCAATACTCGTCATGTGACCAACCACATTTCCTGGCACAAAACCAGCAAACAAAGCCACTAAAACCAAAATGGCTAAATTGCCTTTATACGGTGTTTTATAAGTTGGATGTATATCAGAAAAAACTTTAGGCAATAAACCATCTTTACTCATAGAATAAAAAACACGACTTTGCCCTAATAATAAAACTAAAATTACAGATGAAAATCCAGCAAGAATAGCCACTGTTACCGACTTACTCAACCACTCATAACCTGGCATCGCCGATTGTATAGCTGCTGAAACAGATGCTTCGCCACCTTTATTGGGATCTCTAAAAAACTCAACGGTTTCTAAGCCAGTAAGTACGTGTGCAAATAGAATATATAACACCGTACAAATAGCCAAAGAACCTAAAATACCAATAGGCATTGATTTTTTGGGATCTTTCGTTTCTTGCGCGGCGGTACTCACGGCATCAAAACCTATGAATGCAAAAAACACGGTTCCGGCTGCACCCAAAATGCCCATTATTCCACCAAAGTGATAAGTCATGCCTTCGGCATCTGTATAATTACTCGGCGCAGGAATGTAAGGTGTATGATTGACTGGATTAATAAAATTCCAACCTAATGCTATAATTAATATTACAATTGCTACTTTGATAATGACAATAATATTATTGACAAAAGCTGATTCTTGAATGCCTTTTATTAATAATAAACTGATTGCAGTAACGATACCCAAAGCAGGTAGATTGATGATGCCACTGACACCATCGACCGATGTTTGGAAAGGTGAATGACACCATTGGTATGGAATAGGTGCCACGTGTAAAATTTGTGTCAAAAAATTATTCAAATATTCGCTCCAAGCAATGCCTACAGTGGCAGCACCTACTGCATATTCCAACACTAAATCCCAACCAATAATCCATGCTAATAATTCGCCCATAGTAGCATACGTGTACGTATATGCACTTCCTGAAATAGGAATAGAAGAGGACAGTTCGGCATAACACAAACCGGCTAATGCACAACCTACTGCAGCCAAGATATAACCAATGGTTACAGATGGTCCAGCATTTTGTGCAGCAGCAGCAGCTGTACGCACAAATAAACCAGCTCCAATAATAGCACCAATTCCTAAGGCCACTAAGGCACCAGAACTTAATGTTCGCTTTAATCCTTTTTCAGAATCATTGGCTTCTTGTAATAAAACATTTATTGATTTTTTGGCTAATAGTTTAGACATAGATTTTACTTATTGCTGAAAGATAAGAGAATATTTTTAAAAAATACAACTCTCTGATTCGTTATTCTTCCATAAAATATCTAAAATAAATGGGATTAAAGTCGTAGAATTATAAATATTTATCGCCTTTTTTCATTTTAATATCGTGTGTAAATTCTTTAATGCGTTGTTCTTCGTCTTTATTGCAAATCAACAAGACATCATCGGTATCTACTACAATATAATTTTCCAATCCTTGAATGACAACCAATTTTTTATCTGGAACATTTATGATATTATTGGTAGAATCGTACACTACTACATTTTTACCATTCACCGCATTATTAAAATAATCTTTCTCTTTTTCAACATATAGTGAAGCCCAAGTACCTAAATCACTCCAACCAAAACTGGAAGGCAATGTATAAACATTATTGGCTTTTTCCATAATGCCATAATCAATAGAAATGCTTGGACAAGTGATAAATGCTTTTTCGATTGCTTTGTTTTCTTTGGGAGTTAATAGGTCATTTTCAATTTCAGAAAATGCATCAAACACTTGAGTTAGGTTTTTTTCTAAAGAAGTTAAAATGCTTTTTACATTCCAAATAAAAATGCCAGCATTCCATAAAAAGTCACCACTTTCAATAAATTGTTGCGCTACTTCTTTCACTGGTTTTTCAGTAAAGGTTTTTACTTTATGTACGTTTTCTGCTGTTTCTTCTTCAAAGTATTGGATATAACCATAGCCAGTATCAGGCCGAGTAGGTCGGATGCCTAATGTACATAATGCATCCTTTTTCGAAACAAAATCAATCGCAGTTTCCGCTATACGGATGAATTCGTCTTCTTTTAAAATAATATGATCGGAAGGTGCCACAATAATATTCGCATGCTCATTTATTTTATTGATTTTGAATGCTGCATACGCAATACAAGGAGCGGTGTTTTTTCGAGCCGGTTCGGTAAGCAATTGCACATCTGTAATTTCGGGCAATTGCTGTTTTACTAAATCAATATAGTCAGTATGTGTTAAGATGAAAATATTTTCTTTAGGGCACAATTTGATGAAACGATCAAAAGTGGCTTGTAATAAGGTTCTTCCGGTGCCTAAAATATCTAAAAACTGTTTAGATTTAGCGGTTCGGCTGGCAGGCCAAAAGCGGCTTCCTATTCCACCTGCCATAATACATACATAAGTATTCGCATTCATAGATGTGCAAAGATAAACAAAATTAACAGTAGGCATAATCTCTGTTGATTTAAGTCAACAAAGACAGAAATCTCTTCTAAAATTGAACAATTAAATAAATATTAGATAAAGAATTTTAACACTTAACAATGGTCAATTTTTAATATTTTTGAGTATATTAAAGTTGTATTTAGTGTTCTCCTTTGGTGAGAACATTTTTAATGCGATTTATTTTTAGATATAATTTATGACAGTAGCACCTATTTCCGTTTCCGGAGCTTTGAAAGAATATTTTGGCTTTGAAAAATTTAAAGGAAACCAACAAGAAATAATTGAAAGTATTCTTTCCAAAAAAGATACGTTTGTAATTATGCCCACTGGTGGTGGTAAATCTTTATGCTACCAATTGCCAGCCATCATTTCTGAAGGAACCGCCATTATTGTTTCTCCGTTAATTGCATTGATGAAAAATCAAGTGGATTTGATTAGAGGTTACAGCAGCACCGACAATATTGCTCATTTCATCAATTCACAAATGAATAAAGCACAAATTACTCAGGTAAAAAAAGATATTATCAGTGGTGATTGCAAGCTTTTATATGTTGCTCCTGAATCCTTGGTTAAACAAGAAAATATCGATTTTTTAAAAACAATTAAAATTTCATTTGTTGCGGTGGATGAAGCACATTGTATTTCTGAATGGGGTCACGATTTCCGACCGGAATATCGAAAAATAAAAGGTATGCTTAGTGATATTGAAGAAAATATTCCAATTGTAGCACTCACCGCAACGGCAACCCCTAAAGTGCAAACGGATATTGTACGTACCTTGGGCATGAAGCATCCTAAAATCTTTATTTCTTCTTTTTTAAGAGATAACTTATACTACGAAGTTAGGCCGAAACCAAGCAAGCAAGATGCGATTAAAGATATCATCAAATACATCAAGAAAGAAGGAAATAAATCTGGCATAATTTATTGTCTAAGCAGAAATTCTACGGAAGAGCTTGCTGAAATTTTACAAGTAAATGGTATTAATGCTATCGCCTATCATGCTGGCTTAGATGCTTCTGTACGCAGCGAACGGCAAGATCATTTTTTGATGGAAGAAGTGCAAGTGATTGTAGCAACGATTGCCTTTGGAATGGGCATTGATAAACCGGATGTTCGTTTCGTTATTCATTTTGACATTCCCAAATCCTTAGAAAATTATTATCAAGAAACAGGAAGAGCTGGTCGTGATGGTTTAGAAGGAAATTGTATTGCTTATTTTTCGCCTAAGGAAATTCATAAATTTGAGAAGTTCATTTTGTCTAATAAAGAAAAAACGGTATCTGAAAAAGAAATTGCGGTGATGCAATTAAGCGAAGTGGAAGCCTACTCGGAAAGCGCTGAATGTCGCAAAAAATTTGTGTTGCATTACTTTGGGGAAGACATGGGAAATTGTGACAAGTGTGATAATTGCCAGCATCCCAAAGAACAGAAAGAAGCTAAAGATGAAATTAAATTGGCTTTACAAGTAGTAGCAGAAACCAATGAACGTGTCAATATTCCCAATGCCATCAATATTTTAATTGGCAGAAAATCTGCGGATATTACAGCTAATAATTTAGATACCTTAAAAATATTTGGAAAAGGCAGTGAACATGATATGGTATTTTGGAATTCTGTAGTTCGCAAAGCCATTTTATTGAATTTATTGGAAAAAGATATTGAACAATATGGCGTTTTAAAACTTACGGAAAGTGGTAAAAAATTCATCAAAAAACCAAATTCTGCAAAAATAGTTTTGAATCACAAATTTGAAGATGGTGATGATGATGATGATGTCACTACTAGTAATAAATCTGGTGGAAATGTTTTAGAACCACCACTGTTAGAGCTTTTAAAAAGTGTTCGAAAAACAGTGGGTGAAAAAATGAAATTGCCACCATATACTATTTTCTCTGAGCAATCATTAGAAGAAATGGCCACATTTTTTCCTTTTACATCCGATGAACTTTCTAAAATTCATGGTGTTAATCCAGCAAAAGCAACGAAGTTTGGGAAAGCATTTTTAGATGCCATCAAGAAATATGTGGAAGAAAATGAGATTGAGCGCAATGCTGATTTTTCTATAATTAAAACTGCCGATAAAAATTCGAATATTAAAGTCAATATCATCAAATCTATCGACAAAAAAATGCCGTTGGAACACATTGCCAGTTCCTATGGTTTAAATATGGAAGATTTATTGATAGAATTGGATAGTATTGTACATGCAGGTACCAAGGTGAATATTAATTATTATTTGCAAGATGCAGTAGATGAAGATATTCAAGAAGAAATTTTTGATTATTTCATGCAAGCTGAAAGTGATGATGTAGATGTGGCATACAAAAAACTAAAAACCGAAGATATTGAACTGCGCGAAATACAATTAGTACGTTTAAAATTTTTGAGTGACATAGCAAATTAGCATCCACTAAAAAATAAAATAAACGACCGAAATTTATTCGGTCGTTTTGCATTCATGGTTATCCGTTTTGTAAAAAATAATACTTGATTGAATAAGGATACAAATTCATTCACGCAGTAATTTATTGCCCGTTTTTCCAAGGTTTTTGTCCGTTTCCTTGTCCAGGTTTCGGTCCACCTTGTTGCGCTTGTTTTATCAATAATTTTTTAAATTGCTCTTCAGCAGTTACTAATTTTGCAATTTTAGTTGCTGGCAAAATTTTTCTAAATTCTGAAATATATTTTTTAGTCAACTCTAAATCTTTTGCTTTAAATTCAACATAATTTATAATCGCTTGTTCGGCATCTGAGTTATTAAAATCACCATCGCCTTTTAAGTCTTTTATTTTGCCTATGGTATTTTGTCGTACGAGCTTTTTTTCGGCTTCATATTGGTTGTATATTGGCCAAAATTTTTGTGCCTCACTTGAAGTTAGTTGTAAGCGTTTAGTAATAAATCCAATTTTTAAGGCTTCAATTTTTGGATTATTTTCTTCTTCTGCTTTTAAGGAAAAACAGAAAGTAAAGATTAAAAAGCTTATTAAAAATAACTGTTTCATGTTGTTTGTTTTAATTAAAAAATATCAGTGTATGCATCTTCAGAATCTAAAAGCAATGTGTTGTTTTCTAAATATGTATTGAGTTCTTCATCGTTCACACTAATGGTGGATGTTTCTGTGGTTTCAATATTATCTTGTACTGCTTTCTTTATTTGTTCTGTTCCAAATTCATGGCTATTCACATTTAAATAATTATAAATTTCCTCTTGTGTTAGACAAGCGATTCCGTCAGTACAATCATTGATTGGTAAATTAGGTTGTTGTACTTGTTTCATAAAAAACACGACAGCAACAACACTTGCAGCAATTGTTACACGTTTAAATATTCTATAAATTTTAGCCGATTGTTTTGGAAATTCAATAATTTTTCCTTGTTTAATTGTCTTCTCTTGTTCTTTAATTTTAGTAAATATGCTATCTCCAAACGTATCAAAATAATTTATAGGTACTTCCGTTTTTTCTTTTTTGATAGATGATAAAAAACTAGATTCAGTTTCTATTTCCGCCAAACAACTATTCACCAACTGCTCAAAATAATCAGCAGGAATTACCAAAGGCTTCTCGTTTTCTTTTAAGTTTAAAAGAGTCGGCGAAATCTCTTTCAATTCAATTAATATGTCATTTCTGTGGTTCATTTTTAGTTAGACTATTATTTTTGGGAAAGGTTTAATCTTATTTTATTAAAATTCAATATTCATATTATGCGCTATACAAAAATCCTATTCTGGATTTAGGGATTAAGCCGTCAATATTTTTTCTATTTTTTTCACCGCATGATGATACGATGCTTTTAGCGCGCCAACCGATGTTTCCGATATTTCAGCCATTTTTTCATAAGGCATTTCATCGTAATAACGCATTATAAATACTTGTTTTTGTTTATCCGGCAAAGTATCTATCGCCAATTGCAATTTTGCTACCAACGCATCTGTTTCCATCACATCATTTGTTCCTTTATATTGAATGCTTGTTTGAGATATATCAATCTCATTTCTTTTTTTCTGTTTATTGATGTACGTGATTGCTTCGTTGCCGGCAATTTTATATAACCAAGTATATAAACTGGATTCAGCTCTGAAATGATCAATGGCATTCCAAATTTTGATACACGTATTTTGTAAAATATCATTGGCATCGTCGTGGCTATGAACATACCTCCGAACATGATAATATAAACGTTCTTGATAGACGCTCAATAAGTTTCGGAAAGCTTGTTCCTTTTGGTCGGGCGATTTAAATTGCGCTAAAATTTCGTCGTCTGTCAACTTCATGCAGTACATAGACTTATAAAAAATAGAAAAGTTTAATCTTGTTTACTTCTAATTCTACTTAATGTTTCAATACTCATTCCTAAATAGGAGGCAATAACACCAATAGGAACACGTTTGATAATTTCAATTTTCATTCGAAACAAATTTTCATAACGTTCCGTCGTATTCTGAAATTTAAGACTATAATTTTTGGCAGCCAAAGAAATAAAATAATGCTCCGCCATTAATCTACCCAAGCGTTCCATTTCTTTAAAATTAGCATATAAATCTTGTAAATCTTCATATTCTAATGCATATAAAGTACAATCTTCCAATAACTCTATATTTTCTAAAGATGGTTTGCGTGAAATAAAACTTGAAAAAGAAACTAATAATTCATCGTTTAAACTAATATCCGTTGTTTGCTCTTTTCCATCCACCTCATAATAGTTCCTAGCCAATCCTTTTTCAATAAAATATAATTGGTTGCATACCTTTCCTTGTCTAAATAAAATATGCTTTTTGGGCAATTCTAGATAGGTTGATTTTTCTTGAATAGCACGAGCTAATTCGTCTGGCAATTCACCAAATTGCCTTAAAAAGTTTAGAAATGATACTGCTTTTAAATTATTCAATCGCTTATTTGATTATTATCAAAAAAAGATGTATTATAAACACGCAATTTTGTATTGCGTTTCTAAAATTAATAAACTTTATTCATATGAGCCATAATTCTTTTTCGATTAGTGAATATCACGACATCCAACCTATCTATCAAAAATTAGATAAATTAGTTTCCTTGCCCTTGCAATATATCGAACCCAAAGCAATGGAACACTATTTAGATTTTTACAAAACAAAATGTACAAAATCAAAAGAAATATATGAAAAAGCAAAGCAATTTATTCCTGGTGGCGTACAGCATAATTTAGCATTTAATTATCCATTTCCTTTAACCTTCAACAAGGCTGAAGGAGCCTATTTATATGATGTAGATGGCAATAAATATATCGATTTTTTACAAGCAGGTGGCCCAACAGTTTTAGGAAGTAACTATCCATTGGTGCGCGAAAAAGCGATTGAGTTAATCAATGAATGCGGACCTTCCACTGGTTTACTACATGAGTACGAATATAAATTAGCTGAAATTATTTGTCGAAATATTCCATCTGTTGAACAGTTTAGAATGTTAGGTAGTGGAACAGAAGCCGTAATGGGTGCTTTACGTTTAGCACGTATCAAAACAGGCAAATCAAAAGTGATAAAAATTGGTGGAGCCTATCATGGCTGGAGCGATCAAATGGTCTATGATTTACGAATTCCAGGCACACGTTTTTTTGATGCAAAAGGTATTCCATTTATGATGCATTGGCATACACAAGCCGTTCCACCTAATGATATTGATGCATTAGAAAGTAAATTAAAATGGAATCGATTTAGAGGTGGCACTGCCGCTGTAATACTAGAACCTGTTGGTCCAGAAAGCGGCACATATCCGGTTTATAAAGAGTTTGCACAGCAAGCTCGAGCACTTTGCGATAAATATGGTGCCTTATTAATTTTCGATGAAGTGGTAACGGCGTTCCGAATTGGAATGAGTGGCGCGCAAGGTTATTTCAATGTAAAACCTGATTTAACTATTTTCGGAAAAGTAGTAGCCGGAGGATATCCTTCCGCAGGTGGAATTGGCGGAAAAGCGGAATACATGGATGGTTTAGCTGCCGGTTTGCAAGGTGGCAAAAAAGTAAAAGTGGGTGGCACTATGGCTGCCAATCCGTTAAGTTGTTGCGCAGGTTATCATACATTAGCTGAAATAGAAAGAACCAATGCATGTGAAAAGGCTGGAAAAGCCGGTGATAGAATAACCAAAGGGCTGAATCAATTAATTGACAAATATGGATTGCCATTTGTTGCGTACAATCAAGGTTCTATTTGCCATTTAGAAGCGGCAGGTACTTTATTTGTAAAAATTAGAATTCCAAAAATTAAGTCTGTTTTAGCCGAAATAAATAAACGTAAAAAACTAATGGAAGAATATGGAGCAGCTTATTTGGCAGAAGGAATTGTTACCCTAGCAGGGAGCAGATTGTATTGTAGCATGGCTGATACAGATGAAGTTATCGATGATGCACTTAATAGATTTGAACGAGTATTTAAAAATGTACAAAAATAAAACATACATATTCAAATGTTATAATGATTGCTCATAAGCTATCTCTAAATAAATTATTGAGCTAAACAAAATGAATTATTTCTTAGCATACGATGTAGGAACCAGTAGTGTAAAATCTATCTTAGTAGATGAAAAAGGAACTATTTTAGCCTCAGCAATTGAGTCCTATCCTTTGCAAATGCCACATCCAGGATGGGTAGAACAAATTCCGGATGATTATTGGAAAGCAATTTGTAGCGCTACAAAAAAATTAACTCAAGCAACAACAATCG
>JAGNZZ010000060.1 GCA_017984135.1 Chitinophagales bacterium | reverse complement strand
ACAAAATCGCTCAAACAAAAATTTGGTAAGCCTTCGCCTTTCTTATTTTGCTGACGCAGATGATGCAGTACGGTTTTTCGTTTATCCGTTAATAACTCAGGATGGTCAATATTTTTTAATTCAATATCGTCTAAATGGCTGTTTGCTTCAAAGAAACCAACGACTGCTTTTGCCGTCAGCCATTTTTCTGCAATAATTTTATCTAACAATGTATTGGCATCTGCGAGTAATTTTTTGGCTTCCGTGCCTACCACTTTGTCTTCTAAAATATTCGGATATTTTCCATGCAATTCCCAGGTAGAAAAGAAAGGAGTCCAGTCGATATACGAACGCAATTCACTTAAATCATAATCTTCAAATACTTTGGTGCCAAGGAAAGTTGGTTTCGGTGGTGTGTAATTGGTAAAATCCAGTTTCAGTTTATTATTGCGTGCTTCTTCTATCGAGATATAATCTTTCGCAATTTGTTTGCCTTGGTGACGTTTGCGCATCATCTCATATTCTGCGCGAATATCCGCTTCAAATTTAATGCGGCTTTCTTTGTTTAATAAGCTGCTGGCCACCGGCACACTGCGCGATGCATCCAATACATGTATGGTAGGCTGGTCGTAGTTCGGTTCTATTTTTACAGCAGTATGTATTTTAGAAGTAGTGGCACCGCCAATTAATAAAGGTTGTTTCATGCCACGACGTTTCATTTCTTTCGCCACAAAAACCATTTCATCTAAAGATGGTGTAATCAATCCGCTTAAGCCGATAATGTCTACGTCTTCTTTTTCTGCGGCATCTAAAATTTTATCGCAAGGCACCATCACACCTAAATCGATAATCTCGAAATTGTTGCAGGCCAATACGACACCCACAATATTTTTTCCAATGTCGTGAACATCACCTTTTACAGTGGCTAATAAAATTTTGCCTTGCTTGTTGCTCTCTCCTACCTGTTTGGATGCTTCGATATAAGGCAATAAGTAGGCTACGGATTTTTTCATCACGCGCGCAGATTTTACTACCTGTGGTAAGAACATTTTTCCTGCACCAAACAAATCACCAACTACATTCATGCCATCCATTAGAGGACCTTCAATTACGCTTAATGGTTTTTCAAATTGTAAACGGCATTCTTCCGTATCTTCATCAATAAAATCAACAATTCCTTTTACTAAAGCATGTTTCAATCGCTCGTTCACCGGTTGATTTCTCCAGGTTAAATCTTCTTCTTTCTTTTTCGCACTTCCTTTTACAGTTTCTGCATATTCCAGCAGCCGTTCTGTAGAATCTTCTCTTCTGTTTAATAAAACATCTTCCACTCTTTCCAGTAATCCTTTTTCGATGTTGTCGTAAACTTCCAGCATTGTAGGATTTACGATACCCATATCCATACCTTCTTTAATGGCATGGTATAAAAAAGCCGAGTGCATAGCTTCGCGCACAATATTATTTCCTCTGAAAGAGAAGGAAACATTGGAAACGCCGCCGCTTACATGCGCGCCCGGTAAATTGGTGCGAATCCATTTGGTGGCACGGAAAAAATCGATGGCATTATTGCGGTGTTCTTCCATGCCGGTAGCTACCGGGAAAATATTCGGGTCGAAGATGATATCATTCGGATTGAATTTTACCACGTTCACCATAATATCATAACTGCGCTGGCAGATTTCTATACGACGTTCGTAGCTGTCGGCTTGACCGTCTTCATCAAATGCCATGATTACTGTAGCAGCTCCGTATTTTTTAATCAATTTTGCCTGTCTGATAAAATCCTCTTCACCGCCTTTTAAGCTAATAGAGTTTACGATTCCTTTTCCTTGTATACATTTTAAACCGGCTTCGATGATTTCCCATTTGGAAGAGTCAATCATGATAGGAATACGAGAAATTTCCGGTTCGGAAGCAATCAGGTTTAGAAATTGCACCATGGCTTTAGTGCCGTCAATCATCCCTTCGTCCATATTTACGTCAAGCACTTGCGCGCCGCCGCGCACCTGATCCATTGCTACCGCTAGCGCATCTTCAAAGCGTTCTTCTTTGATCATTTTTAAGAAAGCTTTGGAGCCGGTTACGTTAGTACGTTCACCAATATTTACAAAGATGGAATCTGGAGTGATGAGTAATGGTTCAAGACCAGATAATTTAAGGGTATTATTAGTCGATGGTCGATGGTCGATAGTTGATGGACTCATTTTAATGTATTTCGTAGTGCTTGTATTGATTTAATTAGTATAGTAATCTTGTTATAAAACAAGGTAAAATTATCTTCAGATATAACGTTTCTTTTTTTGCCAAGATGTAAACAAGCAATCACTTCTATAGCTGAACGTAAAGATATACCTAAAAATCTTTTAAATTCAGCATTAGATTGTCCTGTAGAACCTTCTGCTATGTTTAAAGCAATAGAGTCAGCCGCTCTTCTAATCTGTGGTGAAAGGACATATTCTTCTCTTTTTGGAAAAGAAAAAGTTAATTCATCTATTTCTGCACTTATATCAGATGCCATTTGCCAAACTCTTAAATCTTCAAATTTAAACCCCATTTTTCTAATGACTATCGACCATTAACAATGGACTATTGACCACTCGTGGTTTATACTCTTTTGCTATTTCTGCAATACGTTTGATATGTGGTGGTGTGGTGCCGCAGCAACCGCCTAAAATATTGACTAATCCTAATTCTAAAAATTCACGAATTTGATCACCCATTATATCCGGTGTTTCATCGTATTGACCAAATTCATTTGGTAAACCTGCATTTGGATAGGCGCTTACTAAAAACTCTGATTCTTTTGCTAAAACCTGCAAGTAAGGACGCAATTCTTTTGCACCTAATGCACAATTTAATCCAACCGAAAACAACGGAACGTGTGATACCGAAATTAAAAATGCTTCGGTAGTTTGACCGCTTAGCGTTCTGCCACTTGCATCTGTAATCGTTCCCGAAATAGAAACAGGATATTCTTTTCCTATATCTTCAAACAATGTCTGTACAGCAAATAGTGCAGCTTTTGCGTTTAGCGTATCAAAAACGGTTTCTATTAATAATAAATCGGAGCCACCATCTATTAATGCTTTTGCTTGGTCGTAATAAGCTTTTACCAATTCATCGAAAGTTACTGCACGAAATCCTGGATCGTTTACATCTGGAGAAAGCGAACAAGTACGATTGGTTGGACCCATTGCACCAGCTACAAAACGTGGTTTGTGTGGTTCTTTTGCGGTCATTTCATCGGCAACTTCTCTTGCAATTTTTGCACTTTGATAGTTGATATCGTAAACAGCATATTCTAAATGGTAATCTGCTTGTGCGATAGTTGTGCCGCTAAAAGTATTGGTTTCTACTATATCTGCACCAGCTTCAAAATACTGGCGATGAATTTCTTTTATAATTTCTGGTCTAGTGATAGACAATAAATCATTATTTCCTTTTAATGGAAATGCATGATCTTTAAAAACTTCGCCACGGAAATCTTCTTCTTCTAAACTATGGCGTTGTATCATGGTGCCCATTGCGCCATCTAAAATAAGAATACGTTCTTGCGCTATTTTGTGTAGTAATTGGTTATTGGTCATTAGTCAATAGTATATTTTGTTATGGATAGATTCTGATTCCGAAATTTTGGAATAGAATGATAAAACTGTATTCAGCATGACAGAATTGTATTCATCATTAGAAACAAATTACGAAGAGGCTAAGAAATGTAGATTGAAGACATTTACTTATTTTCCACTATTGATAATAGTGTAGGATTTGGCACCTTTTCTAAGAGTAATTAGTAAGCAGTATTTTAGTAAGCAGCAACTGCATACTATAATACTTACTACTGCATACCATTCTAAGTAGGTTGCCAAGACATCAACGAGCCTAATCTCTCCGTCTTTCGTAATAAGTTTATTAAATAAAGAACAAAATTGTAGTGCAAATATACAATTTGAAATTGAGAATAACAATTGCCATAGGACAATAAAAAAAGCCCAAAGATGAACTTTGAGCTTTTTATTACAATTTTGATTAAGTTATGGTTTATGCATAAAAAACTTACCACTGGTTGTGGATGTCCCACTTCCCCATGTACCTTCCATAAATGCATTAATAGAATTTACTGTTGCAGTAACACTAAATGTACCACCACCAGAATAAGTATAAGTTGCATTAAAAGTGTTGCCAACAGAAGTATATGTACCCTCAGCTTTTGAAGCTGTAGTAGTGTCTGAACCATCAAAAAAACGAACAGTTCCATTGCTTCTGACTAAAGCAGCATAACCATTTGTAAAGTCATTTGAAGTAACGACATTGCTATACTTGCCTGTCCATAAGCCAACTACTGTAGGCGTTACTGTTTCTTCTTTTTTACAAGATGTTGCAACTATTCCGATTGTCAAGAATAAGATTGCGATGTTGATTGTTTTTTTCATAATTATTTATTTTGTTTTACAAGGATAAGCATTTTTTTATTTTATGTCAAATATAATGAGTAAGCGGTCGGTTTGAGTGAGTATTCGGGAAATTCTATGATATTAGTTAGCTATTTAGTATTTTCGTTGTCCAATTTAAAAATACAGATGAAATATCGTTTTTATTTAATTTTCTTAAGATTGTAATAGTTTATAGATAATCCATCATCACCATTAATAAAAATATAAAACATAAATGAGAGTTACTGATATATTAGCAGCAAATGATGACAAAACGCTTGTTTCTTTTGAGATATTACCACCATTGAAAGGTAAAAGCATTGATGCCATTACAAAAATATTAGATCCATTAATGGAATTTAAACCACCATTTATAGATGTAACTTACCATAGAGAAGAGTTTGAATATAAACAAACAAAGGAAGGCTATTTTGAAAAAATTGCGGTACGCAAACGTCCAGGAACGGTTGGTATTTGTGCGGCAATAAAATATAGATACAATGTAGAAACTGTTCCACATTTTTTATGTGGAGGTTTTAGTACAGAAGAAACTGAAAATGCTTTAATAGATTTAGGATTTTTAGGTGTAAATAATATTTTGGCTTTGCGTGGCGATGCTCGTAAATTAGAAAAGAAATTTGTTCCAGAACCAGATGGTCATCCATTTGCTTTAGATTTAGTGAAACAAATCAATAATATGAATCATGGTGTATATTTAGACCATGATTTAATTAATCCTGTAAGTACAGATTTTTGTATTGGTGTGGCTGGTTATCCAGAAAAACATTTTGAAGCAGCGAATTACGAACAGGATTTAATGTATCTAAAAGAAAAAATTGACGCTGGTGGCGACTATATCGTAACGCAAATGTTTTTTGACAACAAAGCCTATTTCAAGTTTGTGGAAGATTGTAAGAATATTGGTATAAATGTGCCAATTATTCCAGGTATTAAACCGATTACAAAACTCGGACAACTCAATAGCATTCCATCGGCATTCTTTATTAATTTGCCGGAAGAATTGGTGAAAGAAGCCAAAAAATGCAAAGACGATGCAGAAGTAAAAGAACTAGGCATTGAGTGGTGCATTAACCAAAGCAAAGAACTGGTAAAATTTGGTGTTCCTTGTTTACATTATTATACAATGGGTGACGTTAAAACCATTTCCAGAATTTGTAAAGAGCTGGTGTAAACCAATCAAGCAAATATTGTACTATTCAATTAGAAAATAAAAATTACCTTGCTGTGTAACAATGTATTATAGCATTGGTTTAGTTGCATTATATTTAACTATGGAAACAAATGAATTTATGCTGCGTGCAATAGAGTTGTCGAAAATTGGTATGCAGGGAGGCAAAGGCGGACCTTTTGGTTGTGTGATTGTAAAAGACGGAAAAATAGTTGGCGAAGGTTATAATCAAGTAACATCTACTAACGATCCAACAGCACATGCTGAAGTAGTTGCAATTAGAAATGCTTGTAAAAACCTAAATACTTTTCAGTTGGACACTTGCGAAATTTATACATCTTGCGAGCCATGTCCGATGTGCTTAGGTGCAATTTACTGGGCACGACCAACCAAAATTTATTATGCGAACACTCGCGAAGATGCCAAAAATATTGGGTTTGATGATTCTTTTATTTATGAAGAAATTCCTTTAGAAATAAAAGACAGAAAAATTCCGATGATTCCGTTTGGCAGAAATGAAGCAATTGTTGCTTTTGAAGAATGGCAAAATAAAATGGATAAAACAGAGTACTAAAAAGCGTTTATTCTTTAAAATTCAACGTTGGTAAACTCCAGCTATATTTAGTGGCCAATAATCTGAATCCAAATATAAACAATACCGATAAAATAAAATTCAGTTGTTCTTCCACATTAAATAAATGCAGCACCACAAATAATGCCGAACCCAATAAACATGGCGTTGCATACATTTCTTTTCTGAAAATCAACGGAATTTCATTTAACAACGTATCGCGAATGACACCGCCGAAAATTCCCGAAATCATACCGAGTATGACTGCAGCCAGTAAATTAACTTCAAATGCTAAGCTTTTTTGAACACCTAACACCACATAAATAGCCATACCAATCGTATCAAACAAACTGAGTGTGCGCGACAAGCGAATAATATATCTTCTGAAAATAAGCGTAAAAAATACACCTGCAAATACAGCCAATAAATAATTGATATCGTTAATCCACGCAACAGGATAGGCACCTAAAGTTACATCTCGAATGGTGCCACCGCCAATTGCCGTAATAAAACCGGTGAAGAAAACAGAAAAAATATCGTGATGGTGTTTTTTGTCAGAAGCAGCTAATGCACCGGAAATAGTGAATACAAAGGTACCGGCAATATCAATAG
>JAGNZZ010000059.1 GCA_017984135.1 Chitinophagales bacterium | reverse complement strand
CTAAATTGGTTAGATGCCAGAGCAGAACACTTGGACAGCTATGTAAATACCATTTCAGTGATGAATTAATCTGCTGGTACGCCACCAACCATACTACCACTTGAAATCAGTTTACCATCTTTATTGTAAATTTCTACATTTATAAATACGATGCATTTATCTGAATCACATTCACGTTTGGATTTTGGTGGCGTTTTCACTTTTAGAGCAACTTGATCTGAATTTTTAGGATTAGTTACTGTAATTTTTTTAGTTGTTTTTCCATTTGAATCGACTAAATCTATTGGTTTTTCTGACCATTTTCCTTCTCCATTTACACCAGGACACCAACAATTAATTTGTGCCGTAATAATCACCTTGCCTATTTCATCTTTATCAATATTCCAAAAAACACAATTTACACTATCCGACAACATTTTACCTTCATTTGCCAGCTTAATGATTTCCAACAAGCCTTTATCCCATCTTGTATTTGCATCTTTAATTTTGTTTATTTTATCAAGTGCATCCACCAAATCTATTATGTCTGTGCCGATGGAAATGACGGCTTTTGCAGCATTCGCATTTCCTATTAATTTCACTAAAACATCTTGCAAAGCTTTTTTAAATGCATCTTTAGATTTTTCTTTGAGTGTGTTTTCCAATTCCTTCATAATTTCATCTAAAACTGATTTTAAAAAGTCTGATGGCCAATTAATATCTGTTTTTAATTTATCATAGTATTCTAAAATCTTATCTATATTTTCACCTTTTTCAACTGCATTTTCTATTTGCTCAATTTTTTCTTTTAGATATTTAAATGTTTTTTTGAGTTTATCGCGTTCTGCTTTCGATAATTTTTTATCCATCATTTTTGCACCTATTATAGATTTTAAAATCTTCAAAGGCAAAACTAAAGTAGATGTAATATCTTTTCCAGATTCAACTTGTTTTCTTAATGGTGCGCTGTTGCAATTCATAAATTCAGTAAGTACATCCATCATCTCCGAATCTACTTTGTCTAAATTTTTAAGTAATTCTACTAATTCTGCTACTTCACGAATGGCTTTCACTTCGTTTACCAAATCATTATCTTCTAAATCTTCTTCTGCTTTTTCACCTTCTTCTTTTAATTTATTAATTAATTCGATTAGTTTATTAATTAATTCACGAATATCAACAGGTTCATGAGTACAAAAATCAATCGGTTCATCAAAATCATAAGATATTTTTGGAAGAAAAGTATCCAATGGATAAATGGAATTCTGCAAATTATCTGAAATAGATTTACTATTTAAAGTATCTGGGTTTTTCAATCTTTTCGAAATTAAAATCGAAACATTACCAAAAACGGAAGGTATAGATGAAAACTTATTATTTAAAAATTTAATTCCAAAATAAGTAGTACCTAACTCCACATCCACCATACGATGCACATTAAAAAGTACGCCAACATTTGCATTAATGCCCACACCATGCTGCTTTCTGCCATTATTTATAGTAAACTCAATGTCTGACAAATTTAAATTAGTTGATTTATCTTTTCGCAACATCCATGAAAAACCTACGCCTAAAACTGGATGTACTTTTTTCTTACCAAAAACATAGGCAACTTGTGTATGCAAACCAACATTGTAATACTTTTGCTCAAAGTCGATAGCTACAGAATCTTGACTTGAACTTGCTTGTGGTAAATAAATAAATTGATTGGTTCCTGTTTTATTTCCTGAATGAAAACTTGTATTCAATTTCAATCGAACGTTTTTCTTAAACGTATAAGCTGCACCGAAATTAATTCCGGGAAAATTAAAAAATTGACTTTTACTTTCATCTCTGATTTCAACTACATCATCTATTTGCAAGGCATTCGCAATGTTATTTCTCAATGACGGATTTGCTGATATATATTGATTTATTACATTCCCACGAATGAATAGAAATTCTGTTTTAGATTTTTTTGTTGCAATTGGATAATGAATACCCAACTCAATACTTACGGTTTGTGCATTTAGGAAAAATGTACAAACAATAAAAACAATACTTAATATCTTATTTAAGTATTTCATAGAATGTAGCTTATGAAATTTAAATAAATATCAGATATTTGTCAATACCTAAAATTTATAAATTTACTCAGCTTGTTTTTTGCTAAGTGTGATGCGTTTTCTACTTACATCTACCTCCAAAATTTTCACACGTAGTGTTTGATTTAATTTCACCGCTTCATTGGGATCTTTAATAAATTTATTAGCTAACTCAGAAATATGAATTAAGCCATCTTGCTTTACGCCAATATTTACAAAGCAACCGAAATTGGTTATATTGGTTACTAATCCTGGCACTATCATTCCAGCTCTTAAATCTTCGATTGATTTTATGGTGCTATCAAATTCAAAAGCTTGAATTTCATCACGCGGATCGCGTCCTGGTTTTTCTAATTCTTTAAAAATATCTTGCAAGGTTGGCAAGCCTACTTCATCAGAAATATAGTTTTTTAGGATAACTTTTTTTCGAGTTTCTTTATTGGATAAAAATTCAGCAACTAGTACTTGTTGGTCTTTTGCTATTTGCTCCACTAATGCATATCTTTCGGGATGTACCGAACTATTGTCTAAAGGATTTTCGGCATCACTGATGCGTAAAAAGCCGGCAGCTTGTTCAAAAATTTTATCGCCTAAACGATGCACCTTTTTTAGTTCATTTCTATTTTTAAAAGCACCTTTTTCTGTTCTGAATTGAATAATATTTTCAGCAATGCTTTCACCCAAACCGGAAACATACATCAATAAATGTTTGCTGGCAGTGTTTAAGTTTACGCCTACTTGGCTCACACAACTCACTACAGTTTCATCTAATGATTGTTTCAATAAAAATTGATTCACATCGTGCTGATATTGCCCAACTCCAATAGATTTTGGATCTATTTTTACCAACTCAGCCAATGGATCCATTAAACGACGACCAATAGAAACAGCGCCACGAACCGTTATATCTTTATGCGGAAATTCTTGTCTTGCAACCTCAGATGCTGAATATATAGATGCTCCGCTTTCATTCACAGAAAAAATTTGCGGTTTCATTTCCCATTTTAAACTATTCAACCAATCTTCTGTTTCTCTGCCGGCAGTACCATTGCCCACCGCAATAACATTGATTTGGTGTTTATACATTAAGCCACGTACTATATTCTCAGCTTCTTGTTTTTTATTTTGTGGTGGATGCGGATAAATCACATTATCTTCTAACAATGTGCCTTTATCATCCAAACAAACTAATTTACAACCAGTAATAAAGCCTGGATCGAGTGCTAAAATAGGTTTTTGTCCAAGTACTGGCGACAACAATAATTGGCGTAAATTTTTCACAAATACATCAATCGCATCTTTATCTGCTTTTTCTTTTGATAAATTTCTAAATTCAATTTCAATAGAAAATTTCATCAAACGTTTGTAAGCATCTATCAATGCCATTTTTACTTGTTCTGTAGATGTGTTATTTCCTTTCAATACACGATGGAATAAAATATCCAACGTTTGTTCTTCATCAGGTGCAATGTGGAAATACAAAAAGCCATCTGCTTCGCCTCTACGCATGGCTAACATACGATGTGAAGGACAATGTTTTAATGGCTCTTCCCAATCAAAATAATCTCTATATTTTTGAGCATCTTTATCGTCTTCTTTACCATACGCCACTCGTGTTTTAACAGTGGCATGTCGTTCAAATTGTTGACGTACCAAACTACGAACTATCATATCTTCATTCAGCCATTCAGCCATAATATCACGAGCACCTTGCAAGGCATCCTCTACATTCAACACTTCTTCTGTAATAAATTTTTCGGCTCTTGAAAGCACATCACGCTCTTGTTGAAAATATAAAATAGTTGCCAATGGTTCCAATCCTTTTTCTTTAGCTATAGATGCTTTTGTTTTACGTTTTGGTTTAAATGGCAAATAAATATCTTCTAAAATAACTGCATCATAACACGTGTCAATTTTTGCTTTTAATTCATCCGATAATTTTCCTTGTTCTTCGATAGATTTTAAAATCGCTGATTTCCTTTTTTCTATTTCTCGATATTTTTGAATACTACTTTTGATTAAGCCTATTTCTACCTCATCTAAACTACCTGTTTTTTCTTTTCGGTATCGCGCGATAAAAGGAATAGTTGCACCTTCGTCAAATAATTCAACAGTAGCATTTATTTGATGAATATCTATTAAAGTTTCTTTGGAAACGAGTTGTATTATTGTTTGCATACTTCTAATAAAGGGTTGCAAAAATAGAATAAAATAGAGAATAGAAAAGTGGTGAAGAAATAATGTTATTAACTTTATAAATGTTGGTTGGAAAACAACAATAAAATATGAAGGAGAAACTTGTAAAAAATAAATCAGTAAAAACTTAATTTTTAATTTTTAATAAACGAAAACACTTATAGAAATATAAAAAAGAAACAAATAAAAAACCAATTACAATTGGAATTTTTCCTATACGATGTCCAACCCAACTTAATGTGTTTTCTTGTGTATATTCTTTTACATTGCCAGCAGGTTTAAATTCTTCAAAAAGGAAATATGCTAAACCTACAAATAAAACTCCTAGTAAGAAATAAAGTAAAGCTTCGAGTTTCCTATTGTTCATATTAAATGACTTAAAAATTAAATTACTGAATCAATATATGACGAATTTTTGTACAATAGAAATTTATTTATTAGCCACAAAATAATAGAATAACCTAACCATAAAAATGGAAGTGTAAAAATAATGATGGCTGATTTCAAAAGAAAACAGCCATTATCCAATTGGATATTTTTTAATCTACAAATAATTCGTCTTTATCCGCTTTATCTTGTAATAATTTTGGAACAGAAAAACGTTCGCCGTATTTCGCTTCCAGTTCTTTGGAACGCTCAATTAATTTCTTTAAGCCGTAACCATTAATGAATTGTAGCGTTCCGCCATTAAATGGTGAGAAACCCCAACCAAATATAGAACCTATGTTTGCATCTGCAACTGAGCGTAAAACACCTTCTTCTAAGCAACGAACGGTATCTAATGCTTGCACCACCAATATTCTATCTATCATTTCTTGTTGAGCTAATGCTTCTTTTTGTGGAAATAAATTGGTAAGTTCTTTCCATAAATATTTCGTTTCTCCTTGTGGATATTCATAAAATCCGGCACCAGCTGCTTTGCCAGGTCTGTTGGCTGCTAACATTTTTTCGCATACAGCAAATCCGGGATGGAAAGGTACCATTTTGCCTTCGGCTTGTAAATCTTTTTCTGTTTGCTTGCGAATATGTTCCATTAACTTTAAACTTACTTCATCTGTTAATGCTAATGGACCAACTGGCATTCCAGCTTTCAATCCAGCCATTTCTATCACGTGTGGATGTTGCCCTTCGCCCAACATAGCAATACCTTCCATCACATACGTAGAGAAAACTCTTGAAGTATAAAAACCTCTTGAATCATTAACAACTATGGGTGTTTTCTTAATTTGTAATACATAATCGAATGCTTTTGCTAATGTAGCATCGTCTGTTTCTGAACCGCAAATAATTTCTACCAATGGCATTTTATCCACTGGAGAAAAGAAATGCAAGCCTATAAATTGTTTAGGTCGCGAAGATGCTGTGGCCAAGCCTGTGATTGGCAATGTTGAAGTGTTAGAAGCAAATATACCTTCAGGCATCATGGTTGTTTCAGCTTCTTGTGTAACTTTTGCTTTTAAGGTTCTGTCTTCAAAAACGGCTTCAATAATTAAATCACAACCTTCGAATGCTGGCTTATCTGTTGCTTTAATTCTATTTAAAACTTCTTCCATTTTTTCTTTGGTCATTTTCCCTTTGCTTACTATTTTTTTCAATAAGCCTTCGGAATAAGATTTGCCTTTTTCGGCTGCTTCCATGCTCACATCTTTCAATACTACTTCCATGCCTGAAAGTGCTGTAACATAAGCAATTCCGGCACCCATCATACCTGCACCTAATACGCCTACTTTTTTAGTGGTATATTTTTCGATTCCTTTTGGTCGTGAGCCGCCAGCATTTATAGCATTAAGATTATACCAAAAAGTATTAATCATATTTTTGGAAACTTGACCAATTGCTAATGAAGTAAAGTAGCGCGATTCAATTCTGCATGCGGTTTCAAAGTCCACCACACTACCTTCTACTGCAGTATTTATAATAGCTTCCACTGCAGGATAATTGCCATGCGTTTTTTTCTTAGTCATAGCTGGAACGATTGGAATCATGCCAGCTACTTTCGGATTGCGCGCATCACCACCTGGAAACTTAAATCCTTTATCATCCCACGGATTGATAGCTTTTGGGTTGGCTTTTATCCAAGCTTTTGCTTTAGCTATCATATCTTCCGGTGTTTCCGCCATTTCATTAATAATGCCGTTGCTTACTGCCTCTTTTACTTTTAATCGTTTGCCTTCTGTTAATAAAGGTAAAGCTGGTTGTAAACCAATCATACGTGTTAAACGAATAATTCCTCCACCGCCAGGCAATAGGCCTAAACCGACTTCCGGCAAACCAAATTGCGCCTTTGGATTGTTTAATGCAATTCTATAATGACATGCTAAAGCTATTTCTAAACCGCCACCCAATGCTGTGCCGTTTAGTGCTGCAACTACTGGTTTTCCTAATGTTTCTAATCTGCGTAATTGTGCTTTCAAACCTTCGCACATTTCAAAAATTAATTTGGCATCTGTTTGTTTGAATAAATCATCTATGTCTGCACCTGCAAAGAAAGTGGACTTTGCAGAAGTCAAAATTACACCTGCAATTTCTGCTTTTTCTTTTTCCAATTTATCGATGGTTTCTAACCATAATTTTCCGAATGCTTCGTTGATTACATTGGCACTTCT
>JAGNZZ010000058.1 GCA_017984135.1 Chitinophagales bacterium | reverse complement strand
AATAAGTTGTGTCTTTAAAACAACTTACAAATAAATAACAGTTCTCTGTTTTATAATTCATTATACAAAATAAAATGTTAGATAAAATCATTCATTTTAGTATCAATAATAAATTTATTATTGGTCTTTTTACACTCGTATTAGTCATAGTAGGTAGTTATTCCTTATACACTTTACCTATAGATGCGTTACCGGACATTACAAATAATCAAGTACAAATCATTACAAGTTCTCCTACACTTGCAACGCAAGAGGTTGAGCTATTCATAACTTATCCGATTGAACAATCGGTTAAATCAATTCCTAGGGTTGTAGAACTTCGTTCCATAAGTCGTTTTGGCTTAAGTGTGGTAACGGTTGTTTTTGAAGAAGATGTCGATATTTATTGGGCAAGAGCACAAATAACAGAGCGAATAAAAGATGCAGAAAATACAATACCAAAAGGTGTTGGAACTCCTGAAATGGCTCCAGTAAGCACAGGTTTAGGCGAAATATACCAATATGTAGTATTTCCCAAAAAAGGATACGAAGAAAAATACAACGCTACTGATTTAAGAACCATTCAAGATTGGATCATAAAACCCCAATTAATCGGTACAAAAGGTGTAGCCGAAGTAAATACTTTAGGTGGAAACCTAAAACAATATGAAATAGCTGTGGTTCCAGACAAGCTAAGAAGTATGAATACAACCATCACTGAAATATTTGAAGCATTAGAAAATAATAATGAAAATACAGGAGGTGCATACATAGATAAAAAACCGTATGCTTATTTTATTAGAGGGGTCGGAATGGTTAGTAGCATCGACGATATAAATAAAATAGTGGTTAAAAATCAAAATGGAATACCTATTCTTATTCGCGATGTAGCCAATGTGCAAATAGGGAGCAGTATTCGTTATGGTGCAGTAACCAAAGACGGTAAAGGTGAAGAAGTTTCGGGAATGGTGATGATGCTTAAAGGTGAGAACAGTGGTGAAGTAGTTAAGGTGGTGAAAGACAAAATGGAACAAATCAAAAAATCACTGCCGGAAGGGGTAGAAATTGAGGCGTTTATGGATAGAACCGTTTTAGTTGACAAAGCTATAAGTACAGTGCAAACTAATCTTATTGAAGGAGCATTAATTGTTGTTTTCATTTTAGTTTTACTCCTGGGTAATTGGAGAGCTGGTTTAGTGGTTGCTTCGGTTATTCCATTGGCATTATTGTTTGCCATTTCTATGATGAAACTTTTTGGAGTGAGTGGTAATTTAATGAGTTTAGGTGCTATCGATTTTGGGCTAATTGTAGATGGTGCTGTTATTATAGTAGAAGCTATTATTCATCGACTCCAAGTCAGTAAGAAAGGTAAACTAACTGCCAAGGAAATGAATGATGAAGTGTACCATGCTTCTTCAAAAATTAGAAGTAGTGCGGCTTTTGGAGAAATAATCATCTTAATTGTATATCTGCCTATTTTAGCGTTAGTAGGGATCGAAGGTAAAATGTTTGGACCAATGGCACAAACAGTTTCATTTGCCATATTAGGAGCATTTATATTGTCTTTAACTTACGTCCCTATGATGTCGGCTTTGGCATTAAAAAAACAAACAGGACATAAAAAGAATTTTAGTGATAAAATTATCGATACCATTTATAACTTTTACAATCCAATTTTAGAAAAAGCACTCCAAGCTAAAGCAGCAATTATTGCGGTTGCTGTGGCATTATTTGTGGCTTCTTTATTCCTCTTTAATTCATTGGGTGGCGAATTCATTCCTACTCTTGACGAAGGTGACATCGCAACTCATTTAATCATTGCTTCGGGTAGTTCATTATCGCAAGAAGTGGAAGCAACTACAAAAGCAGAACAAATTTTAAGAGATAAGTTTCCCGAAGTAAAAATGATTGTAACCAAAATTGGTTCGGCTGAAATTCCTACAGACCCAATGCCCATTGAAGCAGGAGATATGATTATTCTTTTAAAGGATAAAAGTGAATGGACATCAGCTGAAACCAAAGAAGAACTAATGGAAAAAATGGAACACGCTTTGTCTGATATTCCAGGTGCATTTACTGAGTTTTCACAACCGATTCAAATGCGTTTTAATGAGTTAATGACAGGTGTAAGAAGCGATGTAGCCGTTAAAATTTTCGGTGAGGATATAGAAATGTTGGTTAGTAAAGGTGAAGAAGTGGTGCAGTTAATTAACGGCATAGAAGGGGTTGCAGATGCTAAAGCAGAACGTGTAACTGGTTTGCCACAAATAACTATTAGATACAATAAAGATAAATTGGCTTTGTATGGTTTAAAAATTGGCGACCTGAATAAAGTAGTTCGTATGGGTTTTGCAGGTGAAACTGCTGGTGTTGTCTATGAAGGGGAAAAACGTTTCGATTTAGTTGTGCGTTTAGCAAATGATAGCCGAAAAGATATTGAAAACTTAAAAGCGTTATTTGTAACATTACCATCAGGCAATCAAATTCCGTTAGAACAAATTGCTGATGTAAAGTATGAAGATGGACCAATGCAAATTTCTCGTGAAAATGGAAAACGTAGAATCGTAGTAGGTTTCAATGTTCGTGGTGCTGATGTAAAAACAGTGGTAGAAACCATTCAAGCTAAATTAGACGATAAACTAAAATTACCTGAAGGATATTACACTACTTATGGCGGACAATTTGAAAATCTTATCCAAGCAAACAAACGTCTTTCTGTTGCTGTGCCGGTAGCATTAGGTTTAATTTTAGTCCTACTCTATTTTACATTCAAATCAATCAAACAATCGTTGTTAATATTTACTGCAATTCCATTATCTGCTATTGGTGGTATTGTGGCGTTATGGTTACGCGATATGCCGTTTAGTATTTCCGCAGGTGTCGGATTTATTGCTCTTTTTGGTGTAGCGGTGTTAAACGGTATTGTTTTAATCGGATATTTTAATGAACTTAAAAAACAAGGGATGGATAATGTATTTGACCGAATAAAAGAAGGAACGAAAGTACGTTTAAGACCGGTAATTTTAACCGCTGCTGTAGCATCTCTTGGGTTTTTACCAATGGCAATAAGCACAAGTTCAGGTGCCGAAGTTCAAAAACCTTTAGCAACTGTAGTAATTGGTGGTTTAATAACAGCTACTTTACTAACATTAATTGTCTTACCTATTTTGTATTTATACTTTGAAAAGGGAATTAAAATAAAACGTAAAACCATGAAGAAAACAACAATGCTTCTGGCTTTTTTAGTTAGTTCTATGGCAATAAATGCTCAAGAAAAGAAAAAATTAAGTTTAAATGAAGCTCTTGAAATGGGGTTAAAAAACAACTTAAATGTTCAAGCGGTTACCTTTGAAACAAAAATGCAATCACAATTAGTAAAGACTGCATTCGAATTGCCTAAAACAGAAATTTCAGGAACTTTTGGACAAATTAATTCGCAAGCTCAAGATAAAAATTTTCAAATTAGTCAAAGTTTCAATCCTTTTCAAATAAGTGCAAAAAGAAAATTATTGCAAGAAAACAACTCTTCAAGTCAAAATAAATTAAGTGCTACAAAACAAGAAATTACATTTTCTATTCGTCAATCTTGGAATACAATTTTATACTACGAAAAGCAAATGGCATTGTTGGAAAAGCAAAATGAACTAATGCAAAAATTTGTCAAATCCGCAACTCTAAAGTTTCAAACAGGTGAAACAAGTGCACTGGAAAAAACAATTGCAGTAGCTAAACAACAAGAATTAGAACAAAAAATAAAACAATACAAAACGCAAATTGCTATTGAAAAATCCAAGCTTAAAACACTTTTAGATATCGATAATGAGATTGTATTTTCGGATACTACTTTTGTACCTATGCCTTTTGTTGTAAAAATCGATAGCACGTTAGTGAAACAAAATCCGGTTGTTCAGTTAGCTAATCAACAAGTTAAAATAGCTGAAGCAAATCATAAATTAGAAAAATCAAATTTATTTCCAGAGTTTTCAGTAGGCTACTTTTTGCAATCCTTAACAGGGAATCAAGAAGTGGATGGTGTAACGAAATATTATGATGATTCACTACAATTTCAGGGTTTTTCTGTTGGACTTTCAGTTCCTATATTTATGGGTAGTACTATTAAAAAAAGTAAAGCTGCTCAAACAAATATAGAAATGGAGCAAATAAATGCTAACTATATAAACCAGCAATTTAAAAGTCATTTAGAGCAACAAATGGAACAACTTACAACCTATCAATCATTGATAGATTATTATAAAAACACAGCGATTCCAAATGCTGATTTAATAATTAAAAATGCTACAAAAAGTTATCAAAATGGAGATATTTCGTATGTAGAATATGTACAAGGTATTGAAACGGCTACCCAAATACAAACCAATTATAACGAAGCTATAAATAATTACAATCAAACTATAATAGCTATACAATATACTATCAATCAATAACATAAGAAGAAATGAAGAAATCAAATATCATATTCGCATCAATACTTGGAGTAATAATCCTTGCTGTTATTTTATATTTCTCTTTACGTCATACGGAAGGGGATGGACATAATCATGCAGAAGGCGAAACACATACAGAAGAAAGTCATTCAGATGAAAAAGAGCCTACAGCAATAAAAGAAGTAGAACTTAACGAGGCTCAGTTTAAAGCCTCAAGTATCGAATTAGGAACTTTTTCAGATAAAAATTTAAGCGAAGTAATAAATGTAAATGGTTATACCAAGTTACCTCCTCAAAATCAAGCCGATGTTTCAGTTTATACATCAGGTATTGTAAAAACAATTTCTGTGTCAGAAGGACAATATGTTAGCAAAGGACAAACCATTGCAACTATTGAAAGTCCGGAGTTCACTAAATTACAAGAAGCTTATTTAACTTCAAAAAGCAATTTGGAGTTTTTAAAATTAGAATTTGAAAGACAAAAAACATTAAGCGAGGAAGACGTAAATTCTAAAAAAACGTTTCAAAAAACAAAGGCAGAATACGAAATTGAAAGAGCTCGATTTAATTCGCTTCAAAAGCAATTAAATACTTTAAATATCAGTGATAATGGAATCGCAACAGCAACCGTTCCTGTGCTTGCTCCAATTTCTGGAAACTTAACCGAAATTTATATTAAAATCGGAAGTAATGTAGAAGCAGGAAAACCGCTAATGAATATAGTAGATAATTCAAAATTACATGTAGATTTATTAGTCTATGAAAAAGATTTATTTAAGGTAAAAATAGGTCAAAATGTACGTTTTGTTTTAGTGAATCAAGATAATTCAGAGGTAAAAGGAAAAATATTTAGTGTCGGTAAATCTTTTGAAAACGATACAAAATCAGTAGCTGTACATGCAGATATTACAAATAACCAACAAAAATTAATTCCGGGAATGTATGTAAGTGCTCTTATAGATGTAGGTTCAAATAATGTAAAAGCAGTACCAACGGATGCAATTATTAAAGCTGATGGTCGCGAATTTATTTTTGTTTTAGAAGAAGGACATAAAGAAGAAGCTCACGACGAAAAAGAAGGACATAATCACGAAGATGGCGACAAGCATGAAGAAGCAGAAGGAAAAACATTTCATTTTCAACGTATTGAGGTAAAATCAGGCACCACACAATTAGGATATACACAAGTTACGCTATTACAAAAAATCGATGCAAACGCTAAGATTGTTTTAAAAGGATCGTATTACATTCAAAGCCACCTAATTAAAAACGAAGGTGGTGGGGGTCATGCACATTAAAAATTAATAATATAAATTATAATCTAAATTCAATTATCAAATGAAAAAATCAATTTTAATTTTGGCACTTGCCATTGCTTTAGGTACTACCGTTTCTTGTAATAAAAAAGAAGAAACTACAAAAACTGCAACAGAACACGAAGGACACAATCATAAAGAAGGTGAAGAGCATAAAGTTGCTTATGAATGCCCGATGGATTGTGAAAAAGGTAAAACATACGATGAAAAAGGAACTTGTCCGGTTTGTAAAATGGAATTAATTGAAGCGAAAGCGGAAAACCACGAAGGTCATGATCATGAGACGGAGAACCATGAAGGACACGACCATTCTGAAGAAAACCATGACGGACATAATCATCAGAAAAAATAGTAATCTAAGTTTATAAAATTAAGATAAACTCAATTATGAAAGTAAATACAATTATGCCCACAAAATTGAAACCTTTTTATAAGGCTGAACTAGATTTAGCAAAAATAAATTTTAGGGAAAACAATTTACAAAAGTCTTGGTTTCATTTAGAAAGAGCACATATAATTGGGCAAAAATACCCTTATGAGCATAGTTTGGTACATTGGAAAATGTTACAATTTGGAATTAAAATAAAAAGTTCAAAAGAAATTGTTGGTCAAATACCAAGATTATTGGTAGGCGGTGTAAAATCATTTGTTGGACACATTCCTGTTGGCAATACTGGTGGTGCAAATGTTCCACCATTAAAAGCAATGGATATTCCGGAAGACATTCAAAAAATACTAAACGTAAACGTATAGCTTATTATGACAGATAATAAATCACAAAAAACAGAAGACGAAGCAGAATGCTGTAGAATTGAAGAAAAAATCAATAAAGCAGAAGAACAACATTCAGAAGAGGATGGACATGATCATGACCATTCAATAAAAGAAAAATCCACATTCCAATTATTTTTACCAGCAATAATAAGTTTCGGCTTATTATTGTTGGCTATTGGGTTTGATAATTATTTTACCCAATCTTGGTTTAAAGGTTGGGTTAGAATAGTTTGGTATGTTGCAGCCTATTTGCCAGTCGGACTCCCAGTTATAAAAGAAGCCATACAAAGCATTCGTAAAAGTGATGTATTCTCTGAATTTCTCCTAATGTCTATAGCAACGATTGGAGCATTTGCTATTGGTGAATATCCAGAAGGTGTAGCGGTAATGTTATTTTATGCTATTGGAGAAATCTTTCAATCATTAGCAGTACAAAGAGCCAAAAGAAACATAAAATCCTTACTCGACCAACGACC
>JAGNZZ010000057.1 GCA_017984135.1 Chitinophagales bacterium | reverse complement strand
CATTTATGCCGGTGTACCTGCTAAGAAAGTAAAGCAATTAGACGAAGCGACATTTAAAAATCAAAATGAGCGCATCGCCAATAATTATGTAAAATATTCAAGTTGGTTTAAATAGTGTGGAAGTTATAGAATATGCTTTTGTTATTTTCCCAATTCTTTTTTAAAATATTCCAATGTTATTTTTAAACCTTCTGAGCGTTCAACTTTGGGTGCCCAGCCTAAAATTTCGTTCGCTTTGGTAATGTCCGGTTTTCGTTGTTTTGGATCGTCTTTCGGTAATGGTAAATAGGTTAATTTGGAAGGTGTATCTACTAATTTTAGTATTTCTTCTGCAAATTGCAATAAGGTAATTTCTTGTGGATTGCCAATATTCACCGGCAAATGGTAATCGCTCAACAGTAACCTGTAAATTCCATCTATCAAATCGGAAACATAACAAAATGAACGTGTTTGTGAGCCATCTCCAAAGATGGTTAAATCCTCACCATTCAACGCTTGACTCATAAATGCAGGTAATGCGCGACCATCATCTAAGCGCATTCTAGGTCCGTAGGTATTGAAAATACGCACTATTCTGGTTTCTACACCGTGGAAGTTATGATATGCCATGGTAATCGCTTCTTGGAAACGTTTTGCTTCATCATACACACCTCGTGGTCCAACAGGATTTACATTTCCCCAGTATTCTTCCGGTTGTGGATGTACGTTTGGATCGCCATACACTTCTGACGTGGAGGCAATCAACATTCTGGCTTTTTTTTCTTTTGCCAATCCCAATAAATTATGCGTACCCAAAGAACCCACTTTTAAGGTTTGAATGGGCATTTTTAAATAATCAATTGGTGAAGCCGGCGAAGCAAAATGTAAGATATAATCTAATTTTCCTGGAACATGTACAAAACGACTGACATCGTGGTGGTAATATTCAAAATTTTTTGAAGGAAATAGGTGTTCAATGTTTTTGATGTTTCCGGTAATTAGGTTATCCATACCAATCACATGGTAGCCTTCTGCCAAAAATCGATCACATAAATGTGAACCCAAAAATCCTGCGGCACCTGTAATTAAAACGCGTTTTTTATCCTGAGACATGTTATATTATATTAATTTATTGTGTTACTGTTTTTCTTCCAATGCTATTGTAATAAAATCCTTCATTTTTCATGATGTCTAAATCGTATAAATTTCTTCCATCAAAAATAACAGGTGCTTTTAATGCTGCTTTTACTCGTGCAAAATCTGGTGTTCTAAACTCTGTCCATTCCGTTAATATTGCCAAAAAATCAGCTTGTTCAATGGCATTGTAATAGGAATCTGAAAAATGCAATTTGGACTTCAGCTCTTCCGTTAAATTAGAAAAATGCTGTTGAACATTTGGCATTCCTTCCGGATCGTAGGCAACAATTTCTGCGCCGGCATCTAGCAAATCTTTAATTATATATAATGCTGGTGCTTCACGTATATCATCGGTATTCGGTTTAAATGCTAAACCCCAAATGGCTATTTTTTTTCCATTTAAATCTGTGCCAAAATGATTGATAATTTTTTCTACCAAAACATGTTTTTGATTTTCATTGACTTGCATAACCGCTTTCAAAATTTTGAAGTCATAATTATGTTCGTCGGCAGTTTTAGCAAGTGCTTGTACATCTTTTGGGAAACAACTTCCACCATAACCAATTCCGGGAAATAAGAAACGCTTTCCGATTCTGTTGTCCGTTCCCATTCCTTGTCGAACCGTTTCTACATCAGCGCCTGTTTTTTCGCAAAGATTAGCCAGTTCATTCATGAAAGAAATGCGTGCTGCTAAGTATGAATTGGCGGCATATTTGGTCATTTCGGAGCTGCGTTCATCCATAAAGATAATTGGATTACCTTGACGCACAAATGGACGATATAATTCCTCCATTAGTTTGCGTGCTCTTTCTGAGCGTGTACCCACTACTACTCTATCCGGCTTCATAAAATCGTCCACCGCAACGCCTTCTCTTAAAAATTCCGGATTGGAAACTACATCAAATTCAACGGTGGCATGTTTGGCAATAGCATTTTTAGTTTTTTCAGCCGTACCCACCGGAACCGTACTTTTATTGATAATGACTTTATAATCTTTCATTATTTTACCTAATTGCTCAGCAACGCCTAACACATATTTTAAATCAGCAGCACCATCTTCACCAGGAGGTGTGGGCAAAGCTAGAAAAATAAGCGTTACCCCTTTAATGGCTTCTTCTAAGTCTGTAGTGAAATGCAACCTACCTTCTTTGATGTTTCTATGAAAGAGAATTTCTAAACCTGGTTCGTAAATGGGAATTTGTCCAGCTTTCATTTTTGCCACTTTATTGGCATCAATATCTACACAAATTACATTATTTCCTGTTTCAGCTAAACATGTTCCGGATACCAATCCCACATAACCTGTTCCAACGACTGCAATGTTCATATATTTTAGTATTTAATAGATTGAGTTGGTTCTATTTATAGGTAATTTTCAATAGCATGCAAAGGTACTAATATAAAATTATTTTTTTGTACTTTCCAACTTCTTCGTTGAATCTGCTAAGATAAAAAATGCCAAGAGATAGAAAGGCATATAAGGTATTTTATATCTTGCCAATGCGCCAAAATTAAAGCTGGTAAAACCAACTGCAAAAGCAAAAATAATAGAAAATATCAAACAAAACTGCACTTCGGGATTGTTGGAAATTTGTTTTAAAGTGCCAAAAAATCCAGCTTTAAAAATCTGACGGATGGTGATAAAAAAGAAGATAGCACCTTCTAGCGCTGATAAAAATAATATCGGCTTTTTGGCTTCCCAAAAATACGGCCTGAACAAGGCTACATTTACGGCACTGGGAAATACCTTAAGCATACCGAATAAAGAAAAATCAATATCTCCTAATGTGTAAAAGGAAGTACTGCCTGCCATTTTTGAAGAAGTAATTAACCAGTTTTGTGTATCCTGTGCGGTACGCATCATTTCTTCAAAAGAATAGCGTTCTGCTACTTTTCCCATTTGCGTTAAGATTAGAATAGATAAAGCACCACCACCTATCATCATCACTGGTCCAATAATGGCTTTTATGAATGGACTTGTGATACGATAGCGGTATCTTGAGAATACCCAAATGGCAACTGCCGGGGCAAATGCCAATATAATATACACTTTGATTCGCATAATGGCATAAACAGAAATAATTATTAAAAAAATATTGGAGGCAATATTTCTTCCTTTCAACAACGATTCATAAACGGCATTGGTAAAAATGCCAATAAATCCCATACAAATAGGATCTTTTAATTGTCCTCCACCCCAAAAACAAACGGATGGTATAAACAAACATGCAATGGCAATTTCTTTATGTAAGTGAGGATAAATGTCCACAAAGGTTTTATATAATTTCCAACCTCCAATCATACAGAAAGCAGCATAAAAGATACACAATGACAAATAGGATGACATACAAATAAAACTTAGAAAAAAGCTAATCATAATTACAATTCTTGAACTATCATCTGTTAAATAACTTCCACCTGCAAGCATATAGCTATCCATTACATAATGTGCTTCAAAGCTATTAGATCTAAATAGCATGTTATAAGTTGCCACCGGATCGATTAGCAAGTAATCTTTGAGTTGCATGACATTACACAAATAGGCAAATGTATCGCCGCCGCCATAGTAGAAAACAAAAACCAACACAAACAAAATACAACATACCGCTTTTACTTTGAATGCATTCATTAAGTATTCATAATGGATGGTGTTTTTATAGTATTTATCTGCAATTTTTTTTACGATAGAATACCATATATACATATAGATAGGTGCGAAGAACAAATCATTTAAAAATAAAAACTGATTTGCAAATACATCTTCGGTATTGGTGAATATACCTAAAAACATTTCGATATTCTAGATTTAAAATAAAGCATTGATGGAATAAAAGTACAATTTTTTTTGTATGTCGTTTCTTCAAAATTTAAAGACATCATATTCGAAACGGCTGTGGATTTTCTTAATGAATGTATCCTTTTCGAAAATGTATTCATTTCTAATAATGTATTAAACGAACATTTATGTATTTTTGGTGAGAAATGAATACTGTTGTAACCTTATCTATTGTGTCGCCAATTTACAATGCCGAGTTTACTGCTGAAGAGTTAATTATGCGTATTGAAAATGTGCTAAACAAAATGAAAATTTCCTATGAAATTATATTGGTAAACGATGGAAGTTGGGATAATTCGTGGCAAAAAATTACAAAAATCTGTACGGAAAAAACATTTGTAAAAGGAATTTCTTTAAGTAGAAATTTTGGTCAACATTATGCAATTACGGCTGGATTAGATGCAGCAAAAGGCGATTGGGTGATTGTGATGGATGGTGATTTACAAGATCAGCCGGAAGAAATTCCTAATCTATACAAAAAAGCTTTAGAAGGATATGATATAGTTTGTGCAAGACGAACCAATAGGAAAGATTCCTTTTGGAAAAAAATTTCATCTAGACTATTTTGGAATACGTTAGGTTATTTAACTGGAAATAAAATTGACCATACCATAGGCAATTTTGGAATTTATAAAAAGGAAGTTATAGCAGCCATTTGTTCGTTGCGTGAATCGATTCGGTTTTTTCCTTCCATGGTAACATGGGTTGGCTTTAAGAAAACCTATCTAGATGTTGAACATGCTACACGACATTCTGGCTCATCTAGTTATCCTTTTTCAAGAATGTTTAAATTAGCCTTAGATGTTATTTTAGCTTATTCTGACAAGCCTATTCGGTTAATCATTCAATTAGGTTTTTTCATTTCTTTAATGTCAATCTGTGTAGGTATTTATTATTTATATCAAAACTTTACTCATCAGATATTAGTTCCCGGATATACTAGTATTATAATCTCCATTTGGTTTTTAAGCGGATTAATCATTTTTATCTTGGGTATAATTGGTTTATATTTAGGAAAGACTTTTGAAGGTGTAAAAAATCGTCCTATCTATATCATTGACAAAACAATAAATTAGTATTATGCTTATTCAACCATTAGAATGGGACAGCACCTTTTTTGATTTAAAAGTAGGCATAATCAAAGTAGAAACTTTTGATTTAACTAGGTTCTTGGCTGAATATAAAAAGTTTGATGTGGTGTATATTTTTGAAAAACCTGATAGCAAAAACAACAACCAGATACAACAATTCTGCCCGAATCCGATTGATGTAAAAATTACTTGTAAAAAAGCAATTAACCATCTGCAAGAAATAAACGAAAATATTCATATTTATCAATATGAAGAGAATAGTTTTAAAGAATTAGCCTCCTTGGCTGTACAAAGTGGCCTCTATTCTCGGTTTAAACTCGATGAAAATTTTCCAAAAAATTCCTTTGAAAGATTATATTTGAAATGGATAAAAAATGAAATAAACTCATCCCACAAATTGCCTATTTTGGTTTATAAAGAAGAAAATAAAATGGAAGGATTTATTTCATTATCTACGATGAATAACCAAGCACACATTAGTTTATTTGCTGTTGATGCGCAACATAGAGAAAAAGGTATTGGTAAAAAATTATTAGTAGCCGCTGAACACTATGCGTTGAAAAATCATTTTCAGGAATTATTTGTCAGTACGCAATCCATAAATCAGCCGGCAAATAGTTTATATAAAAAACAAGGATTTGAAGAAAATTATATTGTAAATGTCTATCACGTTTGGAACAAATGAATCAAATACCATTCAACAAACCATTTCTTACTGGAAATGAAACGCGGTATATTGAACAAGCCGTGCAAAGTGGTAAAATTTCCGGTGATGGAATATTTACTAAAAAATGCCATTCTTTTTTTGAAGAAACTTATCAATTCCGTAAAGTATTATTAACCACCTCTTGTACCGATGCCTTAGAGATGGCAGCCATTTTACTAAACATAAAAGAAGGAGATGAAATCATTATGCCATCTTATACTTTTGTTTCCACTGCCAATGCATTTGCCTTGCGTGGCGCACATATAGTTTTTGTGGATAGCCGATCCGATTATCCGGGAATTGATGAAAATAAAATTGAACAATATATAACTCCAAAAACAAAAGCCATTGTGGTGGTGCATTATGCTGGTGTTGCTTGCGATATGGATATTATTATGGACATTGCTAAACATCATGGTTTATATGTGGTAGAAGATGCGGCACAAGCCATTGACAGTTTTTACAAAGGAAAACCACTTGGAAGTATCGGGCATTTAAGTACTTTCTCCTTTCACGAAACTAAAAATATTATTTCCGGCGAAGGAGGAATGCTAGTGATTAACGATGAGCAATTTATTGAACGAGCGGAAATTATTCGTGAAAAAGGCACCAATAGAAGCAAGTTTTTTAGAGGTGAAACCGATAAATATAATTGGGTGGATATTGGTTCTTCATTCTTGCCTTCTGAGATTATTGCTGCCTTTTTATTTGCTCAATTAGAAAATTTAAAAAACATTCAGGATAAACGAAAATTATTATGGAATACCTATTACAACTATTTGGAATCAATTAAGGAAAAAGTTCGTTTGCCGTTTATTCCCAATTTTGCCACCAACAATGCGCACATGTTTTATTTGGTATGCCGTTCTGTTGATGAAAGAGACGCACTTATACAGCAACTTAAAGCCCATGGAATCTTGAGTGTTTTTCATTATGTTGGTTTGCATTGCAGTCCATTTCATAAAAAAACAAATGCCAAAATACATTTAGCTAATGCTGAATACTATTCAGATGGATTGATTCGCTTGCCTTTATTTTATGATTTAGACGAAGAACAGATTAAGAAAAAAATTGCACCTATTATTGTTGATTTTATAGTAGAGGCCGTTAAATAAAAAATATTGGTAAATCCAAGTGACAAATGTAATTTTTTTACATTTTCAGATACTTAGAATTGCTTAACTTAGTATAAACAATGAACACTAAAAATATATTGATTACTGGTGGAGCTGGTTTTGTAGGCTCTCAAATGGCATTATCTATTAAAAATAAATATCCAAAGTACGAACTATTTGTA
>JAGNZZ010000035.1 GCA_017984135.1 Chitinophagales bacterium | reverse complement strand
ACTTATTAAATCACATGAATAGATTCATCACCTAAAAATTCTCTTTTCAAATAAACAGAATCTTTAGGGTTCAATTTTCCAGCATTTATTAAGCGCAATTCTCTGCGTTGCAAGGCATCTTCAAAAAGTTTTTTCTCCCGTTCCGTTTCCGGAATTACTTGTATGCATTTAATGGGTTTACTCTGAAAATCTAATCCAACAAACGTAAAAAATGCTTCATGCGATCTTACTTCTTCTTGTGTTTTAATATTTTTTATAAATACTTCACAAATCACCTCCATGGATGTATTAAAAGCACGTGTTACAAATGAACGCAACACCACAATATCGCCCATTTTTATGGGTAAATTAAAACATACATTATCTAAACCTGCGGTAACAGAAATTCCACCGCTGTGTTTAATAGCTGATATTCCTGCACAAACATCCATCCAACTTAAAAGATGTCCGCCCATTAAATTGCCTATTGGGTTGGTATGCGCAGGCATAATTAATTCTGTTTGAATATTCAAGGTTTCTGAAACTTTTCTTGCTTCCATGATTCTAATTTTAAAAAATTGAGTAGCAATTTACAATTAAATAAATAAACTTTGAAATTTTGAAAAAATGAACCTATTTTTGAGCCACTAAAAATGGCTGCGTAGTTCAATTGGATAGAATATCAGATTTCGGCTCTGAGGGTTGAGGGTTCGAATCCTTCCGCGGTCATTTTTATTTATTTTGTTTCTTCAATAAATTGTCGCTCATTTTGATATCGTTTCAAGTTTGCGACAGCTTAATGATACTTCACAAAAATTTAAAAAAACAAAAATCCGCTATCCTACGCACATAAAAACGGATTCCATTTCAATTTTACAAATAAAATAAGCCTATCTTTTCCACTTTTTTTTTGAAAAAATGATGAAAAATGTCTATAAAATCACCATTTTAACTACAAAAACCCTATTGTTTTTAATGTATATTTGTGAGTTACGATTTTTAATATATTGAATAGAAAAGATGAGACTGAGAAGCTTGGACATTAAAGGATTTAAGAGTTTTGCCGAAAAAACACAAATCAATTTTGAAAATAATATTACCGGCATTGTAGGCCCAAATGGTTGTGGAAAATCAAATGTGGTGGATGCCATTCGTTGGGTATTGGGCGAGCAAAAAACAAAAGCGTTGCGTTTGGAAAAAATGGACAACATGATTTTCAACGGAACTAAAGACAAAGCTGCCGCAAATGTGGCAGAAGTTACTTTAACTTTGGACAATACCCGAAATTTATTGCCAACAGAATTTTCCAGCGTAACCATTACACGAACTGTTGAACGCGATGGCGATAGTTCATATAAACTAAATGGAGTTTCTTGCCGATTAAAAGATATTCGTGATTTATTTATGGATACCGGAATTTCCACTGATTCGTATGCCATCATTGAATTAAAAATGATCGATCAAATTTTGAACAACGTGGATAATGCTCGTCGTACTTTGATTGAACAAGCAGCAGGTGTTTCAAAATACAAGACAAGAAAAAAAGAAACCTTAGCTAAATTACAAGCTACAGAAGCCGACTTAAATCGTGTAGAAGATTTATTGTTTGAAATTGAAAAGAACTTAAAATCATTAGAAAGCCAAGCTAAAAAAGCACGTCAATACAAAAATTATAAAGAAGAATATAAAGTTATTTCGATTGATTTATCTAAATATGAATTACATGGAATAAACGAAAGTTTTTTATTATCCAATAAAGATATTGAAGAATTTGAAGACAAACGTATTGAAGCCAATACTCAAGTGGAAGTATTGGAAGCCAATCTTGAAAAAGAAAAATTAGCTGTTTTAGAAAAAGAGAAATCTTTATCGGATCAGCAAAAACAACTCAACCATTTTTTATCCGAATTACAAGAAAAAGAAAGTCAGAAGAAAATTGACGAACAAAAGTCTTCTTTTTTAAAAGATAAAATAAAACAACTTGCTCAACAAATTACTCATGCTCAACAAATTATTGAGAGCTTAACTTCAGAAATTGGAAACTTAAAAAAGTACAACGAAGAAGATGAACATAAACTTGATGTCATTAGAATAGAATTTGACGCTTCCAAAGAAAAATTAGAAGAACAACGAAATGCGAATTTAGAATATAGAAATAATTTAGATGAAGCTCGTAGTCAATACACGCAAAGTGCCAATAAAATAACAGAAGTGGAGAAACTTATTGCTGTTAAAGAATCGCAATATGAAGCCTTGCAATTGAGTGCTCAAAAATCAATGTTTGAAAACGAAGAACGTATTCGCACATTAGAATCTTTAAAAACAGATATTGCTTTGACCGATGAACGTATAGAAAAACAACGTGCTTTGGTAGATGATTTACGTGCTAAAGAAGAAGATAATATTGAAAAAATAAAAACACTTGAAGAAAAAACCGAGCAACTTCGCCAAGAATTAACCAATAAAAACCGAGTTTTAGACGCCAAAAACAACGAATATAAATTAACCAAAAGCATGATTGACAACCTGGAAGGCTTTCCGGAATCCATCAAGTTTTTAAAGAAAAATGTGAATTGGTTAAAAGATACACCATTGCTTTCGGACATCATCTATTCGGATGAAAAATATCGTGTAGCGATTGAAAGTGTTTTGCAACCCTATTTAAATAATTTCGTGGTAGAAACAGAAAATGAAGCCATCAACGCCATTGATGTGTTGTCACAAAGTTCTGTAGGAAAAGCCAGTTTTTTAATCTTGGATTATTTTAATTCAATATCAACAACAAACCCTACAATTGAAATTTCAAATGCAAAAAATGCCCTTCATGTTGTTCAAATAGACGAAAAATATCAAGCATTATTAAGCTATCTATTAAATGGAATTTATATTGCAGACGAAGGCAGCGATGTCAACAAAATTTTTAATTCTATTGAAAATAAAAAAGATATTTTCATTATTTCAAATTCAGGACATTTATTAAAATCTGACAAGCAAATTTCTGGCGGAGCAGTTGGCTTATTTGAAGGAAAACGATTAGGCCGATTAAAAAACTTTGAAATCTTAGACAAAGAAATTAAAGAGTTGGAAACTGAAGTAATGAATTTCAAAAAAATTACGCAAGACTACTACAATGAATTGCAGCATTTAAAAGTAAATTCATACAGAAATGTGATTGAACGAGAAGCCAATCAATTACAACAAATTGAAAAAGAAGTAGTAGGCAAGCGTTCCAAATTAGAAAGTGAAGAAAACTCTATTGGGAAAGTAAATACACAAGCACAAGCAATTCAAGAACAAATTGCTTCTTTAAAATTTGAAATTGAACCTTTGCATAATGCTTTGTCTGAACAAAGTGAACATTCACATCAATTCAAAAATAATTTAGAAAATTTAGAATTAGAATTTAGAAAAGCGAATGAACTTTTTAATCAATATTCACAAGCATTTAACCAAGCCAATATTTTATTTATTCAACAAGAAAATAAACTTAAATCTAACCAACAAACTTTATCCTATAAACAAAATCAATTTGAAGAAAATGAAAATCGCATTAAAAATGCAAAAGTAGAAATTGAAAATGCTCAATTTGAAATCGATATTATATTGGAGAATATAGATAAAATTGAAACGGCATTAATCGAATCTTACAAAACTAAAGAAGCACAAATGCAAACGCTTTCTGACCAAGAAACGGCTTATTACGGTTTAAAAGAAGGTATAACAAACATTGAAGACTCTATTCGCGAAAAAAATAAAAACAAGCATCTGATAGAACAAACTATCATGAATAAAAAAGAATTATTAAGCGAATTAAAATTAAAACTAAATGTTTTAAAAGAAAGATTATCTATAGAATTTCATATTGATGTAGAAGCATTTACCACTAATTTAGAATTGCCCGAAACAGCTAAAGATGAATTGCAAGACCGATTAGATAAAGTAAAACGACGCATCGAAAACTTTGGTGAAGTTAACCCAATGGCAGAAGAAGCATACAACGAAATGAACGAACGTTTCGAATTTATCAATACGCAAAAAAAAGATTTAATTGACTCAAAAGACACTCTTTTACAAACGATGCAAGAAATTGAGAACACGGCAAAAGAACAATTTTTAGAAACTTTCCACGCCGTTCGCGAGAACTTTATCAATGTGTTTAGAAGCATGTTTACGCAAGATGACAATTGCGATTTAGTATTATTAAATCCAGATGATCCACTGGAATCAGAAATCGATATTATTGCCAAACCGAAAGGGAAACGTCCTCAAGGCATCAATCAACTTTCTGGTGGTGAAAAAACACTTACGGCATTGTCCTTATTGTTTGGTTTATATTTATACAAACCAGCACCATTCTGTATTTTAGATGAGGTAGATGCACCTTTAGATGATGCCAACGTACGCAAATTCAACGATGCCATCCGCAAATTCTCTGAAAATTCTCAATTTATCATTGTTACTCATAATAAATCTACTATGGCAAGTGTTGATTCTATTTACGGTGTAACCATGGTTAAACAAGGCATTTCGCGTGTAGTTCCGGTTGACTTTGGCAGCTTAAACTAAACCAGTTTTATCAATATCTATCTGATTTCTTCCAACGACACAATGCCGTCGCATGCTTATTGATGTATCGAATAAAGAAAGAAAGTAGCAAACTACATTTGATTAAATAGATAGAAAAGTTTATATTGTATCTACAAAAATCAATACCATGAAAAATATACTTCTTTATCTTCCTATACTATTTTTCGCTATCAGTTGTAATAACAACAACTCACATTCAGCCAATAACACAAACCCAGACAAAGAAACAAGCAACGATTCTAAAGGGAATAATTATTGGCAAAAAATGGTGATGCATGAAGTCAAAGATAACAGCGGAATGGTTGCAGCCATATTACCATTGCCAGCCACATGGAAATTGAATAATCCACCACAAAACGGCATTTCTATTACTGGACCAAATGGAATTAAAATCACAGATTTTGCGCCTGTCAGTTTTATGATGAATTACGACCAAAACTTGCAACATGCCTACAATCAAAGCGGACAAAAAATGCGCTCCATGCCACCTATTGACCAATTAATTCAAGAAGATGTTGTTCCATCTGCAGCCAAACGTGGCTTACAATACTTGAAATTTGAAGAATTAAAAGAGGTTAGCAAAATGGATAAATGGTATTCTGATCAATTATACAAAACTGGACCGGCAGAAACTTTTGTAAAAGCATTTGGCATAGACTGGAAGGACAAAAATGGAAATCCAGCTTTTACTATATTGCATGTCAACTCCTCAAAAGGACAATACGGAGAAACATGGTATTATATGGCCTCTTTATTAGAAGCAGAAAAAGAAATGTTTGAATTAGCCAAAAAACAATTCATTTTTGCATTGGCCAATACTCGTTATAATTTAGAACCTATTATGGCTTATAATAAAGCAGAAGCCGAACGCATTGGACAAAGTTGGGCAGCTTTCAACAAACGAATGGCTCAAAATCAAGCCAATTTTGAAGCACAACAATTGGCACATGTCAACAAATCAAATGCCATTAATGATGCCATTATGAACAATTGGAAATCAAGCAATGCCGCAAGCGATAAAAACCAAGAACAATTTATTGATCGAATCTATGAAAATGAAAAAGTCCAAAATACGGAAACCGGACAAACGTATAAAGTTCAGCAAGGTTCTAACCAATATTGGATGAATAATAATGGTGAATACATTGGCACTAAATCAAATACATACGATCCAAATTTAGATGACAATATGAATGAACAAAAATGGCAAGAATTGAAAAAAGTAGATTAATGTAGAATGAAAGAAATTATACCCAATTTATTTAACTTCAAAAACATTAGCATTCGAAACACCACCTGTATGTAGCACAACAATTGTGGAATTTTTGGGAAAATAATTTTCATTCATTAATTCAAAAAGGCGAAACATCATTTTTCCTGTATATACATAATCCAATAAAATAAGTTGCTCTTGATAAAAATTTTTAATAAACTGAATTAAGCTTGGATTTATTTTGGCATACGCACCAAAATGTGCTTCATGAAAAATTATATTCGTATTTATAAAAGGAAATTTTTCATTTATTTCTTGATTCAAATTTTCATGTTTCAGAACGGCAAAACCTAAAGCAGTTTGATGGGATTTTAAAGCAGTTGCAATACCAGCAATGGTCGTAGCTGTTCCGCAAGCGCTAGCAATAAAATCAAAATCTATTTCAATTTCAACAACAATTTCTGCACAACCTTTTAATGCCAATTCATTTGAACCACCTTCAGGTATTAAATAATAAGGTGCCATATCATTGGGCAATACCTGTTGGAAATTTTTATGTTTATAATTTTCTCTATCCAAATACAACAAATGCATTCCACAATCTTTAGCAAATTGCAAACTTTTGTTGAGTGGCAAATAAGCTTCACCTCTAATAATCCCAATCGTATCGAAACCTAAATATTTACCGGCAGCAGCCGTGGCCGTGATATGATTAGAATAGGCACCTCCAAAAGTAAGAATGGTGTTTTTATTTTCAATTTTTGCTTGTTCTAAATTGTATTTCAACTTTCTCCATTTATTACCAGGAATATCTTTATGAATTAGATCGTCTCTTTTGATAAATAAATTTATTTGGAATTTTCGAGTTAATTCATTTTCAATTTTTTGTATTGGTGATGGCAAATGAAACATTAAAAATGAACTTAAATAATGAAACTAGTAGTAAAATATACGATTCCAAAGTAATGAAAAATACGCTTTAATATCTCTTTTCTTGAAATTGGGTTCTACCTTCGTAAAATTGTATTTACCATTTTTATCTTTATAAATCTTCACATAAAAACGAAATGCATCTTTAGATTTAGTTTGAGTATAATCCGTTCTTCCCCATTTAATATTAAAAAAATCAATCGTATCGTTCAAGCCTTTTTCTACAAAATAATTTCCTTGCGAAAACCACAATAGTGTTTGTATGGCTTCAGAATTTTTAGCATCTTCTAATAATTCTAAATTTCTTGGATATTCAACAAATTCAATCTTCTTCTTTTTTTGAAAAATAGAATATTCTGCTACATAAATAGTGCTATCAGTATAAGCAATCATATTCCACATGAATGAGGTAAACAATGGTGGCGATGTAGAAAATGATTGGTAATTAATCTTATTCACCGTCAATGCATGTTTAAATATTTTTTCAGAATGAAATTTATTGAACGTAGCATAGCCGATATAAGCAGTGCTTATTAAAACAGAAAGCCAAGTAATAAGTCGCCTAGTGTTGCTTTCCTTTTTATAAAAAAATAAAATAGTTAACAGTATTAAAAATGGAATTGTATATAAAGGATCTACTACAGAAATATTATTAAATCCAACTAAATGATTTGAAAAAGGCAAGAAAAATTGTGTGCCATAAGTGGTGCAACAATCCAATAATGCATGCGTTAAAAATCCGAGATACCACAGCAAATACCATCTAGAAAAGGAGATTTTCTTTTTAAATAAAATATAGCTCAAATAGGTGAACGGCAACGCAATAAATAATTGAGGAAAAGCGGCATGGCTGTAACTTCTGTGGATACGCAATGCTTCCGATTCGCTGAGTGTGACAAAAAAATTGACAAACACATCTAAGTCAGGAATAGTACCTGCAATTGCACCAAATAAAATTGCTTTGTTGCCTATTTTTTTCCCAAGCACTAACTCACCTACTCCGGCTCCTAATGCAATTTGTGAAATAGAATCCATTTATTCCGTTGAAATTTATTTTAATGGAGTAATAGCAATATGGCATTATTCCAATATATGATTATATCAAAATAATTCACCTTGTTCAGGTTCTTTTTTATCGTCAAAATTGGTGATTTCAAAATCTACATCAAAATTTATTTTTTGTTCTTCGGCATCATCCATTGGTGCGGATTCTACTAATTTAATTTCTTTAATCGTACCTCCACATAATTTATTCCCAATGGCTTTCCAACCTTTAACATCAATAAATTCAACAAGTTTCACCACTTCTGCCTCACTGGATTTTCCTTTTCCTAAATCGAGTGTATATTCGACTGATGGATTAGAAAACAAAGTAGCAAAAACTAATTTAGCATTGCTCTCTTCCGAAATAAAATTGTATTTGGTGTCAATAGTAGTTGTTTCTATCACAAATCGTTTCACATAATTTACTTTCTTAGAATCGGAAAAATGGATAGCAGAAATAACAGTAGTTGGATATAGTTTATCGATTGCTACAATTTCATTCATAGTATATCGATTCGTCAAATCAAAATTGGTTAAATAATATTCACCAGATTTTAGCACTATTAATATTCTATCTTCATTCTGAAATGAGCCTAAATATCGGCCTCGTTTATCTGTATTTAATCGACCTACAGTATCATCTAACCAAATTTCAACGCCACCTAAAGTAGTTCTTCCTTTACTTTTTTGTTCAATTTTTTTAACTGGATATTTTGTAACAATATTTCCATTTGCACCTCGACCTTTAATATCTAAATTATAAAAATCAAATTCAAATACTTTATTGCGTGCACTGCAATTTGGCGATAAAACAACGCTGCAACTTTCGGCTTCGCCATTCGGATTTACTGAAAAATATAAAATTTTAGATTTTGGATTTCCTTGTGTAATAGGATATTCCTTATCGCGAGTAATAGCGGTTACATTAAAGCGTTTGGCATAACTTACGCCAGATTTTCCATCCACATAAACAGCATTATAGGTAGTTCTGTCGTCATTTTTTTTCCAAACAGCTACATGAATTATATCTTTGCCTATAAATACTTTTTCAGAATTACGTACTACTTTTAATACACCATCTTTTGTAAAAGCAATAATATCATCGATATCCGAACATTCAGCAATAAATTCTTCTTTTTTCATGTCTTTACCAAAGCCTACAAATCCTTCTGTTCGGTTTACAAATAATTTTTCATTGTTGGCTGCAACCGTTTTTATTTCAACAATATCAAAAATGGCAATTTCTGTTTTTCGTTCTTTCCCTTTTCCGTATTTTTTTAATAAATCTTCAAAATATTTTATAGCATATTTAGTTAATGATTTAAGGTTCTTTTTGGTTTCTTCCATTTCATCTTCCAAACCTTTAATATATTCGTCTGCTTTTTTCTTATCAAATTTTGAAATGCGTTTAATTTTAATTTCCGTCAAGCGAACGATATCATCTTGAGTTACTTCACGCATCAATAATTTTTTAAATGGTGTCAATCCTTTATCAATAGCATGAATAACACCATCCCAAGTTTCTTCTTCTTCAATATCACGATAAATTTTATTTTCGATAAATATTTTTTCTAATGATGAAAAATGCCATTTATCTTCTAATTCATTTAATTTGATTTCCAACTCACTTTTTAACAAAAGTACTGTTGTATCTGTGGACATTCTGAGTGCATCAGATGCGCCGATAAAACGTGGCTTATTATCAATAATTACACACGTATTGGGTGAAATAGATAATTCACAATCAGAAAAAGCATACAATGCATCCACCGTAACACTTGGCGAAACTTGAGGTTGTAGTTCTATAAATATTTCTACTTCTTTAGCCGTGTTGTCAATTACTTTTTTAATTTTAATTTTTCCTTTTTCGTTGGCTTTTAAAATGGAATCAATTAAATCAGAAGTAGTGGTTCCGAACGGTATTTCGGTAATTTTTAATGTTTTTTTATCTGCAATTTCAATTTTTGCACGAACTCTGATTTTGCCTCCACGTTTTCCATCATTATATTCACGCACATCCACTAAGCCACCTGTTAAAAAATCTGGAAAAATTTCGAACGATTCTTTTCGTAAATATTTGATTGAAGCATCAATTAATTCACAAAAATTATGAGACATTACTTTGGTGGATAAGCCTACGGCAATACCTTCAGCACCTTGTGCTAAAAGTAACGGAAATTTTACTGGTAATTGAACCGGCTCTCGTTTTCTACCATCATAAGAAACTTGCCAATCGGTGGTATCTTCATTAAAAACAACATCTAAAGCAAATTTGGACAAACGCGCTTCAATATAACGTGGCGCTGCTGCGCTATCACCTGTTCTAATATCGCCCCAGTTTCCTTGGCAATCAATCAATAAATCTTTTTGCCCAATATTTACAATGGCATCGTTAATGCTGGCATCTCCATGTGGATGAAATTGCATGGTGCTGCCTACAATGTTTGCTACTTTATTGTATCTGCCATCATCCAATTCTTTCATGGCATGCATAATTCGGCGTTGTACCGGCTTAAATCCATCATATAATGCAGGAACCGCACGTTCTAAAATTACGTAAGATGCATAATCTAAAAACCAATTTTCATACAACCCATCAATGGTAGTTATATGGTCACCGTGTATTTCATTGTACTCTTCTGTTGACATATCTAAACACTTCAAACTGCAAGTATATACTTAGTAATTTGATTTTGCAAATTGAGTTTTAAACGTAGGTGTGTATTTTATTCCCATTTAAGCTCATTTATCCACTTAAACAGCAATTGATACTTTACAATAATTTAAACTTTATATTTTGTGACTAAAAAACAATTATAACATTTTTTTGTTTTATACCTTTATCCCATGGAAGAAATAGAATTAAATAATGGAATAAAATTAGATACTAATCCTGTATTAGAAAATCATTTCAAAGAAATTTTAACTTTAATAGGTGAAGATCCAACACGCGAAGGATTATTAAAAACACCCAGTAGAGTAGCAAGTGCGCTGCAATTCACAACACATGGTTATCAATTGGATCCAATTGAAATTGTACGTTCTGCCATATTCCATGAAGAGCATAACCAAATGGTAATTGTGAAAGACATAGAATTGTATTCCATGTGCGAACACCACATGTTACCTTTTTTTGGTAAAGCACATGTAGCCTATATTCCCAATGGTAAAATTACGGGATTAAGTAAAATAGCTAGAGTGGTAGATGCTTATTCTCGACGCTTACAGGTTCAGGAACGCTTAACCGTTCAAATAAGAGATTGTTTACAAGAAGCCTTAAACCCATTAGGCGTTGCTGTAGTTATTGAAGCCAAGCATATGTGTATGATGATGCGTGGAATACAAAAACAAAATTCTGTTACGACCACATCCGCATTTACAGGAGAATTCGAGAAACAAGCCACTCGTTCAGAATTTGTTAAATTAATTAGTGCCAATTTATCCTAACTTTTTCCATGACGACACCAAGAATTCAACCTATAGAAAAACCAAGATACATTATTTAACCATTTAAAATTACATTTTAACGATACCAAAATTGTAGAAACTACTTATTTATGTGCCATGGAAAACTTTTACAACTGCATGAATTTACCTTTAGAATTTAAAAGTAATAATTTATGTGTGTTGGTTTAAAATTACTTAATACATTATTCGCTCCATTTCGCTTAATTAGGCTTAATTTTGGATGTCAAAAAAATTAATTCTATTATGAAAAGAACACATATTATTGCCTTAGTTTTTGTGGCTGTTTTAGTAGCATCATTAACTGTCATGTTGGGAAAAGGATTTAGTAGATATGAAAGTTTTGAATCAGCACATGCTAAAGAAGGAAAAGAATTTACAGTGGTTGGTTATATGAATAAAATAAAAGGTGTTACTTATAAACCGGAAATAAACCCTAACCAATTTTCAATTTATGTTAAAGATGAAAAAAATGTAGAACGATTGGTAGTTGTAAACAAAGCAGTTCCACGCGACATAGAAAAATCGGAAAAAGTAGTAGTTACCGGAAAAATGAGTGGCAATACATTTGTTGCCAGTGATATCCTTTTAAAATGTCCTTCAAAATATAAAAATAGAGAATTAGAAGCCAATAATGGAAAAAGCATCTAATTAATATGGACTTACCTTACATCAATTTATCATGAATATATACGCAATTGGCGAGAATTTGCTCTTTGGAAAAGTTGGACACTTTTTAATTATCCTAACTTTAGTTACATCTTTAACTGCCTCTATTTCTTATTTTTTAGCGACTACATTTCGCAAAAACCCAGAAAAATCAATTCCATGGGTAAGTTTTGGCAGAAAATTATTTATACTACATGCGGTTGCTGTAATTGGTGTATTGGCATCTTTGTTGCTCATTATTCATCAACATTTATTTGAATATAAATATGTTTGGGAACACACCTCAAAAGATCTTCCAATTTACTATCAATTTTCATCAATGTGGAGCGGTCAAGAAGGTAGTACCTTATTGTGGATGTTTTGGCATGCTGTCTTAGGTTGTGTTTTAATTTTTAAAGCGAAAGATTGGGAAAGTCCTGTTTTGTCCATAGTAGCTCTTGCTCAATTCTTATTATGTTCCATGCTTTTAGGAATCTATGTTTTTGGATATAAGCTAGGAAGCAATCCATTTGCCTTAATAAAAGACACTATGGATATTCCCATTTTCAAAATGAATCCGGATTGGACACCTGAAGACGGAACCGGCTTGAATCCATCTTTACAAAATTATTGGATGGTGATACATCCACCAGTATTATTTTTAGGCTTTGCGGCATGTACCATTCCTGCTGCGTATGCAATTGCTTCTTTATGGCAACGCAAATTCACAGAATGGGTAAAACCTGTATTGCCATGGAGTTTATTTGCGTTAATGGTATTAGGTGTTGGTATTTTATTGGGTGGTGCGTGGGCGTATGAAGCCTTAAACTTCGGAGGTTTTTGGGCTTGGGATCCGGTAGAAAATGCCTCGTTAGTACCTTGGTTGGTATTGGCAGCTGGTATCCATACCTTAATGGCTTACAAACATACTGGTTATTCTCTACATGCAACGTATGCCTTATTTATAAGTTCATTTTTATTGATTTTATATTCTTCTTTCTTAACGAAAAGTGGTGTATTAGGAGATGCATCGGTACATTCATTTACTGACTTAGGAATGAGTGGACAATTAATCGTCATTATATTAGCTTTTTTAATTCCAGCAGCATATTTATATATTGATAGGACATTTATTAAAAAACAAATTCCATCAAAAGAAAAAGAAGAAAATTTGTCTTCCAGGGAATTTTGGTTGTTTATAGGCTCTTTAGTATTTGTATTTGCAGCTACACATATTATTACATTAACTTCATTTCCTGTTATCAATAAAATATTTGGTTCAAACATAGCACCGCCATCCGATATAAAAAATCATTACAATGATGTTCAAGTATGGATGGCTGCGTTAGCCGCCATTGGCTCTGCCTGTACTCAATTTTTTAAATATAAAATTTCAGATTTCAGAAAAGTAGTTAAACAACTTCTAATTGCTTTTACCATAAGTATTGTTTTAACGATATTGGTGGTGATTTCATTCCAAATGCATAGAATTGATTTTATCGTGATGATATTTAGTGCTTGGTTTGCCATATTAGCCAATATTCAATATATTTTTCAGGTTTTAAAAGGAAAATTAAAAATTTCAGGTGGTTCCGTTTCTCATATAGGTTTTGCATTAATGATGTTAGGAATTATTATCTCACAAGGCAGACAAGAAGTATTATCAATCAATAAATTTGGTATCGATTATGGTTCAGGTTTTTCAGATCAAGAAATTGCAGAAAATGTATTGCTTTATCAAAACGAGCCGACCGAAATGGGAAAATACCGAATTACCTATACCGGCGATTCGACATCGGGCAAACATATTTATTTTAATGTTAGATATGAAGAATTGGATAAACAAAAAAATATTGTTCGCACATTCACTTTGCATCCTAATATTTTATTAAACGACAAAATGGGTAATAATCCGGTGCCATCTACACGAAAAACTTGGAATGCTGATTTATATACTCATATTACTTCAGCTCCATTAAAAGAAGATGGTACGCCGGCTGACTCGATGGTGCAAAATACCTATACTATTTCCATTGGCGACACCATTCCGGCTTCGAGATGTTTAGTGGTATTGGAAGGTGTAAATCCGGATGCACATATTCATAATTTTGAAAAAAAACCAAAAGATATTGCCATCGGTGCTCAACTTAAGTTCATTTCTTTAGATACAACCTACTATATTGAACCGGTTTATTTGGTTCGCGAAGTGGTAGCCACCAGTATTCCGGCTCGTGTAGAAAAAAATGATGTCAGCTTTTCTTTGATAAAAATTTTACCCGAAGAAAATAAATTACAATTTTTAGTAGAACAAAAATTGAACAAATTTATCATTATGAAAGCCATTAAATTTCCATATATTAATCTATTATGGTTAGGCTGTTTTGTGATGGCATCTGGCATTTTTATGAGTATTTTACATCGTAGAAAAGAAAATAAATAACTTGTCAGCCATTCAATCCATATCTTTTATTGGTTCTGGAAATGTGGCCACACATTTAGCAAAGGCTTTTGCTAAAAAAGGCGTTATAATACAACAAATATATAGTCAAACGTGTGATAACTCGGAGATTTTAGCTTGGCAATCGAATGCTGTATATACTTGCAATTTAGATGAATTAAATTTGGACGTAGATTTACTCATTTTTGCGGTGAAAGATGAAGCCATTAAAACCTTATCTCAATATATTTTACAAAAAAAACCTGATTTAAAAATGGTGCATACATCTGGTTCGGTTGGATTAGATGTTTTTGAAAATGCTCAAAATGTAGGCATCGTTTATCCATTACAATCATTCTCTAAAACAAAGAAAATAAATATTGACGAAGTTCCATTTTTAATTACATCAAACAATCAATCATTTAAAAATGAACTAAAAACTTTGGCATATTTGCTTAGCAGTCGAGTGTATGAGTATAGCGACGAACAACGCAAACATTTACATATTGCGGCAGTTTTAGTTAATAATTTTTCCAATCATTTATTTGCATTAGCACAAAGTTATTGCGAAAAACATGGTTTAGATTATCAACTTTTAATGCCATTAATTCATGAAACTATTATTAAAATAGATACGATTTTGCCAAAAGATGCACAAACAGGTCCTTCCAAACGGCGTGATATCGAAATTATAGACAAACATCTATCCATTTTAGAAATTGAAGATAAAAATTTACATGCCATTTATCAGCTATTGAGTAATTCCATATTAAAAATGTATCCGCAATAAGTTCATTTATTTTCTTTTAATCTGCTAATTTCTTGTTCTAACATTCTAATTTTTCGGTCTAATTCTGGTAAATTTTTATACACAACTGTCGAGCGAAAATGTTGTTTGATATCAAATGCAGGAATCCCTGATAAAACCTGATTTTCTGTTTTTATGGAAGATGCAATAGCACTTTTAGCATTTATTTTAGTATTTGGAGCAATAGTAATATGTCCCACAAATCCAACTTGTCCACCAATCATCGCATGATGTCCAATCTTGGTAGAACCAGAAATGCCTGTTTGTGCAGCAATCACAGTATATTCACCAATTTCTACATTATGACCTACTTGAATTAAATTATCTAACTTCACTCCTTTTCTAATTATAGTGGAGCCTAAAGTTGCTCTATCGATACACGTATTTGCGCCAATTTCACAATCATCTTCAAGAATAACATTTCCCAATTGAGGAATTTTTTTAAACGAGCCATCCTGCTGTGGCGCAAAACCAAAACCATCGCTACCGATAACCACACCAGCATGTAAAATGCAATTATTCCCAATTTTACAATTTTTATAAATGACTACGTTTGGGTAAACAATACAATCATCACCAATTTCTACATTTTCACCAATATATACATTTGGATAAATTTGGGTGTTTTTTCCAACTTTAAAATTGGGCTGATGATTATTTGTTTGCTGAGATGCATTTTTTTCAGCTTCCTGTAATAAAATAGTAAATGCAGTGTACGCATCATCCACAACAATAAAATTAAGCTTGGATTTTTTTATTTTTTTATAGCTGTTTTGTGATAGTATAATTGCTCCAGCATTTGTAGTTTCGATAAATGGTAAGTATTTTTCATTCGCTAAAAATGAAATATTAAAAGCCTGAGCATCCTCAATTTTAGCCGGCGACGTAATCTTATAATGTTCATCACCGATCACTTTGCCATTTACTAATTGAGCTATTTCTTTTAATGTATGCATGAAAAAAATTTAAACGTGTTTTAAAACCATCATAGTCAATCTTGAAATATTGAGTAAATTTTCTTTTTCATCGTAAATTTTAATTTCCCAAACTTGTGTTTTACTTCCAATATGAATCGGTTTTGCAATTCCATAAACATACCCATTTCTTACTGATTTCAAATGGTTGGAATTAATATCCAAACCTAAGGCATATTCTTTAGAAATATCCAAACATAAATTAGCGGCAGTACTTCCTAGTGTTTCTGCCAAAACCACGTGCGCACCACCATGAAGCAAACCCATAGGTTGATGGGTTCGTTGGTCAACTGGCATTTTTGCCACTAAATAATCGTCACCAATTTCAGTATATTCAATTCCAAGGTATTCTACCATGGTGTTTTGAGCTTGCATTCGCAATCCATCTAAACTTATTTCCTTGAATTTCCAAATTGACATGTTGTATTTTTTACTAAAATAATAAAATAAACTAAATCATAAACTGAATTAATGATTTACTCGTAAATTTGTGCATGCATTCAAAACTAATCATCTTCGATTTTGGCTCTCAATATACACAGCTCATTGCCAGAAGAATTCGAGAACTTAATATTTATTGTGAAATTCATCCATATAACGCCTTATCTGTATTAGAAAAGAAAGATTTTAGTGGAATTATACTTTCCGGTTCGCCGTTTTCAGTTCTGCAGGATGAAGCGTTGCAATTCCCGATTAAAGACGTGATTGAAAAACATCCGGTTCCGGTTTTGGCTATTTGTTACGGTGCTCAATATGTGGCACACACATTTGGAGGAAAAGTTGAACGTTCCTCTAAGCGTGAATACGGCAGAGCTCATTTAGAGTATATTGAACCAAATAATAAATTATTTAAATCAATTTCTTCACATTCACAAGTATGGATGAGCCATGGAGATTCCGTATTAGAATTGCCGGATAATTTTGAATTGCTAGCAACGACTGATTCTATACCAGTTGCTGCGTTTAAAGTAAATGAAAAGGATATTTATGCTATTCAATTTCATCCTGAGGTTACACATTCTACAGAAGGCAAAACATTATTAGAGAATTTTGCTGTCCATATTTGCGGCTGTTCTCAGGATTGGACACCGATGTCTTTTATTGAAGAAACCGTAAATGAAATCAAAATCCAAGTTGGTAATGATCATGTGGTGTTGGGTTTGAGTGGTGGAGTTGATTCAAGTGTTGCTGCGCTTTTACTACATAAAGCTATTGGTAATCAATTAACTTGTATCTTTGTTAATAATGGATTACTTAGGTTTAATGAGTTTAATTCCGTATTAGACTCATACCAACATTTGGGTTTAAATGTCATTGGCGTGGATGCTTCAGCACAATTTTACAAGGCACTTATTGGAATTTCGGAGCCAGAAGCTAAGCGCAAAGCAATAGGAAAAGTATTTATTGATGTATTCCAAGAAGAAGCTGAAAAAATAGAAAATGTAAAATGGCTAGGACAAGGCACCATTTATCCAGATGTCATTGAATCAATATCTGTACATGGTCCATCTGCCAAAATAAAATCGCATCACAATGTTGGTGGTTTGCCTGAAAAAATGCACTTAAAAATAATTGAGCCATTAAATAGATTATTTAAAGATGAAGTTCGCCGAGTAGGAAAAGCATTAGAATTACCTGAAAACATCTTAAACAGGCATCCATTTCCAGGTCCAGGTTTAGGCATTCGAATTTTAGGCGATATAACTGCCGAAAAAGTGGAAACACTCCAAAAAGCAGATTATATTTTTATAGAAAGCCTAAAAAAAGAAAATTTATATAAAGATGTATGGCAAGCTGGTGTTATCTTTCTGCCGATACAAAGTGTAGGCGTGATGGGTGATGAACGCACCTACGAAAATGTGGTGGCACTTAGAGCCGTTTCAAGTGTTGATGGCATGACCGCCGATTGGTGTCATTTGCCTTATGAATTTTTGGCACGAGTTTCGAATGAAATAATCAATAACGTAAAAGGAATAAATAGAGTAGTATATGACATTAGTTCAAAACCGCCTGCAACAATTGAATGGGAATAACATATTGATATTCTTATTCTTAATTGCTAGTATTTCATCTTGTTCTTCAAAGAAAATAAGTCAAATTTCAAAGACAGAATACATTGAAGTTGGTGGAAATTTAAAGAAAAATAACAACAATAAATCAGTGGAAGTAGTTGAAATCAATACTGCACCAATCAAAAAAGCAGATTCTATTCTGACTCAACCTGTAGAATTTAACATCTCAAAAGAACAATTTAATAAAGAATCAAATTCTAATATATTAACTAATGATTTAACTAAAGACACAAAACATCCTTATAATATAGCAGTTATACTTCCATTTTACTTAGATCAAATACCTTTGGGTAAATATATAGACGACTCTACAAAATTACTAAGTAACGACTCTAAAAATGCAGTAGAATTTTACTTAGGCTGTCAAATGGCGAAAGAAAAATTCGCGAATAAGGATTTACAAGTAAATGTGTATTTCGTTGACAATAAAAATGATTCATTATCAAGCATTCATCTGTTTAACAATAAACCTTTTCCTAATGTAGATTATATCGTTGGACCAATTGGATATAAGAATTTAAAAACAATTACCGACATCGCTAAAAACAAACAGATTGTTACGATATCTCCATTTGCTAATTCAATGTACATTCAAAACAATCCATACTATTTCAACGCAAACGCTTCATTATTAAGTGAATACAACGAATTACTAAATCAATACTCAAATAACAATAACAATAACAATAGTATCCTTGAAATTATTTACGATGGAAACGATAAAACAGCGGAAAACATCAACCTATTAAAACAATTATTAAGCGAGAAATACGTTCACTTAACTCCCAAATTTCACGCATTCAGTGGAATCGAGGATATCTCTAAAAAGCTTTCACAAACAGATACTTTAAGTAAACGTTCTTTTATAATATACTCATCTAAAGATACTTATATAAAAACTGTTATTCCTAAACTTAAATCTATAAAGAATCATTTATCTATTTATTGTACTTCAATAGCTATGCAACCTAAATTGCTTAATGGATTAAAGACAACTCACTTTATCTATTCCGTTTCGCCTTACAACACAGAAAATCTAAACTACAAGATTTTTGAACAACAATATGAAGAAAAATACGCTAAAGCTCCAACTGAAGTTGCACACCAAGCGTACGACTTGCTTCTCAGATTGCTAAATAACATAAATAAAAACCAGGCACTTACAGACAATACTTCAAGTTATAGTTTAGATTTTGATAATACGCAATCCAAATTCAATTTTCAGCCTATTTTAAACAATCAAGGAGAAATAAATTATTACGACAATACAAACTTATATTTATACAAATGGGTAAATGGTAGTTTTGTTTTAGACGTTCAATAACTGACTCCAGCAAAATCAGTTTTTTTTGGGTAGTTCAATAAAAAAAAATACGCAAACTTAGTTTTTAAGAATAGTGGTTCCAATATTACCCTTTATATACAATTTACGGCAATAGATATAACATTTCCTCATTTCTACGTGAATTATAACAAATGTTTATTATTCATTTAATTATTTTACTCAAAAGCAGTATATTTGCGACCTTATTTAATAAAATCAAAAATGAGTAAAGGAACAAGAACGGCGCTGATTATACTTACAGCACTCATCGTATTAATTTGTATCTATTGTTTGTCTTTCACATTCAAGGTGAATTCGATTGAAAACAAAGCGATTGCATTTGCAGAAAAATCAATTCCAATGCAAGATTTGGAACAACGTTATCCAAATAATCAACTAGCTCAGTTTTTATACGAAGATTCTATTCATCAAAATAGAATTACACTAAAAAATAGATACTTAGATTCTATTGCTAATGAAAAAGTGTACTTGTGGAACACATATAGTGCATCAAAAAAACAACAATTAAACTTAGGCTTAGATTTACAAGGTGGCATGAGTGTAGTATTGCAAGTTTCACTTCGCGAACTAATTCAAACCTTAGCGGACAATAGTCGAGATCCAAAATTTGTAAAATCATTGGAATTAGCCGAACAACGGATGTCTTCTGGCAACAATGATTATGTAAGTTTATTTTTACAAGCTTATAAAGAACAAAACGCAACCACTACTTTAGCTCAACTGTTTTCTACTCGTAACAATAAAGAAGAAGTTACCGTAGAAAGTTCAGATGCTCAAGTAGAAAAATTTTTACGAACTAAATCAAAAGAAGCATTTGATATCACATTAAATAGAATTTCAACACGTATTGACCAATTTGGCACCAAACAACCAACCGTAACAGCAGAACCATCTCGCGAACGTATTTCAGTTGAAATTGCAGGTGTTGACAATCCAGCACGCGTACGAAAATTATTGCAAGCAACAGCTAATTTAGAGTTTTGGGAAACGTATAAAGCTACAGAATTAGGAAAATCAATTAATGATGCCAACACTGCACTTAAAAACTATTTAGATACTCAAAAAGACAGCAACAAAGATTCTGCAACTATTGCCAAAGCACAAAGCATTTTAACAGGAAACTCAGATTCAGCATCCACAGTGAATCCATTAACCGGAAAAAAAGATACTAAAAAAGATACATCACAAGCTGGAAAATTTGAGGAATTTAAAAATGAAAATCCGTTTTTTGCAGTTTTACAACCAGCTGTAGACGAAAATAACCAATATCAACCATCTCCTATTATTGGATATGTAAGTGCATTAGACACTGCTAAATTTACGGAATACATTAATTTGTCGGAAGTAAGTAATGTGTTTCCAAAAGATGTTGCTTTATTATATTCAGCAAAATCTTTCGGCGATAAACAAAAATTCTTTACAGTTTATGCCATTAAGAAAAATACGAACAGTGGCAAAGCGCCTTTAGATGGCAGTGTGGTTACTCAAGCACGTCAAGACTATGACCAAAACGGACAAGTAGTGGTAAGCATGCAAATGAATACATTAGGTGGAAAATCGTGGAGAGATTTAACCCGCAAAAATATTGGAAATTCCATTGCTATAGTTTTAGATAACCAAGTATATTCTGCTCCAAATGTAAATAGTGAAATTGACGGTGGAAGTTCACAAATTAGTGGCGGATTTGATGTGCAAGAAGCTACCGATTTAGCAAACGTATTAAAAACAGGTAAATTACCAGCATCAGCAAGAATTATTGAAGAAGAACAAATTGGTGCTTCATTAGGATCAAGTGCTATCAAAGCAGGCTTGTATTCTTTATTGGCTTCTTTTGTTTTAATAATCGTATTTATGGTGTTCTTCTATTCAACAGCAGGTGTTGTAGCCATTATCGTTTTATTGTTAAATGTATTTTTAATCATTGGGTTAATGGCAGGTGTTGGCTCCACGCTTACTTTACCAGGTATTGCCGGTATCGTACTAACTTTAGGTATGGCAGTAGATGCCAACGTAATTATTTACGAACGTATTAAAGAAGAACTACGTGCAGGAAAAGCTACCATTTACGCCGTTCAAGAAGGTTTCAAACATTCATTACCCGCAATTTTAGATGGAAATATTACCACATTATTAACAGCAATTATTCTAGCTGTTATAGGAATTGGACCAGTCAAAGGATTTGCTATCACCTTAATCATCGGTATTTTAACCACCTTGTTTACTGCTGTTTTATTAAGTAAAATGATTGTAGATTGGAGATTAGAAAAAGGAAAAGAATTCCAATACTTCACACCTATGACCAAAAACTTCTTACAAGGAATAAATTTCGATTATATTGGTGCAAGAAAAATTACATACACAATATCTGGTATTATTATTATTGTTGGTTGTATCTCGTTTTTTACACGTGGCTTTGAATTAGGAATTGACTTTAAAGGAGGAAGAGAGTATAAAGTTCGTTTTGAAAAATCTGTAAAAACAGACCAAGTTCGCGACAACTTAAATAAAGTATTAGATAATAAGACTATTGTAAAACAATATGGTTCCGACAATCAAGTAAAAATTACAACAGCCTTTTTAATTAATGACACAGGCAAAGATGTGGACAACAAAGTGGAACATGCTGTTTATGAAGGATTGAAAACTTATATGCCAAATACATCATTTGAAAACTTCAAACGTGTAAATTTAATGAGTGTAACCAAAGTAGATCCAACAATAACAGGAGATTTTAAACGCAGTTCAATTTGGGCATCCATTGCATCTATCGCTGTTATTTTTATTTATATCTTAATTCGATTTAATAAAAAAGGATACTCCATTGGCTCCATTGCGGCAACGGCTCATGATGCTTTTGTAGTATTAGCATTATTCTCCTTATTGCACGGCGTTTTACCGTTCCCTTTAGAAGTGGATCAAATATTTGTAGCCGCTATTTTAACCATCATTGGTTATTCCATTAATGATACAGTGATTATTTTTGACCGTTTAAGAGAATACTTAAAAGAACGGCCAAATGCAAATATGAAAGATACCATGAATGCAGCCATCAACTCAACATTATCCAGAACATTTAACACTGCATTCACCGTATTTATCGTAGTATTTATTTTGTTCGTTTTTGGTGGTCCAGTATTGAGAGCCTTCTCTTTCGCCATGATTATTGGTGTAGTAGTAGGATGTTATTCTTCAATCTTCATCGCATCTCCAATTATGTATGATTTAGATCCAAATCATGATAGTTATCAAGTTGATACCGAAACTAAAACAACATCAAAGAAATCATAAACGTTTCATCATATCAAAAAAGTCCCGATTTTATCGGGACTTTTTAATTTTATACTATGAAAAATTTTGAATTTATAGATTCTATAAAATTTCCATTTCCCATTACACAAATGGTAGCTTGGGGCGACATGGATGCCTTTCAACACGTAAACAACGTTCAATATTTTAGATATTTTGAAACAGGTCGTGTAGAATTTTTTAATAAAACAAACTTATGGAAATTGATTGAAGCAGAAAACATTCGATTTGTAGTGGGCAAATTAGAATGCAATTATTTACAGGAACTCGTGCATCCTGCTGAAATTGAAATTAGCGTTGGAATAAAGAAAATTGGAAATGCTAGTTTAGTGCTGCATCAAATGGTAAAAAGCGATAGAAACATCGTAGCACATGGAGAAGCAATTGTAGTAGCAACGAACCCAAGCACCGGAAAATCAACACCTTGGACAGATAACATTCGTACTGCGTTTGAAAAATGGTTATGATGTTTTCTGCGTAAGCACAGAAAAATGTTTACCATGCGCTTCCAATTCACTCATCGCATTGGCAAAAATATTATTAATCACATCAAGATTAAATTTTTCCTCGAACAATAAATCATCATAATTAAAAATCAATAAACGGATTTCATTTTCTTCTATCCATGATAAATCATTGATGCATTCATCTAAAGAATCAAAATTAGGAACAAAATAATCAGGGAAATTTAAAGCTTTGGCTATTTCTTCATAAAAATGTGATAAAACCACACAACGTTGTCCGTCAATAAAGGCGAGATAAATGCCATTTACTACAATGTTATTTTTAAATGTTTGCATAGTGGATGGATTGGAGATGGTTATTTATTGCGATTTTATTTCAATAAAAGAATTATAATGATCCGCGGTGAACCATGCACGACCATCACTTCCAGTGACCACGCGCTGCGCACCTCTGCTTTTTCCTTCTACTTTAGGATGTATATCCCATTCTCTATATTTAATCTTATTTCCGCTGGCATCTATTTTAGGTAACTGATTTTCATAATTACCAAATGTTCTGCCACCTACATATCCTTCCGGCGCTTCCTGGTGTTCTTTAATATATTTTAGTACCACAATAGCCTTTTGCGGTACATTCGGATTTATTTGTTTAAGAGCATCAATGCCAGTCTGTTTCTTTTCCGAATCATCATGAGATTCAATCGGCGTTTGTTCTACTGACTTATTATTGCGTGATTGTTTATCTTGTGTTGCTGCTTGATAACCTTGAGTATATCCAACTTTGTATCCTTCGTTGTATTTATCATTAGAAGTGGAACAAGAAGAAAAAATAAAAACAGAAAAAATAAAAACACATCCTTTTAAAAATTTAGGAGTAAAATACTTCATAAATGTGTTTGAATTTATTTTCATTTATTTGCTGTTCGCTTTCGCATGATCGGCTAAGAATTGAGCTAAGCCTTTATCTGTTAATGGATGACTAAATAATCCCATAATGGAACCCAAAGGACATGTTACCACATCTGCTCCAGCTTCTGCACATTTAATGATATGCAATGAACTTCGAACGGAAGCGGCTAATATTTGAGTTTTAAATTGGTAATTATCATAAATATGTCTGATTTGATGAATCAAATCCATGCCATCTAAATTAATATCATCTAATCGACCTACAAATGGACTTAAATAAGTTGCACCCGCTTTTGCCGCCAATATAGCTTGACCTGGTGAAAACACCAAGGTGCAGTTGGTTTTAATGCCTTTATCTGAAAAGTATTTAATAGCTTTAATGCCATCCTTTATCATCGGTACTTTCACCACTATATTTTTGTGTAATTGTGCCAACTTTTCACCTTCTGCAATCATTCCTTTGTAATCCGTAGAAATTACTTCTGCACTTACATCACCATCTACAATTTCGCATATTTTTTTATAATGATTCCACACATGCTCATCTCCTACTATGCCTTCTTTTGCCATTAAAGAAGGGTTGGTCGTGCATCCGTCTAAAATACCTAAATCTGTTGCTTCTTTTATTTGCGCTAAGTTTGCCGTATCAATAAAAAATTTCATAACTACTCTTTTGAATTTAATACACAATATTAATTAATTTATATGGAATTCTTTGTATCCAACTTCAATTCGTGTTTTATATTTAATCTCCTTTTTTTGAAAGAAAATTAGATAAAGTACTCGTTTGATAAATAAAGATATTTAAGATTAATTTAGTAAAGAAACATTTACCTTTGCTACATGAACATGAATAAGGCATTTTTTCCCATTATATTTTCTATTATATTAGCATCCGGAATTTTATTAGGATATAAAATTCAAGAGCGAAGTGCTTCAAAGAACAATACTTTTAACAGCGCTAAAAGTACATCCAAATTGGATTATATTCTTGGACTGATTGAAGCAAAATATGTAGATACAGTAGATGCACAAAAACTCTACGACGATGCCATTGCTAAAATGTTAGAAGATTTAGATCCGCACAGTGTTTATCTTCCACCCATGGAAATGAAACACGAAGCAGAAATTATGGAAGGAAATTTTGAAGGAATTGGAATTGAATTTTCCATACAAAATGATACCATACAAGTAGTTACGCCAATTAGCGGTGGACCATCAGAAAGCGTTGGTATTTCTGCCGGCGATAAAATCTTAAAAATAAATGATACAAAAGTTGCCGGCATTGGCGTCACCAATGAAATGGTAATGAAAAAATTAAAAGGACCGAAAGACACGAAAGTAAAAGTTACGATGCTCAAAAGCGGTTCTAAAAAAATAATCACTTACACCATTAAACGTGATAAAATTCCAATTTATAGTGTAGATGCCGGATTTATGCTCGATAAAAATACGGCATATATTAAAATAAACCGATTCGCTCAAACAACGTATCAAGAGTTTTATGAAAAATTAGAAGCCTTACAAAAACAAGGTATGCAACGCTTAATTCTCGACTTACGACAAAATCCGGGTGGATTTATGGACCAAGCCACTGCCATTGCGGATGAGTTTATTGATGGCAGTAAAACAATTGTTTACACGGAAGGCAGAACAATGCCCAAAACCATCGATAAGGCAAGGACAGTTGGCTTATTTGAAACCGGAAAATTGGCCATTTTAATAGATGAAGGTGCTGCATCAGCCAGTGAAATCATCAGTGGTGCTGTACAAGATTGGGATCGTGGAATTATTATCGGCCGCCGTTCTTTTGGAAAAGGATTAGTTCAACAAGAATATCCAATTGGTGATGGAAGTTCCGTTCGATTGACGATAGCTAAATATTTTACACCAAGTGGTAGAAGTATCCAACGACCTTATCATGGAAATAATGAAAAATATTATAGCGATTTATTAAAACGCTATGAAGATGGCGAAGTATTCAACCAAGACAGCATTAAACAAGATAAAAAAACAGCTTTTAAAACCTTGATTAAAGGTAGAACTGTTTATGGTGGTGGTGGCATCACGCCGGATATATATATTCCAATAGATACTAGCATGTATAATCCATTTGTAACCGATGTTTTTGCTAAAGGTTTACTACAAGAATTTACGTATAATTATTATGCCGGTAATAAAAATGTATTTTCCAGCTTTCCTTCTATTGCCTTATTTAAATCGAACTATCAAGTAGATAATACATTATACGCACAATTTGTAAATTATTGTGTTCAACATGGCATAAATAAAGATGCTCTTGCTTTTTCAGAAAAATCAAAACCATATTTAAGTTCAAGAATAAAAGCAATGTTTGCCAAACAAATTTGGAAAACAGATGGTTACTATGAAATTGTTTCTAAAGATGATAAAATGGTTCAAAGAGCCATATTAGAACTGAATAAATAAATGGTAGTTTATTAAAAATCTTTGGCTTTTATTATTCCAAAGCTGTCGCAAGTTTGTGGTAT
>JAGNZZ010000034.1:6357-26856 GCA_017984135.1 Chitinophagales bacterium | reverse complement strand
CCAATGGGCAAACCGATTGCTGGTATTCTATGATATCAAATATTCGAGTAATAGACACGTGTATTTTAAAATGTGAATATCAAATTTAAAAAATTAAATTTGATGTACAATCTATTATGAAAGAAAACTCCAATTTAATTTTATATAAAGCTTCTGCTGGTTCAGGTAAAACATATACGTTAGCCAAAGAATTTATAAAAATTCTGGCACGAAATCCGTACGACTACAACAAAATTTTAGCAGTTACATTTACCAAAAAAGCAACGGCTGAAATGAAAACACGCATTGTTGAATACTTGAGTTTACTAGGCAAAAACGATGCTTCTGTTGCCGATTTAAAATATAGAATTATAGAAGAAATACAAAATGAGAAAGCCATTGATATTTCCGATGTTTTTGAAAAAAATATTCAAACCGCTTTGCAATTAATCTTGCATAATTATGCTCATTTTAATATTTCTACTATCGATAGTTTTTTTCAAAGTATCATTCGTGCTTTTGCCAAAGAGTTGGATTTGCCGATTGGCATGGAAGTAGAATTAGATACAGAAAGTGTGGTACAGCAAGCGGTACAAGCATTATTGAAAGAATATAAAACAGATAGTGATACCTTTTCTAAATGGATAGAAGAATATGTTTTTGACCTCATTGAAGAGGATAAAAGTTGGAAGATTGAAAAAAATATTTTTGTATTAGCCAATCAATTATTAAAAGAAGAATACCAATTGCTGGTACAAGATAAACATACCTTTGAATTTGAAGACTATAGAAAAGCATTGACAGAAATAAAAAAAATTATTTCGTCGTATAAACAAAGATTGGATGCACTCGTTCAACATTTTGAACAACAAATACAACAACAGGCTATTGACTTATCGATTTTTAAAGGAAAAACAACGATTACTTCATTTGTAAAAAAAACAAAAAATTACGAACCTGAATTTTTAAAAACAATTCAAGAAATGTTGGATACGGATGTAATCTTGCCTCAAACCAGTGCTAAAGATATGGCAATAAAAATGCAAGCAGAACAAGCTTGGTTTACGTACGTAAAGCCTTTTTTATTGGAAGTTCAGCAACATCAATTGCAAAACGAACGCAGTTTTAATGCTGCCGTTTTAGTGCAAAGAAATATTTACTCATTGGCATTGTTAGAATTTATTAATACTAAAATTAAAGAATATAAAGCGGAGAATGATTTAATACTCATTTCTGATACCAACCAAATAGTAAGTTTAATTTCTAAACATGAAGAAATCCCATTTATATTTGAAAAATCTGCCAATTTTTTAAATTATATTTTAATTGATGAATTTCAAGATACTTCCACACTGCAATGGAATGGCTTATTGCCTTTGTTGTTAGAAATTTTACAAAAAATACATGGCATCGTTTTAATTGTTGGCGATCCCAAACAAAGTATCTATCGTTGGCGTGGCGGAAAAATGGAATTAATTATTGATGGCATCCAAGATGGAATGCCGCATCATTGGAGAAACAGAAAAGATGAACCTTTAACCACTAATTTCAGAAGTGCAAAAGAAATTGTGGAGTTTAATAATGCCTTTTTTACAGCTGTAAAAAATGAGATTAAATTAGACAGTCATTTGTTTGAAAATGTATTGGCCGATGTACAACAAGGCAATAAAAAGTCCAATCAAACAGGATTTGTTCATTGCAAATGGTTAGCAAAAAACACAAAGAAAGAAGGAGTAGAACAAAACGAAGAAGATCCGCATCTTTTAGAACTACTTGCTATCATTCAATCGTTGGAAAAGACGCATAATTATGGTGACATTGCCGTACTAACACGAACCAATATACAAGGTGCAATAGTGGCAAATTTTCTACAAGAAAAAAATATTCCGGTTGTATCCGCAGAATCTTTACTATTACAAACGCATCCTAGCATCAAACTTTTAATTGCGGCTTTAGAATATGTATTGCACTACGAAGAAGTATTTTATAAAACAAAATTAAATTACCAGTATGCCTGTTTCTTTAATAAAAACAATCCAGCACAATATCTATCCAAAGAACATAGTATTATAGATCATGAAATACCCTTTTTAAAACTTGATACTATTCGTACACTTTCATCTATTGCTATAAATGAATTGGTTTTTCTGCTTTTTGAAGCCTTGAATTTAGATGTACAAAACAACAATTATTTATTGCGTTTTCAAGATGTGGTATTTAAATATGTGCAACAACATACTACTTCTTTGCGAGAATTTTTAAACTATTGGGAAGAAAAAAAAGAGAAGCTATCCATTTTACCACCAGAAGGTTTAGATGCTGTAAAAATATATACTATACACAAATCAAAAGGCTTGCAATTTCCCATCGTTATTCTGCCCTTTGCACATTGGAGCATGACACCAAAAACCAATTCCACTATTTGGTTAAAAAGTGATATTCCACCTTTTAACCAACTGCGTGCGTTTCCCGTTGAATTGCAAAAAAAATTGGAAAATAGTTTGTTTGAAGATGCTTATAAAAAAGAAGTGGAGTTAACCTATATCGACAATGTGAATATGGTATATGTTGCCTTCACTCGACCCGAAGAACAATTGTATATTTTAGCCGATGAGCCAAAACCAACCGAGAATGAATTACCATCGAATGTGAGTGTTTTCATTTCTCGTATTTTGAAGCAACTATCAACACTAAACACGTCCAATGATAAACTTGAATTTACATTTGGGATCAACAATACAGCTACTGAAAAGAAGAAAAACTCATTCGAATTAATGAGCATAAAACCACATAAATACAACAACTTTAAACAAACCATTAAATTAAACAGAAAGAAACAATACAATGAAGCACAAGCTAAAGGAAATATTTTACATGAAATTCTATTTAAAATAAATCAGCCACATCAGATAGAAAAAGCAGTCGCCATGACTACTCACGTACACCGCGATATTTATCTGCAAGAAGCAGCAAAAATTATTCAATTTTTTAATGAAAAAAATTGGTTTGATGAGAAATGGGAAAATATAAATGAACGTGATGTATATTTCAAAAATGAAATTTTACGCCCTGACAAAGTGTTGTTAAGTGATGAACAATGTATGATTATTGATTTTAAAACAGGTGCCAAAAAGAAAGAACATGCACAACAACTTAAACTATATAAAGAAGCTTATAGCCAAATTATAAAACAGAAAATACAAACATTTTTATTATATACAGATACATTAGAATTACAAGAAGTGTAATTCATTCTATTTCCAATTTTATAAATATGCATCAAGCACAAAAATTCATACAAGATACGTTTGAAATCATTCATTTAAAAAATGAACATTACGAAGCCAAAATAGCTGTAAACATTGGCAATACGCTTTTTTCATTTTATAATAAACACAAAGAATATATCTATTTTCCATTTAGTTTAGCTACTTATAAAAACAATAAAAAATTAGCAGGAAATCCATTTATGCATCCATGGGCAAACCGATTGGAAGGTGAATATATACACGTTGAAAAAACACATTATGCTTTTCCACATGAGCATAAATACTTGCTCTATAGAGATGCAAATCATTTACCCTTGCATGGTTTACTTTTAAAATCAGATAAATGGAAAACATCAGAAATTATTGAAACGGCAAGCTATTGTAGCCATACTGCAAAGTTAGAATTTAACGAGGTACAATGGCTTTCTATTTTTCCATTTCTGCATGACATAAAAATTACGCATAGATTGCGAGAGAATCATTTAACGATAGAAACTTGCATCCACAATAAAGATAAAAAACCAATGCCGATTAGTTTTGGCTTTCATCCGTATTTTACAAAACCAACGCCTGCTTATTTATCAATTCCGGCAACGGAAGCAATGGCATTAAATGAGCTGTTATTACCTACTTCTAACAAGATTAAAACGAATGATAAATGGCAAATAAATGAAGGACAAATAAGCTTGGACAATCAAGCTTTCGATGATGGATTTTATCCATTACAATTCACACACCAACATGCCAAATTTTCTTTAAATAATTTGGATATTTTATTTGATGAGCACTATGCATTTGCACAAGTGTATGCACCTTTAAATACGGATAAACCCTACGTTTGCATAGAACCTATGACTGCATCTACGAATGCTTTAAATACAAATTCGTGTCCAACTATTTTACCTAATCAATCCTTTAATGCCATTTTTTCTATTCAAATAAATGAATAATGTTACTACATTAAATATTAAATAAAAAAATAAAAAACTCCGAAGAATCACTTCGGAGCACACACAGATGAAATGTTTGTTTCGTAAAACAAACCAAAAATAAATTATTGTACGTATGTTATGGAAGCTGGATTAAAAGCCGTCCAAATGCTTGTCCAGTCGTTACTTGCATCCATTGCACCGATGTAATTAACAGCAGTAAAACCAGTTAATCCACTGAAATTAGCACCGGACAATAATACAGATGAATTCGATAGTAAAAATTTTGGTGCAGTAGTATGATATACTTCACTTGCAGTATAACCTACTGTTGCTAAGTTATTTTTAGTTTGGTTGTTTTTACCAGAAGTTAAAAACCAATCGCCTACATTAAAACCAGCTTGATCCGATTTATAAGGTGTAAAGCCACTCCAATTATCCATCAAATTAAGAACACAGTTTTTTATTTGTAGTTCATTGTTTTCGGCATGTGTTTTTGTATTGCTTCCATCAATCACAATACCTTGAGGAAATCCAGTGAAAAATGAATTGAAAATTTTAATTTTATTGCTTCTTCTTAAATGCAGCGCACGTTTAAAATTTGCATCAATCATTGTAGTAGAATCTTGCTTAGGACCAAATACAGAAACATTAGAAAATGTAGGTGCGGTGAAAGGTGCATTGGTGGAACCACTGCCATCATTATCTACTTCAAAGCTATTAGAACCAGAACTTGGATCTGCTAAATTACTGCTTCTGAAAGCGATGGCAAATTGTACATTTCCACGGAAACCAAAATCACAATCAAAATCATCATCAGTGGTTTTGTATGCAATTAAATGATCGCAATTTACGGTACCTCCAAACCATTCGAAGGCATCATCTAAACCATAAGAAGATTGGATGTGGCTGATCGTGGTTCCTGAACCAACAGAACCCATCGTTAAGCTATTTATTTCTTTATCTGTTAGGATTGGGAAACCAGCATATTCCAAACGTATATACTTCAAAATGCCTGAATTATCTGCATCGTCATTGCCACCATGATGTGCGCCATATCCACCTTCTAAGGTTGCATATCCGCCAGGCAAGTTATTCGATGCTTTTCCACAGATGACCAATCCACCCCAATCACCTGGCTGTTTTGTGCGTTCAGCAGAAGTAAAAACAATAGGTTGAGTGGCAGTACCTTCTGCCATAATTTTACTACCACGATGTATTACTAATGTTCCGGGATTTTCGCCTGTTGTTCCTTTTTTTCCTATAAGAACAGTACCAGATTCTATCGTTATTATTCCAGTGGCTTGTGGTGAGCTGCTTGCTTGAATGGAATCAATCCCAATATTTACAACTCCATTTAATCGATATACGGAATCTCTATCCAGCAATCTGTTTCCAACTATACTACCTGAAAGTTCTACAATTGGGCGTTGAAATGGTGGCAATGGCTCCTTATCTTCAAAGTCGATTTCTTTTTTGCAACTGGATAATGCTCCAAGTAAAATCAGCATAAATAAAATTAAAAAAGGCTGATAAATTCGAGTGTTTTTTAATGTTTGTGTCATAAAAAGTTTGTTTAATTTTTTGTTTATTTTTATTAGAAATTATATCTCACACCTAATGAAATGGATTGCCCTAATTTGTATTGTTGAAACACTTGATCCGTTTTTCGATTCCATTTTTTATCTCTATTGCCATCTTGAATAAACAATACAGAACTATTGATTAAATCAGTAGCTGCCAAACTGATTTCTACATTTTTCTTAAATCGATATTGGATATTGAAGTCTAATACATGTCGTGGCATTTCATAGATATCGGGATTGTCGTCTGTGCCCACAAATGCGATACGTTTGCCGATGATATGGTATAATAAATTAGCTTGTAATCCCAATTCTTTATCTTCAAAAAACAAACCGGCATTCGCTAAGAAAGGTGATTGTCCTTGTAAAGGTCTATTATTACTTTGTCCAATTTTTTCACTTCCTAAGTTTACTTTACTATAGATATAAGAAATGTTAGCTAATACACCTAAATGTTTAAAGAAGTAATTTTTAGCATTGGTGAATGATTTTTTTAATTCTAACTCCACACCTACTACATCCGATTGATAAGCATTTGCAAAAGAGAATGTACTTCCACTAGTGCCTACTACTGCTTTAGATTCAATAGGATTCAAGAATTTTTTATAGAAAACAGAAGCACTAATCAGCTCACCATTGGATGGATAATATTCAAATTTTATATCAGAGTTATGAACCGTTGCATTTTTTAAGTTTGGATTTCCAACAATAGAATATCTAGTATAAAAATCATCAAAAGCGAATGGAGCAATTTCTCTAAATTCTGGTCTGTTTACGCTCATGCCATACGCTGCACGCAAAACCATTTTAGGTGATATAGAATAACTAATATTTACAGATGGCAAATACGCATTTTTTTGATTATTTACTTTAATAAAATCGGTAGCAGTACCTGAACTTAATTGTTGATTTGAATATTCATATCTAAAACCTGCTATTATTTTAAGTTTATTATGAATAGATAAATCTGCATTTACATACGTTGCTGCAATTAAATTATTGGCTTTGTAAGAGTCGTATGAACGCGTTTGTTCGCCTAATTTAATCCCATACGTGCTATTGATATGTTGTAATAAATCATTGATTCCATTGGTGGTGATTGCATAATCAAATTGCTCAATGTCTGCGCGTTTAAATCCTAATACACGCGCTTTAAAATCTCTGTTTTTATATTCTACATAAACGCCTGTTTGAATGATTGGTATAAAATTTTTATGTTTCGTTTTTAAAATTTTATTACTGGAATTAACACCGGCTGTTATAATATTTTCATACATATTGGAGAAATATCTTCCTAAATTATTAGGATTGATGTACGTTGGCAATACGTTTATTTCGTATGTTTGAGATTGCTTATTTAAGGTAGAAGTATATCGTCTAAAATCTGGTTCTTTGTTATAGGCTCTACTGTAACCAATGATCCAATCCATATTATTTTTATCGGATTTAATTTGATGCTTGCCTAAAAACTGTCCGGCATATATTCCTCGATAAGCGTTGTATAATGCATGATTCTCTAAAGTTAAATCGTTGGCAAAATCAGTTCCGTATCGGTGTGTATATTGAGAAAGGGCATTGGAATTAAAAATATTTTTTAATTCAATAGTATTGTTTTTAAACTTAAATGCCCAATTATGCAAGATGCCTAAGCGAACGGTATTGTTAAATTGTTCATCCGTAAAATTATATTTTGCACTTTGCTTATCATTGATGAAATCATACATGTTATAATCTGCTCTGAATATAGAATTGGTTTGTTTCGCAATGCTATAATTAATCGAAGTAATCATACCGACTAATAATTTATCGGTTGAAATTCTTCTGCCAAAGCTGATTCCAATTTTTTGATCCGGAATAGATGCTTGTTTATGTGCCGTCCAATCGTTATTCATACTTTCAGCGATTGGTTTTAAATACTGAGGTTGTACATTGTTTAAATTATTAGGAAAGTTGACCGCCAAGTTATTTTTAGGATCATTTCCTAAATAAAAAAGTCCGCTGTTTTTTTGATTGTAGAATGGTTTAAATGTGGTTCCCACTCTGAAAGTGGTTCCATAAGAAACATCTACAAAATTATTATCTGGGAAACTCTTTGTAAATATTTTTACTACACCACCAGCAAACTCACCCACCACGTCAGCAGTTGGGCTTTTCAATACAATAATTCTATCTAATTGAGCAGAAGGAATTATATCAAACGCAAATGATTTCACATCGGTTTCCATAGAAGGCGCCATCGCATTGTGCAATAAAACATTATTGTAACGTTGGTTTAAACCTCTAATGTTGATGAAATTACTTTGTATGCTGATGCCTGGAATTCGCTTCACCACTTGCGCTGCTGTGCCATCACCAGATTTTTGGATTTGCTGTGCAGAAATACCACTCGAAATTTGACTGGCATTTTTCATTTCTAAAAGAACGGCTGCTTCCGTATTCGTTTTTTTGAAGTCCACAATCTGCACTTCTGCGAGTTCATTGGAGGCAAGTTCCAGTACTATATTTAAAGTAGTTGTTTCCTGCTCTTTAACAACTACTTGTTCAATGGTTTTCGTATTATAACCAATATAAGAAATCACAAGGCGATAAGTACCTGCAGATAATTCGTTGATTTCGTATTTTCCATCAAAATCCGTGATAGCACCTAAAATTGAACTATCTACGGATACATTTACCCCAATTAATGGCTCTTGTGTTTGCTGATCAATAATGGTTCCTGCTATCTTACTACTTTGTGCCATACTAAGAAATGGAATTAAGAGGAAGAGAATGGTTTTGGTGTGTTTTAAAAAATGATTCATTTGTGTGTTATTTGATGTTGCAAAGTAATTACACACATATTACTCGGAGATAAATTAGAGTTGAAAGTTGAGTGGAATTAAACACATAAAATGCGTTCTTTAAGTACAAAATCAAGAATTATTAAAGGTAGTTTGGTGAATATTTGGTGAACAGTTTTTTATAACTACTTCTAATTCATAGTTTTTGTATCTTAGAGAAATGCAAGCCTTTTTACAACAAATCGCCCATTCTGTTTCGAAAGAAAATTTGCCGTATCTTTACAAACGCTGCTATATTTTTCCCACCAAAAGAGCTGGAATTTATTTCATCCATTTCTTAAAAGAAAAATTTAAGGATGAACAATTTATTTTACCTGTAACCATCACTATACAAGAATTTATTACCCAATACACCACTTTTATAATTAAAAATGATTGGGATTTATTATTAGAATTATATGTCATTCAACATGAACTGACACCAACACATCAAGCATTTGAAAAGTTTATGCCTTGGGGAAAATTGATATTGAAAGATTTTGATGAATGTGATAAATATTTAGTTGATGTAACACAATTATTTTCCTTATTAAAAGCACAAAAAGAAATCGACCAATCTTTTTCCATTTCTGATGAAGTAAGAGCATACATAGAACAATTTATACTCACAAAATCTAGTCAACAAAAGGAATCCATTTTTAGAGAGCAATTTATAAAAACATGGAGTTTGTTGGGCGACATGTATATGGCTTTTCAGCACAAACTTAAACAGAACAATACCGCTTACGAAGGAATGGCTTATCGTGATGTGTTAGAAAACTTAAAGAACCAAACATTACGATTACCATATTCCAAAATTTCATTCTGTGGTTTTAATGCCTTATCTGTTTGTGAAGAAGAAATTTTCAAGACAATTGAACAACAATATGATACTGAATTTTGGTGGGATGCCGATTTGCATTTTATGCAAAATAAATTTCACGAAGCTGGTAATTTTTTAAGAGATTATCAAAGCAAATTTTCCGATGAAAACAATCATTGGATAATGGATGATAGTTTATCGCACGACAAGTCAATCTCCATTATCGGCATTTCATCGGATATTGGGCAAACAGAATATGTGGCAGAGAAAATAGACTTAAATCAATCAAACAAAACGGCAGTTGTATTGTGCGATGAGCAATTATTATCTCCATTATTGTACGCAATTGATACAAGTAAAACCAACATAACAATGGGATATGCAATTGCTCAAAGTGAATTGTATTTATTGCTTACCAATTTATTAGAACTATATGGAAATACCAGAATACATGAAAACAAATGCGATTATTATCATAAAAATATTGAAGCATTAGCAACTCATACCTATTTTAAAAATCACTTACAAAACAAAGAAGAATTAAAAAAAATATTGCCTTATTTTGTGCCCTACATGCCCGCAGAAAATTTGCAAGCATATTTTCCTGAAATACTATTTCAAACAACGCACTCTTCACTTCAACGTTTACATCACATTATACAATTCATAGAAACATTGAACATCCATGACGATTATTTTATTTCTGTAAAAGAAGTTTTATTGGAGCAATTGTTTCTATTTATGCAAACTTTAAAAGAAAATCAGCTCGATATTTCCATACAAGCAATGCCATTTATTGTGAAACAATTTTTAAGTGCCACAAAAATTCCTTTTGAAACAAATAAAGAGAGCAATGTGCACATTATGGGTTTTTTGGAAACACGAATTTTAGATTTTGACACCTTGTATATTTTATCTCTAAATGATGATAAGTTGCCCGGCACCAACAAAACCAATTCATTTATTCCTTACAATTTACGTAAATATTTTGCGTTGCCTACCTTCGATCAATTTGATGGTGTGAATGCCTATCATTTTTATCGTTTAATGAAGCGTGCGAAAAATATTCATTTATTGTACAATAACCAAATTGGCGATAATGCCAGTGAAATGAGTCGATTTATAAGACAAATTCAACATGATTTTGATAAAGATAAAAATTCGATTCAAGAACAAATTGCCACGCTTGAAAATCAATCACCAGCTAATGCATCAATTAAAGTTCTACAAATAGAAAAAACAGATGCGATAAAAACATCACTAAGGCAACGTACGTTTTCAGCTTCTGCTTTGAAAGTATATATTAAATGCCCGTTGCAATTTTATTTGAAATATGTTGCTGGCATTAAAGAACCTGAAACACTGGAAGAAGATATGGATGCTTCTACTTTTGGAACTATCTTGCATAAAGTAATGGAAGATATTTATGCGCCAACTATCCATAAAACACTAACGGCAAAGGAAATTCTTTCCTTTTCTAATGCTGATTTTTTAAAAGAGAAAATTAAAAATGCCTGCATCGAATTAAAATTACCAAAAGAAATTTTACAAGGCAGTAATCGATTGCAACTCAAAATTATTGAACGAATTGCACAAAAAATAATACACAATGATGCTACTGAAACCAGCTTAAATGTATTTAAGACTGAAAATCTATTTATTTGGGAACATTTAAAATTAGAAGATGGAAGTTTTGTGAAACTACAAGGCACGTTTGACAGAGTAGATCACATGTCATCCAATTCGGTGCGTATTGTAGATTATAAAACCGGTTCTATTCACTTACCCAATTTTCCGGACTTAGATAATGATGTGGCAATCAATAAATTTCTAAACACTTTATTTATCTACGACAACAAAGATTATGCTGCAGCATTTCAGGGAATATTATATGCTCTGATGTATTATAAATTGTACCATTGTACTGAAATTTATGTAGCCTATCATTATGCAAAAAAAATGAAAGATGGATTGGAATATTTAAATAATGGTGCACCTATTCCCATTCCGTTATTGTTAAAGTTTGAAGAAAGATTGTCAGAATTATTGAGTGAATTGATTTACAAAAAACCATATTTTATAAAAAGCGACCTTGAGAAAGCCTATGAATACAGTGCTTTTGCCGATTTATTAGGTATGTAGTGAAGCATTTTCAATTTGAAATTGCATATCATATAATCGTTTGTAATAGCCATTTTCTATTTGCAATAATGCCTGATGCGTCCCAATTTCTTTTACTTCGCCTTTGTCTAATACCATTATTTTATGGGCATTTTGTATGGTGGATAATCGATGCGCAATAACAATAGAAGTACGATCTTTCACCAACGTTTCAATCGCATGTTGAATTAAATTTTCTGATTCTGTATCTACGCTGGATGTGGCTTCATCCAAAATTAAAATTTGTGGATTATACACCAACGCACGAATGAATGAAATTAACTGACGTTGGCCAACAGACAACGTAGAGCCACGTTCCATCACATTATGATGGTAACCATTCGGAAGCTCCATAATAAAAGTATGTGCACCAACCAGTTTACTAGCCGTAATTACTTGTGCTTCGCTGATGGTTGAATTTTTGAGTGTAATATTATCCAATACAGATCCTGAAAATAAAAAAACATCTTGCAGAACGGTACCAATATACGAACGCAACGAACGAAGCGTGTATTCTTTTACAGAAATATCATCTAATAAAATTTCTCCTTTATTTATTTCATAAAATCGATTTAAAATATTGATGGTAGATGATTTTCCGGAGCCAGTAGCACCTACTATGGCTAAGGTTTCGCCAGGCTGTATGGAAAAAGAAACATCTTTCAACACATAATCTTCCTGGTTGTAGGCAAACCATACATTTTTAAATTCTATTTTTCCATGAATGGATGCAGGAGCCAGTTTTCCGTTATCTTCAATTTTTTCTTGCGTATCCAGCAGTTTAAAAACACGTTCTGCGGCGATTAATCCCATTTGTAAGGTATTAAATTTATCTGCTAACATGCGCAATGGACGAAATGCTAAATTAAGATACAAAATAAAGGAAGTGATAATACCGATTTGTACATCATCTTTCATTATTTCTTTAGATGCATACCAAACCATCATGGCTACGGCTAATGCTAATATTACTTCAACCACAGGAAAGAAAATCGAATAATACAAAACAGATTTATCATTGGCTGCATAATGCTCGTGGTTAAGTTTTTCAAACTTTTCAAACTCTTTATCTTGTGCATTAAAAATTTGCACAATGCGCATGCCCGAAATGTGTTCTTGCACAAATGCATTAAGTTGGGCTACTTTATCGCGTACATCATTAAACGAAACCCGAACTTTTTCTTTAAAAATATAGGTTGCCCAAATGATAATGGGAAATGTAATTAAACATATTAAGGTCAATTTCCAATCGGTATAGAACATGAATGCTACAACAAATATTAGTGAAAGCACATCGGCAATAATAGAAATAATGCCTTCTGAAAAAATATTATTAATAGCTTCTACATCATTAATGGTACGTGTGGTGATGATGCCAACCGGCGTTTTATCAAAAAATTTAAGTCGCATGGTTTGCACATGATTGAACAATCGTGTACGTAATTGCAACATGATGCTTTGACCAAGTTGTGCGGTATTTATTCCGAAAATATATTTAAATAGGAATTCGGCTAAAATGACAGCTAACAAAATTAAGGTAGCAACACCAATTCCTTTTCCTTCGAGTGCAATAATATTGATGTCGATAATTTGTTGAATGATATAAGGTCGAACAGCAGTGATAAATGCCGTGATGATGGCAAATGAAATGGCAATAAACAATAAGTTTTTAAAAGGAAATGCCAATTTAATGACACGTTTTAGTGTTGTCCAATCACCTCCTTTTTTTGTATGTTGTGTCATAGTTAAAAATCGTATTCAATCTTCCACAAAAATAAGCCTTTTGCAGGAACAGCAAGGCGAACATCCAGATTTTGTTTCTGTAAAACAGCCTGTATCAAATATTGTTCATCCATTTTTCCAGTGCCTACCATTAATAATGCTGCCGTTATTCTGCGAACCATATTGCGCAGAAAACGATTCGCTGTAATGGTAAACACTATTCCATTTTCATGTATTTGCCAATAAGCCTCTTTTAAAACACAAATGGATGTTTTATTATCGCTTCCTTTTTTTTCAAACGTAGAAAAATCATGCGCTCCAATCAATTGTTGAATGCAATGATTCATTATCTCTATATCAATTGATTTATTCCAACAAAAACTTTGTTCTTCTACAAAAGGATTTTTTTTGAAATGAATAAAATATTTGTATGTACGCCATTGTGCATCAAAGCGTGCATGTAACGTATCGCGCACTTTAAAAACCTGTTGAACGGCAATATCTATGGGCAACATACTATTAATGCGATACAGAAAATCATCCGACGATGGAAATGCATTGTCTATATCAAAATGTGCATAATAATCTTGCGCATGCACACCTGCATCCGTTCTGCCACATCCTGTAATTGCAATAGGTTTATGGAGTAATTTAGACACGTTTTCTTCCAAAATCTGTTGTACAGAAATGGCATTCTCTTGTCGTTGCCAACCACAATAATTTTTTCCTAAATAAGTTAATTGAATGAAATAACGCATTAAATTGGTAATAAATACAACGATACAAGATAGTTGATTTTGATAAGTAAAAAATCAATTCTTTATTTTTATTTTTTATAAATTTGAAGTCTAATTCATCTATCTAAAAATAAAAATATGATACAACGCGTTCAAACTATCTATTTACTGTTGGTTACACTGGCCTGTATCGCTTTAATTTTAGTTCCATTTGGTGGTATTGCTGCTATTGATGGAACGCTAACTCCATTAATTGTAAAAGAAATGCTAATAGATGCTGTTGCGGTAAGCTTGATTGGATTAATTGCATTTATTTCTATTTTTTTATTTAAGAATAGAAAACGACAGCTTAAAATCGTACTATTCAATATTGTGCTTTCTTTTGGCTTGATTGGTTTGTTTATGTATGGAATTTATGCGCATGTAGGCATTAAAAATTATGTTTTTAAATTTGGAGCCATCTTGCCCATTTTTATTTTAATCTTTAATGTATTGGCTTACGCTGGTATCAAAAGCGATGAAAATTTAGTTCGGTCAATGGATAGATTGCGTTAAAAAGAGCAACAAGCATTAGTATTTCCAAATTTCGGTTAATCCATTTTCATTGATTCCACAAAGAATATTTTTGCCTACATAAATTTTATGAAGTTTGGGTGTTTGGGTGTATTTAATTTCTGTAAATGTCAATGTATTATAACTGTAAATGCAATTTTCCTTATGGTAAATAATTTGATTATCTATTATTTGCAGCGCATCTATGTCTTTAATAGGAATATTTTTTATAAAATTTCCTTGATTATCAAAAATAAATATGCCTTTATTTTTATCTAAAATATACAGATAAATTCCATGTTCAATAATTTGTGAAGGTTCTATGGTGGTGCCGGTAAATAAGGATAAATTATTGCTTTCAAAAATGGGTTTTTTATCTTTATTTAGTTTAATTATTTTTTGCGTAGCGGCATCCCAAAGCCATAAAAAATTATTGTCGTACGAGATGCCAACACAAGTAATTATATACGTTCCTAAGTTGTACGCATCAATAATCTCAAGCTCTTTAAGTCGATTATCGAGTTGAATTATTTTACCAAAATCTGGAGAAAACAAGATAGTTTTGAAACTATTGACACTTACCATTTGGGTATGTTCATTGATGTATATGCTTCCATAGTTTTGAAAAAAAGTACCATCAGGATGGTAGCGCTCTAACATGCCTTTTTCTAATAAAAAAATATCATTACTTGTATTTACATAAATAGTTATAGGTTTTTTTTCCAATGTTTTAACTAAAACAGGAATGGCAGAAAAAGAATTAAAAGACCCTAATCCATAGATAATAGTCCATAGTATTTTAGCAGAAATTATCTTTTTCCACCATTGGCTATTAATCTTTAACCATTGACTATCTTTCATAATTCAAATTTATGTAAGCTCATTTTTTTTCCATCAAACATGGTATACGTACAATTTACCATCCAATCGCCTAAATTAAAGTAAGTACTATTTTGAGTTAATTGTATTTCCATTGGCAAATGTCGATGTCCTAAAATAAAATAATCAAACTGTTGTTCTGCTAATTTACGTTTGCAATATTGTATCAACCATTCTTTATCTTCGCCTTTAAATACTTCAATACTTGGATCGGTAAAAGAATGTCTCGACCAAAGTTGTGCAATTTTTATACCAATATCAGGATGTAGCCAGCGAAATAACCATTGACAAATTGGATTGGTAAATATTTTCTTTAAGAATTTATACTTTGTGTCGCCCGGACCTAATCCGTCGCCATGTGCAACGAATATGTTTTTTGAATTGCATTGCACCAACAATTTATCATGAAAGATGGTTGCACCAATTTCTTGTTCCAGATAATCATTCAACCATAAATCGTGGTTTCCGGTAAAGATATAAATGTCCATGCCGCTTTCTTTTAGTTCGATTAATTTAGCAAAAAAACGAACAAATCCTTTGGGAACAACCTGTTGGTATTCGAACCAAAAATCAAAGGTATCGCCTACTAAAAAAAGTGCTTGAGCATCTATCTTAATAACATCTAAAAATTGGATGATTTTTTTTTCTCTAGCCAAACTTTCCGCATAATTTGGCGCACCGAGATGTAAATCGGAAATGAAATAAAGTTTTTTATTGGTTTGATGTTTGATGTTTAGTTGCATCTATACAAAAGTAACGGTTTGGGTATTGCAGAAGTGCGGTATTTTACTACCGTACTTTTTGCAATGTTATAAATGTAAAGTTACAAAATGATTATTAATGCTTGCACATTACATCGCATTTTAGCAATGCTATATAATGTGATGTAATTATTTAATATGTTGCATGAAAATCAAACCAGCTAATAGTACTCAATGGTATATTTTTTTCAAATTGAAAATGCTCCTTAAAAAGCAAAGCAACTTCGTCTGCTGATTTCCACGCACCATCTGTATCTTCTCCAAATGGACCAGAACTTTTAATAGGAAATTTCCAATCTATAAAATCAGAAGTACGATGCATTATGCCATTAATTAAATACCGTTTGAAATGATGTAATTTAGATTTTTCTTTAATGATTTTTAGTTCTTTAAATCGGTCAGCTTGATTAATAATTTTAAATTTTGAATACCCTAGTTCCTTTAACTTAAATAACCAGTCAACATATACGGCTTCACAAGAAATATATTTCGGTAAACTATTTCTATTGAGTGATTCAACAGCATGTATATCATAGCCTTCAATATCTATTTTTAAGTAATAAGGTAATCCATATTTATTAATTAAATCTTCAGTTCTTATACATTCTACTTCTATTTTGTGGCATTTTGTATTTGAACGACATCCAATTTCTTTATCAAAGGAACTCCATTCTGAGCAATAATCATTAACCCAGAAATCTAAAATTTTGTTCTCATTTGCGATTCCAATATTTAATAACGTTAATTGACCATTTTCGATATACTTTTTAAATTTTAATTTTCCATAATCAGTTAGCATTGGATTTGCTTCAACTGCTACTACTTTATATCCTTTTTCTAGGTAATATTTTGTGTCTTCTCCTTTGTGGAAACCTATATCAAATATTAAATTCTTATCCATTTTAGTTTACTTTTGGGTTAGTTTAATTATCTTTCTCAAAGGCTGCGATTTCTTCTTTTAAACTCAAAAGGAAGTCGATGTCATCGTATCCATTAATCAAGCAAGTTTTTTTATATGGATTGATATCAAATGCTTCTTTCGTTCCATTTTCAAGCAATTCGATTTCTTGTTTTTCTAAATCTACTTTTAGTTCTGTTGATGGATTTTTTTCTAATATATTAAAAATAGTTTGTAAAAACTCCGGCGAAACAACTACTGGCAACAACCCATTGTTTAAAGCATTATTTCTAAAAATATCTGCAAAAAAACTCGACACTACGACACGGAAACCATAATCAAAAATTGCCCATGCTGCATGCTCACGAGAAGAACCGCAACCAAAATTTTTTCCGACCACCAAAATTTTTCCGTTATACGTTTTATTGTTTAATATAAAATTTGTTTTCAAAGAATCATCAGCATGATAACGCCAATCTCGAAATAAATTATCGCCAAAACCTTCGCGTGTGGTAGCTTTTAAAAAGCGTGCCGGAATAATTTGGTCGGTGTCCACATCTTCCATTTTTAATGGTACTGCCGAAGTTTGTATTGTAGTAAATTTTTCCATTTTTATTTTTATATCTTAAGCAAATAGCATAAAGTAATTAACTATTTTATTTCTAAATTAATTCTCTTACATCCGTAATTTTACCGGTTATGGCAGCCGCAGCCGCCATCAGTGGACTAGCCAATAAAGTACGCGCACCTTGCCCTTGTCGTCCTTCAAAGTTTCTATTGGATGTAGAAATACAGTATTTTCCTGCCGGAATTTTATCTTCGTTCATTCCCAAACAAGCCGAACAACCCGGCTCGCGTAATTCCATTCCAGCTTCTTTTAAAATAACAGCTAAACCTTCGGCAATGGCTTGTTTTTCTACTTGTTTGCTGCCCGGAACTATCCAAACCATTACATTTTCAGCTTTTTGTTTTCCTTTTATTAAGGTACAAAATTGTCGTAAATCTTCCATCCTAGAATTGGTACAACTTCCTAAAAACACATAATCAATTTCTTTACCAATTAAAGATTGTCCTTTCTGAAAATCCATGTATTGCAATGCCTTTTCTAAGCCTGCATCGTTATTATTGGGAATATTATCTGTAATTTTTATACCCATTGCAGGGTTTGTTCCGTAAGTTATCATCGGCTCGATATCGACCGCATCAAAATGATATTCTTTATCAAAAATTGCACCATCATCAGTCTTTAACTGTTTCCATTGTTCAACTGCTTCATCAAAGTTCTTAGGAGCAAATGCTTTGTCGTTCAAATATTCAAAAGTTGTTTCATCTGGAGCAATAATGCCACCACGTGCGCCCATTTCTATACTCATATTGCAAATAGTCATGCGTGCTTCCATGCTTAAACTACGAATCGCTGAACCTGCATATTCTACAAAATAACCGGTTCCGCCACTAGTCGATATTTTAGAAATAATATATAGAATAATATCTTTAGAAGTTACGCCTTTACCTAGAGTACCTTCAACATTAATCCGCATTTTCATTGGCTTCGTTTGTAAAATGCATTGTGTAGCCAAAACTTGCTCTACTTCTGATGTTCCAATACCAAAAGCAATAGCACCAAATGCACCATGTGTAGAAGTGTGTGAATCGCCACAAACAATGGTAATTCCTGGCTGCGTAATGCCTAATTCCGGTCCAATTACATGCACAATTCCTTGAAATGGATGTCCTAATCCAAACAATTCAATAGCGTGATTTTTGCAATTATTGATTAAAGCATCCACTTGTTTACGTGATAAAGCTTCTTTGATAGGTTCTAGTTGGTTTTTAGTTGGCACGTTGTGATCGGCAGTCGCCACTGTTTGTAAAGGTCGTGCCACTTTTAAGCCACGTCGGTCTAAACCGGCAAAGGCTTGCGGTGTGGTTACTTCATGAATAAAGTGTTTATCAATATATACCACTTGTGGTCCGTTTTCTATTGTTTGCACTACATGTGCATCCCATATTTTATCAAAAAGAGTAGTTGCCATTTAAAAAAATTGAATGTACAAGGTAGAAAAAATTAGAGACAGAAAATTTTAGTATTGATTACGTTTTTATTAAAACTAACATACCATTTGTTTTGTTTTACATCAAAATTATTCTGTCATACTGTATCTTTTTTAGTCTTTTTTTATTTAATTCTAACAATACACCAACTCGACTAAAGCTAAAAATTAAATTAAATTAGTATCTTTCCCCACTAAATTTTTTAAATGAAAGTACCTATTTCCGGTTATGTAAAACCTGGTTTTGAAAAAGTAAAGTCCACCTTTGAAGAAAATTTCAAACTTCGAAAGGAAGTAGGTGCTGCTTGTTGTGTCTATTACAGAGGCAATAAAGTGGTGGATTTGTGGGGTGGTTTCCGTGATAAAAAAAGAAAACAATATTGGGAAGAAGATACTTTATCTATTGCATTCTCCACTTCAAAAGGCTTGTCATCATTGGCATTTTCAATATTGCATTCTAGAGGTTTAATTGACTATGATGAAAAAGTTTGTACCTATTGGCCGGAATTTGCATTTAATGGAAAAGATAATATAACCGTTCGTCAATTATTAGCACATCAAGCAGGATTGTTTTCCAACGACAAACGTTTAACCTATGATGTGTTAATTGATGAGACACAATTATCGGATTGTTTGGCAAAACAAAAACCCTACTGGAAACCAGGTGATTATGCTGGATACCACGCATGGACAATTGCCCTTTATCAAAATGAATTATGCAAACGGGTTGATCCTTTAAAGAAAACATTGAGCAAGTTCTTCAAAAGTGAAATTGCCGATGCATTAAATATTGATTTCCATATCGGTTTGCCTACTACGATTCCACCACATCGCGTGGCTGAGCTTATACCCTTTTTTCCAACAGAAGCGCTTATAGGTGAAAATTCTGACATTGGTTCTATTATGAAAGGGATTTTAAATCCATTTTCTACGTTCTATAAATCTTTATTGAATCCACCTTTTGCCTTGAACTTAAACAATTTTAATAACCCTAAATACATGGCATTGCCCATAGGTTCGGCATTAGGATTCGGCAATGCTCGTTCCATTGCACAAGCATATAATGAGTTTGCCACCGGCGGAAAAAACTTACACATTCGAAAAGAAACGATGGCACAATTGGAAGCAGCACCAGTTTATCCGAAACGCAATAAAATAGATTCGGTACTTCATGTAGAAATTCCATTTTCCTTAGGTTTTGCAAAACCATCGCCATACCAGAATTTTGGTTCTAATTATAGAAGTTTCGGCACTTTTGGTGCTGGTGGCTCTGGAGGCTTTGCCGATCCGGAAAAACAAGTGGCATTTGCCTACATTATGAATAAAATGGGAAC
>JAGNZZ010000034.1:0-6257 GCA_017984135.1 Chitinophagales bacterium | reverse complement strand
GGAATTGTAGCAGGTAAACAATCGTTTTGGGACTATTCTGTTCGAGACATAGAAAAAACAATTGCTATAAATGTTACTGGTGTAATGCATGTTTCCAGAGTGTTTTTAAAAGACATGATAAAACAACGCAAAGGACATGTAGTCAATATTGCTTCTGCTTCTTCATTTATTTCATTACCGAAAGGCTCTGTTTATGCCAGTAGCAAATGGGCAGTATTTGGTTGGAGCGAAAGTTTGCGTTTAGAATTAGAAGAAGAAGGAAGCGATTTACATGTAACTACCGTTTGTCCGAGTTATATTGATACCGGCATGTTTAAAGGAGTTAAATCGCCGTTGTTATTCCCGTTATTACAACCTGAAGATGTAAGTAATCGGGTGGTTACCGCCGTGAAAAAAAATGAAATAATATTATTATTACCAGAAAGAATGGGAATTGTTCCGGCATTGAAAGGCCTGATACCAACAAGAACTTTTGATAAAATAGCAGGATTTCTCGGTGTATATTCGTCCATGACTAATTTTGAAGGTCGTCCAAAAAATGAACGTATTCCGGACAAAAATTTGAAAGTAAAATAAGATAAACGTTATTTTTATTACATTTACCATCCACCTTTTTAAATTGTTATGGCTACTAAAACTATTTCCAGCATTAAACTTTTAATTGACAAGCAACGTAAGTTTTTTGAAAGTAATGCCACGCGCGATATCGACTTTCGCATGGCGCAATTAATAAAATTCAAACAAGCCTTGCAAGCGAATGAAGAAAATATTTATGCCTCTTTACATGCCGATTTCAGAAAATCAAAATTTGAAGCTTATGGAACTGAAATTGGCGTTTTATATGAAGAGATTTCTTGCATGCTTAAAAATGTAAAAAAATGGGCTACACCGGAATTGGTGAAAGATACAGTAGCAAATTTTCCATCAAAAAATTATATCTATCACGAGCCTTATGGTGTTTGCTTAATCATTGGAGCATGGAACTATCCGTTGCAATTAACCTTAGCACCCGTGATTGGTGCCATTGCAGCTGGAAACACTTGTATTGTTAAACCTCCACGAGCATCCATCCATACGTACCGATTGGTACAAAAAATCATTCAAGATACGTTTGATGAAAATTACATGGCTGTTTTAGATGAAGATTCCGACAATCAAGAAATGTTGGCAAATCGATACGATTATATTTTCTTTACAGGTGGTGTGGAAATTGGCAGAACCATTGCACGAGCGGCAGCAGAACATTTAACGCCAACTACTTTAGAATTAGGTGGGAAAAGTCCATGTATTGTAGATAAAAATGTGGATGTAGAAGTGGCGGCTCGACGTGTGGCTTGGGGAAAATTTTTAAATGGCGGACAAACCTGTATCGCACCGGATTATTTGCTGTTGCACGCATCCGTGAAAGAAAAATTCTACAAAGCATTTGCAAAAAGTGTGAAATCTTTCTATGGTAACAACCCACAAGACAGTGTTGATTTTCCGCGTATCATAAATGATAAACATTTCAAACGATTGTCTTCGATGTTGCAAGATGGAACGATTATTGTTGGTGGAAATACAGATGCTGAAAGCCGATATATTGCACCAACATTAATAGAGTTAGATACGTTTGAGCATCCGTTGATGCAAGATGAAATTTTTGGACCCATTCTTCCAGTAATCACCATACAATCTGTAGATGAAGCCATTAGTATTGTAAAACAATTTGAAAAACCATTAGCATTTTATATTTTCTCAAACCATTATGAAACACAACAAAAATGTTTGAACACGGTTCAATTTGGTGGCGGATGTGTGAATGATACACTATCCCATTTTGTGAACGATCACTTACCTTTTGGTGGCATTGGAAACAGTGGCATTGGTGCTTATCATGGTAAATTTAGTTTTGATACGTTTACGCATAAAAAAGGAGTTTGCCATAAAGTAACATGGCCAGATATTCCATTGCGCTATCCACCATACAATGCCAAATTAGGCATAATTAAAAAAGTAATCAAGTAGTTTTATTGCACGGCATCATATTCAATATATCCAAATGAAAATGGTGCAATAGAAACTGAATTATTTTTAAACTGTTCATTTCGTAAATAAATGGGTTTTACTTTGCTTGGATAATCTTTTTCATAAATGGTTTTTCCGGCTGTTGCGTAAGGTACATCGGCATCTACAGATGTGATTGAAAAATGAGTTTTAGATTTTCCATTGATTTTTAATTTCACTTTACTACCTGAACGATTTAAAAAATGTAAAAAAACCTTTTGGTCTGATTTTCGAACAAATGCTTTACAAATAAAATTTTCTTTTACCAAAGGTGATGCACAAGTGATGGATTGGTCGGCAACGGCAACCTCATCCGTAAGTGTGTTTGCCAAAAACTTAAATGCAAAGTATTGAACAGTAGCGTGTTCATCTTCATTGGAAAAAACGGGTTTTATTTTTCCTTTAAATGGATTAATTAATGCATCCATGGCATGAAGGTGAGTGATTTCAATGTAATTATTGTGTTGTGCATTAATATCAATAATCTTTAAAAAACTTTCAAAAACATACGCAGCTTGCGTAAATGTATTTTCCAAAAATGAGGTATTACTGATATTCCATTCCGTCATCCAAAATTTACGTTCTTTACCATAAATTTTTACAAACCCTTTGCCAATATCCGTTAGTTTATCGGTTTTAAAAGGCGCCATATTTTGTACATTTTTCAGATATACAGAATCAAATTTCTTATCGGCATCACAAGTCTCGCAGTTGGCATAAAAATGCCAAACATAGGCATCGAAAAAATGCTCGGCAGCAAGTTGCTTGTTCCAATTTCTCATAAAGACACTGCGTGCATTTTTATCATTATCTGGTACTAAATCTGCACCAACAATGGCAATTTTTAGTTCGGGATATTTTGAGCGTATGGCTTGTGCGGTGGCTTTTACTTTATTAGCATAAATTGTACCACTGGTAAATTCTTTTTCTCTATAAGGCAATAAATTAAATTCATTTCCCAACTCAACGCCTAAAATCGGAATTTTATTCTTTTTCAATTCATCTAAAACAAATAAGGTTTCTTCTATGGTTCCGGTGAGTACGTTGGCACAAAAAACAGCACTTGAGCCAATGGCTTTTGAGAGTCGGATATAGTTATATAAAATATTTTCGTTTCGTTTAGATTGCACATGATATAATACGCCTAATCCATGTGGAATTTCATCCTTTTTGTATCCATACACCGGTAAATTAGGATGATACCAATTGGCAACAGTGCCACCCGGAAATCGCAAGGAACTGGGATGCATAGCGCGTAAGAGCTGTACAAAACCAGAATCTTTATCTAATTCTCGTGCGAGTGCAAAGCCAATATTTACACCAAATATTTTTGAATTTACTGCCTTGTATATACTTGGCATTTTAGGTGTAATTTGAACCTCCACTATTTTCTGAGGAATGGAAACAGCAGCCTGTATATCTTTTTTTTCTTTAGATAAACAAACACGACCGATGATTATGGCAAGCAGGCAGACAACAAGAAGTTTAAATTTGATTTTCATGATTTAAATGTCTATTGTACTTTACTTTTTTCCAATAATTTTTTTCTTTTACTCGATAATATTCTAATATGATAAGCGACGGCATAATCCCTAAGAATGAGTAAAAAATAGATCCGTTAAAGAGGGATTGAATAAAAACAGTAGAGGTGCCTAAAATTCCAACATTAAATAACAAATCTTTTTTATAATGCTTAACCTTAAACCAAATGAATAATGGATATAAGAAAACGGAGTACACAAAAATTAGACCAACAATACCTTGGGTCAGTAATCCTCCAACAATACCAATATCACCAAAAATAACATTGCCTACTTGTAATTGGACAATTTCACTTTTCGGCGTACCAATACCAAAGAAAATATACGATGGATGTTTTTGTAAGTAATAATATACATCTGCCATTTCTGTCCAACGCATATCAGCCGAACCTTCACCTGTTTTTTGGCCTAAAAAGAATTTTATAAACATCCAATACATATCTGCTGTGAAAGCGACAATATCTGGATCTATCCAATAGGCAATGAGCAAAGCGATACAAACCAAGAATAAAATAGTCAATAATTTTGAAATTATTTTATTCCATTTTAAAATTATAAACATATACATAAACATCGGTACTGCTTCAGAAACTAATTCAATACGGCCTTTGTCTATAAACACTTGATAGGACATCAGCACCAACCACAAGAGGAGGCCAATGAAACTGTCTTTTAAAACATAAGAGAGGAAATAATAGATCATTCCGAAGGTGAGGAATGCGCTGGAAAATCGGTAAATATATCCACCTTTTGATGGATTATAACCTACTAATCCATCTCCTAAACCCTCTTGAAATGTTTGGGGTGGAATCGTTAAGGATACAAAAGTATATAATGCAAAGCAAAACCAACACAGCACCAAATTGGAGTATGCATATTGTGACATCGTAATTTTATTGGCACGAATGGCGTAAAACAACAAACTACACATCACCACATAAAACCGTCCGGTAACGGAAAACAGTGCCTTAATCACCTTTATATCAAAAATAAGGTGCATAGTCAGCGCATTATACAATGGCAACAACAAGGAAAGAAATATGATTACATCAATTGGATTGATTTGTTTTAATTGGAATATTTTATAATAATAATATATCCCTGAAATGATTAAAATAAATGGCAGGAATAACATAATTACGACACCGGCAACTTGACTGGCGGATTTGAATTGAATTAAAATATTACTGCCAAAGAAAAGACTGAATAAAAACAAAGCAAATACTTTTGCTTCAAACATGGGTTGATCTCTCGTGTATAGTTTTTTATAGAGAAAATTCATTTTTACTTTTTTATCAATAAAGTGGCCGTAAAGTTACCTGTTTTTTGACGATTATAGCCATACTTTTCTGGCTTATTCAAAAGCTCAAAGAGAATCGTGTCGGTTTGCACATCGTTTAGTTTAGTAATTGTGGGTGTATGGTAGATGATGTCAAATTTATGTTCCAATAAAAAGGAACTTAATCTTGTTTTTTTTCTACTGCCTAAATAAATATAATTATAGTTTGTAAAATTAGGTGGTAATAAATTCGTCATGCCACCTTCTAAATCAAAGACACGAACACTGTCTTGTGTTTTAAAATTGTGTTTTATATAGTTTAAGGTTTTAAGGTTGCGCAAATCATTTTCTTTTCTAAACATTTTAAAGTAATCGAAATCTTCAGCAACGGGTAATGTAAAAAAACAAACAACAGCAATAACCGTCATTTTTTGAATGGGATTTTCAATTTCAACAGCCATGGAAGAAATAACCAAGCTTAACAATAAAAGTAAAAATGGGACTAATAAAAGCATATAGTGCGCACGTGGGTATGCATATATGCAAACTAAAAAAGGTGGAATAGAAAAAAGAAACAAGGCTGTTAAGGTCAAAAAATTTTCTTTTATTAAGGCAAAAAACCGCAATCTTTTCTTAGAAGAAGTGTTGGTAAATGAAAAATAGATAATAAAAAGTATTATGCTAACCATTAAGCAAAGCCAATGAATTTGTTTTGTAAATATGGGTGCAAAGAAGTTAAAAACAAGTTTACTTATTTGCTCAATAAAATGTACGATGTTCGAAGTGATGTGTTTAAAAAATAAAGTTGGATTGGATTGGATGATCGCCTTTAATGAAAATGAATCGGTAAAATTAGTACGAACAATATCTGGAAAATCTAACCAAAAGATGCTATCGTCGTGGTGCCATTGGCTATAATTCATAGCAAAATGTTGTAAAAAAACACCAATACTTCGGTTGGCATCGCCACCGTTTAATGGCGTTTTGAAGAACACATACATAAAACCTAAGAAAAAGAGTAACAACCCAAATAGCCCTATTTCTTTTTTATTGATTGATTTTATTTTATAAAAAAACCCAACTATCAAGAGACAAAAACTAAACAGGAACGATAAGAATAGTTCCGGCCGAGCATAAGAAACGATTAGCAATACAAAACAGATAATTGTCCATTTCGACAATTTTGAGGTTTGATATTTGGCGATCACAATGCCTGCCAATACCACTAAGATACAAAAATGCGAGACTCTTGGCCAAAGTGGTAAATTGATGTACGAGGCTAGAAATAAAATAGAAAGTAGAAATGCCAAAACCCGTTGAATGCCACAAGACATTAAAAAAACAAAAAAGAAAATGGCGATTAAAATAGTGGTTAGTTGAAAGTTGAAATA
>JAGNZZ010000033.1 GCA_017984135.1 Chitinophagales bacterium | reverse complement strand
ATGCAAACTATTCTATATACATCACCAAATGAAACGCCAAATGAAATAGAAATCATTGCTCAGATTTTTGATTTAGGATTAGATTTTCTCTATATCAGAAAACCGGATTTAGATGATTTTTCATTGGTAGATTTTGTAGAAAAAATTCCTGAAAAATATTGGCATAAATGCATCTCTACTTCATTAATTATTACTAAAGAATTTGATTTAGGCGGTTATCATTTTACAAGAGATATTATCACAAAAAATGCCAACTATAATCAAAAAGTATTAGAATGGTTGCATAGCAAAAATAAAATTTCTTCCGTTTCTGCTCATAACATAAATGATATTAAAAATTATGCTGACGTATTTAAACACATTATTGTATCGCCTGTTTTTAATAGTATTTCAAAGCCTAATTATCCATCAAATTGGAATAAAGAAGAATTAGAAAAAATTGCAGAATATAAAACTACATTTTCCAATTGCCAACTGTTTGCCGTTGGTGGCGTAAATGTATCCAACATAAATGAAATAAAAAGTCTTAAATTTGATGGTGTTGGAATTTTAGGTGCTCTTTGGAGTCAACCCGAACATGCAATTGCTAATTTTCAAAAAATTATAGATGCATTATAGGTAAAATTAATTCTATTTCATTTATGAAGAAAAAACGTCCTTATGTGTTATCCATTGCAGGCTACGATGCCAGTGCTGGCGCAGGTGTATTGGCAGATGTGAAAACCTTTGAAACAATTGGTGTGTATGGCTTTGCCGTAACGACAGGCATCACCTACCAATCTGATTCAACTTTTGATGGCGTTTACTGGCTGTCTAAAAAGAAAATTAAAAATCAATTATATCCCATTTTAAATGCTTATTCAATTGATTATGTCAAAATTGGATTGATTGAAAATATGGAAGTGCTAAGTGAAATTATTCAATTACTTGAATCGTATAATTCCAATATAAAAATAATTTGGGATCCTATTTTACGAGCAAGTGCTGGTTTTGATTTTCATAAAAAAATACCTCGAAAACTTGCCAAACATATTCTAAAATCAATTGAATTTATAACACCAAATTGGAATGAAGTTCAATTGTTAGCAAATGAAAAAGATGTGATTCAAGGAGCAGAAAAGATGGCGGAATGGTGTCATGTGTATTTAAAAGGTGGCCATAACATAGAAACACCAGCAACAGATATGATTTGGTTGAACCAACAATTGGATATTTTGCATCCAAAAGATGTTACTGAACTCGGAAAACATGGAACCGGTTGCGTGTTGTCGTCTGCATTGACTGCTTACTTGGCATTGGGTTATCCTTTGCATCAAGCTTGTGAGTTAGCTAAAGAATATACTTTTCATTTTTTAATTAGCAATGAAACAAATTTAGGCTATCATACTATTGTTTAATTCTTGTATCAAAAATAAATGGCTCTACTGCTTTTAGCTTTATTTTTTTAAAATTCCGATGTTGTGTATTAAGAATGTAATTGTACTCATTTGGAATAATGACACTTGGCACTTGCAAAACCAGACATTCTTGTCTATAATACCAATCATCACCCAAGCGACGACAAATATGTTCCATGTTAAATTGTTGCCAATGTTTAGGCAAGTCGCGAACGTCTATTTTTTCGATACGTTCAGCACTGGGAATTTCTATCACTAAAGTTTTAAATAATTCGTGTAATCCTTCGCCACTTCTATGTACCACATTTTCCAAGCAAGCCAAAGCTCGTGAAGATGCTGCGTAAATAACTTTGTTGCCAGAACTATTCCATCTAGATTCTATGCCTGATGCCTGTAGATTTGCAAAGCGTTCTAAAGCAATTCTATATACTAACATTTTATGCTAAAGTTCCGTGCGCAATACGCAATAATTGATTAATCACTAAGTTGATGCCACTAATCGTATTTAAAATATGTTCTGGAATTTTGTTGCCAAGACCATAAGCCGGTTTTTGTAACCACTGTTTAAAGCTTGTTGTACTTCCAAATACTTCTTTCCCAATTTTATAGAGTTGTTCAATCTTTAATACAAATTCTGTTTGAGTAGCAGTAAGTGTGTTTTCTTGTTGTTGGTATCGTTGTATGGATTTAGTGGAAATACCCATAAAACCTGCCCATTCCGTTGGCGTAATATCGTATTTGATAGATATTTTATTTAAATAATTAATAGATACACCTCGATTTGAATGCTCAATAACAGCGTATTCAGTATAGGGTTCAGATACGTTGGAAATGGTATCTTCTTCCAATAGTTTATAACTTACTTTCTTTCCCATACCCAAATATAATACTTTTGTCTGAATTTTTAAGACTTTTGTCTATTTTTTTTGATTTATTTTTGTTTGTGATTCATCGCTTCCAGTATTTAACCCAAGACTTGCCTTCCTTTTCTCATCCTGAATTAGCTGAAATGGCATGTAAAAATGGGATTAAATGGTTGCAGTTACGTGTTAAAGAGGTGCCGTTTGACGAATATTTATATATCGCACAAACAGTTAAACATATTTGCGATAGGTTTCAAACAACATTAATAATTAATGATAATGTGGAAATTTGTAAACTAGTAAATGCAGCAGGTGTTCACCTTGGAAAGACAGATATGTCAATTGCACAAGCAAGAAAAATATTAGGAGAAACTAAAATAATTGGTGGTACCGCAAATACCATAGAAGATATAATGTTTTTACATGTGCAAGGTGCGCATTATGTAGGATTAGGTCCATATAAATTTACTACTACTAAAAAAAATCTATCTTCAGTGTTAGGTTTGGATGCTTATTCAAAAACAGTACAAGCACTTCCATTTCCAATACCTATTATAGCCATTGGTGGCATTCAATTGGAAGATGTGAAACCATTAATAAATACGGGTGTTTTCGGCGTGGCAGTTTCTTCTGCTATTAATTTATCTACAGAAAAAGAAAAAACGATTGCTAATTTTTTGGAGTTGTTTTAGTTAATAGATATAGTTCACAATCACTATAAACATCTTTTTGAAATCCAAATTTTTCATAGTTATGCAAAAAGTAATTCCAAGAAGAATCAGAAGACACATGCGGATCGCGTAGAAGCGAAGGCAATACAATTACCATATCTATTTTTGCACTATCTAAATAATGGGAAAATGGTCTGTTTTTTTTCTTGTCGAAAATGGTATTTACTTCTGAAAATGAATTCGGCAACATGCCATTAACAAAAGGTAAATTTGTAAAAAGACAATGCTTGGTATTGCTGTAATTTTTTTCTAAATGTTGAATCAATTCTTTATTACACAAACTATTGGTATTGGTATTTACTTTCATAAATGAATAAGATTTCACATTTGGAACGGCAAGCAATAAGAGTATGCCAACTATAATAAATGTGGCTGGATGAATGATATAATTTCTAAAGAAAAAGGAAATTAAACTAACAAATACCACCAAGAAAAACAACATTTGCAAAAATAAATAATGATCTCTTGGAAAAACTATAATACAAGATATGACTGTCGGAAAAATGAAACAAAGAAGTAGTAATAAATTGAATTTATTTCTTGCTAAATTTCCCAACATAAAAGCTCTAATTTTTCGAATAAAAAGAAGTACAAAAAAACTAAGAACACTAATGCACAATACAAGTAGTTGTAATTTTTTCCAATGAATTATATCAACTGGAACGATAAAAGTAAATACTTTTAAGAGTTGCAATAAATAAGTTCTGACATTAAATAGCGTATTGCTAAAAAATTCAATTGGTTGTGTTTTTATCACACACAATATGGAGTTACAATCTCCAAATTTTTGTTTGGCTAAATCTTCCCAAATCAACCATGCATCAAAACTGCCATGTGTTCGCATTTTATAATTCCAAGCATAGTGCTGATAAAAAGCAGCTACACCACGATTGTAACCAAAAAAATCATTCGATGGAAAACGAAAAATGAAATGTAAAAGAATTAAACATAAAACACTAATGCCAATCAACACATAATCTTTTCGTGCAATTGTTAGTCGATTAAAATATAAGCAAGAAATGGAGACACCTACCATTAATACAAATGCTAAATAAAATTCAGGTCGTGCGTACGCATTGATTAAACAAGCAATTGTGAACACTAAACATTTGTATAAATTATTTTTTAAAAATGAAATAAGAATAAATGCCATTAAACAAAGCACGACACAAAAATGTGAAATACGTGGCCAAACACTTACGTTTAGGTTGCTCACTAATACACTAAATGAAATTAACAATGCCAATGCAGGATGCACATTGATGCGCAGTAGAAATACGTACAACAATACCACTAACAAGATAGAAACCAAAGCGAAATTGAGGTAATACAATGCGATGGTATTTTGTGTGAAAATACTCAAAAACTTGTACCACACTGCATACATTGGACCCCAATTGTAATTGATTTTGTCGAACAATTCTAATCCAAATCGCAAGTACGCCGCTTCATCGGCAAATTGTATATCCATTGCCGTAGGCAAGCCTGCATAAAGTTTAATACCACCAATTGTAAATAATAGTACGCCAAAAAAATATTGCCATGGTTTTGCATCTGTTTGCAAGTAGTTTTTATTTAAAAATAAATCCTGTAAAAATGTATGAAGTAGATGCAACATGAAAATGATTCTTATTTTTTTTGTTGAAGAATATAAATATTACATTCGTTATAAATTTGTTTTTTCTCAAAACCAAAATCTTCATAACGTTTTAAAAAATGCAACCAGGTACTGTCTTTGGATAAATAAGGGTTTTTTAAAATATTTTGATTGACAAATACAATATCTATTTTATTTGCTCTGCGCACACTATCAAATTGCATGTTTTTCTTAAAATCATATTCCACGCTGTAATCACTGTAATTATTAGGCAATAAATAGGATAGATTTAAAATATCCGAAAATATAATGTGTTTCTTTTGTTGGTCTTTGTTGAAATAGTGTACATATTTTTGACCACACAAATTACCCAAATCATCATTGTCTCTAAAAAATTTATAATTCGCAGCAGTAGGTGAAATAACAATAAAAAATATCACTACGACAATAAATGTCGCAGTTGGAATTTTAAATCTTTTATACCATTCATTCATGAAAAATGCCAACACAAACAATATTAAAAATAGATGGCACATTAAATAATGCATACGTGGAAAAATGAGTAAGCTGGTCATCATAGTTGGTGTTCCAATAATAAACAAAGCAATAAATGGCCATTTGTATTTTTTAAACTTTTCAAACAAAGCAGTTCTAGATGGCTTGTAAATAAAATTTCCAAGTATAAATATCAATAATGCCACACAAATTCCCAGGAAAATTTTTTTCTTTTTGAAGATTACTATTGGAAATAAAAAGGAGCCTAAGGTTTGCAAAATAGTCAGTAAATAAGTTGGAATATTATATAGAACATTTTGAACAATCGCCATTGGATAATGAGTTAGAATACAAGAAAATGTATCGCATTTTGGAAATACCTTATCGGCATAAACACGCCATCCAGCCATCGCATCAACGGTTTTATCGTGGTGCAAAAATTCATTAACTGCAACGTGTTGGCAAAACGCTATATACATTCTATCTACATTTCCTCTATAAAATGAAGCCGGCGAGCCGTAAACAATTTGAAAGAATACAAACAAAATAAGGGCACTGATGGCAAATAATAAATAGGATTTTAGGCTTATTTTATTCCAATAGGCAACAATAAATGCCATTAATAAAATAATAAATGCAAATGGTCGAATTTCAGGACGTGCGTAGGCAGCTATGATGGCAATGCCTGCAAATAAGAAAAGTTGTTGTGCTGCATTTTTTAGAGAATAAGAAATGTATAATCCAATCATTAAACAGATAAATACAAAGTGCGATACACGTGGCCATGTTTCGATGTTTAATTCTGATATAAAAAACAGGGCAGATAAAAATAGTGCAACGATTAAAGAAATACCATATCGTTCTAAGACTACAAATAATAAAACAGCAGCAAATACGGCAGTTATGGTAAAGTTTAAATAGTATAGTTCAAGTTTAGTTGTAGTGAAAATGGAAAGTATTTTGTACCATATATTATAACTTGGTCCCCAATCTTTATAAACTTTATCAAACAAAGCTAATCCATTGCGTAAATATTCCGCCTCATCGGCTGCCAATACATCCATTACAGATGTTAAATTACTTTGCCATTTTAAACCTAAAAAAACGAGTAACGCAATACTACATAAAAAGGCAATTCTATAAGGAAGAGTTGTTTTATAATTAGGCTGATGTTCGTCCCATAATTGCATGTAAAGAAATTAAAATTGTTGATTATTAGTTGGATAACAACAAATATACATACATTATTCCTTTCCCTTTTTAAAAATTTTAGTATCAATTATTTTATGGATAGGTTTTTCAAATTTTTTATAGATAATACCTGCAAAGAAATAATCGAGCACTAAAAATGAGATTAAACCTATTACATCGGCTAATACACCCGGAAGAAATTTTCTCAAAATTCCACCTACGATAAACATGCCAATCAAGATGAATAAAAATTGAAAAATATACATACTTAAGGATAAGCCACCAATGTTTACCAAAATGGGGTTTAATAATAGTTTGAATTTCTCCGGAAAATTAATAATACAGGCAAATAAAATAAAAATAAAAAAGGCGACAGTAGAGTCTATTACTTGAATACCATAATAAGGAATTACATGAATATCTTCGCGTAAAGTAGTACGCAAAGGCAAACCTGTATCCACACTAATTAAATAAGCTCTGTAGAATGCCCAACCATAACATAAGATGGCCGCAAATAATAATGCCCAAAATAATTTTTTACTTTTTTTGAAATCATATAAACATAAGATGAAACCATAAAAAATAGTATCTAATTGCATGAATGGTATTTTTTCAAAAATATATTCTCTACTGATTGGATCACTGGGTATTTGTGCCAATAATTCCCAAGCTATAAACCTGAAAGTAACCATGGCAATCACACCAAAAATGGAAATTTTTAAAAGCAAATCTCTGTTTCTAAAAAAAGCAATAAATAAAAAAATAATGATACACATTTGTAAATCAAAAGAAATATACCAAAGGTGCGGATAAGTCATAGGCGATTCAGGCACATAGTGGTGCAGCACAAAAACATTATATACTTCTCTAAAATTATAGGTGTAAGTAAATAAGCCGATACCAAATTGTTTCAACTCACGGATGGCATCTACTTTTTCAATATCTACTTTAAAAATCAACATTAAAACAATACTGATGAATAGCATTAAAAAGATATAGAGAAAATACACTGGCATTATTTTTAAAATGCGCTTGAGAACGAAGTCTTTAAATGTTTTCCAAATGTTGATTTGCGTATTTTCAAATTTTTTGAACAAGCCTAAGCTCACAAAATATGCAGAAATTAAAAAGAAGGAATGCGTTCCAGTATAGCCTAAAACGCTGGGCAAATTATATTTTCTTAGCCTGAAATGAATAATAAAAATTAAGAGAGCTGCCACGCCACGCCATCCTGCTAAATAATACATCGGATTGCTTGCATCTATTTTTGGTTTGTCAGTCATGGGTTAAATTTAGTTACTTTTTAAATAGATTCGAATTAATTTCTATTTTTTAAATTTAGCTAAATATTTATCTTTTTTATTTAAAAAATAAAGCTCCATTTTATTATAACTCATATAAGAAAGTAATAATAACAATGGAATGGAGATTGCCATAGAAAATAATTCAGATAAAAATCTTCCAATTTTTAATGTTTCAAAGAAAAATGGAAAAATAAATACGAATACTGGAATTATAAATAAATATTGATACACATAAGAACTATAGGTTACTTTGCTGCCAACATCAATAATAAATTTGTTTTTAAAAATTGAAAATCTTGAGGTGTCTTTAAAACAGATATAAAATAAAAGTACACAGAGCACATTTACCAATATATCTAAATAAACATATTGCCCATTTCTTGTCATGAAATCGTAACTGGTTATAATTTTAATAAAATTTTCTCCGGTTTGTTGTTGTATTATCCAACCATTAATAGGTATAGTTAAAATAAAAATGAACAAGATTAAATAAAATAAACGATTCATCATTTTATCGCTCCATGTAATATCAAATAAGGCTAAAAATGTACCATAGAAAAATGCATCATATTGAAAGATAGTACTTCTGTATAAAATAAAGGAACGATGCATATTGTCATCAGTTAATGAACATAACCAATCAAACCCAACCACTCGAATAATTGGAAAAATGATAATCATAGCAATTGTCAAACGTTTTATGTTTTTTATACTTAAAAAATAAATCATAAAAGGAACAATGATATAAAATTGTTCTTCTAATGCTAATGACCATAAATGCGGAAAGAACATGCATTTTGCATACATATAATCTGTAAATAGACAATATAAATCTTTAAAATTATACGTGAAAGTTAGCAGCATCCAGCCAAAGTATTTGAGTTCATACATGATGCCCAAAATAGATTTCGCCGCAGTAGGTGCCGTAAGAATACCTAATAAAGCAACAAAAAAGATATACGCAAAGTAAACGGGAAAGATGCGCAATGTGCGTTTGATATAAAATTTTAAAAAAAATGTCTTAAAACTATCTGAACGTTGTTTGTCTATCAACAAGGCTCGTGTAATTAAAAACGACGACATGATGAAAAAACAATGCATAGTAAAATAACCTAAATTAGAAGGTAAGTTTAAATATGTAAAATGATGATGGATGATTAATATTGAAAAGCAGAATAAACCTCGTATGCCATCAAATTGTGGTAAATAGATATTCTTTAATCGGTAATCGTTAGCTGCCATTTTCTTTACTCTCTGAAAATGCTAATATAAACGATTTTCTTGAATACAATAAGTTAATAATAAAAATAGGATAGTACAGATATCTAAAAAACCGATTTAATTTTTCCATATTTCCGCTTATCTTTGTTACGTTTATGATAAAAGCCATTGTAACAGGTGCCGCAGGCCATATCGGATTTAATGTCACTAAAATTCTACTTCAAAAAAACTATGATGTGCATTTGCTCGTTCGTAGTATCAATACTAATATTGTTGAATTACAAGCATTAGGGGCAAAAGTATATCCTTGTAATTTATTTGAAGTCGAATCGTATGCTGCTATTCTTAAAGATGCAGATGTATTATTTCACTTAGCTGCAGAAAATACCACCTCCATGTCGAACGCTTCTCGTGTATTAGAAAATACCGATAAGCTTACTCAAGTGGTCTTAAACGCATGTCATGAAAATGACATTAACACGGTTATCTATACCAGCTCCGTGGTAGTTATAGGAAGAAGCACAAATGCCCAAAAATTATTAGCAGAAAAAGACATTAATCCTTTTCCCGAAAGTCCTTATGTATTGGGTAAAATGAATGCGGAAAAATATGTTGAAAATTTCATTCAACAACATCAGTACGATATACGTAGAGTGTATCCATCTTGGGCAGTCGGTACCGGCGATACCAAATTAACACCACCACATAAAGTCATCAAAGATTTTTTAGAAAAAGGAGCACCTGTTTATTTTGATGGTGGCATTTCCATTGCGGCTGTAGAAGAAATTGCGTTGGGGCATGTTTTGGCGTATGAAAAAGGAAAATTTGGAGAAACCTATATTCTTTCCGGTGAAAATATCACCTTTAAAAAATTCTATGAACTATTAGTAGCCAATAGCTCTCAAAAAATGCCCATGGCCAAAATGCCCAAATTTGCCATCGTAATGGCATCTTGGATTTTAACCAAACTATTTAAGCTAATGGGAAAAGAATTTCCCATTAGCCCGGAATATGCAAAAGCAGTAGTAGGCACCTATTCATGGTATGATTGCAGTAAGGCAAAACAAGAATTAGGCTATCAAACTCAAGCAGTAGAAACCATTTTAAAAAATGCTGTTGCCGATGCGCAGAAAAAAATACTTGGTGTTCATTTATTAGGCAAAAAAACAAGATTAAATCCACATCAAAATGAGATTAAATCCAATACGATAGACAGTGAAACCTTACTCATTACGGGCGTACCAGGATGGTTAGGCAATCGCATGATAGATATTTTGATTAACGGCGACCGATTTGGACATCACCAAAGCAATAGAAAAGTACGTTTGCTTTTAGAACCACGTTTTAAAAATTTACTGAGCTTGCCGTCTAATTTTGAAATTGTTTATGCCGATATTACCAATAAACAACAAGTGAACAATGCCGTAAAAGGAGTAACATCTGTTTTTCATTTAGCAGGTGCTATTTATCCAAAAAATATTGAAGTTTTATACAAGGTAAATGTAGATGGAACAAAAAATATTGTAGATGCTTGTATTGAAAATAATATCCGACGTATCGTTTTTATGTCCACAGATTCTACTTGCGGACATGGTACCAATGATAAGCCTATTTTTGATGAACACACTTCGGCTACACCATATAAGAACTATGGCAAAAGCAAATTTTTGGCAGAACAATATATCCTAGATAAAACCAAAGAAGGTAAAATTGATGGCACTTCGTTGCGTGGTTTTTGGTTCTTTGGGCCATTTGCACCAGCACGTCAACTTACATTTGTCAACATGTTTCATTGGCCTCGACAAATTGTTTTTGGCAATGGAAAAAATTTACGCAGTATTTCGCATACAGATAATATTATCGAAGCCTTTTTTCAAGTAGAAAAAAATAAAAATACATTCGGACATTGGTATTGGATCGGCAATGATGCTCCACATCCAACAGTAGATACAATTTATACATCCATTGCAAATGCATTGGGCGTTAAGTACAAACCAATGTATATTCCTAAATTTTTATGTCGATGTTTTGAACTATTCGATACATTTTTAGGTAAATTTAATTACTTACATCCTACCATACATGCAGCGGGAAAATTTGATTATGATATAGCCGGTGACATCGACAAAGCTAAACGAGATTTTAATTATCAACCTAAAATTTCGTTGCAAGATGCTGCTAAAGAATTAAAAGAAATGACCCAATCGTAAATGTTATTTCTATAAATAAACTAACTTTGTAGCATGTCAACATGCTTTCAAATTGCAGATAAGAAATTTGCTTCTCGATTATTATTAGGTACGGGAAAATTCGGCTCACCTCAACTCATGCAAGATGCAGTTAATGCATCCGAAACGGAGCTGGTTACAATGGCATTAAAACGCATTGATTTAAAAAATCAAACAGATTCTATATTAACGTATTTAAAGGAAACTAAGGTTAATTTATTACCCAATACCAGTGGCGTTCGCAACGCCAAAGAAGCCGTATTTGCCGCACAAGCCGCACGCGAAGCCTTGCAAACCAATTGGCTTAAATTAGAAATACATCCAGATCCAAGATACTTAATGCCAGATGCAGTGGAAACTTTAAAAGCCGCCGAAGAATTGGTGAAAATGGGATTTATTGTGTTGCCTTACATTCATGCAGATCCGGTATTATGCAAACGTTTGGAAGATGTAGGCATTCAGGCCGTAATGCCATTAGGAGCACCAATAGGTAGCAATAAAGGCTTAGCCTCTTTAGAATTCTTAAAAATAATAATAGAACAAAGCAAAGTACCGGTAATCGTTGATGCTGGTATTGGTGCACCATCACATGCCGCACACGCCTTAGAGTTGGGCGCAGATGCTGTATTGGTTAACACGGCCATTGCTATTGCTCAGCAACCTATACAAATGGCTGAAGCTTTCAAACTATCCGTAAAAGCCGGACGAATGGCGTATGAAGCGAAATTGGCATCGCCTTCCGATACCGCACAAGCCAGCAGCCCAATTTCATCGTTGTTGGATAGATAAGCGGTAGCATAAACCAATTATTATTTTGAACTTTTCCATACATAATTTTGAAAGCTCTTTTGAAACCTTTTTTTATTTGATAAAAATGTAAATTAATTTGAAAAATTAATCACACTTAAATTAACCATTTAAATCTGAAAATTGAATACCTTGCAAATGCAAACGCAATACATGTTTAAAGATTATTTTAAGAACCAAGATTGGAATTTTTTTCTTGAAAAAATAGAAAAAATGAGTGAATTGGATGTGCTTTATGCCTTGCAACAAACACAAAATGCCACATCAAATGTGGAGCATTTTATTGCTTTAATATCCAAAGCGGCAGCGCCATTTTTAGATCAAATGATGCAAGAAAGCCGACGCATTACACAAGCGCGATTTGGGAAAAATATTCACCTATATATTCCTTTATATTTAAGCAACGAATGCCAAAATATTTGTACCTATTGCGGATTTAGTTATTCAAATAAAATTCCCAGAAAAACACTAAACGACGATGAAATTATTAAAGAGATAGAAATCATAAAATCCTATGGCTATGATTCTATTCTTTTAGTGACTGGAGAACATGATAAACTTGTAGGAATTGATTATCTAGTACATGCCGTAAAATTGGCAAAACAATATTTTTCTCAAGTATCGATAGAAGTGCAACCTTTGGATCAACAAGAATACGAATTGTTAGTGGAAGCTGGCGTGTATGCCGTATTGGTATATCAAGAAACCTATCATCAAGAAACCTATAAGCAATATCATCCAAAAGGAAAAAAATCAAACTTTGATTATCGCTTGGATACACCGGATCGATTAGGAAAAGCAGGTGTGCACAAAATTGGAATCGGTGCACTTTTAGGTTTGGAAGACTGGCGTGTGGATAGTGCGTTTAATGCCATGCATTTAGAATATTTGCAACGCACGTATTGGCAAACTAAATATTCTGTTTCCTTTCCGCGCATTCGCCCGCATGAAGGAGGATTTCAGCCCAAATCTATTTTAACAGAAAAAGAATTAGCACAATTAATCTGTGCTTATCGTCTTTGCTTTCCCGATGTAGAATTGTCATTATCGTCAAGAGAACGTGCGCAATTTAGAGATGTCATTTTTCCGTATGGAATAACGTCTATGAGTGCCGGCAGCAAAACAGAACCTGGCGGATATGCCAATTCAAAAGCATTAAAACAATTTGAAACAAATGACGATCGTTCGCCACAAGAAATTGCTCATGTGATTCGAAATGCCAACTATGAGGCAGTTTGGAAAGATTGGGATGCAGTTTATGTAAATGGCTGACAAATGTAGCATTTGCCTATTTATTTTTGAAATTCGATATTTCTAATTACCTTGTACATAGTTTTGAATAAGTATTTTTCTATATCATTCTTTCTAGTATTGGTACAATTGACCTATGCTCAAATAGGTGGAAAAAACGGCTATGATTTTTTACAATTTCCTACATCTTCCAGAATGGAAGCTTTAGGCGGAAATATATTGAGTATTAAATACAAAGACAATCCAGATTTATCCTTATCCATTTCTAATCCTTGTTTTTTAGATTCATCTTTTCATAAACAATTATTAATTACAAATTCTTTTTATACGGATAAGTCGAATATTGGAAATATTGCCTTTGCCTATTATCATCCTAAATTAAAATCAACCTTGTCGTATGTGATGCAATTTGCATCATACGGAAAATTTGATGCTCGTGATCCTGCTGGAAATTCGTTAGGCAACTTCCGAGCTGCAGATTTTAATTTTCAAGTAGGAATAGGTAGAAGTATTCGTCGGTTTTATTATGGCATCAATCTAAAATTGATTGTTTCACATTTAGAAAAATATACTTCATTAGGATTTGCCACGGATGTGGCGATTGGGTATCATCATCTTAAAACAAATTGGACGTTTTCTGCGATTGTGCGGAATGCAGGCGTGGAAATGAAACCTTATTTTAACGAATCAGGAAGGCAAAAATTACCCATTGCGTTGGATTTTTCTTTTTCAAAACGATTTAAAAAGATACCGATCACCATTTCCGTTACTGCGCATGATTTGCAAGTTTGGAATTTGAAATTTCCAGAAGAAGAGCAAACGACCTCACTCTTAGGAGCCAGCTCCAAAAAAAATAAACGCATAGAAGTTATTGATAATATTTTCAGACACTTAGCTTTTGGGGTAGAAGTGCAAGCAGGAAAGCCGGTGCAATTGCGATTAGGCTATAATCATTTGCGCCGACAAGAATTGGGTGTTGGTAAGAAGAAAGGATTTGCCGGAATTTCAGCAGGATTTGGCGTAAATATCAAACAATTTGCTTTTGATTATGCGTATGCACAATACCATAAAGCCGGAAGTGACCATCAACTTACATTTAGAATTAAAATAGATGAATTTGGTAAAAAAGCAAAATAGAATTGTTGTCAATAGAATTAGAATAAGTAGGTTCCACTATAATGAAACATAAAATAAATATAGCGATAGACGGATATTCAGCATGCGGAAAATCATCCACAGCGAAGCGTGTGGCAAACACTTTAGGCTATATCTATATTGATTCTGGTGCTATGTATCGTGCAGTGACGTTATACTTGCAACAACATTTAATTGATTTAGATAATAAAGAAGCAATTGAAAATGCATTGCCAAAAATCTCTATCGAATTTAGAAAAGTGGATGAAAAATACCATACATTTTTAAACAATGAAGATGTAGAATTAGAAATACGCGAACCACGCGTGGCAGCAATAGTTTCGGAAGTGGCAGCGATGAGTAATGTTCGCAAAAAATTAGTAGAACAGCAACAAAAAATGGCAACTCATAAAGGCCTCGTGATGGAAGGAAGAGATATTGGCAGCGTGGTAATGCCCAATGCAGAATTAAAATTCTTTATGACGGCGGATATTGATATTCGCACTCAAAGAAGACAAGCTGAGCTGCTAAAAAAAACCGGTAAATTATTTTCTTTAGATGAATTAAAAGCTAATTTATTACATCGCGATAGAATTGATTCTACTCGAGAAGATTCGCCATTGACAAAAGTAAAAGATGCCATTGAAATTGATACCACCCATTTAACGCTAGAAACTCAAATTCAAAAAATAGTAGATATGGCAAATGCGTATTTATAAATTAAAAGATGTTATTTTACTCAATCTAATTTTAAAATAAATAACATAAAACCTGATAAAAAAATGCCTTATGTTTAATCCAATTTATAGCTCAGCAGAAATAGTAAGTATTTTAGCTTGCGGAATTTATTTTATGATAGGATTGCTCACCGGCGTTTGGAAATATATTCATATCATGAAGAGCAAGGAACACCAAGCACCAGTTTATGTAGATATAGCACATCGTGCGGCATTGATGTATGCTTTCGCATGTTTAGTGTTATTGGCATTTGTGCAAATTAGTCAATTGACGGATATTGTTGAATTAATCGCTGCTTCTTCCGTTATTTTGTTTTTTGGAAGTGCCATTGTAACGTATATTATTTTAGGTATTACAAATCATACGGACAATCAGTTTAAGCAAAAAAATATAATTACCACTTTTGGAATGTATTTGTTGATTGCAGGAGAAGTTGGTGGGTTTGCAGTGCTACTGTTTGGTGCTGTTCAGCATATTTTAAGGTAGTTTTTGTCTGTTTCTATTTTTTTATTTCTTATTATTTGTTTGCTGAAAAGCGCTATAAAAAATAAACTTTAATTGTAATTTTATAGGAATGAATACTTTTACAGATACAAATTTAGTCAACGTGAATGAGGATGAACTAAAAACAAAAATCATACGTAAAGAAGTGCAAATAGCGAGCAAAGAACTACGTGCAAAATACACTTTCTTACGCCATCAAAATGGAATTGGCTTTTTTATTTTTTCATGCTCAATTGCAATGATTATTTTAACCACAATATTATATCTACAAGGTATTATTTCAGCATGGATAGTGTTGTTTTCTGTGGCTTTCTGGACTTCATTGTTGCACGAATTAGAACACGATTTAATTCATTTTATGTATTTCAAAAAAAATAAATGGATACAGAATTTCATGCTGTTGGGTGTTTGGATATTTAGGCCAATGACCATTAATCCTTGGTTACGCAGAGAAATACATTTCCACCACCATCGTGTTTCTGGTACTAGAACGGATGTGGAAGAACGAGGTTTAACAAATGGAGAAAAATGGAATTTAATACGATTGATGACTGTTGCAGATATTTTGTTGGGTGGCATTTTGCGTGGCAATCTTATTCGTAAGGATATTATTGATGCAGTGAAAAAAGGCGAATTAGCTAAAGAACAAGCTTTTGTATTTAAAAAAGTAAAAATGTATGGTATGATGCCTTTTACGTTGTTATTGTATTTTATTTGGTATTTTTTTTTAATTCATTATAGTATTCATTTTATTTCCAACCTATTTAATTTAGGTTATCAAAGTTCAACATTTATTCAAGCTCAATTTCAATGGATACATCCATTAGTGATTATTCTTATTTTGCCCAATTTATTTAGAATGTATTGCCTGCATTTTATTACATCCAATATGCATTATTATGGCGATGTGGAAGCCGGTAATATTATGCAACAAACACAAGTGCTCAATAAATGGTATTTTATTCCGTTTCAATTGTTTTGTTTTAATTTTGGAAGTACACATGCCATCCATCATTTTGTAGTAAATGAAACTTTTTACATTCGACAATTGACTGCAACGAAAGCTCATAGCGTGATGCGTGAACAAGGCGTTCGCTTTAATGATTTAGGCACGTTTACACGTGCTAACCGCTATTTTATGACTACTTAAAATTGTAAAATCTACCTAATTATCCCTAAACTTAGGTAATCTCTGTTATCAAATTACAAATCATTCCATTTCTCAAAATAAGCATGTACCTTTGCTATTTAGATTTGATATAAATAATTTTTTTTGAATATCACACGCAATATCACCGTTTTAAGAATTGGCGAACAAGCACAAATAGTTGACTTTGCCAACAATTTAGTTGCACGCAAATTAATGGCGATGGGATTATTGCCTGGCTCAAGCATTACGCTGGTGCGCAGTGCTCCTTTTGGTGGAGCATTTTATATAAAATCAGAACATCATTATATTGCATTACGAAAAGAAGAAGCAAAACAAGTTTTGATATCCAATGACTGACAAAATCAAAAAAATAGCATTGCTCGGAAACCCGAATGCAGGTAAGTCGTCCTTGTTTAATCAATTGACTGGTTTACGTCAAAAAGTAGGTAATTTTCCAGGTGTCACCGTGGAACGTAAAAGTGGCATTGCTAAACTTCTAAACCAACAAGAAGTGGAAATTATTGATTTGCCTGGAACATATAGCTTATATCCTACTTCTTTAGATGAACGAGTGGCTTTAGATGCATTAATTAATCTTCAAAATAAAGATTTTCCCAATGCAATAATTTACATTTTAGATGTAATGCATTTAGAAAGACATCTTTTATTGTTGACACAAATCATCGACTTAAAAATTCCAATTATTGTGGCCTTAAATATGAATGATGTAGCAACACAACAACATATTTTTTGCGATGAAAAAAAATTGAGTGACGCATTACAACTTCCATGTATTAAAATTAATGGAAGAAATGGCGAAGGCGTTGAAAAAATAAAATCAGCTATTGTCGATATTTTTGAAACAAAAACGAGCCAAAGTGGTACTCTTTTCTATCCATTATCTGCCTCCGAAAAAAATATAGTTCAAAAAACACAATCATTTTATAACGCTAAAAACGAATACCACGCATTGTTGTTGGTGCATCATGCCAAAAGATCCAATTTTATTTCTACAGAAAATAAATCGCAGATAGCCCAACAAATCCAAGCGAATGCATTCGATAGTTTAGATGCTCAATTAAATGAAATTATGCAACGCTACGAAGCGTTTACGCCCATTGTTCGCATGGTATTGCAAAAGTCGTTTTCAAATTCGAAAACCATCACCGATAGAATAGATGCAATAGTCACCAATAAATATATTGGTCCATTTATTTTTTTTGGCTTGATGTTGTTTGTATTTCAAGCCATCTTTGCGTGGTCAAGCATTCCGATGGATTGGATTGATGGTCAATTTGCAGCCTTAGCATCGTATATTCAAAATGGCTTGCAGGAAAATACATTTTCGAAACTATTAGTAGAAGGCATTATTCCGGGAATAAGTGGTATTTTGGTTTTTGTACCGCAAATTGCCATATTATTTTTATTGATTTCTTTATTGGAAGAAGTCGGATATATGTCGCGTGCGGTGTATATGTTTGACAATATTATGCAAAAATTCGGATTAAATGGCCGTAGTATTGTTTCGTTAATTTCCGGTGGTGCGTGCGCCATTCCGGCAATCATGAGTACACGCACAATCAGCAATCAAAAAGAACGATTAATTACAATAATGGTAACGCCATTTATTAGTTGCTCTGCAAGAATTCCAGTATTTGCCGTTTTAATTGGATTTGTGATGCCAAGTTATAAAATTGGAATTTTTAATTCTCAAGGTTTGGTGTTTATGGCATTATATCTTATCGGTATCATGGCTGCGTTGATAGCAGCTTATGCTTTTAAAAAGATATTAAAATCGAACGATGTTTCCTATTTAATGTTGGAATTGCCAGAATATAAAAAACCTCATTGGCGAAATGTATTTTATACAGTGTATGGAAAATTAAATAGTTTTATTTTTGGTGCCGGAAAAATCATCTTTTTCGTTTCAATTGTACTGTGGTTTTTAGCCAGCTTTGGACCTAAACATAAAATGGAAGAAGCCATTAATGTTGCCACTATCGAATCATCGATGATGCAATACGATAAAGCAACGACCGAACTGCATATTGCTGCAAAAAAATTAGAAGCATCGTATGCTGGCATTGCCGGTAAATTTATTGAGCCCATTATTCAGCCTTTAGGTTTTGATTGGAAAATTGGGATTGCATTAATTACGTCCTTTGCCGCTCGTGAAGTATTTGTCGGCACAATTTCAACCTTATATTCTATTGGTAAAGATGCCGATAATCTTACCATTAAACAAAAATTACAACAAGAGAAAAATGCAACAGGCAAACCAGTTTTTACGATGGCAGTTGCTTTATCTTTAGTCTTGTTTTATTTATTTGCAATGCAATGCATCAGTACTTTGGCAACCGTTCGCCGCGAAACAAATTCACTAAAATGGCCGTTGATACAATTCGTGTATATGTCCGGAACCGCTTATTTAGTATCGCTTATCGTGTTTCAAATTTTTAAATAGCATTTAATTTAACTCATTAGTGTTTGCACAATTTAACATCCTTTTTTGGATGAGTTATTTTGATTCCTTTAATTTTATTATACTGATGAAATCGATTATTTATGTACTTTTAATATTGATAAGCAATGCTTGCCACAACGCAAAAACACAAAATAATGCATCTACCCAATTCACAAAAAATACGAATCAAAATATGCAAAATAATTTAGATACTGCCACTTTCGGTGGAGGTTGTTACTGGTGCTTAGAAGCATTTTTTCAACGCTTAGATGGTATTGTAAAAGTGGAATCTGGGTTTTCAGGTGGACAAACAGCGCATCCAACGTATAAGGAAGTTTGTACCGGAACAACCGGACATGCAGAAGTGATTCAAGTGGTTTTTGACAGCACGAAAATTCCATTTTCTGAACTCTTAAAAGTGTTCTTTACCATGCATGATCCAACCACATTAAACCAACAAGGAAATGATATTGGCACACAATATCGTTCTGTGATTTTTTACCACCACGATGAACAAAAAAATGCAGCAAATTCTATTATAAACGCTTTGAATACAGCAAAAGTGTACCACCAACCAATCGTAACAGAAGTAACCCTGTTTTCAACATTCTACAAGGCAGCAAGCTATCATCAAAATTATTACAACGAAAATTCCAATGAAAGTTATTGTCGTTTTGTAATCCAGCCTAAATTGGAAAAATTTGAAAAAATTTTTAAAGACTATTTGAAGAAATAAATTCTTTTTTTATTCATGCTTATTCTTCTTCCTCTTTTATTTCATGTCGTTTAGGATAATTAAATAAAAGAGATGTAATGACAGGAACAAAGAATACCAAAACAGTAATGATGGATACAATCATATCAAAATGTTCTGATTCAATATATTTAAAAATCGGCATATTGTGGCTATAATGTGCAGGAATGGACAATAATAGTTTCACACCCAAAATACCAATTACAATAAAAGCTGCTTTCTCTAAAAATGGATATTTTTCCATTAATCTTACAAACGATTGTGCCACAAAACGCATCGCTAAAATTCCAATAAACACACCTGTCCAAATCAAATAGATATTGTCCGTAAATGCAACTGCCGCAAATACATTATCGATAGAAAAGGCCAAATCCATCAACTCCACCAATGCTACAGTTGACCAAAAACTTCCCAATAATCCTAAGGTATATTTATAAAATTTACTCTCTTTTTTATTAAGTAAATCGTCTTCAGTCTTAGGTGTGGATTTGGTATAAAAATAGTCGATAAAAAGATATAATAAGTACAATCCACCTACTGCCTTGAGCCACCATATTTTAATAAGCCATGCTGCCAGTACCAAACAAATACCTCTAAAAATATAGGCACCAACAATTCCATATTTTAAAGCTCTTTTGCGTTGTTCTTTGGGTAAGTCCATAACCATGGTCGCTAATACGGCAGCATTGTCAACCGATAATAAACTTTCAATAAGTATGAGATTTAAAATGATAAGTAGTGCTTGCTGGATGGTGATGTCGTGTAAGACGTGCTGAATGATTTCGTTCATAATTTGTTTAGACTAAAAAAGGTATAACACAAAAAACTGAAAATAAATTCCATTTTTATCTTTAATCAATTTTAACAATTTGTAAAATTAATGTATATTCATATTGAAAACTGTATTTAATATGAAAAGAGAAGTTCTACTTTTAATAGTATTTGGTGCGTTTTTTTTAAAAAATTACGCTCAAACCAAACATTTTCCCATAGCTGGTGCATCAGAAATTGCAGGCTCTAAAATTAATGGTAAATTAGACGACATCACTGATTTTTCGACCTGTACGCAAGTGCCATTTACCATGCCAGATGGCACCAAGCTCATGACAGATATTTACTTGCCCATTTTACAAGATAGTTTTGTGTATAATGATACAATATCATTTAGTCTTTTGCCGGATCCATTTCCACCTATTAAGATTCCAATTTATGCAGTGCTTTTACAAAAAGGCTCACAGTATTTAATTTATGATTCTATCAATGGCGCAGCCAATCCCAATCCATATCAATTGCCCATGATTTTAGAGCGTACACCATACAATAAAAAAGGAGCGATCGAAGGTGCGGCTATGGCATTGTTGGGTTATGCCGGCGCCGTACAAGATATGCGTGGACGATATACGTCTCAAGGTGCTTATCTGCCTTTGTATTCTGATAGTTGGAAAAAATCACCTTATCATAATTATAAACATATTTTAGATATTACAAGCACGAATAATCCAAAAAATGGAAATAACCATGAAGATGGTTATAATACACTTGAATTTGTAAAAAACCAATTGTATAGAAAATTTGATTTAAATAGAGATGGAAACTATGAAACAACAGATTTGGTTTATAATGGTTCCATCGGCACCTTTGGTGCCTCAGCATTAGGCTATAATCAAATTCAAGCGGCCGCAGCACATAAAATTGACCCATCACAACCAGGACTAAAATGTATGTTTCCTATCGTTGGTCCATTGGAATTTTACAAAAGTACCGGATACCATAATGGCTGCTTACGCGATGGATTGGTAACTGGTTGGCTACGTGGTCAAATAAAAGATTTGCAAGATGAATTAAGAAATATGGATACTGGAATTGATGATACCATTCATACCGCTTTAGATTATAATATGGCAGATAAATTTGAAGCAGCTAATAAGGCTATCGATCATTTTGTAACTGTCAACTATGAAAATTCACCCTGTGGATATTATCCGAATTCCATTGGCAGAAGCGATATGGATGCCAGCAAAGCACCCGTTGATATAAATGGCGAAGGCGATAAAAATGGAACCTATTCTCGATATAGAAATATTGAAGTTCCTACTTTTCACGTTTCTGGTTGGTGGGATATTTTTGTAGATGGTTCTATCGAAACACATAAGTTTATTCAAGATAATATCACACAAAAGAAAAATTTGCAGAAAATTGTCATTGGTCCATGGGCACATCAAACCATTTCCTCCACAAAAACAGGCGATAAAACGTATCCTCAAAATGTAAAAGACATTACAAAAATTGATATAGTCAATATAATAGATGAAGGAGATATCAATATTGCAGATATTGCTAAATCAGAATTGATAAGTTGGTTCCGTTATAATTTAAATTACCATGGTTATAATCAAGTAGCAGAACCCAAAGTGTTGATTCAAAAATCAGCTCAATGGCAAGCACCATTGCCGCAATTACCACAATTAGAGGTGCGATTTCCTGCTCAAGATTATATCATTCCATTTGAGGATTTACTCAACTTTATTTTAGGTGAAACCAACCTAAAACAAGTGCCGATAGAAGTTCGTTTAGGTGGCGTAAACGGTTTGGTCATTCCATTTAAAATTGATTTGCCGGATTTAGGTCCAATCATTGAAGGCTTTAGCACTTCTGGCCCTTTCACTGGAATTCCAAAATATGAATATACACAAATTCCAAGTTTAAGATATTATGTGGTGGGTGCATCCAACGATTCTGCAACCGTATCGTATGCCGGAAATTATTGGATGGAATCGGAAGTATTTCCACCCAATGAAATTCAATGGAAATCAATGTATTTACATCAAAATGGGAAATTAAATTTTTCAGCACCAACTTCAGATGAAGGCTATGGTTCGTATGTCCACAATCCGGATGATCCTATTTTAACAGTAGGTGGTGGTAACATGTTGGAACGAACGCCTCAAGGTGATAGAGATGCACAAGGACAAATGAACCTGGCGGATTCCAATTTTGCCAAATTTACCATGGATAGAGAAGGTGTGCTCAAATTTGAAACAGAGGTGTTGTCGGATTCATTGAGTATCATAGGCTTTCCAAAATTTAAACTGTATGCCAAATCGAATCCAGGAAATGCACCTTCCGGACCAACAGATTGCGATTTCTTTGTTCGAATTTTAGATGTTTATCCGGATGGAAAAGAATTTTTTGTAGTGGAAAGTGCCGTAAATGCACGTGCTCGTGAGTTTGCTCGTTCCATTGCAGAAGGCCATCAAAATGACGATGCACCTTTTACCAATATCGATATCGGTAAAATATATGAATACTATTTTCAAGGTTATCCAATTGCTTATACCTTTGCTCAAGGCCATAAAATTAAAGTGCTAATTTCCAGTAGCAATTATCCACGTTTTCAAGCTAATGCGAATGTACCCATTATGCCGAATGAATTTTTCAGAAGAAAACCGGCTGATGGTCGAACTTACCTGTTTAATGGAGTAGAATATGCACCACGTATTTCCGTACAACGCATCGCCTTTTCTCCACAATATCCAACGCAAATTGAACTGCCGGTTTTTGGTAGCACCAATGTCATCACATCAATTAAACAAAACAACATTAAACCGGATTGGGAAATGAATGTATTCCCAAATCCAAACGATGGATTATTTTCCATTTTTATTAATAAAAATGGAAAATATTTAGCCACTATTTATAATATGTTGGGCGAAAAAATGTGGAGTAATGAAATATCCGACCAATATCAAATGGATATGCGAAATTATGCCAAAGGTCAATATATGTTGGAGATTATTGACTTGAAAAATACGCATCAAAAAGCAACTAAATCAGTTACCATCAACTAGAATTTTTAACCCGATAAAAGGATGAAAATGTTATTAAAAAATAATTTATCAAGATTATTCATCATGCTAATTTGCTTGTTTGTAAGCATAAATAGCATGGCACAAGAAATAAATATCAAAGGCAAAATTAGGGATAAAAAAACAAAAGAAAGTTTGATTGGTGCCAATGTGCAATTGAAAAATACCAATTTTGGTACAGTAACAGATATCGATGGAAATTTTGAAATTAAAGCCAATGCCACATTGCCCGGAATATTGGTGATTTCGTATTTGGGATATGCCGATCAGGAAATCAACATTATATCAGAAAACCAAACATTAGATATTGCCTTAGAAGAACAGGAAATACGCGTGAGCAATGATATTGTTATTTCTGCATCGAGAGTTAGTGAGCGAATACAAACATCGCCAGCTTCCATACAAAAAATGAATGCGAAGCAAATACAAAATGTGGCTTCTGGTAATTTTTACCAAAGCTTAGGCAACATGAAAGAGGTGGATATCACCACCAGCAGCATGGGTTTCCAAGTATTTAATACGCGTGGATTTAATACGACTGCGCCGGTACGCGTGGTGCAGTTTATAGATGGAATGGATAACCAAGCGCCAGGCTTAAATTTTCCCGTTGGGAATTTAGTAGGTGCTAACGACTTAGATTTAGAAAGTGTGGAGGTGATTTCAGGTGCATCATCGGCATTATATGGCGCAAATGCGTTTCAAGGTGTATTGAGTATGCAAACTAAAAATGCTTTCGATTATAAAAATTTGCAACTCAAAATTAAAGGCGGCAATCGGCACCTTATAGATGCACAACTTCGATATGCTAATGCCTTTGGGAAAAAGAAATACGATAGAGATGTATTCGGATTTAAAATAAGTGGTGGCTATTTTAGTGCGAATGATTGGATGGCCGATGATTCCATTGCCAACCTTTATGGCGATATTGAAACCGATGTGAATGTGAGTACAGTGGTGCGTAAATTACAATTTAGTGAGGATACAGCAATTGCTCGTCAGTTTAGAGCCTTGAATGCGTATTTAGATTTTTTTCCAAATGCATTTCCCGGAATTATCAATGTTAAAACACCTGGCTACATGGAGCAAGATTTAACCGATAATAAAACACAAAGCATTAAAGCAAATTTGGCGTTGTACGCTCGACCCATTCAAGATATGCAATTGGAATATCAATATAAATTTGGATTGGGAACTGCCGTCTATCAAGGAGCGAATCGATACAATGTAAAGAATATTTTATTCCAACAACATAAAGTGCAACTCGATTATAAAGGGTTTATGTTGAAATATTATACCACGCAAGAAAATGCCGGTAAGTCGTATGATATGGTATTTAGTGCCATTAATTTATCAAAAATTGGCATCAGCAGATATGTATCTAATTTTATTAAATCTTATTTTTCACACCTGTCTGATTTTACAAATTCATTTAAAAATGATCCTGAAAATGCCGATGTACAAACTTCCAGAGATGCCGCTTTGCAAGAAGCTTATACAAATGCGTATTTACAACCAGGTACTGCTTCTTTTGATTCTGCCTACGCTATTATTGTGGATGATGCCAACTTGTCAACCGGCGCTAAATTTCAGGATAAATCTTCATTACATCATGTGGAAGCATTATACAATCATAACTTCAAGCATAGCATTAATTGGATAGTAGGTTCTTCTTTCCGTATGTTTATTCCACGTTCCTATGGCTCCATATTTTATGATACTTTAGTCAATATTGCCGATACCTTAGCCAATGGTTCACCGGATTTAAAAGCAAAATTTATCAACTTAAATACTTGGGAAGTAGGTGCCTACACGCAAATAAGTGTGGACCTTTTTAAAAACCATTTAAAATTAGTTGGTTCTGCGCGTATTGATAAAGCAGAAAATTTTAAAGTGCAATTTTCACCGAGAGTTTCTGTTATTGGAACGTATAAAAACAATACCTTCCGTTTCTCGTATCAACAAGCATTTAGAACTCCGACACTCCAAAATCAATACATCTCCTTAAACTTAGGTGCCATTCAATTATTAGGTAATTTACACGGCGCCGAAGGCTACGATTTCCAATCCGTGAAAGATTTTAGAGAAAAATACAATACGACATTTGAAATCGATCCAAGTATTTTAAAACCGATTAAACTAGATCCAATAAAACCGGAACAAGTGAACTCTTGGGAAATTGGATATCGTGGTGCCTTTTTTAATAAATTATACATCGATATATCGGCTTATTTTAATCGCTATTTTCATTTTATTGGCGATTTGCGTTTTTATATGCCAAGCAATAAAGAAATTGTAGTGGGCTCTGAAGCGGGCAGCGATGCCATGCTCACCGGCGCTTACCACCTAATTCAAATGCCTACCAATGCCAAACAAAAAGTAGATGCATTTGGTGCGTCAATCGGTATTAATTATTATATCTGGAAGTCGCTCATTGGTTCATTCAATTATACGTATTCCGGCATTAATACTAAAAATTTATACGACCCAATTATTCCGGGTTTCAATACACCCAATCATAAATTTAATATCGGTGTGAGTGCGCAACGCATTTGGAAAGGATTAGGCTTTGGCATTCAATTTAAATGGGTAAATCAGTATCAATGGGAAAGTACCTTCGGCGACGGAACGGTTCCTAGCTACCATACTTTAGATATGCAAGTATCGTATGAGTTTCCACGATGGTTTACCTTGCAAGTAGGTGGTGCTAATATTTACAACAATAAACATATTGAAGCTTATGGATCTCCAAAAATTGGCGCCATTGGCTATGCTTCTATTTTGTTTGATTTGGAAAGAAATGGATTGGAAACAGAACGTTGGATAAAAAAGAAAAAAAATAAAGAATAACAAGTATTAAATTAGCTATTTTTGTATGCAATGAGTACAAAATTATCCATCATCGTTCCGGCGTATAATGAAGAAAATACGATTCAACATATTTTAAAAAAAATAAATGAGGTTGTCCTGATCCAGCAAATAGAGAAAGAAATCATAGTAGTAAACGATTGCTCGCAAGACCAAACAGAACAAAAGGTGATGGCGTTTCAACAACAAAATCCCGATGTAACAATTGTGTATAAAAAGCATGAAGTAAACAAAGGCAAAGGTGCTGCGTTGCGAACCGGTTTTCAAAATGCTACCGGCGATTTTGTAATTGTACAAGATGCCGATATGGAATACGATCCCAATGAGTTTAATATTTTGATGAAGCCCATTTTAGATGGCTTTGCCGATGTGGTGTATGGCTCACGGTTTATGGGTGGAAAGCCGCACCGTATTTTATTTTTCTGGCATACCATTGGCAATAAAATTCTTACGTTTATTTCCAATATGTTTACCAACTTGAATTTGACAGATATGGAAACCTGTTATAAAATGTTTCGCCGAGAAATTATTCAAAAGATAGAATTAAAAGAAAATAGGTTTGGTTTTGAACCGGAAGTGACCGCAAAGGTGGCTAAAATTCCCAAAATACGCATTTACGAAGTGGGCATTTCCTACTATGGACGCACCTATGAGGAAGGCAAAAAAATAGGCATGAAAGATGCCTTTCGCGCCTTGTATTGTATTATTCGATATAATTTATTTGAATAAAATAAACCACGCACCA